>JAADGF010000073.1 GCA_013152545.1 Gammaproteobacteria bacterium
TACGGCAAAAAGTAAATGGTGCCCGGGGCCGGAATCGAACCGGCACGGCCGTTAAGCCGAGGGATTTTAAGTCCCTTGTGTCTACCAATTTCACCACCCGGGCGATCTGCACTAACATACAATTTAATAAGTACAACGTAAATAAGCGCAACACAATAACAACGTGCACCAGCGTGTACAATACCGAATATACAGTGAAAATGTGGAGGCGGAACCCGGAGTCGAACCGAGGTACACGGATTTGCAATCCGCTGCATAGCCACTCTGCCATTCCGCCAGACCTCTCTCGCCTGGATAAAATCGTAACCATTCAACGAGAGAGCCCCAAAACCAAAAAACCCCGACCGCAGGACCGAGGTTTTATATTCGTGCACCATACCCCGTGGAGGAAGAATGGAGCGGGAAACGAGATTCGAACTCGCGACCCCAACCTTGGCAAGGTTGTGCTCTACCAGCTGAGCTATTCCCGCGTTGGTCCAAGCCGTGGTATTCTACCGTTCAACTTGCCACTGTCAAGCCGTTTTTAGGAAAACCAAGCCATTAACACGAATAAATCGTTTATTGAAGGTAACAGCTCATGCTCACGCTTTATCCGCAAAACCTATTCGCAATGGGTGCAACCAAACAACCGTATATTATTACAAGCCGACTCTTTTACCACCGCCCACCCCCATCACTACCATCAACTTTTTGAGAGTATTGGCCAGGCGGCCTTGAGATAGACAAACATAGACCATATTGTTAATCCAGCGGCAATATAAAGCAGCACAAAACCCACCTCAGCGGTGGGTATATCGCCAATCGATTGCTTGTAAAGCAAAAAAGGAATTGCCAGCATTTGCGCGATGGTTTTCATTTTTCCGATAACGGAAACTGCAACCTGTGCACGCTCTCCAATTTCCGCCATCCACTCCCGCAAAGCGGAAATAACGATTTCCCGACCAATAATGATGCCTGCGGCCAATGCCATTAATAAGTCAGGAAACGAGGTGGGATTCTTGTCGACCAGCATAATGAGGGCAATCACCACCATTAGCTTGTCAGCCACTGGGTCTAAAAATGCGCCAAACGCAGAAGTTTGCTTCAGTTTTCTTGCTAAATAACCATCCAACCAATCCGTTATCGCTGCCAGGCAAAATATAATAGTTGCTGTCAGGTGGGCCCCAGACCATGGTAAATAAAACACCACAACAAAAACGGGGATCAAAGCGATCCGGAGTAATGTTAATATGTTTGGAATATTGTGTGCCATCAGAGGCTCATTCTAAGTTACTGTTTTATGGTTTGGATATCGCAATTTTAATCGATTTTTACCAGTTTAATCATCAGAGTGAAAGGTATCATATATCTTTTGCGCAATTTCGACACTAATACCGGACACTTTACTCAAATCTTCGATTCCCGCACGCTGAATCCCTTGCAATCCACCAAATTGCTTCAATAAACGCTGTCGACGTTTTGGGCCTAAGCCAGTAATGTCTTCTAAGATGGAACGAGTACGCGCTTTCGCCCGACGTTGGCGATGCCCGGTAATGGCAAACCGATGTGCTTCATCGCGGATTTGCTGTACCAAATGCAATGCACTGGAATCAGATGGCAACGCCAATGCATGATTCTTATTTATTATAAATAACGTTTCCAGGCCGGGTTTACGCGCAAGCCCCTTAGCGACACCCACCAGCAAAACACCCGAAATTTGTAGCTCTTCAAGGACTTTTTCTGCCTCTGATAATTGCCCCTTGCCACCGTCAATGAACAAAATATCCGGTAACTTGCCTTCTCCTTTTTTCAGTCGGGTGTAACGCCTCGTCAGCGCCTGCTGCATAGCAGCATAATCATCACCGGGTGTAATGCCATCGATATTAAAACGTCGGTAATCTGCTTTAACGAGTCCATTGGTATCCATTACCACACAGGATGCCACCGTTGCTTCTCCCATCGTATGGCTGATATCGAAACATTCAAGCCGCTGAGGCAACGTGTCCAGCACAAGCGCATCTTGCAGCGCCTCAAAACGATTAAGAAGACTGGCTTTGTTCGCCAGTTGATTCGTCAATGCGTTAACTGCATTGAGTTCGGCCATTTTCACCCAACGGGCTCGATCACCGCGAACACGATAGTTTATATTAATTTTACGCTCTGCTTGAGAACTTAACACATCCTGCAATAGCCCGATTTCACCCGGTTCTGCATTTGTAATAATTTCCGCCGGAATAGTGTCGGCGGTTTTTTGGCTGACACTATTCCGACTTAAATAATATTGCGATATAAATGCGTCAAGAATATCGGCCAAGTGTGCATACTGGGTGTGCTTTGGGAAAAAAGTCTTATTACCCAGATTACGACCATCCCGAATAAAAAAGACCTGCACGCAACCAACACCATTTTTTTCAACGGCGGCAATAACATCAATATTGCCGTGTTCACTGCTAATATATTGTTTTTCCTGCACACGACGTAAACTGGCAATTTGATCACGGTACCGCGCGGCTTTTTCATAGGCCAACGCTTTGGCTGCCACTTCCATTTCCGCGACGAGTTCTTCAATAATGCGCACACTTTTTCCCTGTAAAAACATTATTGCATGACGCAGATCCTCCTCATATCGAGCCTCGTCAACCTGGCTGACACAAGGTGCGGTACACCGCTGGATTTGATATTGCAAACAGGCTCGTGTGCGGTTACGAAAAAAATTATCGTCACATTGACGAATACGAAAAACTTTTTGCAATAAATTCAATGTTTCTCGAACCGCTCCAGCACTGGGGTATGGCCCAAAATACTCTCCCGGCATGTTTTTAGCACCACGGTGAAAACTGAGCCGGGGAAAACCATGACGCTTATCGAGATAAATGTAAGGATAACTTTTATCATCGCGTAATAAGATGTTATAGCGAGGTTTAAGCTCCTTAATTAAATTACTTTCTAATAATAGTGCTTCACCTTCGGTGTGTGTCACCGTTACCAAAATATTGGCAATCTGTCCGACCATTAAACGCGTTTTAGGACTTTTGTCCCGTTTTTGAAAATAACTGGCAACCCGTTTTTTTAAGTTGCGCGCTTTGCCCACATAAATTACTTGGCCCTGACTGTCGAGCATACGATATACACCCGGCTTCTGTGTTAGCGATGTTACAAAATCATCCACATCGAACACCTGCGCTTCGGTCAGTACACTGACGTTCAACGGTTTCTGTGTATTATGCGACGTCATTTTGTGACGTTAAAACGATCATTCAACACGCCTGGGTTTGCGTTTCAAATGCCGGTTAATGGAATGAAACACCGCATGAAACATTTTGGTGGTAAGCCGTTTTGTTTGTGTATTGTATCGACTACAGTGGTAAGAATCGTTTAACGTTAATTGTGAATTAAGTTGATGCACCTGATTGTGCCCAAACGGAAACTGTTTTTGTTTCAGCCCCAGAGCTTTTATTACCGAATTATGCGCAACGCCCCCCAGGGCCAATACGATAGCACCATCACGTAATGCCTGTAGTTCATTTTTTAAAAAAGCATTGCAGGTATTAATTTCATCACCAGTGGGTTTATTTTGCGGCGGTAAACATTTCACCGCATTGGTGATACGGCATTTTTTTAAGGTGAGTCCATCATCAAAGGATAGCGAAACCGGTCCATTACTGAAACCAAATTTAAACAGTGTTTCGTAAAGTAAAATACCCGCATGATCCCCCGTGAATGGCCGCCCGGTGGCATTAGCGCCATGCATTCCCGGCGCCAGCCCGACAATCAACACATCAGGCGATTCATCACCAAAAGCGGCAACAGGTCGTGCATGGTAATCAGGATATTGTTGGCCGATGTCATCGAGAAATACCGACAAACGCTGACAACGTCGACAATTAACATCAAAATAATCGGTATCTTGCTTCATCCAAAACTCCCTTGTAACCTGCACGCCCATGCTTGTATTTGATATGATACGCGTTAAATGGCCGCAATCTTAATAGATTGTAACGCTTGAGGCTAGTTTACTGTGGCAGACGTACAGAAACCAACAGCACTTGCTTCAATAGGTTTCTTCCCGCCTCCTCCTCTTGTTATTCGCTAATGGCCAACGTTGACGAGGTAACGCCTTGAGGTCTATACTTGAGTAAATCACTAAGGATTTTTCACAAAATACCTAAAGACACAAATTAGCATTGGTCTACGAGTGTTGATTGTCCGTAACAACAGCAAATTGAACCCAACGGCGGCACTCACCACGATGCCGCTATATTGGACACACAAAATTAATTTATAGACAAATTAATCACTTGCGCAACCGTACGTCAATATCCTGCATATTTTAGTCAACGTAGTCAGTGTACCCGATTGATTTTTCGAGGTTTAAGCAACATTAAAATGGAGAAAATTTAGATGGCTTACAGCGATAAGGTTCTAGAACATTACGAAAACCCACGTAACGTAGGGTCATTCGAGAAAGAAGATCCAAACGTAGGAACCGGTATGGTTGGCGCACCAGCCTGTGGTGACGTAATGAGATTGCAAATTAAAGTCAATGAAAACGGCATCATCGAAGATGCAAAATTCAAAACATACGGTTGCGGTTCAGCAATCGCCTCCAGTTCTTTGCTCACAGAATGGGTGAAGGGCAAAACTCTAGATCAAGCCAGTCAAATCAAAAACTCAGAAATTGCAGAAGAATTGGCGTTACCGCCAGTAAAAATTCACTGTTCAGTACTGGCAGAAGATGCGATAAAAGCAGCAATTCAAAATTACGAAGAAAATGCAGCTGCTATTGCTGAAAAACAGAATATACAATAATCACATAGAACGAATACGACTTAACTATAACCAGCTAATTTGTTATTATGAAGGCTTACTCGACCTAGGGTCACTATGCCTTCGTCACCCTTCGAAAATGCACCGACAGTTGAGTGTTTAGTCGCTAAGTGTTTAGCACTTTGATGAATCTGTATTCTAATTTAATACACAGCACTCTATACTCGACACTAAGCATAGAGGCACTAAAATCAAGAACGACTGTATTTTTTTGAGTCGCGCTGCATATATTGGAAATCCCGTTGGAGTTTAAACGTATGATCGAATTTGTTCGCCGTAAAACCATACCAACAAGCGCACTGCTGGCCACCGTAGGCACAGTACTGCTATTGCTCTCGGGATGTCTGGTCAGTGACGACGAAGAACTCAAAACATTGATTGACCGCGATAACAATACACTGCATACCATTAAGGCTGGCGACTTTATGGAGTACCGTGTCGCTGGTCAAGTTACCATCGCGGCCAACAACCCGCAATTCGTTACGGGAACCTTAACCATCACCTGGGAAAACACACAGATACCCCGTCCGTTTGGCGATACGCCTCCAATCGATGTTTTAAAGGAAATCACAACCTTAACCCTTGGTAGCACTTCTTACGAAACCTTACGTTATATCAAACAACAAACAGATGGAACTATCGATCTGTACGCGTTTGATGGAGCAAACCCGGACGAATACTATCGTGTCGGCCCCGATAACGAAAACCTTGGTAACATAGCGCCAGTCAGTATATTACATTCTGATGTAAAAACCACTGGCACTGAAAACATCAATTACAAAATCGCGGAAGATTGTAAAACCGGGCTAAGTTGCACGAACAAAATAATGTCTATCACCAATAATGTTACTTACCAAGGGGATGCTGAAATCCAGACCGATGTGGGGAAGTTTAATACCTTGAGATTGGACTATGACGGTTCACTGATCCCCTCATTCACAAACATTGCAACCATATTTGACATACGCAGTGCCTGTGACGAAAGCAACGCCAAATTTGGTGGTAATTTATACATATTTCCACAAGTGGGTATTGTGCGAATAGACCAACGGTGTAATAACCTCGCGGGGGGCGGACACGACTACACAGCAGTATTAACCAATACCAATATTGCTATCCCTAAACCGAAATAACGCTCAACACCACAATGCCAACCACATTATAGGAAATTAAACAAAGACAGATTCTGAATCTGTGCAAACACTTGTTGAGATGCTTGCAAACCCAACAACTGCACATTCAGTCGGCTAATCGCTTCAGCCATATCCAGGTCTTCTATCCCTGATAGCGTCTGTTGGCTTTGATTAACCAACTCATCGTTAAAGTCCCGATAGCTCTCGATGGCATTAAACCTTGCGCCAAGCGCGGCACGCACCGACAAAACATTATCATGTGCGGCCTGAAGATCATCCAAAATAACCGTTGAGGTTGTATTCGATTCCAGACCAACAATATAATCATAGAGTGTTTTAAACATGCTTTGGTTGCCACCACCACTGAATGCGATATTTATAAATACATCGTCACCCGGGTCGCCAACTGCAATTTGTCGATCCTCGCCTATTTGCACATTGCGTTGCCCATTATCACCCGTATAGTTAAAAGTACCGGCTGGGCTCTCAGTAAAAGGAAGCGTATCGACATTATCACCCGCAAACAGATACTCGCCATTGCTATCAGTGGCATTTGCCAAAGCCATCATCTCCGCCAGATTCTCGCGAAGCTCCAACGCAATATTGATTCGATCCTGTGGGCCGACAGAATCGCTATTCGCCTGTACGGTCAATTCCATCACTCGGGTCAATACATTGGTGACACTAGTGAGCGCACCTTCCCCCAAACTCAACCTCGACTCAGCAGCATCTGAATTTTTTGAAAACTGGCTAATTCGCTCAACAAGTTCACGCAAAGGCAAGACTTTCGTTGCTCCAACCGGATCATCCGATGGTCGGATTATTCGCCTGCCCGTTGCAAGTTGCAGTTGCGTTTCAGCCAATGCGGCATTGCGATCTAACATGGCATTGATGCCTTGTTGTTGCATTTGCAGAGTAGACACGCGCATAATAATTACATCCTCGACGGCATCTTAAGCCTAAACGAATTAACTGATAAATCCCGAACGGTATTACCTAACGGCATCAATGAGCGTCTGAAAGAGTGAATCAACGATTGTCACAACACGGGCGGATGCCTGATAAGCTTGCTGGAATTTTAACAAATTTGCAGCTTCTTCATCGAGATTAACGCCAGAGACTGCACTGCGTGATGCCTGTGCCTGCTCCAGTAATGCCTTCTGAGCCTTTCCATTTACTAAAGCCTGATTGGTTTTAATACCTACATCAGCAATAATTTCACCAAAGGCGCCCTGATATGTTGCCGTGGAACCTGCCAGCGATTTCTGGGTTTGCAACGCCACAAGTGCCAATGCATTGCTATTGTTGCCCACCGCCGTACCAGAAGCCGCCGCCGCAATCGCCGCCGGGTTGGTGATATCTACGCCGGACGCTGAAGCGGCAAAACGTGTCGGCAAAATCAAAAAACTGTCGCCAGCCACAACCGTCCCGGCCAGGGATATTGAAATACCCTCTGATGCTACAGTTCTTGGCAAATCAGATACAGCGAAACCACTATCAACCACCGTGTTATCAGATTGTCGAACCAATAAAAAATCGCTACCATTATAGTTAAGACGATAGTCACTAACCTGCAAGGCATTCACATCCGCGATGCTCACACTCACAGTCCCACTGCTTGCAGCGTTACCCACACTCGGCAATACCCGAGGGCTTGCCGTATCTACTGCTGTAAAAAAATCACCGCCTGCATTACCATTAAAATCGGCGCCCAGCCGATGTTGCGTATTAAATGTATTGGCAAGACTAATGGCAATTCTGCCCAGCGCATTTTGGGAAGGGATAATCACATCCTGGCGCACCCTCAGCAACCCTCCCATTTCACCGCCCGTTACTTGCTTTGAAATAGCAACTGTACTTGTTCCAACCTGCAAAGCCACTTCTTTTTGCGTGACATCAAACTCATTATTCGACAACGACAGCTTATTCGTTGCAGCCCCCAACACCAGCGATTGTCCGGTACCAACATACACATTAATTGAACCATCATTTATAGCAACACTCGTCACATTAACCAATTTTGATAAATCATTAACCAAACGATCCCGTTGATCCAATAGATCATTAGCCGATCCACCACCAGAGGCCACAATATCGCGATTTATTTCGCTAATGGATTCAGCCAGACTATTAACCTGCCCGACCATAACATCGAGCTGAGCATTAACACTGCTGCGCATATCCTCCAAATGCCGATCTAAGGAACGTAATCTATCCGTTAATGACTCCCCTTTCAGGATCATCACTTGCCGTGCCGGAGTTGAGGTGGGATTAGTCGATACGTCCTGAACGGCACTAAAAAATTGCTGCAAAGATGACCCCAGCGCAATATCCGTATCACCCAATAAAGTATCCAATTGTGATGCCATTGAGGAGTAGGCTTTTAATTCACCATAACTTGATGTACGCGTATCGACCTGATTAACCAAAAACTTATCATATATCCGATCAACAGCGCTTGTTTGAACACCCCTGCCAACGTAGCTATTCCCCAACAATTGTGGTGTACGGGACATTAAGTCCACTCGTTGGCGGGAATACCCTTCAGTGCCAACGTTGGCGATATTATGACTTACAGTGGCAATTGCTCTTTGGTAGGCCAGTAATCCACTTACAGCTGTCGTTAACGGCATAAATCACCCCAGTTTTTTGAGTCGCGATATCGGTTAAAATATAACAGACTGAGGCGATAACATTTCATTCTTTACTCCCGCGTATAGCACTTATCGTCTCGTTAAAAGAAAGCTTTAATTGCGTAAACGCTTTTTCCATGGATTTACCATTAATTATATTGATTATTTTCAGTGAATAATCAGGATCAGTGGCATACCCAGCTTGTTGAAGTTCACGGGCATAAGCATGAGCATCATTGGCTTTCGCCAGCGCTGGTTGATAACGTGGACTTTGTTTGATAAACGTCACATAGTCATCAAAGCTTGCCTGAAATGAGGGGTATAAACGAAATAATGCTTTCTCCCTGAGCGCCAGACCATCTTTGTATTCCAGAGTGGACACAGCAACGGTCTCGCCCTTCCATGCACGTCCTGCTTTAATGTTGAATAAATTGTAACTGCTGCGACCATCAATATCTTTGTTTACAGCCTTGCCCCATCCGGTTTCCAATGCTGCCTGCGCCAGTAGAACTTTCGGTGCCACACCCAGTTGTTGAGCGGCTTTTTGTGCAAGTGGCCATAATGACGTTACAAAACTCTCCGGTGAGTTAAATTGACCTGTTGCATCATTAGCTGATGTTGAGTTATAGCGTTGAGGTTTGAATTTCGCATTATTAACCAACCCCTGCAACTCCGGCGCTACCACGGTAACGGGCACTACGGTATAGTCTCGCTCAACAGGCAATGGATTTGGAGGAGTTTTATTGACAAAAACATGCTGTTTTAATACCTCGTCAACACCCTTGCGCTCCTTATCGCTTTCCTGAAGTGTTAGTTGACTCATCGCTGTGGTACTTAAATGCGAAAGACGTAACGCTGTCTGCCCCAAAGACTGAGCAAGATTTGTTTGTGTTTCTACCGTTACCGGCCGTTGTCCAGCAACCCTGTTATTTCGGTTATTATCCTCTAACTGGGTAATATTGACGGTATTGATTTCGTTTTTACGGCTGTTAGTGCCCCGCATCACCATCGCAGTTTCATTTAGTACCTGAGCACCGCTGTCATTGCTCTTCATATTTGGTGAGTTACGGCTCAGTTGCTCAATAATCATATCAGACAAACCCAAACCTTTGGCCTTGGATAAATTGATGGCAATTTGTTTGTCATACAAACTGGTATAAAACTCACTTTGGTCACTGTCAAGCAATCCCTCGGCGAGCTTCGCATCACGCATACTTTTAAGCATTTGTTGTAAAAACAAGGCTTCAAACTGCTCAGCAACCGCTGCTAATGCATTAGCCGGGTTTTTACCTGCGGCGCGACGCAGTTGTGACAAGCCCTGCGAATCAAGGTAAATATCTGCTGACGAAAGTGGTATTGTCATCAATATAAACAGCCTATTATCAAATCAGCATTAGCGGCCGTCCATTGACAAGCCAGGATTGACTGAAACCAAGTCTTTTAGCAACACCGAGCCAACGCTGATGATCAGTATTATTAGCATACGTTGCTAACCAGTACCGCGAACCGACATTAATAACCGTATTGAAAGGAAGTCCCCTTAAGTAGTGAGCAGGCTACGCCCCGTAGCATGTACTTCGCAATCCTTGCGAAGTTAATTCCAAGAGAAGTTCCTTTTCCCTTGACAACAATTTCTTCGCTCACTTACAATTTCCTTATCCAGAAGACGATCCAAGTCTTCATACTTTCCTCAAGGGGACTTCCATTCAACACCGCCTTTTATCGTTAATACTGTATTAAATCACCACTAAGTTTGCTCTTAATGCGCCAGCTTCTTTCAATGCTTCCAAAATTGCAACAAGATCCCCTGGCGCAGCACCCACTTGATTAATCGCTCTGACTATTTCTTCCAGCGACGCACCAGGGTCAAACAAAAACATACGGCTTTTTTCTTCTGTTACGTCTATGTCGGTACCCGGTAGCACTACTGTTTCGCCACCTGAAAACTCATTTGGCTGACTCACTTGTGGCTTTGACGTAATCGTCACAATTAAATTTCCATGCGTTATCGCAGCAGCACTGATGCGAACGTTTTTACCAATTACAATCGTACCGGTGCGTGAATTTATTACCACTTTTGCCGGTGCATCTGCTGGTATCACCGTAATATTTTCCAACACCGACACAAACGCCACCCTTTGCGACAAATTTTGAGGTGCGACAACCTTAATAGAAGTGCCATCCATGGCAAACGCAGTCCCTGTACCAAAACTTTTATTAATCGACTCAGCCACTCGATTGGCTGTGGTAAAATCCGGGGTATTTAAATTAAGCATCAACGACTTTCCGTTACTAAAAGAGGTATTGACGACACGCTCGACCGTGGCGCCGTTCGGGACACGCCCAACACTGGGAACATTCACGGTAATACTGGAACCGTCGTTACCAGATACCCCAAAACCACCAACGATCACATTCCCTTGGGCTATCGCATAAATATTGCCGTCTGCACCTTTTAATGGCGAGAGCAACAAAGTTCCTCCTCGTAGGCTTTTGGCCGAACCAATCGAAGACACCGTTACATCCAGGCGCTGACCGGGTTTGGCAAACGCCCGTAACTCCGAATGTAAAGACACGGCGGCTACATTTTTCGACTTAGGATTAACACCAGGAGGAATGGTTACCCCCAACTTACTTAACATTGACTTTAAGCTTTGCATCGTAAATGCGGACTGATCACCGGTACCATCCAACCCCACAACCAAGCCATAACCAACCAACTGATTGGTACGAATTCCAGCGATAGAGGTAATATCTTTTAGACGATCCGCATAAACATCAATCGATACACACCCGATAGCCATCACCAACAGACAGTCCCTTAACTTTAACTTATTCAGTTTCAAGTTAAATACCCTAGCGGTGTTCAAAATGGCCACCAGGGCCCATCAAAGAATCGTTGCAGCCAACCTTTCGCGTTGGAATCAGCAATAACTCCTTGGCCACCATAAACAATTTTTGCATTGGAAATTTGTCCAGACTTAATCGTGTTTTGCGGTGTAATATCATCAGGACGCACCACACCGGAAAGTCTAACATGCTCTGAACCCTGATTGAGCGTCAATAGTTTTTCACCACGGATGACCAAATTCCCATTACGCATCACCTCCGACACCGTCACGGTTAATGTACCGGATAAACTATTGCTTTGAGAGCTATTACCTTCTCCTTTAAAACGACGACTTGCATCTAAACTGGACTCCAGAAAATTAGTACCGTCCTTGGTAATACCGCGTCCTAAAAAAGTGGGGATTGGAATATCCAATTCAGAATCCTTTTTTGTTATAGTTGATGCTTTTTTTGTCGCATTTGTACTTTCTAACAAAACAACGGTTAACAGATCACCTATTTTTTTTGCCTTTCTATCTTCAAATAACGTAATTTCATAACCACTCTTGTAAATCGCACCGTTTTCAATCGGCAAAGGTTTTGAATGCACAGGTCGCACCAACGCAAAGGCTGAGTCCGTTGTGGGGATATGATTAACCGCACAGCCATGCAGTAGCAACATTAAACCTGGAAGCATCACTGCCAACACCCTAGCTTTACCGACGTTGTTGACGTTGGTTTTACAAACACTGACTTTATAAGCATCGATATTGCACATATTGCGACTGCTCACTCTTGGTTTACGTTGGTTATAAATTGTTATTTAGATACTGCAACATTTCGTCCGCCGTTGAAATTGCCTTGGAATTAATTTCATATGCACGCTGCGCCTCAATCATGTCTACCATTTCTTTAACCACATTCACATTTGAAGATTCCAAAGACCCCTGAACCAAAGAACCTAACTGATCGCTGCCCGGTGTAGCCGTTTGTGGTGCACCACTGGATGCACTTTCCAAATATAAGTTTCCACCAATTGGTTGCAATCCTGTGGGGTTGGCGAAATCTGCCGTTTGTATGGTGCCAACTTGCGTTGGCACCGGGTTACCGGGCAATGTGGCGGAGACAATACCATCTGAGCTGATAGACACTCGAAGTGAATTTGGCGGTATAGTTATTGTCGGCTGCAACAACAAACCAGTTGCGTTGACAATTTGGCCTTGCGAATTCATCTGAAAACTGCCGTCTCGCGTATAGCCAATATTACCGTCAGGCCGCAATATCTGAAAGAACCCACGGCCAGTAATGGCCATGTCAAATTGTCCATCTGTTTGCACAAAATTCCCTTGGGAATGTATTTTTTCGGTGGCCACCGTACGCACGCCAGTTCCTAGCATCAAACCAGAGGGTAACTCCGTTGCTTCTGATGACTGCGCACCTACCTGCCTAATATTTTGATACAACAAGTCTTCGAATATAATTCGATCCCGCTTGTAACCCATCGTATTAACATTTGCCAGGTTATTGGATATTACCGACAAACGTGTTTGTTGTGCATCAAGACCTGTTTTCGCAACCCAAAGTGCAGATGACATATTTTACCCCAACTTCCCTATTGTTAACGTATTCATTACCAGGATATCTCCATTTATTTGTTGGTTATCAACACGCAACTATTCGACGCTATGCATTAGCTTAACTTCAACAATGCATCGGTTTTTTCGTCATTTTCTTCGGCTGTTCGCATTAACTTAACCTGAGACTCATAACGCCGTGATAACTCAATCATATTCACTAACGAATCAACAATATTAACATTGCTGGTTTCCAACGAACCTGAAACCACTTTCACGGATGCATCCGCTTCTGCCTCAGCCCCCCCCTTGAGCCGAACCAAGCCATCACTGCCTTTCACCAATACTGATTTCTCAGGGTTGACCAGTTTTATCCTGTCAACAACAACCAGCGCGTTTGCCGGTTGCCCAATGGGTTGTACAGTAACCGTACCATCAGTACCAACAATAACGCGTTCCGATGGTGGTAAGGCAATGGGACCTCCTTCACCAAGCACGGGGTGTCCTGCACCAGTCACTAACAAACCACCTGGACCAATGCTTAAGTTACCCGCTTTGGTATATGCTTCATCGCCATTGCGAGCTTGTACTGATATCCAGCCATTGTTTTCAACCGAGATATCCAAGTCTCTACCAGTACTGCGGATCATTCCAATGGCGTGATCAAATGAAGGCCTCTCCGTCATCGCATAGACCCGCGAAGCATGACCTTCACCGAACACGGGCATACTGCGAAACGCACTTAAATCTTCTCGAAAACCATAGGTGTTGGCATTTGCTAGATTGTTGTTATTGGCTCGCTGAGCCAGCATGGTTTGATGCGCGCCACTCATGGCGATGTATAACATTTTATCCATTTTCTTGCCCGGCAACTAAGTTAACGGCTGAGATTATCATCATTGATCAAATGCCCATTAAATATTAATGATGGTCTGCGTAACGGTGTCGGCAGTACTGATTACCTGTGAATTAGCTTGAAAGTTTCGCTGTGCCGTAATTAACGATACCAACGATTGCGCAATATCCACATTTGATGCCTCTAAGGCGCCAGATTGCAACAATCCTAAACTACCCGTACCCGGCTCGCCCAAGGTCACATCACCCGAATCAAACGTTTCCGCCCATTGTGTATCCCCGAGTTGGCGCAATCCTTGTACATTAGAAAAATTTGCCAATGCGACTTTTCCCAACGCGTTGGATTCACCGTTGGTAAACCGCGCGAAAACAATTCCTTCTGAATCCACATCAATACCGCTTAAACGCCCGGATGCATACCCATCTTGCGATAAGTTATTAACAGAAAAATTATTACCAAACTGTGTAGTATTGCTATAATCCAACGTAAAAGTTAGAGGATTCGCACCCGTTGCTAATACAGCGGAAGAAATAGGTGAGTAAGTAACATCTCCACTTGCGGGTGTTAATAGTGAACCATCGCCACTAAATACCAGTGTTGTTGGTGAAGCCCCACCACCATCATTAATTTGGTTACCATCAACAAACATATAACTATCCCATTGATTCAATGTTGCGCTTTTAACGTAATATAAAGAAGCAGTATGCTGAGACCCCAAGGAGTCATAAGTCACAATGGAGGTGCTATGCGTGTAACTGGAAGGGTCATTCGCATTAAAAGGTACGGTCGACGGCACTGTTTGTGAAGCGTCAAGGTTTAGCCCTACATCAACCGTCCCAGTTGCATTCGGTGGACCATCGGTGGTTGCAAGCTGCAAATCCTGTAAAACGCCAGTATTAAAACTGGTTGTTGCACTTGACGTCGAGTCGCCAACCGTTGGAAAAATTTGTAAACGTTGATTCTTACTATTTACGACAGTACCATCTGAATCAACATGAAATGCACCCGCTCTGCTGTAACTTCGACCATTACTATCCTGCATCACAAAAAAACCTGCTCCACTAATGGATAAATCCAACGCTCGCTGTGTAAACTCAATACTGCCCTGTCCAAATTGCTGCGCAACCGTGCTCACCCTAACGCCATTACCGGTTGCGGTATCCGCTGTACCACCAAATTCAACGGCGAACACATCGGAAAATTCAGCCCGAGAACTTTTAAAGCCGACAGTGCCCGAGTTGGCGATATTATTACCTGTGACTTTAAGTTCGGAAGAGGCGGCATTAAGCCCGCTCAGTGCAATACGAAATGGCATGTTACATCTCCTTTATTTACTTAATTTCTCTAACTTGCGAGAAAGGCACTGAACCTAGGTCCTTTAGGTTCAGCGTTAGTCCTTGTCCAGTTTGGCTTAATGTGACACTTTCAACCGCAGCATTAATAAAGGTATCCAGACTCACAGGACCATCCTTTTGCTGCGCTTGGCCGGCAATATTGTAACGCCCTGCGGGCACCTGATCACCGTTATTATCCAGACCATCCCATTGAAACGAAACATCACCCACAGACTGCTCCCCCAAGTCTATTTGACGTATAACCTGACCAACATCATCTTCAATTGTTACCACAACATTGTTACTTGCGACTGGCAAGCTTAGTATCCCCTGCACATTTTTATCGCCGCTGACAAATGCACTATTGGTTGGCACGAAGACCGATCGCCCCACTAAAGTGGAGGCTTGTAAAGCTTGATTTGACTGCAATGAAGTCGCTAGCTGACTAAATGATTTATTTAATTCTTCGAGGCCCGTCACTGAACTGAATTGCGCCATCTGAGCAATAAAATCACCATTTTCCATTGGCGAAAAAGGGTCCTGGTGTCTTAGTTGGGCTACCATTAGTTCAAGGAATTCCTGCTGCCCAAGCTTGTCTTTCTCTTGTTTTGTTTCTTCGATTTTAGTAAGATTAAGTTCTTTTACAATTGGACTCAATGCGTTATCAATGGAGCTCATGACGGTATCCTGCTATTCTCCAAGCCTTAATGTACCCAACAACATTTGTTTCGAGGTATTCAGTACTTCGATATTGCTTTGAAATGATCGGGATGCGGAAATCATATTTGCCATTTCTTCAATCATATTTACATTAGGCATATATATATTGCCATTATCATCTGCCATTGGGTGATCCGGCTGATATTGCACCCGCAGTGGTGCTTGATTTTCAATAATACTGTTCACTCTGACACCGCCAACTTGATCAAAACCGTTAACATTATCAAATACAGTGGAAAATACTGGCTGCCGCGCACGGTAGGTTTTTTCGGTACTGCTACTCACACTTTCTGCATTTGCAATATTACTGGCCGTGGTATTGAGGCGAATAGCCTGCGCGCTCATTCCAGAACCGGCAATATCAAATATCTTGAACAGTGACATTGTTATTCTCCTTTAATCGCGGTTTTTAAACTTTTAATCAAGCCAGACAAAAACTTTACGCTGACCTGATATTGCACCGCATTACTGGTAAATTCTGCCTTTTCTATTTGAGAATCCACTGTATTGCCGTCCACAGAGGGTTGCATGGGATTGCGATACAGTGTATCGAGATGCATGCCCGCTACTCGTATACCGCTGGATATGTGTTTTGAATGTGTGGTTCTTAAAGCCGCTGCTGACGTTATGCCATTTTGCGCCTGTTGTAATGCAGATTTAAAATCCATATCGCGAGCTTTGAAATTCGGCGTATCGACATTGGCAATATTATTGGCTAACAACTCTGCACGCTTGGCCCTTAGCACCATGCCATATTGGTGAATTCCAAATGCCTTATCCAAATCAAAACGCATTATGTATTTTCTCCTCCCAACGGGGTTTAAAATCGCGTTTGACGACTCACAATGAAGGCATCAAAATTTCAATTAAAACTCACCAACAAGCAAAGCAACGGACGTGCCAACCAAGTAATCATCAGCATCATCAATAACTTAACAATATATCGATAATTTTCATTACTGCTAAAAGTGGCAAGACACCGCCGTGACACGGCAATGACACCTGTAAACATGCATTTGTCATTGAACCGAGATAAAATAGCAATGGTATTCAGCGTAATATTGCTATTTTGTATGTATTTTATACTGTTACCGTTTCGCAACCATCACCCTAAATTCATTGGTTGAAGCTGCTGAAAATGTCTAACGCACGGAACCTAAAGTGTTTTTCAGAACATGCTGAACTTGCCTAAAACAATATGAAAAGGATGGTGTTTTTATCAAATTCGAGGCTCGAACAAGCAAATATGCTATGATATGTCAAACTAACTTGAATGTGCCTTACCTCTTAAGGAGCGGAGAAAATGCATAGAATACTAACATTAGTCATTTTTGTTTTTGCAGCCAGCTGCGCAGTAATAGCGCCAAAAGTAATGGCAGGGGAATTTACAATCGCCGCAATGACAGGCCCCATGCTGCTAGGTGATTTACCAGGCGATCCTGACGACCCAACCAATGGTGGTATTGTACTCGGTTATGAGTTAGGCATTGTCCTGGCGGACCTTGCGGTTGAAGCTGATTTCACCAAAACACTGGACAAAGGCAACAACGAGTCCGAGGTTGATACCGCTGGCCTGTACCTCGCATTGCGGACTCCCGGCCCAATCTACTTTAAAGTCCGCGGTGGTTTTGTGAGTTGGGACTATAGCGATGAAAATAGTTCTTCAGACGACTCCGGCACATCTTATGGTTTAGGCATCGGTTTTAGTCTGGCCTTGCTACAAATTGAACTGGACTACACAACGATTGATGATGATATCAACTTTGTGAGTTTAGGCATTCGTTTTTAAATGGCGTTCCCTCGCGACGGCGCTATTATCGAACAGATTTCCAGGGATTACCTCGCCCCTTTTAAACTGTCCTTTAGGGGCTGTAAAGAAATAACGTGAACATTTAGCTTGTCTATCCTTGCGTCTTCGGCGTTGCGCAAAAGCTTACGGACAACGAGTATGCGCCCTGAAAGAAGTGCCCTTGGGGGCCTTGCCTATATGGAAGTAGGTAAGGGGGCGTGAGCCATGAATGGCAGAAGCCTTGAAGACGAAACGATTCCGGTGCAAAATGATAAATGACTTCCATCTGCATTCCATGGCCGTTGGGTAACTGTACGCACTGCATTTGCACTTCAATGATTTTTCCAATGAATTTTTTCAACGCACTTTTACAAAAAATAATGTTAGGATAATGGTTTATTGCTTCTCACCAAATAATATTTCGCCGTTTTACCTTAATGTCGAAATACAAATATTATTTCGACAACCTGCTTAAATAAGCGACGGCAAAATCATATTCAATATTTTTCTTTGCATTCGATTTTACAGCTTGCTCAAATGATGACTTGGCAAGCTGACGATTGCCTGCTAACAAAAAATACTGGCCAATATAATAAAAGCCTTCACATAAATATTGTGGCTCCAGGTTTGTCAGATTTTTACTAAATGCGGCTAAAAACTCCTCTGCCGTTACTTTTCCGGTATACAACTTAATCAAAGCGCCGGGCCAAACATCAAGATCAAGCCCTTTTGAGTAGCTCTCAAGATCACTATTGGCATTCTTATCCATGTATTTTTGGCTAAGATGCAACCAAAGCATACGATACATATCATCTGGTTTTAAACCCAAGTAATACCGGTAATCAGCCACCGCATCCTTAAATCGACCCAAGAAAAAACTCAGTGAACCCCGAACAAGGTAAATGGATTTGTTTTTGTCACTTTGAGTTTGTGCAATACCAAAATCTTTATAGGCTTCTTCATATTTTTCCAATTTAGCGTAGGCGTTACCGCGATTTATATAAGCAGTAACATAATTTCGATTTAATGAAATTGCCTGACTAAAATCGTCAATTGCTTTATCAAAATGGCGTAAATCAAAATAATGAACCCCCCGCTCCCTAAAAACATCGGCGAGTGCAGTGCTTTTTAATCGACCGGAATTAATAACTTTGCTTAACGATGCAATCGTCTCATCAACTGGATATACCTCTTTAATATATCGCTGTGGAACCACTGCCGACACTGTACCAACAAAAAACAGACAAAAAACAATCATCAGTATATTGTGTTGCACAAGAAATTTTTTATAATTGATAAACATAACATTATTTCACAAGATTAATAATTACCATATTATCACTCATTCAAACATTAGCTAAAAACGTAAGCAATGAAAACATAAGACTTATACATCGAAGTCTCTCAGAGCCTCCGCTTCAAACGTGACTCCCTCTAATCTTGCGTTGGAGGTTTAGCCGTAGAATCACTTGCGGCTAACGGTTTATTTTCATAACGGGTAGAATCATTTTCAAATTTTTTCTCCCGACGCTTAATTTTACGCCAAGCACCGCCCGCCATAAAACGCCCCCATCCCCAGCGTAACCAAACCAATAACGAATAAGCCAGCCATAACGCCCACAACAACATTAACAACCGATAGATCATAATTGGCACAGAGAATACCCATACTTTGGGTAACACTTCATCCACATGGTCCTGATACCAGTTAAGCTCTGTGGCAGTAGAGCCGTTACCTGCAATTTGCATGTGCGGCTGACCTAACAACCCCTGCTGAATGGCGTAAAACAAAATAAAAATTGAAACAACTGTTAGTATTACCACGACAATCTGAAAAGTATTAAAAGCATAATCCTTCATTTTTTTCGCTATATTTTGTTTCGCACCCAATGCCAGCAACCAACCAATCACTACGATTGCCAATATAATATGCACCTGACTAAGCCCGATACCCAGCAAAGCCCAACTCCAGCTTCGAAGCGGTGTTAATTTTGATCGACTCAAAACAAATGCTGCAAATATAATAACCAGCACTATCCCCCAAAACAAAACCGCCGGTCCCAATCGCGGTCCCGCAGTTAACAACACCCACCGATCTTGCCCCAACTGAACCTGCACCGCGCTATTGACGCTATCAAGCCCCAGGTCCACCGCTTGAGTAGTGTAATAGTTCACTAACCCTGTGGGTAAACGCCAACGCAAGGAATACTGTTGCTCGCCGGGCTTTACAGGAAGTGTTACACGACGGCCATCCTGCCGAATCGGCTGTAGTATATTATCGATTTCAACTGCCTCTAATATCGCTCCTGGCGGCAACACAATGCTATGTTGCAGACCTTGGCTGCTGCGCAAGTGAAAATTAAGCGTTGTTTCCGTTGCACGTTTCCCAGGTTTTATAACTAACTGACTGCGATCAATAGTGAGCGTCCTGCCAATAACACCCTCGGGGCGCAAAGTGCTTATGTTGACTTCTTCTCCGGGCAGTGGCCGCCACTCGGGAAGCCATTTATTGCCCATACCCTGATGATGGATAACGGGGATACCCGAAAATGTTACATGCCATAACGGGCTCACATCGGCCCGCCAGACCTCTACCCAGTCAGAGGTCCGTGTGGCAACCAGACGAATTGACCGTTGTTTGGCCAGCGAGGATACCCAACTAATACTGCGGCGTTGTGGCGGTAAATTAACAAGCGCATTACCTTCTCGTACCTCTATTGACTCTGAGGTTACTGATTCCCCTTGAATAAGTGGCACCGCTAATACCACGGGCGTATCGGTTGAACTTACTCGGGTTACAGTGGTATGAACACGCCAATCGAGACCTAAGTAAAGCATACGCTCAATGCGCACAAAGGATGGTAATGGACCTGTCTGTAACTCTTTTGCCTCTGCTATGGATTGTTTTTCCACCCGGGTTAACTGTATTTGACGTTCAGGAACACCGTTTTTACGAATACCATCAATTCCCCACCCTTTAGCTTCTACCGTAACGCGGCGCGGAGAAAACGCTAGCGGTAATTGAAAATAGCTTCGGTTTGGCACCACGCCGGAAAGCTGAATACGGTGAATGCCTTTGGCGAGAGTAATCCATAGCTCGCCGTTTTCAACACGCATTAAACTTCGAGCACTTTTACCATTGACCATTACCTGACTCGGAAGCCATTGCTGTTCTTGCGCCGGTAACGGCATGGCAATGAGTTGTTGCGCATGAACATCAACCGTAATATCCAGTTTTTCATTTAATATTTTCACGGACATACTGGGCGATTGCGCGCAAGTCGGTAAGCACTCAGGCAATACCGTTAACCTGTTTTTTAATTCCTTGAGTAACCCAGTGGGTGGAAAATCAGCACTTACCGGCTGCGATACCAACGATAATACCGGCATGATGAAAAACAAAGGTAAAATACCAAGCAACGCTTTTTTTGCCGTTTGTTTAGTCTTCTGGCTTGGTTTTGCAATAACCCCCATAACCAGCAAACACATCAACGCTAAAAATAATACAGCCAAAAATTTTACGGCCATGTTAACGTTAGGCGACATATAGAGAAAATCAATTGTCTGTTGCTGATCACTGGGGCCATTCCAACGTAAATGCACACTATTCCATTGCCAACTGGGTAAACCGGGGCCTGTTTGAACAATCGCGTTGGGATCAATGCTCTGTAGTTCTTTTTCGGCAGTCACAACGCTTAATTTGTGTTTTGCTAACATCGACGGTGGTGCTAGAGAACTAACCGCTGCGTCTGATTCAGCCGCAACACCGCTCATCAGTTCAGCCTGATCAAGGCGGAGTAGCGTGTCATTGTTAAATATTTTCCAAGGTCGTTCTAATTGAGGGTAAATACCGGTACGAACCGCGTCCACCATAAACGGGACACTAATGACCAGCAATGCCAGAATGCTAAGATTACGATAACTCACAATGACATACCGAACCCAGTTATCCGGAACCACTCTTACCAGTGCAATTGCAATAAAAACATGAATCCAAATATACCTTGGCGCATCCAATGGCTCCTGCCAAATCAGTACAAACGCGATTAATGCCACCAAGCCCCATAACACGCCCCATAAGCGATAAACGGCTAACGCCAGAATCAACACTAAAAATAAATCCAGTAATGTCCAACTCTGTAACCAGGTATTCGGGTTATTGTCCACACCGTTAACTGCAAATAAACGCCAGCCAGGCGGCAACTGCAAGGTGGTGTCAATGGTTTGAAAATCTTGCTGCCAACCAACCACTGGTAGCTTGGCGATCGACTTTTCATAACGTGAATCAGCAGACACATTAATCAGGCCTTGTCGTACTTCTACACCTTTGTTATTAGAACCGGGTAACTGGGTAATGAATTGAGCATCGCCGTCAACCACGATACGGCCAAGTTCAAGCGATGGAATTGCCTCCAGGCGCCAACCCCGGGTCATGGTACCGGTAATATCATCTTTCAGTGTATATCCCCCGCCATCAAAATCCAGCCATAACTGACGGCGAAGTTGCAGCGTATCAGGCTCGGGATCTGGGTCCCCTCGACGAATTTCGTTCAGTTCCAGTGTGTCCTGTGATTTTAGCTGATAAGCGGGCAAGCTTTTCCAGGATAGCGGTAAATTGGTTTGCAAAGTATCAATTGCGGGTACTCCGCTGATTTCCACTAAACGTAAATGATTTCGTGCATCAAACACCCAAATTTCCGATTCCGGCCAAGGCGGCAGTGTCGCTCGCAATGTAATTTCATTTAAAGTATTCACGTAACGCACAGTTAATTCCACCGACCAACGACCAGGCCTGACTTGCATACGTAACTGGCCATCTGGCTCCAATCGGGCAGGTAGCTGGCTGATTAGCTGCAATGGGATGGCATCATCCAGTAGGGCCTGCCCCAGTAATACTTCACGTTGATTTCCCGATACATTAATGTCCAGGCGAGTCACTACGGTAAATGGAATGTCATCTATTAATTTACGATAAACCTGTATCTCTAAATGATCACCTTTTTGCGATTCACCCGTTTCTTCCAAATCCGTTTTGCTGATCCATAGCTGCCCGGCACTATCAATATTGGGGTCAGAGATTTTCTGCTGGTTTAACGTTAAGTCAATGAGTGCGGTGTTTTTAGCAATGGCAAGTGACTTTGGTTGTTCATCCCAAACAAACTCCCCTTTTATTTTGTAATGACCTGGCGCCAATTGAATTTGAGGCTTACCGTGACGTTCTGCAACCAAGGCTTTTTTGTTGTTCACCGTCACCGACTGTGGCCAATGCTTCACACTACCTGGCAGTAAAATCCAGCTCTCCTGGAACACTTGCCACTGCTGTTCAAAATAACCGCTAGTATTTTCAATATTCAACTGTAACCATGTAGGCCAGGCACATAACCGTTGCTGAACATTGTTATAGGAAAAAGGACAGTCCCGGTTATCCACACCGTGCAATACCCATCCAGCCCATGGTTTAAGGGTATCGGGTATCTCATTATCCGTAATGGGCTTTGCAGCCAGCGCGGCTGTCACGGATAACACTGAAGACAGTATAAGGTAAAACAAAAACGTCGCTAATCGCATGTAAAATATGTCCTATGCAGTCATGGTGGTGTGTATGCTCTCTCTTTTAAGAAGCAAACTCAAGCCGCCAGTTGCCACTCACTCATCAATGCACAATTATCGCATAATGCAGGCAATCGAGCTGCAAGTGATAACGCACCTTTCAAATCAAACATAAAAAGCAAAGAAGCGACAATATTAGATGCCGTGCGTTCCCTTGTGACGGCGGCTATTCTCGGACAGGCTCCGGTCCTCCTCGCGAAACAATACACCTAACGTTTCTCTGGAGGGTGCAAACCAATAAGCACCACTGATTGCTTTGCTAAACTCAATTAAGCGGTCGTGTTTGTTATCACCTGAAACACCAAACATACGCTGTAATATGACCTCAAATCGCATCAATTGGCAGGAAAAAGCGATAAAATATAAACCGTGCTGGGCAACCGTACCATAGGGTGCACTACGTCGGTAAATTTTCAAGGCTGTATTATCCAATTTGACATCGGTGCGACTGACATGAGAATTCGACGGCATATCAGCACCAGAAAATTCCACACTATCCGGTTTTGTACGACCAATGACCTTTTCCTGTTCAGCTTGTGATAACTGGTTGAACCTTGCCAGATCATGCACCCACTGTTGTGTCAGCACAAAACTGCCCCCTTCACCCGGTTCACCTACAGGTATGAGCGCCGCTACACGGGCATCTTCACCCGTGGGATTGGCCGAACCATCCACAAAACCGGTCAAATCCCTGGAATCATGGTATTTAAAACCGATCAGTTCCAATTCAAGCTTGGCAATAGACTGCAAACAGTGCTGAACAGCTAGCGCCTGATCAAAGTTACTGTCATGGTGGGCGCTATGAATCCAAACTAAAATATCATTTTGTGTGCTGGGTAACATATAACCATCAACACCATTGAGGCTTTCAAAAGATTTCAGCCCGATTTCTCCCGCCGACGGCGATAATAATTCCCAGGTATTTTTGCCAAAAGCAACAACAACTTCAACATCATGCGCTGAAAACGAACTTAACACCGGTGATAAGGCCGTAATTAATGTTTTATTGTCGATATTTGAATGCAGCTTATATTCTAAAAAATAATGGTGAATACTGTTTTCATTAAATATTGATGTCTGCGGTGTGGTCATGCGAGCCCCCTGGTTTAATCGATTAGGTGATATTTTAGCTTTAATCGAATTCGTGTAAAAATACCGCTAACAGCGCAGTTGAGCAATTAAAGTTAAGCAATAACATGGTCACCGTAATATCGATTCAGCTTATGCAATATGCCATCCAACCCCACTGAAACCTTGGCGAGATTTAGTAAACCTCATTATCATACCTCAAATTTTCAAGTTCATTGTTTGCAATAAAATTATTAATATCAATGTTGAATGCCGTCGCATGCTGCCTCTTTGAATGAAGCGGAAAAAGCGCAATATATGCTAATGCAACCTTAAAAACGAAATACTGCACATTCACGTTTTCCATACCCAATTAACCATTTAATTACCAAGGAAATACTGACTATTGACCTCGGGTAATTTCTTGGATAGGCTCATACTCTTACTAAAATTCACCTGAAAATTAATTATAGACAACTGATAAGGAGTAACGATGGAGCTAGCAATAATATTATTCATAGGCCTGTTTTTATTAGCAATGTACGGTGCTTTCAGCGACAACAAAAAAACCTAAACGGCACTTATACAATAGCAAATACAATGGTAAACAACATGAAAAAGCCGGTTCGACTCACTTTGGACTGGCTTTTTTTATGCCCATACGGTGAATTCAGATTCCGTGCATTGGAAATACCATGCATTAATCAACCTCACTCCCATAAAACTCCCGCATCACCTTATACAGATAATAGGCATCCTGAACACCCGCCATTTCACGAATAGAATGCATTGCTAATTGCGGCACCCCAACATCCAGAGTTTTAACGCCAATACCACTGGCAGTTATCGGACCGATAGTACTGCCACAAGCCATATCGTTTCGAACAACAAAAGATTGCACTGGCACTCCTGCTTGTTTACAAAGATGCCGAAACAATGCACTTGTTTCACTATTGGTAGCATACCGTTGGTTAGCATTTACCTTAATTACCGGTCCTCGATTCATTAACGGACCGTGGCATTCATCATGCTTGTCGAGGTAATTCGGGTGAACACCATGGGCATTATCTGCCGAAACCAGGTAGGAACGATCGATCATGCGGCTTAATTTTTGATGATCCCCGGCAATCCTTTCCAATACCGACTTAAGAAAAGGCCCTTGTGCGCCTGACGCAGATACACTTCCCACCTCTTCGTGATCATTGCACACCAAAAGCGATGTTATTTTATTCTCCACGCTGTTATTCATATTGACTAAACTGGCAAGTCCCACATAACAACTTAATAAATTATCCAATCTCGCACTGCTGATAAATTCTGCTTTCAAACCAACAAGCGCCGGCGCTTGGGTATCATAAAAACATAACTCGTAATCCAATACTTGGTCCACATTGCATTTTGAGTCATTGCTGAGTAATTTTTCTTTTAACAGCGCCCTTACATCCTTTTTTTCCGTTTCTGGCAATTGCAATATAATTGGCGATAAATTTTCCTGAGCATTAATACTGCGCGACGAATTTGCGTTACGATCAAGATGAATCGCTAAACTGGGAATAATAGCGATAGCTTGTTTAAAATCAATAAGGCAGCTATGCAACTGCTGATGTTTGGTAACATAACTCACCCGCCCGGCTAACGACAAGTCCCGGTCAAACCAGGGATTCAACAACACACCACCATATACTTCGACACCCAGTTGCCAATAACCTTTCCGGTTTTTACTCGGATTTGGCTTCAGCTTTAAACAAGGACTGTCGGTATGCGCCCCCACCATGCGTAAACCAGTCCGAATGACATCATTATTACCCATGCGAAAAGCAATAATTGAAGAACCATTACGAATAACATAATAGTGATGGGCCGGCAACAAATCCCAGTGATCAGCCTCCTTCAATTCGATAAACCCTGACTGCTGCAATATTTTCTGCATATTTAACACAGCATGGAATGGCGTCGGGGAGTGTTGAATAAAATTCATTAACGTGGTGGTGAATTTAGATTGTTGCATTACTTACCCTATTGATTGATGATATACCCATAACGATTGATATTTAGGGCCCAGCCATGGCACAATGGCAACATAAACCACAAGAAACGATGCTTGCAACACAAGCATATACCGCGACACAGGTTCCCCCAATTGGAATACCAATGTTATTGCAGTAAATAACGACGCGTTGTCAGCAAAGGCTGTCAAAAACTGTGCAATAAGCACTAAGTAAATATCTTTTTTCATACACGTTGTTCGGCAATAACTTGCGCACTCACATAATCGGTTTTTCCCGTACCTAATACCGGGACAGCAACCACTACCATTATTTTACGCGGCACAACGATTTCACCAATATTATCTTGTTGTGCCTGATGCACAATTTTGGCACGATCACTATCTTTTTGCGTCGTCATCAAAATTATTTGTTCACCTTTACGGTCATCCGGCACCGCAACTGCGGCATGCTGGGCGTCGGGCCAAACCTTACTGGCAAGCGCCTCAATTGCCGTTAACGAGATCATTTCACCAGCGATCTTGGCAAAACGTTTAGCGCGACCACTGATTTTCACAAAACCTTCTTCGTCAATATCCACAATGTCGCCAGTATCGTACCACTCTGTACCATACTCCGTTTCCGGCTTTACTAATTTCCCAGGATTATCATGTAAAAGATAACCCAACATTATATTTGGCCCTTTCACATATAAGCGCTGCCCCTTTTTCAACCCAGGTACTTTTTCCAGACGTTGTTCCATCGCTGGCAATAAACGGCCAACAGTACCTGCTTTATTACCCATGGGCGTGTTGACAGCGATGACAGGGCTGGCTTCTGTGACACCATAGCCTTCAAATATCCGCACACCGAATTTCGACTCCCACACTTTGCGCACTTCATCTTTTAATTTTTCTGCACCTGCAAATACATAACGCATACTATAAAAATCGTAAGGATGTGCAAAACGCGCATAGCCTGCAAGAAACGTATTGGTACCAAACATAATAGTCGCATTTATATCATAAGCAATTTCGGGTATAACACGATAATGCAATGGCGATGGATACAAAAAAGTTTTCATACCATTCAACGTTGGCAACAACGTTCCTGCTGTCAAACCAAAAGAATGAAATAAAGGCAAAGCGTTAAGCGCAATATCTTTTATGCTGAAATCAATACGCGATGCCATTTGATTCATGTTCGCTAACAAATTTTGGTGCGACAGCACCACACCCTTTGGCACGCCTTCTGAACCAGAAGTAAACAATACCACCGCCGCTGAATGAGATGACACACCCCGTTGACGATGACGACGCTTTAAACCCCGATCAAACTTGGAAATTATCACACCACGAATTTTAGACCGCAAAGGAATTTTCTCTGCAATATCCTCCAGATATAGCACAGTTACTTTGCGCGCTAAGGCTTCAATTGCATCATCCAGCTTTGACATTCTGATAAAACGTTTTGCCGTAATCACGGTTTTTATTTGCGCTGTTTCACATGCTGAAATCATACCGCTAGCGCCGACGGTAAAATTCAACATGGCGGGAACACGACCATAAGCATGTAACCCCCAAAACGTAACCAACGTACTAAGCGCTCCCGGCAACATTACACCGACATATTCATCACGATGACTATAGTGAGTCAACGCTTTGCCCAACACTAACGACTTGGTGATCAGCGTGTCGTAATCTATGGGTATGCGTTGAATATCTTCCGCAATAATATGTTTGCCACCATGTATTTTACGGGCATCCAGCAAACGATCAAACAGCGAGGTCTTATAGTCACTGGTCTCAAACACCATATTCGTCATAATATCGGAAAGAATTTTTCCCGCTTTTTCGCGCCGCGCCCGACCACGATAGTGATCCGCGATCTCCAGTTTTTGTGGCGCAAAAATATTCAGTGTTATTTCAGGAAATAGTCGTCGCCGAACCAAGCCATGCAGGCGTGAAAAAGGTGTATATTGAGCACCATCGATACTCACGGGCAACACACTAGCATCACTACGAACGGTAACCAGGCCGGGACCTTGATAGATTTTCATTAACGAGCCAGTTACCGTGATTCTACCTTCAGGAAATATCACCACATTCCCTCCCTGTTGCACCCGCTTAATCAAGCTACGCATTGACAATGGATTAGTTGGGTCGATAGCAAATATTTCGAAAAATGGCCGCACAACACGAATCATCCATGATTTTGCTACCTGTGTATTCACTGCAAATGTTAACTCCACGGGCAAAAAAGCATAAAGCAACACGACATCCAGGTACGAGGTATGATTGGCGATAATAATAACATTGTCGTTCAGCCGTTCGAGATTGTCCAAACCATTCACATCCACTTTGTATAATTTTATTAATAGCCAGCGTAATAAGCGTCGCTGCATTTCCATTATTATTCTCCTTTTATCGAACACCAAGCCCATTAAAAAAATAGTTAATCAACATCAACGTACCAATACCACGAATACGACACGGCAAAATATCGGTGGTTTATGATAACTTCCGTTTAAAATATAACCCCCTGTTTGAAATAATTGTCCATTGATGGTTTCAGTCGTTGTTTTTTCACTCAATTGCAAATATCGCAATCACTTTTCGACTAAACCACTCAAGAGACGATTTTTTTATCCGACAAACTCTGCTTAAATAGCATATTCTATTAACGCAGACAATGTGTGGCAAAACATGTGAGCATGCCCAACGGCTAGAATTCATACTTTTGAGCATTAACATTGGCCACTTATGTGGCACAACGCAGCATATAACGTATTCCAAAGTGCCTGTATTAACATTTACAACATGGTCATCTGTACTTTCAAACACCAGATATACCCGTAGCATACAGGCAGACATAAAACAAACACCTTGAGCAACAGGCATTTATTTCAATGTACAGATTATTTCCAATAATGTATTTTAAGCGGAGGAAAGGAATGGATAATATAGCTCAGAAGCGGCAGTTTTATACACTTGACATGATCGCACAAGCATTCTAAAAGCAGGTGGCACACATAACAACGGACAAAAATGGCTGTTGCGTTAGTTAAAAATCGTAGAAGTGTAAGAGCAGTGTATTGAATATACACTACACTGCTCAACTTACCTTTGATTTGTTCACCGTTATTTAACAAAAAATTTTGATAAAAAAAAGCGTGGGGTGTACACCGCTAAACACGCGCGTTATGTTGTGGGCACCATGTTACCGTCATCGGGTAAATCAACGATAAACAACATAGCCGTTACCCTCTTTTCATTCATGCACTGCTAACCAAGCAATCTCAAGCCTCAATTACCAACAAACACACCTCGCTGCGATAACAGCGCCAACACCTGCTCAGCACAATGCTCTAAACGCTCATCAGCAGTGTTCACCACTAACTCCGGCTTGTCCGGCGCTTCATATGGTGACGAAATCCCAGTAAACTCTTTGATTTCGCCTGAACGCGCTTTTTTGTACATACCTTTCACGTCCCGTTGCTCACAAACCTCTAAGGGGCAATTGCAATAAATCTCAAGAAACTCACCATGGGGAAAAATATCACGCGCTTTGTTTCGCTCTGAACGAAACGGCGAAATAAATGCCGTTAGCGTAATCACACCCGCTTCCATCATTAATTTGGCAACTTCCGCGATACGTCGGATATTCTCAGAACGATCCTCTATTGAAAAACTAAGATCACCACATAAACCATGACGTACATTATCGCCATCCAAGACAAACGTACGACAACCACGTTGGTGTAGCATTTCCTCGACACAATGCGCCAAGGTAGACTTACCAGCGCCAGAGAATCCGGTAAACCATAAAATGATACTCTTGTGATCATTCTGCTGCTGGCGTCGCTCTCGCGTCACAGTAGCATGGTGCCATACAATATCGGGACTTTTAATTTTGTTGCTCATACACTATAAATAGAGGAGGTTAATTCAATAAAAATAGACAATAAAATCATTATAAACATTAACTTACTGCTCGTGACGAATTGAGTCCTTCAACATTAACAAGTTTAGACACTTTCTTAAACTCATGATTAATCTTCATGAGTTGCCATACGGGATCAACAATATCACACTGCGGTACATAACCTGACACCATCGTCTTTAGGATGTTTCGAACCTTCTCACTATCAAACGCGACACTGGCCGTTTCCAGTGTCACGAGAATTTTGGATAGCTCCTCCCAAGGAATTTCCAATTCTTTCGCACGCATAATACGTGGGTGATCAGTGCCTGATACATTATCACCAATCAACAACTCTTCATATAACTTTTCGCCTGGTCGGAGCCCCGTAAAAACAATCGCGATATCGCCATCGGGGTTATCGCTGTCGCAAACTTTCAAACCACTTAGCTTAATCATGCGCCTTGCCAGATCTGCAATTTTTACAGTTTCCCCCATATCCAGAACAAATACATCGCCCCCCTGCGCCATTGCTCCGGCTTGTAAAACCAGCTGCGCCGCTTCGGGTATTGTCATAAAATAGCGCGTAATTTCAGAATGGGTGACGGTAATAGGGCCACCCTGCCGAATTTGTTGTCGAAACAGTGGTACCACGGACCCAGACGAGCCCAGTACATTACCGAACCTCACCATACAAAAACGGGTTTTAGACTGTTGTTTTGCCAAAGCTTGCAACACCAACTCAGCTGAGCGTTTTGTGGCACCCATAATATTGGTTGGACGTACTGCCTTGTCCGTGGAGACCAATACAAAGGTCTCCACTTCCGCCTCCATCGCAGTCCATGCCGTACGCCAAGTGCCAAACAAATTATTTACAACACCTTCGATGGGATTGTGCTCTACAAGGGGCACATGCTTATACGCAGCCGCATGGTAAATTGTCTGAACACCAAATGAACGAATCACTGACGCCACACGCCGCCTGTGCGTCACCGACCCCAACACACACTGTAAATCGATAGAGCGATACAAATGCCCCTTTTTCTGGCCTAATGTTTTTAACTCTTGCTCTATTTTATATAAGGCGAATTCAGATGCTTCGAATAACACGAGCCTTTTAGGAGCCAATGCCATCATCTGGCGACACAGCTCAGACCCTATAGAACCACCCGCACCAGTCACCATCACCACTTTGTTTTTAATGCATTTAAACAACAGCGCCTCATTCGGCGGTACAGGATCCCGACCTAATAAATCGGCAATATCCACCTCCTGGATGTCATCCACTTGCGCCTGACCGGATACTAAATCGGCCAATCCAGGAATAGTACGCACATAAACAGGTAAAGGTTCCAGCTTCGCTAAAATCTCACGACGCCTAACGCGCGATGCAGAAGGAATAGCAAGAAGCACCTGTGTTATTCCCAGCGAATGAATAACCTTTGACAACGCTGAGGGAGAATAAACTTTTATGCCCTTGATTACTGTATCCACCAAATCGCTTTTTTCGTCAACAAACGCAACGGGGTTATATTCCCGACCAGACTGCAAACCATTGACCAGTTGAATACCTGAGGAGCCTGCACCATATACAGCCACCTTTTCACGCTGCATCGATGCCCACTGGTTTTCGTGAAAATAATCCCTTACCAATAAACGGCTACCACCTATGTATAACAACGCAAAAGCCCAATAAATTATAAAAATTGCGGGTGAAATTTGTCCAACATGAATAAAAGCAGCAAATACAAACAACGATAACGATGAAAGCGTCACTCCCGTAATAATCATATAAAACGCCTTTGCCCCCATATACCGAATAACCGCACGATATAGACCGAGTTGAATAAAAATGGGAACAGAAATAACGGGGATGACCAGCAATAACCAGCGAGCACTTGCGGTAACCACGGAAAATTCACCGGACTGCAAAAACCATGCAGACCAAAACGCAAAAGGTAAAAAAATGGAATCCGAAAAAATTAAAATCGCCCTTTTTTTACCACGAGGTAAGCGCAACAATTTTTGAGAGATGGACATATTATATTGTTATCATCATCATAGTTTTAACATTATGATTATATTAATAAAACGACCCTAATAGCTAAACTTAGCATAATAATCAAAATATTCACTGCCGATACCGATACTTTTTATTATCATCTGCTCGCTTAGGCACTCCAGCAAAACTATAAATCACCAACTAAGAAACCCTTTTAACGCAATACATACAAGGGTTTCTTGGCGTTTGAGCACCCTGATTGAAACGCTTTTTTCGATCGACAAAACAATGATTCAGATTAAATTCAGACAGTAGTAACGTGTCTATTCTTAATCCTGTTTTGTCAATATGCCAACACTTGAAATTACGTCATAGCACATTGCTTCATCTGATTAATACCACAAATACAGCATAAAAACAGACATTGCTCAGCCCCATCAGGGAATTTTCCATTTTAAGATGCATCACATTTCATTCGGGAATATATTGCTCAACGAGAGACATAACCTATTAATTGTAGTACTCTTTTATTTTCATTGATAGAAAATACAACGGGGAAAACACTTGGATGTAATGCAAACGACGCGTTTGGACCACCATGGTATTGTGGCGGGTATTATTGGTGAACTCAAGCAAGGTAAAGTCTCATGTCTTTGACAATATGCCAGCAAGTCACCAAGCGTTGTTGATCTGGGCACAAAAGCAAACAGGTGAAACGCTGGAAACAATTCATTGTGATGGAGGCAACAAAGATACTTGGCGACGAGTAACAAGTATACGTAAGGAACGTGCACCGTCCTAAGTCACTCTGGGCGGGCCCGCCGCCCGATCAACCGGCAGTGATATTTTGACTTACGATCCATCCCGGGGCCACGAGGTGTCGTTGCGCCTGCTGGATGGGTATAGCCACTATCTGCAAAGCGACCAATATCCGCCTTGCTCTGACCTTGCGCCTTACTGGGTTGTACCACCTGCTCTTTCTATTGAATAATGGTTCCAATAGTCCGACAAGAACAGCGGCCCCCCCCCAAAAAAGATGCGCTGCTCTCAAAAACATTGGTCTACATGAACAATTTCAAGATATGGCTAACGGTCATTTTATTATTAGGAAATTGGAGCGCAACTACAGTAAAGAAAAAGTAATGAAATCATATGAATCATTGCCGAACATACTAACACATCCTATTTCAAGAATAGGAATTGGGATATAAGTCAAAAGGGCTAATCCTGTTGCGTAAGCTATCTTACAGTTAAACAATGGGATTGCCCTATTCTTATCTTCTTTACCCTTTGGTATCTCCGAGAGACTCAGGCACACTGTTCGGATCAGCCGGATTACTTCCCGAGGCTATTTCATCGCCATCAAGAAATCCGTCCTCGTCACGATCGATGGCCATGCGTACACCGGAACCAGGAGGTGTACAGGTATAAGTGATTTCATGATGTTTCTTGGTCGCAAGCTTGCGTAACGTTGCATTGCTGATGGCACGTTGATTGGCACGATTTGTCTGAAACATTCCCTGACCGCTGTACAAATAACCCTTGTCATAACTGGTCACAATGAGGTCACATTCCCCTTGTTCGGCTCGCGCAATTAGTAAGTTAATCCTCGCTCTCGCATTCCTCCTGTATTTTTTGGTCAGCGTGATCTGTTGCCCGACGATAGGTGCCAGATTACTATCAAACGCTAACATGAATTGTTCTACTTGCCGACGTTGGATGATACCTTGAAGGCCTAACATGAAACCAGAATTACCTGGATCTCCTGAAAAGGCAGTGCCCGGCAGTCGAGGAGCAAACACGGTCGCCGTAAAGAAGCGAAATAGGGTGTCCGTGCTGCCATCGTGTAAAAATCCAAACCCACGTACCTGGTCGCCCATAAACCCATCAAGTCCAAATAACGAACCTGGTAAAAAAAAGTCCGCATCCGGCATGCCAAACATACCCACTTTTTGGTATAAATTTCGCAAATGAGGCACTTTAAATACCTGGGTTTCATTTTCAAAAGAGTAACGCCCATCCGTACCAAAAAAACCGGGTTTTGCAACGCCAAACTCGCTATTTCCGGCAGGGTTAAGCACATGACATCCGTTGCAATTAAAAAATGTATCCGAACGATCACCAAAATAAAAATCATGCCCTGCTTGTTGATCGGGCGTCAATGAATTATCTAAGTTACGGATTGGATTCGGCGGATAAGTAATTTGGAGAACAAAGTCGCTAAACGCTTGAATCTCATCAGCAGTCAATTCATCGTGACGACCGTTCAATCCCACAAACGCAACGTTAAACTTTTTAAATGCCGCATCTTCATCAAACGCGCCGCTATCAGGCTGCGCATTAGAGGTGTCATTACCCCCGGTACGATCACCGCGCCAATGCATGGCGCCATGATTCGCGAGTCCGCGCAAACTTTGAGTTGTCATTGGACCTTTCAATGGCAGAAAATGCTCTGAGATACCCGAACCGACCTGATCTGGCATGAGAATGAAAGGTCCCGGATTGTTGAGTAAGCTGATATCAGGATCTCCAAGATCCCAGGCCAGACTGTCAAGATCGCCGAATACATGGCAACTCGCGCATGCCGTATCACCGTGGCTGGAGGTAAACGCGGCATCATAAAGAAAGCGCCGACCTTGCACGATGCTTTGTGGCTCCGGATTGTACATGGCAACGGTCGAAATTTCAGAACGCTGTTCAAGATCAATGATAGAAATGGCGTTGTTAAAACGTGTCAGTACATACATGCGTCCGCGGGCTTCATCCAGTACGATACCGCTGGGGCCACCGCCTGAAACACTGATGTGGTTTGCGCTGTCTGGTATAAAACTATCGTCCTCCAGTTGTGCGGTAGAGAAAACGCCAATTTTGCTTGACCCAAAGGCCGTCACGTATAACCATCTACCGTCTCGCGTAAAGGCCATATCCATCGGAAATGCCAAACTGCGTTGGTTTTCGTCATTCGGTATAGGGGCGCAACACGTGCTGTAATCAATGTGTTTATTTAGGTGACGTGGCGTAACACCACCTGATTGATCCAATATTGTTATGCGGCTTTCATGAAGGTGGCCGCGCACAGTTTGACCAGCAAAGATACCTTCCCCTTCAAATCGATTTTCATTCAGCGCTTCAGTATTAGTCACATAGACATGGCCATTGGCCGGATTGACGGCCATATTGTAGATAACCGTACCCACTCCCGAGTATGCACTGCGGGTCTTAACAAGCTCAGGTGGATTTTTCATTGCATCGATAACGAATACATCGTTATCGGGCAAAGAAAACCGTACCTGATCGTCCCATTGACGCCCTAACTCATCAAGCCAGTGAGTGCCGTTATACTTCACAATTAAACCATTTAAGGGCTGTGTGTTGCCTTTAAAATTGACTAAAGGCGCAGGCAAGCCACCGTTAGCGCTGACGACAGACTCCGGTATCGTCGTCGTTCGATTGCCGGTGAAAAAGCCCGCAGCGTACACACGTTCGCCATTATTCGACACCGCAAGTGCACGCGGCGTGTCCGTAAATAATGTAATAATATTCAAGGGCGTGCCACCCGCTTTACGTCCAAGTTTCTCAGTATCAAACACCCATACATCAGCACGGCCAATACCCGGTGTGGTTAATTGTGGATCAAAAGGCGCATGTTGGCCGCGGTGCGCAGTGGTAATAAACGCGCGTCGATGTTTTTTCTTTTTACCGGCAAAGACAATATCCCGTGGTTCATCACCAACCAGCAGTGTACGTACAACGCGATATTCATCATGATCATGATCAACATCGACAATACTGATACTGTCAGACAAGTGATTGACCACCCAAACTTCATCGTTATTCGGTGCAGCCACCGCGACAGGTTCGAGGCCGACGGGTACGGACGCAATGGGTGTTAAGCCTTTACGGGAAACCCGAAAAATTTCCAATCTACTGTCAGGGGTGTTTACGACATACAATTGCTTACCATTAGGGGATAACGCCAAAGGCCGCACCTGGCCGGATTCAAATAGCGTAAATGATGAAGCGGCAGGGGGGGAGGTGGAATGCGCAAATACCACGCTGGTTTGCACTAATATCAACAATAATACGACGGTAAAAATTAAAGGAAAGTGAAAAGAACCACTTGTTACACTCCTTGTTACAATACTCCTTGTTATTATAGTTATATTCCCGCAAACAAAAAACGCATTAAGTTTCATTAACTAGCTCCTTTAGGTAATGATATCCATTAGCTCTTTAGATTTATTACACACTCAGGCCGGGTTTGGCCCAAGACACAGTGAAAATCAACGCTATACTTATATAAAACCAAACATAACGCCATCGGCAATACCTTTGAATCCATGACACAACACCGCGCAGACCGACATCACAAACGACCGTTATTACGTGCTATAACGGAGATTAACAACTGTTCGGGGAAGCAATTTTGACCAGTGGGCACATATTTTCAATTAATTTATTCGACACAAAAAATGCGCTCATTCCTAACACAGTTATCGAACCGATCACCGGTAAACAATAGTGACAATCGTAGGTCACTCTTCTGTCATGGCAAGGTGTGAAATCATTTCGTTTGACAGCCAGGACTTTAAAATACTCGCTGCTCGCATGGGTAACTGATTAGGATCATCAACTAACCCTACCAAGGCTTCACACATCTGCGAAAAATTCCCTCCTTCGGCAATACACAACAATAATTTTGCTTCATCCTGATCCAGTGTACGATACTGTGTAGACAACCCCTTCCGCCAGACAACACACTGTTCGGTGGTATCAAGCAATTTTGGAACGGCTATTTTCGCGGCATCATGATTTATTTCATTGGTCGCTCTCCAAAGCGGTAAAATATTCCACTGATATTTAAACCAACGTATCGAAGGATGTAATTTTATTGTTAACTCAGGCCATTTCCCTGCTGGGATCTGGGCCGCATCCAACTCTGTTGCCACAACAGCATTGGGTGCATCAAATGCGGTAATAAAAGCCCACTCCAACACTGCCAGCTCCGCCAGATATGGAGACTCATTATAGGGCGAAGTCCGGGACAAAAAATCCACCATGTGCTGCCCAAACCAGCGCAGTGAAGGGTTTTTTGATGGAAAGGTATCAGTATAACGCTCACACAACTGATAAAAGGCGTTGTCACCCAACAAGACACTGATAGAGGTATAGTCTTTTTCTAACGATTCGGCAAGCCTGGCGTAATAGGCATTGCTGTAAATCGCCAGTCGTGCATCATTAGCAAACGTCTTAGTACTAACAATATGTGTTGCAATAGCGGAATCACCATGCATAAGATATTGCTTAAAAATATTTTGCAAATCTTTCAGCTTGGGAACAACCTTACTTTGTACTAAGCGGTGTTGTCCCTGAGAATGCTGTTTTGGCGATGTCATCGTTTGGCTACAGTACCTAACACCATCTGTCCGATATCTCTTGCCTGCTGTAACTCGTCAAGCAATTCACAAAACGGTGGCATACGGTCATCTCGTTCAATCATTGTGGAAACAGGACCAAAACGTCTCAAGGCTGATTCGTATAATCTCCAAACCGGATCTGCAACGGGATGATCATGTGTATCCACCACAATGCCACCATTATCCTCGTGGCCAGCCAAGTGAAATTGACACACACGCTGCTCCGGCACACCATTGAGATAATCCAGCGCATCAAAGTGGTGGTTTTTGCTGCTGACATAGATGTTATTAATGTCCAGTAACATCAAACAGTCTGCCTCTTCGACCACAGCGGAATAAAAATCCCATTCACTCATTTCGGAATGTTGATAACTGATATAACTTGACACATTTTCCAGTAAAATTTGCCGGCCAAGAAAATCCTGTACTTGCTGAACACGCTGTGCAACATGACTGATCGCTTCGCGGTTATAGGGAAGCGGCATCAAATCATGCAGGTTATGCCCACCCTGCCCTGTCCAACATAAATGGTCCGAGACCCAACACGGCTCTATTCGCTCAACCAGTGCCTTTAATTGCTTCAAATAATCAATATCCAGCACGTCTGTACCACCAATCGACAGCGAAACCCCGTGCATAACCATAGGATAATTTTCTCTGATGGCATCCAGGTAATAGAGCGCTTTACCACCTTTCACCATATAATTCTCGGAAATCACTTCAAACCAATCAACGTCAGGCGACTCATTTAGAATGATGTCATAATAATCAGTGCGCAGGCCAAGACCGTAACCTAAGAACTGTCGTGTTGAATGCTCACCTGGTGATAAGTTTACATTGGGTGTGGTAATTGTGTTTTTAATAGCATGTTTGTCGGTCAATGTTTTACCTAGATTGGCTACATAAAACTTAATAATGAAAGGATGGGATTACCAGTCTGTGTCTATCCTACAATTAACGTCGCCATATTAGCTGCACTGCAATACCAAACACGCTAACTGCTGCTCCCATCCTTTTCTAATAAAACTAGCGTTTATTCGCCAACTTTACCGCCAATTTTATCGCAAGTCTCTTTGGAAACAGAAACAAAACCTTGGCCTTTACAGCCATTTTTTCCCTTACAGGCATTGCTAGCAGTTTTACAGTCATTCTTGCCCTTACACTTATTGACACCATAACAATGTACTTTGCCATCAGCACTGGCAGTAGCGGCCATCGGTGCAATAGCAAACATACCGGCAGCAGCTACCGCTAATGCAACACCCGTGGTTTTGTTAACTTTCATAGATATTCTCCATTTAAATAGATTATTTTAAAAACCAGCTTGTATGATTACGTAAAACTATCACAATGTTATCACGCTGGTATTGTAGCGTTGTTGCACTGACGCGCAACAAGCGCAAATGTTACCTCAAGTGGGTATAGATACAAAACATTAGTTACAGTTCAATCCCTTGAGAGGCTATTTCCGCAACAAGACATTCGATGAACCCCCACCTGAACTCAATAACTAATTGTTTATATTAAAGTTAACAAAAATTAACTGGAAAGAAATCCAGCTAAAACAGGAATACACCCCCCTAACAAAATAAGATCTGGCGGAAAAAAACCGACATATAAAGCTTTTTAACGGATAATAGCTAAACGTATTATTCACAATGTGTAGCGTCATCAAAGCTGTTTTGACGGTGGCCAGTGTCGTGTAATTAACTAAAATTACACACGCAACTCCAATGTATTACCACAAGACGTGGTTCGGCGGGAATATCGATCACCTTGGCAGCGATGGGGAAGCACCCTAACCGGGCAAGGCGCTCAAACCCTATCGTTGCTGTTGGCTATTCAAGGGTCACTATGCTTTCGAAAGCGCGCTGGTGCGCTTTTAGCTTTGCTGAAGCTGCATTTTAGGGTCTGTAAAATAAGTTGGACAGAGCACCGGATATCGTTTCGTCTTCAAGACTTCCGCCATCCATGGCTCACGCCCCTTACCTACGTCCATATAGGCAAGGCGCGAAAATGGACGCGCCCCACAAGGGCACTTCTTCCAGGGCGCATACTCGTGGTATTAACCTTTTGCACAACACCGAAGACGCAAGGAAAGATATGCAAAATGTTCACGTTAGTTCACAGACACGTTAGTTAATACACGACACTAAGCGCTGTTGAATTAACAGCTAAAGGCTGCGGGTGATCTAATCCATAACCTTGTACAAAATCAACACCAATATGACGAAGAAGCAGTTTAGTTTCTTCGTTTTCAACGAACTCAGCAATCGTCTGCATACCAGCAATATGACCTATTTGGTTTATAGACTCAATAATAGCGCGATCCATGGGTTGTTCCCGCATATGGGTAACAAACGCACCATCGATCTTGATAAAATCCACGGGTATGGTTCTTAGGTAGGTGAATGAACTCAGCCCCGCACCAAAATCATCTAGCGCAAAGTGACAACCAAGTGACTTTATTTGATTAATAAATTCCACAGCATCATGCAAATGGGCTATTGCCGCTGTCTCAGTCACCTCAAAACAAATGATTCCAGGCGGGATTTGATAAGTTTTCAATTTTTCACGAATAAAGGTATAAAATAAACTATCGCTTAGAGAAGCCCCGGAAATATTAATAAAATATCGTGCATTATTCGCTATTTTATTATCAGTCAACAACACTGCTAAATAAGAAAACACTTCCCCAACCACCCAACGATCTATTTTAGGCATTAAATTGTAACGTTCTGCCGCAGGTATAAAATCCCCTGCGCATTGCACGCGACCATCCTCTTGAATTAAGCGTAATAAAAATTCACCGTACTGTAGACGCTGAGCATTTCCACTAGCAGGAAAAATCCCCTGAACATACATCGAAAACCTGTTTTCCTCCAACGCTTGGTTAATAACGCAAACCCATTGCATTTCACCATAGTGCTTTGCCATATCGGAATCATTTTTGTGATATTCTTTGATGCGATTACCGCCCTGGTTTTTAGCGGTATAACAAGCTACATCAGCGGCACCAAGAACATCATCGACATTATTAATGCTTTCCCCTTTAATTTCCACAAAGCCGATACTCGCGCTCACTTGATAAATTTTTCCTTGCCAGTTAAAACGAAACTCTAAAATTAGTTTAAGCAGATTCTGGGTAATTTCTTTGGCATGGGAATGGTCACAGTTCTCAAGCAATACGCCAAATTCATCCCCGCCTAACCTGGCCAGAGTATCGCTTTCACGTAAGTGGTATTTTAACTCCCTGGCTAACTGCTTTATCATCTCATCACCAGCAATGTGCCCTACGGTATCATTTATTATTTTAAACTGGTCGAGATCTATATACAAAAACACATGGTGTTGATTGCGCTCCTGACATAAGTTCAACGCGCGTTGCATACGACGCTCCAACCCCGAACGATTAACCAAGTCCGTTAAGGCATCATGAAAAGTCAGATAACTTAGCGCTTTTTCGGCACGCTTGCGTGCCGCACGTGAGCGTGCTTCATTTAGCTCCCTTTCAATTGCCGGAATAAGACGTACCATATTATCTTTCATAATATAGTCTTGCGCTCCCGCTTTCATGGCAGCAATAGCCGTTGCTTCTGGAATCATTCCTGAAACAATAATTACTGGGGTATCATGACAGAGCTGTTTCGCCGTTCTGAGCACATCGTTGGAATTCAGTTCAGGCATGGCGTGATCGGTGATAATTAAATCCCATTTATTATTGATGAGTGTCGCTTTCAACGCAGAAATGGTATACACCCGCTCAAAATCGGGGTGGTAACCCTGGCAACGTAATGCTCTCACCATCAATAGTACATCATCTTCCGAATCATCTACTATTAAAACACGTAGCGAAGTATTCATGTGTCGTTCCCTTAACGAAAGCCGTAACCGCTCAGCTTAACGGCGTCAAAAAAGTAAGTTGAGTAGCGACTGAATATATAAAACATTAGGGGGTGTTAACAAAAATCTATAACGTTAATTGACTCGAAACTTGATTAAGCACCAACCAATAAAGACCAAGTTGGCGAACAGCTTCTACAAACTGCTCAAAATCAACCGGTTTACGTATATAACTGTTTACACCTAATTCATAGCCGGAAATGATATCGCATTGTTCATTCGATGAGGTAAGGATAACCACCGGCAACAAGTGGGTACGCACATTGGCCCGAATCTGGGCAAGAACCTCCAAACCATCTACTTTTGGCAACTTTAAATCCAATAAAATTAATTCTGGTAACGCTTCCGGTGATCGATTCGCATACTTGCCATTACAAAACAAATAATCCAACGCCTCAACACCATCACGTGCCACGATCACTTCATTTAGGAGATCATTCTTTTTTAGGGCACGAAGTGTCAGCGTAACATCATCGGGGTTATCCTCGACCAGCAGAATAACTTTTTCTGACATGTCCAACACCTCCTATTTAATAATTTAAAGTACCGTCTATCCGCCTGTGTGAACACAGCAATAAGCTATGGACAAGTAATTGCGGGACATTAACGCTGAGGAGGCAAAGACACTTCAAAACAGGCGCCAAGCTGAAGGTCGTCAATAGCGACTACGTTTTGTGCCCCATTGTTCACTAGTTGACGCATTGCCTCCAGTTCCTCAACACCTAAGTCAGCTTCATCTAAAATTCTTAAATGACCATTGTGCTGACAAATAATTTCTTTTGAAACCCATAATCCTAGACCGGTTCCCTTGGCTTTCGTGGTATATAACGGCTCAAAAACAGATTGTTGTACCTCCAACGGAATACCAGCACCGGTATCAACAATCGTTAACACATCACTAACACCCGTAGCACGCACTAACAAAAAAACATGGCCTTTTTTTCCGACAGCATGAAAAGCATTTGCCAATAAATTACTGATAACCTGCTTAACCTGAACTCGATCAGCATAAATAGTGTACGGCTTGGGGTTACGCTGATAATGAAACAATACGGTATTTGGATAACAAATACTCGCTAATACTTCATCAACCAATCTGTCCAAATTAACCGTTTGATGGCATGACTCTTTTGTTCGCGTCGCTTCAGATAAATTGGAAATAATTCGATCGGCCGTGTCAACTTCACGCTCAACAATATCCACGTAACCACGGCAACTACAGCCTGCATCTGGCAAAGCACGCTTTAATAAAAACACAGCATTACGTATCACACCCAACGGATTGCAAAGCTCGTGGCTCACCGTTGCAACCAGTTGGCCCAATATCGCCATTCGCTCACGACGCAGCAACGCTGACTGCATAAGTTGCAATTCTTTAGCTTGCTCCTGTATCCGCTCTTCCAACTGTCTTTTGTAAGCATTCGGCTCCTTTTCTGCTAATGTCCCTAACGGCCGCCGACTTATCGCTTCATCCAATTCACGGCGTATGGCAGGAATAAGCCGCGAGAGGTTGTGTTTCGTAACATAATCATGTGCACCAGCAATCATGGCCTCTACAACCTTATCCTCACCCTCAACATCAGAGACAACAATAAAGGGGATATCCAAACCCATTCTTTTCACAATGCTTAAGGCGTCAATACCACTAAATGCAGATAACTGAAAATCGGAGATAATCAGATCCCAGTCATTACGTTGAAGGGCAACACGCAAACTGTTTTCACTGCACACTTGACGATAGTTTGGCTTAAAACCATTCACGCCTAAGAGCCGAAGCAACAATTCTGTATCGTCTTCGGAGTCTTTGACAATGATCACATTTAAATTCAGACCAGGCATAGAGGCAATAAACGCATACGTTGAACGATAAAAGGATTAGGCCGTATCTTTACGGTGTATTATAGGTTTTATAATAAGCTTGTGCATTGCAGGTTTGCACAGCGAATCATTATAAACGATTACCCTCACTCACCTTGCCGAAAAACGGGGTAGTTCCCACCCACCATGCCTAACTAACCCCCAACAATAGAACTCACAACAAAAATACTAATCCATTACCGGCTGATGTCGAACTTTTGTTAATAAATAAGCACCCGCAGCAAACAATAGAATAATGGATAATATACCCAGGCGGTGATCATTTGTTATAAAGACAACACCGCCAACCATGAGTGGACCGATCAGTGCTGCGGATTTTCCCATCATATTATAAAACCCAAAATATTCTGCGGCTTGATTTTTTGGGATAATATCCAAATAAAAAGAACGGCTCAAAGACTGTACACCGCCCTGCACCAAACCGATCACCGCAGCCATCACATAAAATTCCCAGGTAGCATCCAAAAAATAAGCCCACAAAATGACACACACATACACAACAATACCGATATAAAGACCGAGTTTTGTACCAAGATACTGCCCTATATAGCCAAAGCCAATTGCCGCCGGAAAACCGACAAACTGTGTTATAAGTAAAGCAATAATTAAGTGGTTTTGCTCAAGACCGATTGACAAACCATAATCCACAGCCATACGGACAATCGTATCCACACCATCAATATACAACCAATAAGCAGCTAAAAAGACAACAACATTCCGAATTAATCGAATTTTACGAAAAGTACTAAGTAACTGTAACCAGCCCGCTCGAATCGCCACCATCAATGCCGGTTTCCGACCCACGTTGCCTTCTGGCACGTAGAAGAACAAGGGCAAGCTGAATAAAGCCCACCATAGCGCAACACTTAAAAATGAGTACTTAACAGCCTCTGAAGCATCCACCAAACCAAAACTGGCCGGCGATAAAGTCATTGCGACATTAATCGAAAATAACAAACCACCCCCCAAATAACCCAATGCATAACCGAATGCTGATGTTAGATCACGGTTCTCGGAGGAAGAAACTGAAACTAACAGTGCATCATAAAACACATTCGCCCCCATAAAACCGATGGTTGCAGCACAATACAACATGAATGCTCCGGCCCAATCACCATAGCCCACCCAATAAAGACCTGCTGATGCGGTTACTCCAACCAGTGCAAACAATGCCAGCATCGCTTTTCGGTACATGCCCCGATCCGCAATCGCACCTAATATCGGCGCAGTCAAAACAATAACCAAGCTCGCCAGCGCATTGCTCATTCCCAGTTGAAATGTACTGGTCGAAGCATCAAGATCAGCCGCCCAATACTGCTTATAGAAAACAGGGAAAAAACCCGCCATAATAGTCGTTGAAAAAGCAGAATTGGCCCAATCATAAAGCGCCCAGGCAATGACCGTTTTTTTATTATCCGTCACAGCATCAGTAATTCCCTGCGCATTGGTTGTTGTCTAATCATGAACACAACATAAAAAGTGACATAAACTTAATTTTTTGCCTAACATATGTTCAAATAAACGTTTATTTCAACGTTAATGCCCAACTTACCGTTAACTTACCCGATTACTGGATGATTAAAGTGTGTTAAAAGTACCCATTTACACGGGTCAACACCACGCTTTTTCCTTATTCCTAAATAAACCTAAGGCAAATAAACCTAAGACGAAAAACTGAAGGCAATCTGAACAGTTACTTTCGAATTACACATAACATCATCACACTGAAATAGACCAGTGGGCACAAACTATCCATCAAACGCAGCTATTACAACATCATGGAACAACTTAAACAACTCCTTCGACAAATCCACGGCAAAGGCTATAAAGCCTACAAGAATATTAAGGGCCAGTATCAATTTCCGGGCTTTACACTCAACATTGACCACGTACAAGGCGACCCATTTGCTGCCCCCAGTCGAATCAGCATCACTGTACCAATGCGACACGCCGGTTTTTCCGAAGAGTTATGGGAGAGCACCGACTCAAACCCGATTAGGCGTATAGCCCTAGAAGACTTTTTAGCCCGTGCGCTAAAACATACCATTCATAAAACCATTAAAGGCTGTCGAGGCAGCGGTTGCAGTGGAATCATCACGATAGAAACAAGTGGCCAACAAATTTTAATTCGTAATGCAATGATCGTCACAGCACAATCCATCGAAGCAAGAATCGTGATGGGGTTGCCCGCCGATGGACGTCGTGTTGCTGGCATTCAAGCACAGCAAATGTTTTATGATGAACTACCCATTATTATCGAAAAAGCACTATATGCCAAAAATCTATCCGTTGCCGATATACAAACTCATTTAAACACCGCCGAAGATCAGGATGCGCTACGACACCAGCTAAAACAACATAAACTAGTTGCTTTTATTGCCAATGGTGCTAACTTGCCGCGCAGCAGTGGAATTGATGACACTCCGCTGGCAACCGGTGCCATTACCTTTCAATCACCGCCATCATTGCAACAAACCATCCAACTCCCCCACGCTGGAACAATTACCGGTATGGGCATTCCAGAAGGTATTACCTTAATTGTTGGCGGTGGGTTTCATGGTAAATCCACTTTATTGCATGCATTGGAGCACGGTCCCTATAATCACATCCCCGGTGACGGCCGTGAGCAAGTGGCAAGCCGTGATTCAGCGGTAAAAGTCCGTGCTGAGGACGGCCGCGCAATTTCAAATGTCAACATAAGCCCTTTCATTGACCGACTACCCTTCGGGCGAAACACCCAGCAATTTAGCACCGAAAATGCAAGCGGCAGCACTTCGCAAGCCGCCAACATTATTGAAGCACTGGAATGCGGTGCTGAATTATTATTAATTGACGAAGATACCTCAGCCACCAATTTCATGATCCGTGACGAAAGGATGCAGGCCTTAGTTTCTCACGACAAAGAACCCATCACCCCCCTGGTTTTCCGTATTCGGGAATTGTATGAAAAACACGGTGTATCCACTGTGATTGTAATGGGAGGCTCAGGCGATTATTTTGATATTGCCGATACTACTATTATGATGGATGCCTACCAACCTAAAGACGTCACTCAAGAAGCGCGATCACTGGTCCGCGGTCTCTCTGCTCAATTAAGTGGTCAGTTAAATAACTTGCCGCCCTTCCAGCGTACCACGACACGAAAACCAGGGATGGAAAGCCTAAACCCCTCCCGCAAAAATCGTGACGTTAGCATTGACGCGAAAGACCTCAACACATTATTTTATGGCACACATCGTATCGATTTATCGCAGGTTGAGCAGCTTATCGACATTGGTCAAACACGATGTATCGGATTAATGATTCACTATTATGCCAACCATTATGCCGACTCAGCCCCATCGCTGGCAGAAGGACTAAAACAACTTATGTTGCAAGCACAGTGTAAAAACCTGGATATATTCAGCCCCTATAAAGTAGGAAATTTAGCCATGCCCCGCAAATACGAAATTGCCGCTGCGATCAACCGTATCCGCAACAGTGACTGGAACAGCGAATACTCTGCCACCCCATAATAATTCAAACAACGCCGTACACAACTGCACCATCAAGCTGACAAAACTGGAACTATTACCACACAGATCACTCTAACAATGTTCTGGCAATTAGCATGAATGCAACTGCCGAAACATACCCCGAAACATACCAGAGTGAGCTCAGGCACGGATACGCAGTTTAGCATTCTGAATTACAAATTCGCCTCGGGCGCAGCAAAGGCTTGATTGACAATGAAAAATCAAATCCCAGTATACTTATTAATTGTGGGTGTAGGCATCGTGATAGGGCTGTTATTGAAGCCATCAGCCAGCCCACTACTGACAGATACCTCATCATCCATCACAACTGACAAACAACCGACCCTGACCCCCTCCATTGAAAGCGATATTTCTGCGGCACAACCCTCCCTCTTTGAAGCACAAGTAACGCAACTAAAAGCCCAATTGAATTCATTGCAAACGAAATTAACAACCGAAACTGAACATCGACGCTCATTGGAAACCAAATTAACTTCGCTCGAAAAAGCCATTGATTCATCAATATCGCAAACCGTAACAGAAAACGACAATTCCCGAATGATACGCACGGCCACCCGACAAAACAGCCCTCTTACTGAAGATAATCATTGGTTTAATGAGCAAGCCCTGATTATCGCGGGCATTGACCCTGGTAAAGCAAATTCTTTAAAAAACTTGTACGAAAATGCTGAAATGGAAAAACTCTATTTGCGCGACCAAGCCACACGCGAAGGCTGGATGGGTACCGAAAGGTTTCAAACTGCAATGAGCGAAATAAACAGCCAAACCGAGTCTGTACGCTCAGAACTTGACGAGAAAGAGTACGATGCTTATCTCTATGCAACCGGAAGGGCCAACCGCATTATCGTCAGCAGTGTACTAAACAATTCGCCAGCGAGTCAGGCTGGTATACAGGCTGGTGATGCAATCTTAAAATACGACAATAAACGCATTTACAGCTGGACGGATTTAACCAGTGCCACACGACAGGGTGCTCCCGACGCAATGGTGTCAGTAGCAATAGAACGCAATGGGCAGCAACAGCAACTTTATGTTCCCCGCGGACCTCTCGGCGTGCGATTAACCACTGACAGTATTGCACCGTAAAGTTGCCATGCATTCTCCTTGGCATGCAAATAGAACCATCACTGAATTAATGCCAACGTTATAGTGATTAGCTTAACTTAGGCTTAGACAATAACGCACGCAACTCCGGAAGACAGGAACCGCAATTGGTCCCCGCCTGTAAAGACTGGCCAATCGCCTCTACGCTATCCAGCCCATGTTTCTCAATAGCTTCGGCTATACGGTTTTCACCTACACCAAAACACGCACAAACAATCCGGCCCATATCATTTTCTTCCCGGGGCGGTTTACCGGATATTACCGTAGCACGTTCAGCATCCGATACAATGTCTTTTTGAAATAAATTAGCTAACCATTGCCGTGATGGCAATTCATCTTTTGTTGAGATGAAAATGCAACTTTCGATTCGGTTGGCGATAAAACGCACGCCCCGATAGCGACTGGCCGCATCGAAAAACTCCACCCAATTAACATTTTCGGCGGACTGACATAATAGCTTTCGTGCCCACACAGCCCAATCCTCTGGATGCACTTGTCCTGCGATTTCATAGCGATAAAACTGCTCCCCAACGACGCGTACCCAGTAATCTGAACGCCCAACGGAAAGATCGCGACGTGATAAAATAAAACCCTGCCATTGACAGTGATAGGGATGCACTCGCACCGGTGTATGTTTAAATTCCGGCTGCCCAGACAGGGGGTCTACCTCAGGATTTACTAGCGTACCAACGCGCGCGTTACTGGCGAACTGTGTATTCCAGTGCATGGGGATAAAGACATTTCCGAGTTGCTGCTGATCCGTTATTTGCACACGCACTGTCACCTCCCCCCACACACTCTGTACTCGCGCCAAACCACCATTTACAACTTGATAATGCCTTGCGTCATTAGGATGAATAGCCAGATAAGGCTCGGGTGAATGGTCACCAAGCCGCGCAGCTTTGCCAGTTCGTGTCATAGTATGCCATTGATCCCTAATACGCCCGGTATTCAGCACTAATGGAAAATGACTATCGGGGGAGTTCTTGGGACGTTTCGGCTTAATCGGAATAAACTGCGCCTTACCGGAATCGGTAAAAAATCGCCCATTGGAAAACATTCTGGATGTCCCAGAACAAGCTGCTGCATTTTTTTTAATGCTCACAGGCCATTGTATTGGCTGCAAGACAGCGTATTGTTGTTCAGACAAAGAACTTAGGGCGGAAATATCAAAATCCCTTATCACATTCTCCGCCGCCTTTTCTGTTGCATTTTTTGCTGAATGATTGTTGTAACCTGAAAGCGCAGCGTGTTCGCTAAAGATGTCATGGGCACTGCTATAATTGAACCCCTGATGATAGCCCATTGCTTTTGCCACATCGCAGACAATGCGCCAATCGGGTCTGGCCTCACCCGGTGTTGGTAAAAACAACCGTTGCCGGGAAAGTCGTCGTTCTGAATTCGTTACCGTGCCGTCCTTTTCACCCCATGTCAAGGCCGGGAACAATACATTGGCCAATGCAGTAGTATCGGTATAGCGCATACAGTCGGATACCACAACCAGTTCACAATGCTGCAACGCCTGACGGACTTTATCCGCATTGGGCATACTGACCACGGGGTTGGTCCCCATTATCCATAATGCTTTGATTCTCCCTTCGCTAACAGCGTCAAATAAATCTACCGCGTTCAACCCAGGTTTATTGACAATACAGGGGGACTGCCAGAATGTTTGCACTATCGCACGATGTTGCGCATTCTCAATTGCCATATGCGCAGCAAGTTGGTTTGCCAACCCCCCCACTTCCCTGCCACCCATCGCATTCGGTTGCCCAGTAAACGAAAACGGCCCCATACCCGGCCGCCCGATACGGCCAGTTAACAGATGGCAATTAATAATCGCGTTGATTTTATCAGTACCACTAGTGGATTGATTAATCCCTTGTGAAAACACGCTCACGACACGTTCAGTACGTGCAAATAAACGAAAAAAACTGGCCACATCAAGCTGCGACAAGCCACACTGTTCCGCAACATATACCGTATCTGGCGCTGTTTCCCTGGCGACGGTAATCGCTTCAGCGACGCCTTCGGTAAAACCATTAACAAAGAGTGAATTAACCTCACCGACCTCATCAAGGTAAGCTAATAAACCATTAAATAAAACAGCATCAGTACCAGACATTAACGCTAAATGCATATCAGCAATGTCACAAGTTGCCGTTCGGCGGGGATCAATGACGACAACAAAAAGATCTGGGTTCTCTTTTTTGGCCTGAACAATGCGCTGAAATAACACCGGGTGACACCAAGCTGTATTGGAACCGGTTAAGACAATTAATTTGGCGCGTTCAAGATCTTCATAACAACAGGGCACCGTGTCTGAGCCAAACGCACGTTTCTGAGCGGCAACCGCAGATGACATACATAAACGTGAATTAGTGTCTATATTGGCTGAACCAATATAACCTTTCATTAATTTGTTCGCGACGTAATAATCTTCGGTGAGCAATTGCCCGGAAACGTAAAATGCTACCGCCTCGGGACCATCAGAGTTAATGATATCCAGGAAACCTTGTGCTACCATCTTTATCGCATGGCCCCAGTCGCTAGCTTTGCCATTAACTTCTGGATGCAATAAACGACCAGTTAAACCAATAGTTTGCCCCAACGCAGCCCCTTTAGAGCATAGTCGGCCAAAATTTGACGGGTGGTCAACATCGCCACTGACGCTCACTTGTCCATCATCATGGCGTGTCACAACAACACCACATCCAACACCGCAATAAGGGCAAGTCGTGTTTACGGTAGTCACTCTATACTCCAAACACCGAAATTATATTGTAACTTTTAAAATTTAGATTGAGTAGCAACGCACTTATTTATAGCTTGAACTTTCTATCGTTTGCACAAACGTTATCAAGCCTTTGCGAATACTGCCCGCCAACGATTGCGTATTGCGGTTTTCACACCCCGCGCTCTCAACTTCTGCCACTCGTCTTTTAGCTCACGAATAGCTCGCTGTTTTTGCAAATCAGGGTATTCCACCTCTGGCAACACACCCACTTGTGGCATTTTTGCCAGACCAGTTTGGCGTGCATGCTCCTGAAAACCCTGATTTTTCCAGAAAAATGCCCCAGGCATGGTCGTCGGCACAACCAAAACATAAAATAATGCGCGACCAGCTAATGCCGTCATCATAATCGACGCTGAAATAATAGCCCAGACAAACAAGGCAACAATGCCTTCAAGTGCCAATGCAGCAAACACCAATACCGCAATCGCATTAACACCTAATAATATATTGCGAGTCGTATAGGTTTTGCCAAACCGTGTTCTTTGTTCCTGCATGGAAGCTGCCGCTTCACCATCAGTTCGCTCTAGATAACGCGCATGCGCCATTAAACCCACGGCCTCCAACATCAGCCCCAACACAACAAGCAACGACATAAGCTGCATTAAACTGGCAAAACCCTGCTGCTGCGCGGTTAACACCGTTGCATAGACAACTCCCACACTCAAGGCACCTAACGTCAGCACACTACCGAAAAAAGAGGTCAACACTTGCCAATGATTCCAAAATGGCCGGGCTTTGATACGGTATATATTATGCATCGCGTAAATTGCCAGTGGACCAAACACCACCGCCCCCCAACCACACACGGCCTTAAGCAAAGCAGGTGCACCCTGCCACAACCAAGCCAATAAATCAGGAAAGGAATCAAGCAAACTATAAACAACCATTAAGTTAAAAAAAATAGCGACAGCTGCAACTTCACGACTGACTGGCGAATATCTTAAGTTATTAAAGGCGCGGTAAAACCGGTGTGGCTTGCCCAAATGCATAGTGGATAACACTAACGCGAAGATTTGCAAACCCAGCAAACCAAACAACAAACTGGCACGCGTTGCCGGGTGTGCTTCTGCGCTAAGCACTTCAAGCCCGAACATTGGTCCTAGAAACAGTAGTAAAAATGCGCCGACCACCCCCTGCGTCACTAAGGTAAAAATAACTAACGGGTCTTCCCGCGAACGCAGTTTTTCAAAACCCCACTGCCGGGGCTGCTTCTTTAATGTCGCCTTAACTTTATAGTCGCCCTGACCTTGTTCATCCCGTTGATAACGAACCGGTGTGGTATCCGTACGCGCCATATCCCGAGGTAAATTTTTCACTTGCTGGAAACGTATATTGGGATTGGTAATGTCCGGTGAAGGAAAACCGGGAATTTGAATTTTTGCCTGATCACGATTTTCAGGTGTGGATTCAATAATGCCAAAATCCAAAGCTCCGCCCAGGCAAGCGGCAGCACACGCCGGTTTTAAACCCACTTCCAAGCGGTCAACACACATATTGCATTTTGATACCTGGCCTTTGACGGGATCAAGCTGCGGCGCGTTGTAAGGGCAAACCCAAGTGCAATAACCACAACCAAAACAAATATCTGGGTCCTGAAGTACTGCACCATATTCTGCAAATTTGGTATAAGCCCGTGTAGGACAGCCCTTCAGGCAAACGGGATCATCACAATGATTACAGGCCATGGAAATATTTAAACGACGATAGGCAGGGTAACTCCCCCCCTCCACGTACCCAACAGAACGAAAGCTAATGTGTGCCGGTAAATCATTTTTTTCACTACAGGCCGCTTCACAAGCGTGGCAACCGATGCAATTATCCGCAGTGAAATGAAAACCATGTTGTTTATAACGATTAGGGTTGTTCCCAACACGGCTATCACCATTGATATTCAGGCTTTTCCCTGCCAGTAAATCGTCCTCATCAACGAGATTAATGTCCTTTCCCCATTGGTTTTTTTGTGGCGTATCCACATTTGGAATAAATGCATAGCTTGGCTCGTCATCGCGCACTTCAAACATTAATTATCCCCTACCCCTGGATGATTCATTGATTAATAATAAATTCGTCGTTCAGTTAACCCAAGCACTCAAAGCACAAATATCTGAACATTAAATTCGCGCCCTAATACGTACGGGCAGCATTGTTGACAACGGCAGCCGCCTCCTGCTCAGTGATTGACTCAATCCGTACCGCACATTGTTTAAAGGCAGGTTGCCTTGAGTGCGGGTCCAACAACCCCAGACTCAAACGATTAACACATTCGTGAAAATGAAATGGAATAAACACCATATTGGGCGCTACACGATGGGTTAACTGCACTAACACAACAGCATCCCCTCGACGAGATACCAAGCGTGCGTACATCATATGTTCAACACCTAATGCATAAGCTGCATCGGGATTCATCTCCATATAAGGTGTCGGACTGAATTTATTTAAGTTGCCAATTTTCCCAGTACGCGTACGGGTATGAAAATGCTCCACGACACGTCCACTGTTCAGCCAGAAAGGGTACTCCTCATCAGGCCGCTCGTTATTATCCACAAAAGGCAGCGGTATCAATTTGGCTTTGCCATCATCATAGTTAAACTTGCCATCGCTATACAACCGGGGGATACCGTGTTCAGAATCCGCTTTCATGGGCCATTGAATACCACGATTTGTTTCGATTTTCTCATACGTCATGCCAGAAATATCGAGAAATCGCCCACTCGAAAGTTGCCGCATTTCGTCAAACACCTGTGACGCGGTTTCAGGAAATTTAATTTTCTTACCGTTCTCAAAGCGCTTCGCCATTTGGCTGAAAATCCATAAATCTGATTTTGATTCCTTGTAGGGTTTAAGTACATTACGCACCAGATTTACGCGGCGTTCCGTATTGGTCATCACCCCTTCTTTTTCCGCCCAAATTGCAGCAGGGAAATAAACATGCGCATACTCGGTGGTCTCAACATCGGAATATGCATCCTGCACCACCATGAATTCCAGCTTCTCCAGCGTTTTTCGAATTCTTGCAGTATTCGCCATGGACGTCATTGGGTTAGTGGCCACAATCCACAAACCTTTGATTTGGCCAGTCTCAATTGCTGGAAATATATCGGTTTGAAACAACCCCCGTTGCTTCGGGAAAAACTCAGGGTCAATCCCCCAGAACTCAGCAATATCGCTTCGGTCTTGTTCTTTTTCCAGTACACGGTATCCTGGCAACCCCGAGCATGAAGACCATTCCCGCGTTCCCATCGCGTTACACTGCCCAGTAATGGATAAGCTTGTACCACCAGGTTTACCAATATTACCGGTAATTAAATTCAGGTTATTAATAGCCACAACACCGTCTGAGCCGTGCGTGCTTTGATTAATCCCCATGGTCCAGATACTCATCGCCGCACCGGAGTTTGCATACAAGCGTGCTACGTTACGAATTGTATCCTCATCAATACCGCAAACCTTTGAAGCGCTTACCGGATCATATTGCGCTACGAGTTGTTCATATTCCTGAGCGCCATTAGTATTCGCGCCAATATAAGCCCGATCTTCCAATCCCTCGTCTAGTATGACGTGGGCCAAGCTATTTAATAACACCAAATCAGTACCTGGCGTAACGGGTAAATGCATATCCGCCATTTGTGCAAACATGGTGACACGAGGATCGACCACGATCACGGGGAATTTGCGTTTCTCCAACGCTTGTTTTAAACGCCAATAGATAATCGGGTGTTGTTCCGGTAAATTAGAACCAAATGCCAACAAGCAATCGGTATGTTCAAAATCATCGTAACACCCGGGCGGACCATCAGAACCGAACGAGCGCTTGTAACCGGACACCGCAGACGCCATACACAAAGTGGTGTTACCATCATAGTTATTTGTACCGATAACACCACGCGCCAACTTGCCTAGCGTATAAAATTCTTCCGTCAGTATTTGTCCCGTCGACACAATGGCAAAACTATCACGGCCGTAGGTTTCCTGAATACGGTGTATTTCACTCGCAGTTCGGTCGAACGCGACATCCCATGTGGCTTCCTGGTAAGGCTCGAAAATTTTATCGCGCAATAACGGCACGCTACCCCGGTTTGCTGAGGTAAAAAGCTCATGCTCGAATATCCCTTTTAAGCACAATTTACCGCGATTCACATCGGCGCCACTAACCCCTCTGGCACTAACACCGTTGCCATTTTTATCAACACCAACCTCAATGGAGCAACCCGTGGAACAATATCCGCACGTGGTGTACACCCAGTCCTTGACCTCATGTTGCGGCAGTTTAATGGGATTTTTTTTAGCACGCCCGAATAACATCGCTTCCCCTTACTCTTATTTTTAAAAGCCACACTGTTTTGCTACCACATTTTTTTCAACCACAGCAATTATCATCAAACGTCAAGATTTGATATGCCGCTTAATTAGCTTGCAAATTCAAAAACACTTTACCGTTTTCAATCTTAACGGGATAACTGGCAACACAACCTTCATCCGGGGCAATGACTGCACCGGAATCCAGTTCCAACACCCAATTGTGTAACGGACAGGTTACTCGTTTGCCATGCACGATACCCTGGGACAATGGCCCGCCTTTATGTGGGCAACTATCACGTAATGCAAATACTTCATCCTCAGCGGTACGGAACACCCCGACATTTCCATTACTGGTTTCAACAACACGGGCACCTAGCGATGGAATATCCTCTATCAACCCTACTTCGATCCATTCTTTTTGTGACATAAATTTCTCTTTTGTAACTGTATTTAACGTCTTGGTCTTGAGTTTATCGCTTAGAAAAAACATGCCCGCATCATTTTACTGCTTAACTAACACGCATCAATGAAACAAACTCATGTTGCTGGACACCTTCACTTGCTCTCTCAGCCCATGGGTCCTTTTGCACATACTTTTGCGATTCCAGAAACCGGTCAGACAATAATTTCCGGCTCTCGGCGTTGTCCACAACATGCTCTTTTACATAACTTAGCCCCACTCGCTCAATCCACGGCGCTGTCCTTTCAAGGTAATGAGCATGCTCGCGGTATAACTGTACAAACGCATTACTGTATTCGATGACTTGTTCTTCGGTTTCCACCTTGCACAATAAATCCGTTGCACGCACTTTTATACCGGCATTCCCCCCCACATGTAACTCATAACCGGAATCCACACAAACCACCCCAAAATCTTTAATCGTCGCCTCTGCACAATTTCTCGGACAACCTGATACAGCCATTTTAAACTTATGCGGCATCCAAGACCCCCAAGTTACTTCTTCCAAACGAACCCCCAACGTTGTGGAATCTTGCGTACCAAAACGACACCACTCACTACCAACACAGGTTTTAACGGTACGCAAAGCTTTTCCATAACCGTGTCCGGAAACAAACCCCACGTTGTTCAAGTCCGCCCAGATAGGCTTCAATTGTTCTTTTTTAACACCCAACAGATCAATGCGCTGCCCACCAGTCACCTTGACGGTAGGGACATTGTATTTATCAGCAACATCGGCAATCGCGCGTAATTCTGCTGAATTAGTCACGCCACCCCACATGCGAGGAATAACGGAGTAAGTGCCGTCTTTCTGGATATTGGCATGTGCGCGCTCATTAATATAACGTGATTGCGGGTCATCTTTGGCTTCACCAGGATGATAAGCCAGCACATAATAATTTAACGCTGGCCGACAAGCAGCACAACCATCCGGTGATTTCCATTTCAGGTAATTCATGGTCTCACGAATCGACGTTAATTTATTTTCTTTGATAGCAGCCTGCACTTCGTCATGTGAAAAATCAGTGCATTTACATAATGGTTTGGAATGAGGGGCAGCAGAATAATCCCCCCCCAGAGTGGATGCCAGTATTTGCTCGACCAAACCGGTACAAGAGCCACATGAACTCGATGCTTTGGTGTGTGCCCGAACATCATCCAGCGTGAACAAACCTTTTTTGGTAATTGCCGTAATAATGTCGCCTTTGCAAACACCGTTACAACCGCACACTTCCATTTCATCACTCATGGCAGCAGCAGCATTCTGTCCACCGTGTCCAGAATCGCCCAAGTGTGATTGACCAAACATGAGGTGATCTCGAATATCCGAGATATCCGTATTGTCTCGCAATAGTTGAAAATACCAGGCACCATCAACGGTATCACCGTACATCACCGAGCCTTGAATCCGGTTATCCTTTATAACAATTTTTTTATAAACACCCCGCGCAACGTCCTTCATGATAATATTTTCAGTGCTTTCATCACCAATAAAGTCGCCAGCAGAAAACAGGTCGATCCCAGTTACCTTTAGTTTCGTAGAGGTGATTGAACCCTCATAACGGGAGTACCCCATATGTGCGAGATGATTGGCACACACCTTGGCTTGCTCAAATAACGGTGCTACCAAACCGTATGCTAAGCCACGATGTTGGACACACTCACCCACCGCATAGACTCGTGGATCATAGGTTTGCATCGTATCATTAACCACCACCCCACGTTCACAGTGAATACCCACTTTTTGTGCTAAGGCTATATTAGGCTTAATCCCTACAGCCATGACGACCAGATCAGCCGCTATTTCGCTACCATCAGCAAATTTAACACCGGTAACATGCTGATCCCCCAATATGGCCACAGTGCTGGCTTCCATTAAAAAATTTAAACCACGTTCTTCCAGTGATAATCGCAACATACCACCTGCCTCAGAATCTAACTGGCGTTCCATCAGCGTGTCGTTAAGATGCACAACTGTTACATGCATGCCTTGCAGCATTAAACCATTCGCGGCTTCCAAACCTAATAACCCACCGCCAATAACAACGGCATTTTTGTATTTTTTCGATGCCGCTAACATAACATCAACATCCTGAATATCACGAAAACTGATCACACTATTTAAATCATTGCCTGGAACCGGAATAATGAAGGGATTGGATCCTGTTGCTAACAATAAACGGTCATACTCTGCAGTAGTACCATCAGAGGCAAATACAGTGCGGCCACGGCGGTCAATATCAACAATCTCTTTGCCCTTATGCAAGGTAATACCGTTATCAACATACCATTGCTCATCATTCAACATGATGTCATCAACCGTTTTTTCACCCGCCAGGACTGGTGACAGGAGAATCCGGTTATAATTACCATAAGGCTCCGCGCCAAAAACGGTGATATCGTACTTATTCGGCTCTATTTTCAATAACTCTTCCAATGCACGAACACCTGCCATGCCATTGCCAATGAGCACTAATTTTTCTTTCGTTTCATTCATTTACAACCAGCCCCTTCAGAAATTATAATACGCATCAGTGCGCCTGAAATCGCCCAGAACACGGATAACAGCACGTTTTTCAATTACTCCCGATCAGCAAATATTATGCCATTGGTGTAATATATTTTTTTACCTTATTTAACAGATAATTAGGAATGATCTATTACTATTAACAGCACACAACAAAAAGCGCTATGCTCTAACTCGGTGCGTAAACGCACCAATAAGACTCAGCCAATCATCGCGCGCCCCTCGAAACAGCAGCCCCTTGAAAAACGTGGTGATCTTGAAGTTGAGCTATTTAGAATCAATGCGTCATCAGAAAATTACGCTCGACTCGGAGATCGTCTAATGCTGAAGAAAAATATTCAATAAAACCTCCAGTCACGAAAATTTCCTTATATTATTTTGTGACATCCTTCTATATTGCTATTTTTTTTAAAAAATTTATGTTAAATCGCCCTGCGGTTACAAGCAGACTGATAGAAAAATCAAACGCGTTATTTTACAATGTCAAGATGCAAAATAGCATTGTGTGGCTTCACATATTACCAACGCCAATGTATTGCGTTGGAGGGCAACTCCAGCAACCGCATCAAACGGGGGAAAATATCTCGCCAGCGCATCAGATTGAGAATAAGAAATTAATTATTAAGTGTAATTCAGGCAAGTTATAGAATGAAGTACAGCCTATTTAACTTATCATGACTCAACAAACTAGAGGCTTAATTTCAATCTAGCAACAACGGTCATAATGAATTAAATCAACAAACATGAGACTTGATTTACTTTACATTTTGAAATAAATGGTAATTTCCAGAATCTGTCTAAACCACTGTTAGATTTGCATACAATATGAAAAAATTATTTAATCAAATATTAATCATCTTTATATTTACAACTATTCGCTAGGTGGTGGCGCAATATCCACCTATCACAACAATGGCACGCTTGAGTATAAGCAATTTAGTGATACTGCTTGCACAAACCTGCTTTTCGAAATTAATGCCAAATGGTCAATAAAGAGTGGGAAATTAATCATATTAGTCACTAAAGAGGACCAATCCACTTACGGTTTTTCGCCAGTAGTCATTGATTTCGTAAAAGAAATAACAAATAAACCTGCCCGTAATATTTGAAGCAAAACTTGATGGATCAAGCGGTACGAGATATTTTCATATTTCACTCGTGAGGTTTTATCTAGATCAGGCGTATAAAAATGCAGAAGGGACAAAAACCAAAGATGATGAATTCGATATTGGGTTGCAAGACCCTCAATACAAAGTCATTTCGATCGAAAAGTCACGACTATCCTGAAGAAATTATAGCAATAAAAAGCAATCTTTATGATGAGGCATTTAATCAATGGTTAGAGGTTGGTGATTATGCAAGCCGTCCACCAGGAGAATTACACGGTCCATTTAAAACTGATGCCGGATCTGTAATACTAGAAAAATCACATTCAAACCAGTCTCTAAAAAAATGAATCTCGAACCAATAAAAGAAAATCAATTTCCAAAATGGAAAGAAATGCGGAAAGAAGTTTACAGTTCGCTCGATGATGAGTTTCATGAAAAAGAGATGAAACAGATATTTGAGAGTAGTGATTGGTTTTGTTACTTTCTCATGGATGAAGACAGTAAAATACTTGGTTTGTCTGAATTGTCATCAAGAAATATTGTTGATGGATGTCTAAGCAGTCCAGTGGCATATTTGGAAGGTTTATACTTGAAAGAAGAATATCGAGGCATGGGGTTAGGACGGGAAGCTATTGAAACAATAAAAACATGGTGCAAAGAACAAGGATTTACAGAATTAGGTATGGACGCAGAACTAACAAATTTAAAAGCACAAAAGTTTTTCAAGGCAGTGGGTCTTCAAGAAACCTATAGAATTGTGCAGTTTCGTGCCAAAATCAAACTCACATAACAAACACCTATATTATAAGATCAGTTTTAAAACATGAATATCCCAGATACAGAGTAAGCTTACGGCGAGATAGTTTGAAAAAATCCCAATCTCAATATTGACGTGAGATTAGGCCATTTTCAAAGATTGAGGTGATAATTCCAGGGCAACCACGCATCAGGATTAC
>JAADGF010000025.1:0-55074 GCA_013152545.1 Gammaproteobacteria bacterium
CAGCAATATTTGCTCGACGTTAGAGCATACCGGTATTGCATTTAACCTGTAAATGAAACAATACCATCATTAGTGTGAATTATTACCAAAAGTACTAGGCGCCTGTCCGAGAATAGAAAGCCTATGCGAATGGCCTATTTTTACGATCACTACGTTAAATAGGTGCAATATTCGCCTTAAATGCCAAAAGTAGGTGCCCTGATGCAATCGAAAAAATGGACTCAACATGGTGTTCCCTCGCGACGGCTATTCTCGGACAGGTTCTCCCCTGGGGGGAGGGTCACAATCCTTTTGACAGTCCTGTTGTGCCTGAAAAATCGTCAGGCAAGGCAAGGGGAGAGACGTTTAGTCATTCCAAATGAACGACGAACAACACAGTCTGGTGTTTTTTCAGGCGCAACCCGAAGGGCCGATGCTCATTGTTCATCCCTCGGCGTTGTCGCTCGCTTATGTGGAGCAACCACACCACACTTGCCCCGCCTTGGTGGATAAAAAATGAGCATCGGCAGGGCTGTCAAAAGGATTGTTAACACCCCCTAGTTAACGGTTGCTCGCGAGGATTGTTTTACGTCAACAATGGTTTTGAAACCCAAATGCCCTTTGAAGTGAACCGTTTGCAGGTGAGTATTGTTGCCTCGGGCGGAGATGATTTTTATGATGCAATTGCCGCAATTTTCCAGGCATGTGCTGTAAATTCGCTGATTATTGCAATAATACTGTAGTTTTGACGTAGGTAGTAAACGAATTCTGGTAAAATCCGCTACGCTCATGCCTGGTACTATTTTATTTAAAAATAGCGCGTTGACGACAGTATAACTTTTCGATTTAAAATAGTTGGCGTTATCCCCGCGTCGTTTTGCGAGCATTTGGACAACACGAAGGTCCTTGCCTTTGCCTTTCAAATAATAATTGGTTTTGTCGGTGATAAGCACCGCAGTACAAATGCCACAATTATTGTTACACTCATTCACTGAGCGCCCATCGCACCAGTAAACGGTACTGTATCGATTGTTACCATGAGGGTATGTTTTGGTGGTTACTTGAGCTTCCAGTAAATTCATTCCTATCATAACGTTGCCTGCGATAACATCGCTGTAAAATTCTGTTTGTAACGCAGCGTGTTGTGGGGCCTCATATTTTTCATCGGGGTAGTTTTTCTCTAACCAACGGTCCTGTGCTGCTTTTTGTTGTCGAATGTCAACGTCACCCGTGCAGGCACTGATTTGATAAGTTAACACTATTAGTATTAATAACAGCAGCAAGGGGTTGGAGTGTGAGATCATGGCGTTACATCCGCTTTGTTGGTCTTTAAGGGGTAATAGAGCCCTTTTATTTATTGAAAAGCATAAATAATCGGATCGGATTGTGTCGTCTTCACTCAATTCACTAAACCTATTATCGGCAGACATTGGAGCAATGATATTATGGTCAATTGACCATAATATCATTGTAAAATCGAAGCACAATACGTGAGTAATTAATAACTATGTTAGTCGAAACTGTTATTGCTGCAACATTAACTTATATATTAATGCTGCTGGCATTTTATTATCATCGTATGCGCAAGTTTCATGTCAGCGCCATGGTGTTTATCGTATTGTTTGATTTGACGATGCCTTTTTATTTATATATGACCAATGACTGGAAGGCGCGACTGATTGATGATGGCGAGATTTTTTCGTTTCTGCTATGGATGCATTTCGGATTGCTCATTGCATTGTTTGTACTTTATTTTATACAAATACCAGCAGGGCGCAAACTCCTGAGAGGAGATCAATCAGCACGAGATGAGCACCAAAACGTGGCTAAAGGGTTATTGCTGGTGAGGGCGTTGGTTATTATGAGCGGGGCATTACTGGTACAGGCGGACGCCGTGTGATCTACTTAAACGACTGTTCTCAATTTATAACTCAGTGATGGGTGTGATAACGCAGAGAATGCTGCGTTATCACATGATGCCGACTATCAATTGGAACGCACCCCTGGGGTTCTCTAAGCGCGTTTTTTCTCAATCATGTCATGAATAAGCGGTGTGAGAATAATTTCCATGGCGAAGCCCATTTTACCGCCGGGGATGACGATGGTGTTGGGGCGTGACATGAAAGAGTTGTGAATCATGTTCAAGAGATAAGGGAAGTCAGTTTGGTTAGCGTCACGAAAACGAATCACAATATAGCTTTCGTCCGGTGTGGGGATGTCGCGTGCAATAAAAGGGTTTGAGGTATCAACGGTTGGCACTCGTTGAAAATTAATGTGAGTGCGTGAAAATTGTGGTGTGACATAACGTACATAATCATCCATGCGGCGTAAGATGGTGTCTACAATTGCTTCGGCGGAATATCCCCGTTGCGCATTGTCGCGATGGATTTTTTGGATCCATTCGAGATTGACAATCGGTACAACACCAATCAATAAATCCACTAATTCGGCAACATTTGTAGCGTCTGTTTTAACCCCACCATGCAAACCTTCATAAAACAGTAGGTCAGTATCTTTTGGAATTTCCTGCCAAGGGGTAAACTGGCCTGGTGAGAGGCCTTCCCAGGCATCTGCTTCTTCTTCGCTGTGCAAATAATAACGTCGTTGACACATGCCGGTTTTAGAATACTGGGCAAAGGTTTCCTGTACTTTATCGAATAAGTTTGCTTCTGGGCCAAAATGGCTAATGGTTTTGCCTTCGGCTGCGTAGCGCGCAATGGCCGCTTTCATTTCCTGGCGGTCGTAGCTGTGGTAGCTATCTCCTTCGATTACAGCAGGAACAATATTTTCGCGACGAAAAATGTGTTCAAAGGCATCTTTCACCGTGGTTGTTCCAGCGCCTGACGAGCCAGTTACAGCAATGATTGGGTGTTTTACCGACATTAAACAGTCTCCTAAAAAGTTTTACAGATCAAAGTGCTTAAGTCTCAGTCATTCGGTTGTTGTTGATTTAGTGCTAATACGTGAGTTCAAGTCGCAGGCAATTCCAGACCGCAGGCAATTCATGATATGGCAGCTCCAGTGTTGCTGGGTAAGCGGATACACAGGACTGGCATGCCATTATAGTATTGTTTCGGGTCGGGGATAGGCTACGATCACTGCGGTTGCCACCGCACTTCCACAGTGAACCGCGAATAATAACGTGTTCTTAGGGACTGTTCAAGATCCCGCTGAGAAGTACACTATGCTAAAGAAAGCAATGGAGATCAAAAAAACAATCGATGAAGAGGTGATAGGCTTTGTGTGCAGTGGTTTTTTTTAGCGTTTTTGAATTCGCCAGCACCATCAATCAATAGGATGCGTTTATTTAATGGAAATCTTTTGAGATATTTTCCAATACCATGTTTTCCATCCAGACGTAGGCTTCGTCGACCCCGGATTGGTTAAACAAAATCATTAATACTACCCACTTTAATTGGGTTAATTCGATTTCCTCTGGCTCTAATGCCATCGCACGATCAATGATGTGTTCACGGCTAGTGGCGTCGATGACACCCATTTGCTCCAGGAAGTGCAGAAATCCCTGGCATTCCACATTAAGCTTTTTGGCTTCAGTCTCGTGGTAGACTCGAATTGTGTTGTTGGAATGGCACACGGGTGTGGTTTCATCTTGCAGGCGTACCAAGCCTTCAAGCCATTCAAAGGCTTTGGCAATGTGTGTTTTTTGGAATCCGGCATCGCTTAATTGTACTTTTAACTGCTCGGGATCAGTTTGCTTGGCGCTCTCTTCGTCCAAGTAGTTTTCAAACAAATACATTAGGACGTCAAATACTGTCTGCTTCATGAATAGATCCCCGTTTTATAACTTTGAGTAAAGTCCACCACAGGATGATTGAATGTGACCACTTAACTCCAGTGCCACCAGCATGGAGGAAATGGTCTCTGACGTCAATCGGGATCTTTCGACCAAAGTATCAATGGAAACCGGCTCGAATTCGATATAATCTAATAGGTTACGCTGCTGAGGTGGCAGTGTATCGGGAGATTGGGTATCGGCTACGCTTGATAACGCATTGTTTTTGTTGTTTTCTATTGGTGTGATGTGGGTAGGATGTTTGAAATGCCTGGAAATGATGGGTGCCAATTCGTGCAATACATCGTTGCCAGTTTCCACCAGTTTAGCACCCTGACGAATCAATGTATGACAGCCTCTGGCCAATGGGTTGTGGATCGAGCCTGGTATCGCAAAAACCTCGCGTCCTTGCTCCATGGCTTGTCGGGCTGTGATTAGCGATCCACTTTGCATAGCGGCTTCTACCACTAATGTGCCAGTACTGAGGCCACTGATGATGCGATTGCGCTGCGGAAAATGGTGTTTTAGCGGTCGGGTGCCCGTAATGTATTCTGATACCAATGCACCTTCTGATGCTATATTTTCGGCTAACTCTTTGTTTTTGGAAGGGTAAATGTAATCTAGGCCAGTGCCTGCCACGGCGATGGTGAGGCCGCTGCCGGATAGGGCTCCCTGATGGCTGGCGGTATCAATGCCCAATGCCATGCCGCTGGTAATAATCAGACCTGCTAATGATAAATGTTTTGCAAATTCGGCAGCGGTTTCTTGTCCTTGGTGCGTTGGGTTGCGGCTGCCCACCATCGCCAGTTGTGGGTAGTGTAATAACTCTGGGTCACCTTGCACAAAAATTAACGTGGGTGGGTCCGCAATTTGCCGTAATTGAGTCGGGTAGTGTGTGCTTGTCACTGGTATAATGAAGCAGTTGGTCTGTTGTGCCCACTTAAGGTCTTTATCAATGGCGTGCCAATCCGGTTGGCGTAGATAGGCACGGGTTTTTGTGTTTAAGTGTAAGTGATCAAAAAGTGTTTGCTGACCAGGACCGAGCAGATCAAAAGGTTGAATTGATTGCTGCATCAAGACGTTAAGTTTCGCCGGTCCGACCCCCGGGGCATGATGCAGAGCAAGCCAGTTTTTTAAATCACCGGATTCTTCTCCCCCGCTCGTATTATTGTGCATTGCTGGAATCTCGTTGTTGATATCGGCGTTATATCCGTATATCGGTTAAGTGTTGGGGATGCTGGCGAGGCTGAAAAAGCCCTACAAAGGAGAGTATTACAAAGCGCGCTGCATTTCAAACAGCTTTAGGGTCTATTAATGCAAGCAAACTGTACCGGGTTGCGCAAAGTACCCCGTCAAAATAGCGTTGACAGGGTGTTTCGCCTGTAAGGGTCGGAAATGCTCGCATGTGGTCGTTGGGAGTAATTTGCCCGCATCCAAAAGGATTGATAAGTTGCAAAGATTGCCTGCCCATTGGGTTAATTTATGTCATTTCCTATTGGTCGTAGTGGCAGTGAATAATGGTTTAGGGTTAAGGATTACGCACATAATCATATACGCGCATATCGCGTGCAGATTCCATCACCATTGCATAACTTAAATGATCGAACGAACGTATAACCATGACAAGACCGGCTCGAACGTCGGGCAGGGATACAATATCACTGCTTTTGTCGGCACGAGGATCGCGGATTTTGGCGCCTGTCTGAAAAACCGCCAATACATGCCCCGTTTCAATGCCATCACGCTCGCCCTTGTTGATGACAACGGTTTGGTATTGGCCTATGCGCGACACCCCATCCATGACATCGATAATTTGGCCTTCAATGGGGTTGTCAGGGGGGTGAGGGATAAATGTTTGGTCAAATCCATAATCTTGCTTGGGCAGCAAGCGGTCACCCACAATGACTTCTCGACTGGATTCAATAATACGCAGCGTTGCGGGGTCACCGAAATCTTCCACGAGTGCATCAGCGACAAGGATGGCTTCATAGCCGAGAATGTCATCGGGTTTGGCGCCTTCATTTCGATAAGGGTCACCGATGCGTATAACGCTGTAATTAGTTTCTGAGTTGGAAATTAAACCGCGTACATAAATGTTGTCGCCCTTGCCCGCAATGAGATGCTGCTCAGAGCTGGCAACGATGTAAGCTGCATTGTTAATTTCGCGCTCACTAATAACCTGAGGCTGTCCAAGAAATTGTTGAATGGCATTGAGGGGGATAGTAGGAATCGGGGTGTCTACACGGGTTGCGCGTACTTTTGGGGATAATTTAACCGTTGGTTGGCCTCGATCCACTTTTAACATAGGCCTGCCTTGCTCATCATAAACCAGAGAAACCACATCACCGGGGTAAATAAGGTGCGGGTTTTTAATTTGAGGATTAAAGCTCCATACCTCGGGCCAACGCCATGGGGTTTCCAGAAACCGCGCGGATATATCCCATAAGGTATCCCCCTTTACGACAACGTAGCGGTTTGGATGATCGGGCCGAAGTGCAATTTCGTCCGCAATGATCGGCCCCGATATTATGATTCCGAAGATAAAAATGACAAGTTTTCTGATCAACATGACGTCTCTTTTCAATGCCTGCGTTTAGTTGGAGTGTAGTCGAAACCCTGTTTGGACACCAGTGGTACGTAATTTAGTATATGGCGATGATTTTTTTGGTCAGCGATAGCCTCTGTTTCAGCGAATATATTTTTGATCTACTTTCGATTGAGCAGCTCAGTTTCAGTATCGCTGATTCTCGTTTGTAATGCCTATTTCAATCGTGCATCGTTAAAATGTTCCGCAGTCCATCCAGAATAACGGTCCGATGCGCGGTAACTTAAGGATAACGACAGAGTAACGTTTCGGTCTGCGGTTAATTCATGGGATAGTTGCGTCAACGAAAGCCATAAAAACGCCTGGGTCTTGTGTTTTTTCTTTGTTTTTGAAGCAATTGAAGGTAAGTTAGGTTTTTTTGTACATTTAAGTATACGACACTCGTTAGCTTGATTTCTTGTTCCGTTCGTCTATTGTCCATTCAATTTGTACATGCTGAGTGGTTTTCACTCTCTCTCCAGGGTGATAAATCGAGTTAGTATTGTAATCGCCATAAAAAAAGTGTATACAAAACACCCAAGTTTAGGCTGTTTTATTTGGTTTATAGATTGATGGTCACTCACGCAGCTGGTTCTGCTTTGTCGATATTAATTTAGTATAATATTGATCATTAAACTAAAAGGTTTGTCGAGTGTCTGAACGAAAATCTTACCCTGCATACAGTTTTTACTGATTTTACAAGAAATATTTGCTTGCTGGCTATCGTCGTTGATACGATATTTTTTGAATATTTTTCAACGAAGAAGCGAATTTTATGTTCAATTTTTATGCAGACCTGTCGGTTGTTCAGGGTGCAATTGAGCATACGATTTAAAAATGTTTTATTAGATTAAAGTTTTGACGGAATTTACATGACGATATTAAACATACTGCACTACCCCGATCCCCGTCTCCGTAAAAAGGCGCTTCCTGTGAGCCAGGTTGATGAGACTGTTAAACGGCTGGTGGAGGATATGTTCGAAACAATGTACCAGGCACCGGGTATTGGTTTAGCCGCGACGCAGGCTGATATTCAAAAACGAATCATTGTTATTGATATATCTGAACATAAAAACGAGCCGCTTTGCTTTATTAATCCGGAAATTATACGTCGTGATGGCGTTGAGGAAATGGAAGAGGGCTGCTTATCGGTTCCGGGGATTTACGAAAGAGTGGAGCGTGCGGAGCAGGTAATAGTGCGTGCATTGGATCGTGAGGGCGAGTCTTTTGATATGCAGGTTAGCGGCCTGTTGTCGGCATGCATACAACATGAAATGGATCACTTGGAAGGCAAATTATTTGTGGATTATTTATCCGAGCTGAAACGTCAACGAATTCGTAAAAAAATGGATAAACTACGACAAAAAATGATGTAATAACCCCTGCTTGCTAATGTAGCTAGCAGGGGTGAAGCGCTTATTTTTTATCAAATCAGACACGGGCGACCCTGATATTGGCATTTCCATTGAGAATTATATTTGCTGGCACGCCTGAATTTGCGGCGATGAGTCTGGATGCGCTCCTTGGTTCAGAGCACCAGGTTTGTGCTGTTTACACGCAACCTGACCGGCCAGCGGGGCGGGGGCGCAAGTTAACGCACAGCGCAGTTAAGCAATTGGCGTTGGCACACGATATCCGAGTGTTTCAGCCAGTATCGTTAAAGCAGGCCGAGGCGCAACAAGAACTCAGTAGCTTGCAGGCCGATGTCATGATCGTTGTTGCCTATGGTTTGTTATTGCCCTTGTCTGTATTGCTGGCACCGCGTTTAGGTTGTATCAATGTTCATGCCTCCTTATTGCCGCGTTGGCGCGGTGCCGCACCGATTCAGCGAGCGATCCTGGCTGGTGATACAGAAACCGGTGTTACCATTATGCAAATGGATGAAGGTTTGGATACTGGTAATATGCTGTATAAGGTATCGACACCCATTACGGCGATGGATACCGCGCAGATATTGCATGATCGCTTGGCCCAACTGGGTGCTGACAGCCTGCTGAAAACGCTGGCGTTATATGCGGCAGACGATGCTACCAGTGACGGCGTAACAGGAGTTGCCCAGGACAGTCGTCAAGCTACATATGCTGCTAAATTGAGCAAAGCGGAAGCTAAAATCAATTGGCGACAAAGTGCTGTTGAAATTAATCGTATGATTAAGGCATTTAATCCTTGGCCGGTCGCCCAAACAAGCCTTGGTGGTGCTACGTTGCGTATCTGGAACGCTCAATTGTTTACACCGGAGGGCACGATTCCAGTCAGTGCCACAGCGGGTACTGTTCTTGCAGAAGGTAAATCGGGGATTGATGTGTTGACGGGGGATGGTATGTTGCGTATTACGCAACTGCAAATGTCCGGGGGGCGTCCCTTGCCAGTCGCTGAATTTATCAATGCCAAAAGCCTTGCTGGTCGTGTCTTGAGTTAGTGGTGTTGTGGCACTTGAAAAAAATAGTAAAAACCATCGGGAAGAAGCCCGTTACGTAACCGCGTCGGTATACACGAATCATAATTTATGAAAGCTCGTGCATTAGCAGCAAAAGTATTGGCCGATGTTATGTCGTCCGGGCAGTCATTGACCCGTGTTATTGCATCTCGCAGTAAGGAGTTAACGGACCCATCTGAGCAGGCATTATTGCAGGAGATAAGCTACGGCGTATTGCGTTGGTGGCTGTTATTGGATGCAATCAGCAAACGTTTGTTATCAAAACCGCTAAAGACTAAAGACAGCGATATACGTAATGTTCTATTAATTGGTCTGTATCAATTAGCGTATATGCGTATTCCTGATCATGCCGTTATATCCGAAACCGTTAAGGCTTGTGTGCAACTAAAAAAGCCATGGGCAAAAAGTCTCGTTAATGCGGTGTTGCGCAGCTACCAACGGCAGGCGGCAGATATTAGCGATCGGGTAAAGTGCAACGATACCGTTGTTTATGCCCACCCAAATTGGTTGCTTGAATGTATAAAAACCGCTTGGCCAGCGCAGTGGCGGCAAATTGTGGGCGCTAATAATGCCAGACCCCCGATGGTGTTGCGGGTCAATGAGCGAAAAATAGATCGGGACAGTTATTTGCAGATGCTTAACAATAACGATATTGCAGCGACGGTGCTGAATTTAACCGCGCAGGCTGTCGTGTTGGAGACGCCGTTGCCAGTGAGTAAACTGCCAGGGTTTAATGAAGGCTTGGTTTCTGTGCAAGATGCTGCCGCACAATTGGCGGCAAGCTTGCTAAACCCCCAGGTGGGTGACTATTTATTGGATGTTTGTGCGGCGCCTGGCGGCAAAACTGCGCATCTATTGGAAACGCAGCCAGCCTTAGCGGAATTAGTAGCGCTGGATATCGATCCTTTGCGGCTGGTTAGAATAAGCGAAAACCTGACGCGACTGGGTTTGAAAGCAACGTTAAAACAAGTGGATGCATCGTGTTCTGCTAGCCTGATGGAGCATGGAAACGGGGCTGCAGTTAGGTTGTTTGATCGGGTTTTGGTGGATGCCCCGTGCTCTGCAAGTGGCGTTATTCGCCGTCATCCTGATATAAAATGGCTGCGCAGGCTCGAGGATATCGAGCAATTAGTTGATATTCAATTGCAGATATTGCATGCGGTTTGGCCCTTGTTGGCGCCTGGGGGGGTGCTTTTATATGCGACTTGTTCAGTGTTGCCCGCAGAAAACACGAATCAAATCAAAACATTTTTAAGCGCCCATGTTGACGCAGAGCATTTGTCAATCAACGCAGATTGGGGCCAGGCTTGTGAATATGGTCGTCAGTTGTTACCAGGAGACATTGATACGGATGGATTTTATTACGCATGTTTGAAAAAACACTAACGGTGAAAACCTCTGTTAACGCCCTTTGCTGTCATCAGCGAATGCTGTTCGCACGTTTTTTATTGGTTTGTCTGATGCTTATCAATTCGGTGTGCGTGGCGGCAGGGTTTAGCATTCCTAAAGCAGAAATTGCGTTAACAGATAAAGTTTACCATCTGAGTGCAAGACTGGCATTTGATTTTAGTGATGAGGTCTTGCAAGCGATTAATAACGGTGTGCCATTGGTGTTGGTGTTGGATATCGAGCTTTTAAAGCCGCGTGAATACCTTTGGGATAAGGAAGTGGCAACGTTGGAGCAGCGATTTCAACTGGATTTTCATGCACTCAGCGAGCAATTTGTTGTGCGTAATTTAAACAGTGGTGCTCAGTTCACTTTTTTTTCCCTAACGGCTGCATTGCAGAAAATTGGCGAAATTGAACAGCTTCCAATTATTGATGAACAACTGTTATTTGCTGACGGGTATGAAAATGTTTTTGCTAAAATTCGTACCCGCATTGCGTACGAAACATTGCCTGTTCCTTTGCGTATAAATGCATTGATTTCCAGCAATTGGTGGTTGAGTAGCAGTTGGTACACATTGAATCTTTACTCTACTGTTTCAGAATAGTGACGTATCGCTGGGCGATTGCAATGGGTTTTGATGTATCCCTTGGATAGAAACAGGGTAGGCGATGATGTCGAAGCTCTAAACGTCACAGGGATCGGCGTGCCAGTTATTCCGTTATCGTTCATGATGGGGCTGTGGGTTTTTAATTGCGGGATGGATGTTGGTGCAAGTGATGCGGTTTGCAGTGATTCAGGATTAACGAATGTCTGAAGTAACATTGTTGTTGAAGCGCGTCTCAGACAGCTTTTTCCCCGTCGTGGTGATGGGGTTGTTTCTTGTGTTGTCCCTTACGTTGCTGAGTGCGGCCACAGAAAATACGGTTCAATTCGGGCGTTTTCACTTGGTGTTGGTGGTGATTAACGCCTTGGGGCTGATTATTCTTGTCGGTCTGATCGGTGTTAATTTCATTCGCCTTATCCGGCAATATCGTCTTAAAGTGGTGGGTTCACGACTCACGGCGCGGTTGGTCGTCATCTTTGTTATTTTGTCGGTGGCGCCAGTATCGGTAGTTTATTACTTTTCGCTTGGATTTTTACAGCGCGGCATTGATAGTTGGTTTGATGTTCGGATTGAAGGTGCAATGGAGGACGCGCTGGAACTAAGCCGTTCGTCACTGGATTTGCGCATCCGGGAATTGCTGAAACAAACGCGTGCTATGGCGCAAAGCTTGGCGCATGAGCCAGATTCTACCGTGCTGCTTACTCTCAATGATTTGCGTAGTGAAAGCAACGCTACAGAGCTTATTTTATTAACAACCACCGGGCGTGTGATAGCATCCAGCAGCATGGAAACCACGGCGATAATACCTAACCGACCGGACGATTCGATTTTGTCTCAAGTGAGGCAGAACAGTAGTTACGCTGGTTTAGCGCCTGTGGGTGATTTGGGTTTGCAAATTCGTATCGCAGTGGCTATTGATTCTTTTGATGGTGCTGTGGCACGACGAGTGATTTATGCCTTATACCCTATTGCTGAGCGGCTTAGCCTGCTCGCAGATAGTGTGCAGTCGGCATATGGTCAGCATAAGGAGTTGATTTATTTAAGGCAACCACTGAAAAATAGTTTCACTCTGACGTTGTCTTTGGTGTTGTTGGTGAGCTTGTTGACCGCTGTGTGGGCAGCATTTTTCTCCGCGCAACGCTTGGCCGCACCAATTCGTATATTGGCAGTAGGTACAAGGGCAGTGGCAGCGGGGAACTATGATAAAAAATTGCCGGTCACTAGTAATGATGAATTGGGTACTTTAGTTCAATCTTTTACTGATATGACCACCAGTATTTCTATGGCACGTGATGAAGCATTACGCAGCCAACAGCAGGTCGAGCAAGAGCGGGCATATTTACGAGCAGTGCTTGGACGATTGTCATCCGGTGTTATTACACTGGATAAAGAGCTTAGAATACGTGTGGCAAACAGTGCGGCGAGTCAGATATTGCAAATAGATATGGACCGCACCATCGGTAGTCGTCTAAAAGTTGTGAAAGCATACGGGCATTATTTAAAGGAATTTGTGGAGGTGTTGACGCGAAACCTGAATTCCAATCCAGAGGGGTGGCATGAGGAAGTGACCGTATTGCGTCAGCAGGGTCATAAAATCCTTATGTGTCGTGGTGCTGAACTGCCATCCGACGAAGCCAATCGCGCAGGATTCGTCGTTGTGTTTGACGATGTTACTAAGTTAGTGCAAGCGCAACGTGAGGCCGCCTGGGGCGAGGTGGCTCGGCGCCTGGCTCATGAGATTAAAAACCCTTTAACACCCATCCAGCTTTCCGCTGAGCGGTTAAGGCGTAAATATTTGCATACCATGAACCCAGAGGATGCGAAAGTGCTCGACAGGTCCACCCATACCATTGTTCAGCAAGTGGAATCCATGAAAGAAATGGTAAAAGCATTTTCTGAATATGCGCGTGTACCGAAATTACAATTGCGCTCATTACATATTGCAGGTTTGCTTAATGAAGTGTTGGATCTTTATCGTGGTGATGAGTCGGCGATAACGTTTAAAGTGAGTGTTGGGCCTGATGTGCCTGCGGTGGAAGCGGACCCTGGACGTATACGCCAGCTATTGCATAACCTTATCAAAAATTCGATTGAATCCACCAGTAAGCGTCAGGACGCAAAAATATTGTTGTCCGTTGAGCACATTGTGGGAGAGTCCCAGGATGTTGTTGAACTGCGGGTTATTGATAATGGGCCCGGCATACCCGATCGTTTAATGGATAACTTATTTGAACCTTACACTAGCACAAAAATCAAGGGAGGAGGGTTAGGGTTGGCGGTTGTAAAACGCATTGTAGAAGAGCATTCAGGCAGTGTTTTTGCCGACAATTGTCGTGAAGGTGGGGCTTGTGTCGTGGTGCGTTTACCCAGTATTGGTGGTCCAAAACAAGATTCTGAAAATCATTATGTGAATGCAAAAAATGATGTCAATAGGTTTTAATATCGATCGCCACGAGTTTATAAGGTAGCGTACTGAGGGGCTATAAAGAAATAACGTGAATATTTTGCGTGTTTATCCTTGCGTTTTCGGTGTTGTGCAAAAGCTTACAGACAACGAGTATGGGCGCGTTTCCGCGCCTTGAATACGAAACGATATCCGGCGCAATCTGTACAACTTATTTCTTTACAGACCCTTAATTGGAGCTTGATTTACAGTAATTGCAGAGAGAATTATAGTGAAATCACACATACTCGTCGTTGATGATGAACCCGATATCCGGAGTTTGGTAAAAGAAATCCTGGAAGATGAAGGTTATGCGGTTACGGTCGCTAAAGATGGTGCTGCTGCCAAAGCGGCAATTGCAATAAGAATTCCTAATTTGATTTTGTTGGATATATGGATGCCTGACGTGGATGGTATTACGTTGCTAAAAGAGTTTTCCCGTGTGAATCATATTAGTTGCCCGGTGATCATGATGTCGGGGCACGGCACTGTGGAAGCGGCAGTAGAAGCAACTCGTTTAGGTGCTTTTGACTTTATTGAAAAGCCGTTGTCGTTGTCAAAGCTGCTGGTTACAGTGGAAGGCGCCCTGAGCAGTGGTCAGTCAGCGGTGGGGCAGAATGTTACGCGGCACGAAGTATTGCAGTCAGTTGAAATTATTGGTAAGAGTGCTCTTACACGGCAATTGATCGAGCAATTGGATCAATGTGGACGTCATGAGGTCACCGTGTTGCTGAAGGGGGAGCCGGGGTCAGGGAAAACGCGTTGCGCCAAATACATTCATACCAGCAGTAACAGGCGACAGGGGCCTTATGTTGAAATGGATACGGCAAACCTAATCGGTCGCCATAAACGAAAAATATTAGAGTTGTTTTTAGGTGTGGAAAATGCTGGACAAGCTAAGGCGGGTAGTTTGGAGCAGGCTAATGGGGGCACCTTGTATATAAATGATGTGGCGGAGTTGGATGTTGAAATGCAGGCCGCATTGCTGGGGGTCTTGACATCGTCGACAATTTATCGTGTGGATGGTGATGTGTCTGTTGCAATCGATGTGCGAATCATTGTTGCGACACGGTATAATTTACAACAGGAAGTCCGTGCAAAACGCTTCAGGGAAGATTTATTTCATCATTTAAATAGTTATCCTTTAGTTATTCCTCCATTAAGGGAGCACAGTGAGGATGTACCAGAATTACTACAGTATTATGTGAGTTTTTTTACGGATAAGGAACATTTGCGGTATAGAAATTTTTCCATGGCGGCGCAAAACAGATTGCGCAATCATGAGTGGTCAGGGAACGTATTGGAACTTGAAAATGTGGTACGGCGATTATTGATGGCCGAGGGCGAAGTGACGATAGACCCTTCCGAAGTGGATGCAATATTGAGTGACTCCAGTGTGGTAATTTCCAATGAAAATACCGATGTAATGGCTGTGGCGCAATTTGATCTGCCACTGCGTCAGGCGCGTGAACAATTTGAAAAAGCGTATCTTGAATATCATCTTAAGCGAGAGAACGGTAGTGTCGGTAAAGTTGCGCGTCTGGCGGGAATGGAACGTACCCACTTATATCGAAAACTCAGAGCGTTGGGTATTGAAACAAAATAGCAATCAAACATATTGAATTGAATTCGCAAGAGAGTATAGTGAACGCATAAATAGGGTGTGCATTTACGCTGAAATTCTAAACACTACGGGTATTGATGGGTACGTTATTTTATGTTCTATTCTTTGCTAATTTCATGTCAACACCTTGGAGGTCCAATCAGGTTCTGTGGAATGTCAGTGGTGTGTTGTAAAATGACATTACTGAATGGCCTTGTTACCAAGTTGTTTGAGTCGTCGGTAATTGTTCGATGTTTTCAAAAAATACGAGGCTGATTTACCGAAAAATAGTCAGTTTGCTCGGTTAACCGGTTTGAAGTTTTAGTATGTGTTTAGTCTGTGTTTGTAACGTCCCCTATCTCCAACGGCTGTATTTTTAGATGTCATGAAAATTATTGTATTAGGCGCAGGCCAGGTGGGTTCATCGGTGGCTGAGGTGTTGGCCAAAGAAGCCAACGATATCACTGTTGTTGATACCGACGCTAAAAAATTGCAGGATCTGCAAGACCGTATGGATATTCGTACCGTGCAGGGTCAGGCCGCGCACCCCGAGGTGTTGGAACGAGCGGGTGGTGAAGATGCGGATATGATTATTGCCGTTACGAATCAGGATGAAATAAACATGGTAGCCTGCCAGGTTGCTTACACTTTGTTCCATACGCCAACCAAAATTGCGCGTGTGCGAGGCGTTGAGTTTTTATCCTATCCGCAGTTATTCACCCAAGAAGCGCTGCCTGTTGATGTTCTCATCAGTCCTGAGCAATTGGTCACAGACTATGTGCAGCGTTTAATCGAGTACCCGGGAGCTTTGCAGGTGTTGGATTTTGCCGATGGTCGGGTGCAACTGGTTGCGGTACGAGCCTATTATGGTGGACCGTTGGTGGGGCATGAGTTGAAAACGCTTCGTGAGCGCATGCCGGGTATTGATACACGGGTGGCGGCGATTTTTCGACGTGGAATGCCAATTCTTCCGGAGGGAGATACCATCATTGAGGTTGATGACGAGGTATTTTTTATTGCGGCCAAACGACACATTCGTGTAGTGATGAAGGAGTTAAGGCGTTTGGATCGGCCTTGTAAGCGCATAATTATTGCTGGTGGTGGTAATATCGGTATGCGACTCGCAAAAGCCCTGGAGTTTAACTATCAGGTTAAGCTTATTGATCATAATCCGGTGCGGTCAAAAAATATTTCTGAGCAATTAGAAAAAACCATTGTACTGTTTGGTGATGCTGCTGATGAGGAATTGTTGCAGGAAGAAAACATTGAACATACAGATGTTTTTTGTGCAGTGACCAATGATGACGAAGCAAATATATTGTCGGCAATGCTTGCTAAGCGACTTGGTGCACGTAAAGTGATGGCCTTAATTAATCGTGCCGCTTATGTTGATTTAGTGCAAAGTGGTATTATTGATATTGCAATATCACCACAGCAGGCAAGTATCGGTTCTCTATTAGCGCATGTGCGTAGAGGGGACGTCACCGCAGTACATTCTTTAAGGCGTGGCGCGGCAGAGGCGATTGAGGCGGTTGCGCATGGTGATGTTAATTCATCGAAAGTAGTTGGCCGTGCTATCGAAGATATTGCGCTGCCGAAAGGCACCACGATTGGTGCTATTGTGCGTGATAAAGAAGTGGTTATCGCTCATCATGATACAGTGATAGAGTCGGATGATCATGTGATTTTATTTGTGGTCGATAAAAAACGTATCCCGGAAGTGGAGCGATTATTTCAGGTGGGCTTCACTTTTATCTAAGCAAAGTTGTAACTATTCAGCTTGCTTTTGACTTGTCCTATTATTACATTATAAAGTAAGTTGCATTATAACGTTGTGTTAAAATTTGCATCAATAATGCTCATTTACATCGGTAAATACCGTGCTTTTTCTTTGTTCTGAAACAAATCTACAGCAATCTTCGCAGTTGCTGGATATAAAAAAGTTTGACATGAAATTAATCAACCTGATGTCGTTAACGCACCATAAAAAATTATAAAAACCATGCAACGTTCAGTGATTCAACGAATTATTGGTTTATTGCTGATGCTGTTTAGTCTGACCTTGCTGCCGCCTGGGCTAGTGGGGGTCATTTATGGTGATGGCGAAATTTTGCCTTTTTTGAGCGCCTTTGTGGTAACACTCATAACGGGTGTCATTTTGTGGTTTCCTGTCAGAAAGTTCCGAAAAGACTTGCGCATTCGTGATGGCTTTATTGTCGTGGTAACGTTTTGGGTGGTGCTTGGTATTTCAGGTTCTTTACCTTTTTATTTTGCTGAGAGTCCATCGCTATCGCTGACCGATTCGGTATTTGAGTCGATATCCGGGTTAACCACAACGGGAGCAACCGTGATTACCGGCATTGATGAGTTGCCGCATTCCATTCTGTATTATCGGCAACAATTACAGTGGTTGGGTGGTATGGGTATCATCGTGCTGGCAGTGGCGATTTTACCCATGCTGGGTATTGGGGGTATGCAGCTATATCGTGCTGAGACACCTGGTCCCATGAAGGATAATAAGCTAACACCGCGTATTACTGAAACAGCCAAAGCGCTATGGTATATCTATCTGGGTTTAACTGTCGCATGTGCAATTGCTTACTGGTTGGCGGGAATGAGTGGTTTCGATGCGTTGGCGCACAGTTTTTCCACCGTTGCCATTGGCGGATTTTCAACTCACGATGCTAGTATGGGCTATTTTAACAGCACCACGATAGAAATGGTTGCTGTGGTGTTCATGCTATTGGCTGGTGTTAATTTTTCTTTGCACTTTCTTTCCTGGCGTTCATTGAGTCTTAAACCGTATTTGCGTGACTCTGAAGTACAAACCTATTTTCTGATTTTGGGTATAGTGACAACCATTACGGTTGCCTACTTGTATATGTCGAACACATTCGATAGTTTTGGTAGTGCGCTGCATCATGGTATCTTTCAGGCTGTATCCATCGGTACTACCAGTGGTTTTACGACGGCTGAATATTATGCTTGGCCGGGGTTTTTGCCGGTATTATTATTGTTTTCCAGTTTTATTGGCGGTTGTGCGGGATCGACTGGCGGCGGACTAAAAGTGATACGTTTCCTGATGTTGTTTAAACAGGGTATCCGTGAAATTACACGCTTGATTCACCCCAGTGCGTTAATTTCTGTAAAAATTGGTAACAAGCCCCTGCCTGAGCGTGTGATTAATGCGGTGTGGGGGTTTTTCTCGCTGTATGTTGCATCGTTCGTACTGTTAATGTTAATGCTTATGTCTACCGGGGTGGATCATATTACGTCATTTTCAGCAGTTGCAGCTTGTATGAATAATCTGGGGCCGGGCCTGGGTGCTGTGGGTGCCCATTATGGTGATATCAATGATGCATCGAAATGGGTATTGTGTTTTGCAATGTTATTAGGGCGTTTGGAAATTTTTACCCTTTTAGTGTTATTTACTCCCGGATTTTGGCGTAAATAGGAAAGGACTAAACTCTATGAATTCACCGCCGCCAGCAATACAACAACTAACTGCACCGTCATCAAGCCAAAACAGCGCGCGTATAAAATGGAACAAACGTTATCTTTGCAACACAGATTCTTCTCCGGCATTTGAGCCAGCCCTGGTTTTATTGGAGTATGCGCACTTGTTGCCAGGGTCTGGCAGGGCTTTGGAGGTTGCCTGTGGGTTAGGCGGCAATACCCTGTTTTTGGCACGCAGGATGTTTGAGGTTGATGCCTGGGATATATCGGATGTTGCGATTGGTCGTTTGATTCAACGGGCAGGTCAAGAAAAACTGGCAATAACTGCCGAAACCAGGGATGTTTTGCGCCACCCGCCAGCGCCAAAATGTTACGATGTTATTGTGGTCAGCCGTTTTTTAGAGCGAGCAATGATACCGAATTTAATACAAGCTTTGAGGCCGAAAGGCTTGATTTTTTATCAGACATTTATAAAAGATAAAGACCCCTGCGTGGGTCCTAAAAATCCGGCTTATTTATTAGGTGAAAATGAATTACTTACACTTTTTTCGAGATTAAAGGTGGTGCTTTATCGCGAGGAAGGCCAGCTTGGTGATTGCCATCAGGGGTTACGTAATGAGGCGATGTTGGTTGCACAAAATTGGTAGTTTTACCCAGAAAGTACGGAGTTTGTCGGATGTGAGGGAGCGTTTTCAACGTTGTTGTCGGCGATACTATAGGAATACGTTGAGTGGTTATCGCGAAGCGATGTCATACGGCCATTTTTTCCGCTGTGTAGTGTATTAAATGGAATGCTGAATCTGCATTCCATTTAAAAGACACTCGACTAGAGAACCTTGGGCAGGTTAGCACAGGTATTGGTTAAACGTGATCATGTTGTTTTTTTGCCGGGTCGGTATTCCCTTGAATCGCCCTTTCAACCACTTCGCGGGTGATGTCGGGTGACAGGTAATTTATGAGAGCATAAACGTAGTCACGCAAGTGTTTGCCACGGTGTAAACAAATATAGGTTGTACCCGATTCAAACAAGTGGCTGGCATCAATCACTTTTAATTCCTGGTCTTTTTCACTGTCAATGGAGCTACCGGCAACCAGTCCAACACCCAAGCCGAGTTTAACGTAAGTTTTAATAATGTCGGAGTCTTGCGCCGTCAGTGAAATATTTGTCATCAAGCCTTTTTCATCAAATGCCGTGGTAATGGAAGAACGGCTAACAAATGCATAATCATATGTTACCAATGGGTATGTAGCGAGAGACTCCAGAGTTAACGGGGTTGCATTGAGTAAAGGGTGATCCTGCAAGGTAATCGCCACCAGTTCCCAGGTACGATATGGCAGCATAATCAGTTCGTCAGGCACGTTTTCTGGCGCTGTGGTAATAGCTAAGTCTGCTGTGCGCGACACAACCATTTCGGTGAGTTGCTCTGGGTCACCTTGGTGTATACGCAACTGGATGCCAGGATATTGGCTGGAAAATTTTCTAATTAACGGTGGTAAACTATGGTGCGCATGAGCGTGTATCGTCGCGATGGAAAGTGTTCCACGGCTTTGGTCATTGAGTTGCTCACTAATTTGATGAATGTTTTCAGCTTCGCACAATATTTTTTCAGCCATTTCAATGATTGTTCGTCCAGATGGCGTGATGTTCACTAAACGCTTCCCATGGCGTTCAAAAATTTGCACATTCAGTTCTTCCTCAAGAAGCCGGATCTGGGTACTGATTCCTGACTGCGCTGTATGGAGTCGCTCAGCGGCGCTGGACACATTTAGGCCACGTCGGGCCACTTCACATATATATCTGAGTTGCTGTAGTTTCATGGCGTATTGTCTTATCCAATAATGTCTGTCCCTTATCTTAGACGACGATTTAAATATTAGCCAATAATATTTTAATTTTTCTATAAATTACTGATTTAAGCGATATGGAATGGCTGAAATGCATGCGTTGATCTTAATAAATCATCTAAATCGATTTGTTTTGTTTGCGGAGTTGTGGAGGCGATCCCATTTTGAATATATATCACTCATCTAAATATCAAGATATTCAGTGTTGGGACGTATATAAAATGAACAATTTTAACACTGCTTTGCGGTGTGCTGAACGAAAGTGAGAGGAGTTGTAATTTAGATGTATACCGTATGCCATCATTTAAAAAAAATAGCGTTAGGAACCAGTCTTTTTATCGTTGCCTCAGCGGCTGATGCTAGCCACTACGATGATGGTTTAATGGCCTACGTATCGGGGGATTATTACATTGCTGCTCAACATTTTCGGCAAGCGGTCGTCAATGGTGAAATTGGTGCCAGCCATATGTTGATGCGTTTGCATCAACAAGGTAAAGGGGTGCTTCGCGATAGTGTAGAGGCGTTTAAATGGACAAAAAAAGCGGCTGAAAACCATATTGCCCAAGCACAACTTGAGCTGGCTGATTGCTATCTAAACGGTAATGGCACGACGGTGGATGTCGAGAAAGCGATGAAATGGTATCAGGCAGCAGCGCAACAAGGGTTACATATTGCGTATTATAAGCTGGCTGAGCTTTATGATATTGGGTTGCTGGTTTCTGCCGACAAAAAAGAAGCGCAACGGTTATACAGCATTGCCGCTTCCGAGTACGATGTGTATGCGCAGAAAGGTGATGCAGCATCACAAAATACGCTGGCATTGATGTATGAACACGCTAAAGGTGTTAAAACCAATATGAAACGGGCATTGGCCTGGTACAAAAAATCAGCAATGCAGGATTATGCTGAGGCTCAGTTCAATTTAGGTCGATTGTTAGCTGGTGTTGATGGTGTCGATAAAAATATAGAACAAGCTGCTTATTGGTTACATAAAGCATCAAGCCAAGGTCTGCAAAAAGCCAAGCAAGCATTGGTGACGTTGGAAGAGGAGCACGGCATTAGTGTTGCCATGACCCTAACTTCATCAGTTGAGCGCTTATAAGTTGCATTGAGCTTTTGAAAAAATTGAAATATTGTGTTTTTGGCACTCTCACTTAAGAAGGGTGTGTACGCTAAGGGTCTGTAAAGAAATAAGTTGGACAAATTGCACCGGATATCGTTTTGTCTTCAAGGCTTCCATATAGCTAAGGTGCGGAAATGGGCGCACCCCAAGGGCACTTCTTTCAGGGCGCATACTTGTTGTATGTAACCTTTTCCGCAACGTCGAAGACGGAAGAGGACATGTAGAGTAGTGATTTGTTGTATTTGTTGTATTTGTTGTATTTGTTGCTAGACCGAGGTTTGATTTGTGCACTTAATAAATTTTTTTCTCACCGGGCGGGCGTGTTTTAAAGCGTTTATAGCTCCAAATATATTGTGCAGGTAACTGCCTAATGCAATATTCAATGCTGCGATTAAGTTGAGTTGCCGCCAGTACCAAATCAGCGCTATTAATGTTTTCAGGCGCAGGCAGAAAATGAATATGAAAGCCATAGGGTTTCGGTAGGCGTTCGGCGTAGGCAAAAACGATTGTTGCGCCGGATTTTCTTGCCAGTCGTGCTAATAATGTCATTGTGCTGGCTTTAGTGCCAAAAAAGGGTGCGAATACATTGCCTTCCCTGCCTGGGTCCTGGTCTGGCAGGATGGCGGCCATTTCATTGTTTTTCAGTGCGCGAAGTAAGGTGCGTATTCCTTGGCTATTGGTTGGCACCAGGGTTGCCCCAAATCGTTGACGTGCAGTACGGATATACTGATCAAGTTTTTTAAAGCGGGCCGGGCGGTAAAGGCTGGTCATGGGGTAACGAATGGAGCAATAAGCGCCGACCATTTCCCATGCGCCTAAATGAGGTGCGGCTAATAGTACGCCGCGGCCTTTTGATAATGCCTCCGTAATCAACACTTCACCGCTGATTTTTGGCGCCAGATTCAATAGCGTGTTTTTATCCCCTGTCCAAAGTGGGCCAGACTCAGTGATTGATTTATGCATTTCAATCCAGCACTGTCGCGATAAGCGTGCTTGATATTCAGGCGTAAAGTCTGGAAAACAAAGGCTTATGTTGGTTTTTACAACATGTTTTAGTTTGCTGGGGAACAAGTAGCTTAGATATGCCAGCACAGTGCCTAAATTATAGGCGGTGCGTAACGGCAACCTCGCAAAAAAAACAAGGGCTAGTTTGGCGAGTCTATCCCGCATAGTCTATAAATAGAAAAAAATAACAATGAGTAAACGATTGCTTAATAAGAATGTATGCTGAAACATGCCTGATGCTCATGCCTTTCATGCATTGTACATCACTCTTGGGTTTGAGGTCGTTATTTCATGTCGACATCTGATGCACGAACATAATAGTCTTGGTTTAACAGGGGGCGCATCGTTGTCAGCAAGTTTTTAAATAAATTGCGATTACTTTTTTCCTCTTCAAGCAGTAAGTCTTTCATGTGTTGGCGTTGTGTTGGCATTTTGAAACATGCAGGGCAACTGTCTTTAACCAAGGGTAAGCCGTTTTCTCTGGCAAAGGATGTTGTTTGTCGTTCACGCACATAAATCAAGGGTCTTACGATACGTAAATCGCCAGCGTCATTGGTATAGTTGGCTTTCATTGTGCGTAATTGTCCACCATGAAAGGCTGATAATAAGAAACTTTCCGCAAGATCATCCAGGTGTTGGCCCAAGACTAATACATTATAGCCTTCCCGTCGGGCGGTAGCATACATGATGCCTCTTTTCATGCGCGAACAGAATGAACAGTAAGACGCTTTTCCCATGTGCTCCACAGCACGTTGCATAATCGGTTGGGATTGATAAAAAAACTTAACCCCCAGGGTTTTCATATAATCAATCAAATGAGATGGGTCATATCCCTCAACTTGCGGATCAATCGTTACAGCACCAACTTCAAATCCGATAGGGGCGTTACGTTTCAGGTGCAATAAAATATGCAATAGCGTTAAAGAGTCTTTACCACCGGAAACCGCCACTAATACACGGTCACCGCCCTTGATCATCTGATAATCAGCAATGGCTCTGCCAATGGGGCGTAATAGCGACTTGGGAGGTTTGATTGAGGTTGCGGAAATAGTTGAGGTCATTGTGTTGGTTTTATTCATGTTCGTGTTTAGCTGTGGCGTGCGGAGCAGGCATTGGTTAATCAAAAATTCATTTTATTAAATCTAAATTCATCAGTTGAAGCTACTGCGAACATCTACCGTACGGAGCTTAAAGTATTTTTCAGAACAGCTTGAATTTGCCTAAAGCACCTATTGTTGACGCCGTATGGGTGATATGCTTTTGTCCAAAATAACCTAAAAAATACTTTATTTTCCGCCTTTTAGTCGCTCTTGTTACGACTCAACTGATGGCTTTAGGGTAAAGCTTTATATAGCCAAGGCGATTCGAGTTTGGCGTTATCGCATAATACCGGGTTGATTCCATGGCTGTGTTAAAATTCTTTGTAATAGGTCGGTTAGTTCCCCCGTTATTTTACCTAACCACGAAATAAACCGAGTAGATACTCCTCATCTAAATCTTAATCGCTTTGGGTGTATTATAAAACGATAGTGTTATAAATATAAGCATTACAAAATAGAAGCACTACAAAATATAAGTGCTATTGCTGAAAATGGGCTTGATAATAAGCTAAAAAAACAAATTTAGCGTGGAAAGCGTCTTGATTGCTAACGTCTGTTTTAGTGACTTACATTCTTATTATATATGGTTTTGTGAGGTTCAGTTGTTTTTCAAATGATTAAGTTTAAAATTTAAGTGATTTGTCTAAATCAGGCGAAATAACCTCAAGGAGTGATGGCGCTGGGGTAGCCATGCGAAAGAGGCGCTTGAATGCAAAAATATGTCGATATTTTAGATTGAACGATGCAACTCCGCAAGAGTGAGTGCACCTATGAATATTCACGCCATTTTGTCTTACTGCTTCGATATGGCTAATAACCTCAATTAATTTTGGAAAAATACAGGAAGGAAATGAATAATGTCAGAAAGTAAAGTGCAACCCATTATGCCAAAAGATGCTTATGAATTGTCACAAAACACGTCCAGTGCACTATTAATTGATGTACGTTCTGGTATGGAGTTTCTTTTTGTAGGGCATCCTGTGGGCGCTATTCATGTGCCATGGATTGATGAGCCTGATTGGACGATAAACCCGGATTTTGTTAAGCATGTGCGTCAGGTTATGTTGGGTGGTATGGCCGGTGCAACCGAAGGTGGTGGTGCGCCAGTGTTATTAATTTGCCGCTCGGGAAAACGCTCATTGGAGGCGGGTGCTGAGCTTGTAAGGTCAGGTTTTTCAGAAGTTTACAATATTTTAGAAGGTTTTGAAGGGGAATTGAATGATGTTCATCAACGTAGTTCTCAAGGGGGGTGGCGGTTTCATGGTTTGCCTTGGGAGCAGTGTTAGCGACAGGGTGGCGTTGACTTGACCCGTTGGTCTTAAACTAAAGAGTTAAAACAGCCCCTATTCTGGGTTTCCGTGGTAGAATGCTCGGCTTTTTAAAAAACGCGCTTAGCGTCAAAGTTGGTAAGTTTTAATAACCTATTGATATAACGCTATATTCTGACATTTCCAAAAAGGTGATAATATGGAAAACATACAAAACCTGCTCAAACAGCGGATTTTAGTTCTCGACGGCGCAATGGGGACGATGATCCAGGCATACAAGCTGGATGAGCAAGGTTATCGTGGTCAACGATTCGTTGATCATCCATCAGACCTGAAGGGAAATAATGATCTGTTATCGCTTACTCAGCCGCAAATCATCAAAGAGATCCATACGGCCTATTTAAATGCTGGTGCAGATATTGTTGAAACTAATACGTTTAATTCGACATCGATTGCGCAAGCGGACTACCAGTTAGAGAGTATTGTTTACGATCTCAATTTCGAATCGGCACGTATAGCACGAGAGGCTGCTGATGAAGTGGCCAAACAAAGTAAAAAACCACGATTTGTGGCAGGTGTATTGGGACCGACCAATCGCACAGCCTCCATTTCACCGGATGTCAATAACCCAGGGTTTCGCAATGTCACCTTCGATGAGCTTGTGAATTCTTACCAGGAAGCAATGCACGGCCTTGTTAACGGAGGTGCTGATTTTATATTGATTGAAACCATTTTTGATACACTCAATGCCAAAGCGGCGGTTTTCGCGGTGCAATCTTATTTTGAACAACATAACGTTGAACGGCCAATTATGATTTCGGGCACCATTACTGATGCCAGTGGTCGCACTTTATCTGGACAAGTGGTAGAGGCATTTTGGAATTCTTTAAGCCATTCAAATCCGATTAGTTTCGGGTTGAATTGTGCATTGGGGGCAACGGAGCTAAGAGAGTATGTTGAGGAACTTTCCTCAATCGCCACCACATTCGTTAGTGCGCATCCCAATGCTGGGCTCCCTAATGCTTTTGGTGAGTACGATGAAACACCTGAATCCATGGCTGCGCACATTCATGAATGGGCGCAAAGCGGATTTTTGAATATTGTCGGAGGGTGTTGTGGTACTACACCAGAACACATAGAAGCTATTGCGGCGGCCGTTGAGGAAGTGGCGCCTCGGAGTATACCAAATCTTGAAAAAAAATGTTTATTGAGTGGCCTGGAACCCTTAAATATTGGCGAGAAAACATTATTTGTCAATGTCGGGGAGCGCACCAATGTAACAGGGTCCGCACGATTTAAAAAACTGATCCTCAATGAAGAGTTTGACACCGCCCTCGATGTTGCCAGCGAACAAGTGGAAAATGGTGCGCAAATCATTGATGTTAATATGGATGAAGCCATGCTGGACGGTGAAAATGCCATGGTGACATTTTTAAGCCTAATCGCCGCAGACCCCGATATCTCCCGTGTGCCGGTGATGATTGATTCATCAAAGTGGTCCATTATTGAGGCCGGACTCAAATGTATCCAGGGCAAAGGCGTGGTTAATTCCATCAGCCTCAAAGAAGGTGAGGCGCCGTTTTTGCATCATGCTAACTTGTTGCGAAAATATGGTGCCGCTGTAATTGTAATGGCGTTTGATGAGCAGGGTCAGGCAGACACCAGGGAGCGCAAGGTTGAAATATGCACACGCTGCTACAAGTTGCTCACTGAAAAGGTAGGTTTTCCACCAGAAGATATTATTTTTGACCCCAATATCTTTGCCGTTGCAACCGGTATTGAGGCGCATAATAATTATGCTGTCGATTTTATTGAGGCCACTCGTATCATAAAGCAAACATTGCCCTACGTTAAAGTATCCGGAGGGGTTTCCAATGTTTCGTTTTCTTTTCGCGGAAACAATGTTGTTCGCGAGGCGATACATGCTGTGTTTCTATACCATGCAGTTAAAGCCGGTATGGATATGGGGATTGTCAATGCGGGGCAGTTGGCGGTGTATGAAGAAATTCCACCAGAACTGCGCGGAGCGGTGGAAGATGTGATTCTTAATCGTCGTACCGATGCCACTGATCAGTTGCTTAGTATCGCCGAACGCTATAAGGGTGATGGAACAACATCGGCTAAAGAAAAGGATCTGTCATGGCGCGAAGAACCTGTGGCGAAGCGTCTGGCTCATGCGTTGGTAAAAGGTATCGATCAATATGTTGTTGCAGATACTGAAGAGGCGCGCCAGTCTTTTGAACGTCCCATTCATGTCATTGAAGGACCGTTAATGGATGGTATGAACATCGTCGGTGATTTATTCGGTGAGGGAAAAATGTTTTTACCGCAAGTGGTAAAAAGTGCGCGCGTCATGAAAAAAGCCGTGGCGCATTTGCTGCCATTTATCGAAGCGGAGAAATCCGGCAGTGCGCGCAACAACGGTAAGGTCTTGATGGCAACCGTTAAAGGTGATGTACACGACATCGGTAAAAATATCGTGAGTGTGGTGTTGCAGTGTAATAACTTTGAAATTATTGATCTGGGTGTCATGGTTCCTGCCAATAAAATACTGGAAACCGCAAAGCAGGAAAACGTTGATATCATCGGGCTTTCCGGTTTAATCACGCCTTCTTTAGAAGAAATGGCGCATGTAGCCAAAGAAATGCAGCGCCTCGAACTTAAAATTCCACTACTGATCGGCGGTGCAACCACATCGCGTGCACATACGGCAGTAAAGATAGAACCAAATTATCAGTATCCAACGATTTGGGTTAAAGATGCCTCTCGGGCGGTTGGTGTTGTTCAGAATTTAGTGAGCGACGATCGTAAAGCAGCGTTTATTAAAGGTGTTAGGGTTGAATACGAAACGGTGCGTGAAGCCCATGCTAGTAGGCGCACTAAAAACAAGTGGCTTAGCTACAAACAGGCGAAAAACAATAAATTTGTTAATCACTGGCAAAGTTATTGCCCGCCAGTACCAAAGCAGTTAGGTGTGCAGGTGTTTGATGATTACCCACTGGAAGAAATCAGCCGTTATATTGACTGGACTCCATTTTTTCATGCCTGGGAAATCAAAGGCAGTTACCCTAAAGTGTTTGGCGATGGACATAAAGGTGAAGAAGCCCGAAAGCTTTTTGATGATGCGCAGCACATGTTGCAACAGCTTATTAGTGAAAAGTGGCTCAAAGCCCGTGCCGTCATCGGGTTGTTTGCCGCCAATAGTGTTAACGATGACGACATTGAGGTGTATCAGGATGAGGCTCGCGATAATATCCGAGTGACCTTGCATCATTTACGTCAGCAGCAGCAAAAACCGGATAACAAACCAAACTATGCTTTGGCTGATTTTTTGGCACCAAAATCGAGCCATTTAAAAGACTATCTCGGGGCTTTTGCTGTGACCACTGGCATTGGTATAGATGAGCATGTTAAGAAATTTGAGCAGCAGCACGATGACTATCGTGCGATTATGCTAAAAGCGCTGGCCGACAGGCTGGCGGAAGCTTTTGCTGAGTTAATGCACGAAAAAATGCGTAAATTTGATTGGGGCTATGCCACCAACGAGAAGCTGGACAATAACGCACTGATTTACGAAGAATATCAAGGTATCCGGCCTGCGCCGGGTTATCCAGCGTGTCCAGATCACACGGAAAAAGCACTATTGTGGCAGCTGCTAGAGGTTGAGAATAATTGCGGTATAACATTAACGGATAGTTTTGCTATGTTCCCCACCGCATCGGTGTCAGGCTTTTATTTTTCGCACCCGGATGCACGCTATTTTGCGGTGGGTAAAATAAACCGCGATCAGGTGGAGTCTTATGCTCGTCGTAAGAATATGAGTGTTGGTGATATTGAGCGCTGGTTGGCGCCTAACCTAGGGTATGACGCCTGAAATGGAACGTTGATTGGCTGGTCATGATTGTTCGTTGGGGGTGATTGAATGACTGGCTTTTTGTTAATTGATGTATATTAAGTGAATAAGAGCAATGCACAGCACAACTGAAGATTTACGCATAAAAGAAATACGTGAAGTTATTTCTCCGGAAAAACTTCATAATATGTGTCCGATTACGGACGATGCGGCAGTAACAGTTTCTAAAGGCCGTAAAGAAGTTCACGATATTTTACATGATGAAAATGACCGCTTGATTGTGGTGGTTGGGCCGTGTTCGATACATGATCCTGTTGCTGCTATGGAATACGCGCAATACATTAAAGACGTGAGAGAGCAACTGTCTGAGCAATTAATGATTGTGATGCGTGTTTATTTTGAAAAACCGCGAACCACTGTTGGCTGGAAAGGTTTAATAAATGATCCAAATCTGGATGATAGTTATGAAATAAACAAAGGCTTGCATCTTGCTCGGAAGTTATTGGTGGATATCAGTAGCCTCGGTGTGCCGTCTGGTACGGAATTTCTCGATTTGATTACCCCTCAATATGTCGCGGATCTTGTTAGTTGGGGGGCCATTGGTGCGCGTACCACAGAAAGCCAGGTTCATCGGGAATTAGCGTCTGGTCTGTCGTGTCCTGTCGGTTTCAAAAATGGTACGGATGGCACCTTAAATATTGCGATTGATGCTGTGCGAGCGGCAACAAGACCGCACTGTTTTTTATCAATGACAAAATCAGGCCATTCTGCGATTTTTTCAACGACGGGCAATGAAGATAGCCATATTATATTGCGTGGCGGAAAACAGCCGAACTATAATGCTGAAAACATTAATGCAGCAGCCGACGCGCTTAATGCCGCAAATTTGAATCAAAAAATCATGATCGATTTCAGTCATGCCAATAGCCGCAAAAAGTATCAACAGCAAATTGAAGTAGGTAATGATGTGGCTAAGCAAATCGCTCAGGGTGATCGGCGTATTATGGGTGTTATGATCGAAAGTCATTTAAAACAAGGCCGGCAGGATATTACGGCGGGCAAGGACATGGTTTATGGCCAAAGCATTACCGATGCGTGTATTAGCTGGGAGCAAACATATCCTTTATTAAAAACATTGGCAAACGCCGTTAAAGTAAGGCGTGGTTAGCGGAGACGCATTCCTGTATTGAGTGCATCAATGGTTTCTTGCCGTGCCCAACTACGTTGGAGATTTATATGGATTATGGAGTATGGACCAAAATTGGTCTTGCGGCAGTTGCGCTCATTATTCTGGTATTGTGGGCGCCAGGTCTCAAAAAAGCACTACAGCAAAGTCAAGAAGCTGAAAAAGACTGGAAAGGTGTGTTGATACCGATCGGTGTAGTGGTTTTGTTTGTCATATTGCTGATAGCGATGGTGAGGTAGTGCATTTATTTAAGATTGTGTAAGGGCCTGTAAAAAATAGCGTGAACATTTAGCTTGTCTATCCTTGCGTCTTCGGTGTTGCACAAAAGCTTACAGGCAACGAGTATACGTCCTGAAAGAAGTGCCCTTGGGGTGCGCCTATTTCTGCGCCTTGCCTATATGGAAGTCGGTAAGGTGCGTGAGCCATGGATGGTGGAAGCCTTGAAGACGAAACGATATCCGGCGTAATCCGTCCAACTTATTTCTTTACAGACCCGAAAGTATATACTGAAAATTGGCCATTATGGGATAATGGGATTTCAGCAATAATGTCAGCAATAGAAAATATGGTTGCTAGTAACTGACTACCGGCGTTGCCGCAAAAACGATGTTAACGTTTTTGCTGTGTGCGATTTTGCTGCTTGTTTTACAATGTCTTCAGGTGTTCCTTTTGCCACCACGCTGCCGCCACCATCGCCACCTTCCGGACCGAGATCCAGCACCCAATCCGCTTCAGCAATCATATCCAGATTATGCTCGATAATGACAACGGTATTTCCTGTATCCACCAAACGGTGTAGTACATGGATTAATTTGTCGACATCCGCCATGTGCAAGCCGATGGTGGGTTCATCAAGTATGTACAGCGTATGATGGGCTGGTGTGGCATGCCTGGTGTTTGAGCCGGGTGCGGGTGTTTTCGCTTTCGCTAATTCACTCACTAGCTTGATGCGCTGTGCCTCACCACCACTCAGTGTAGGGCTTTGCTGTCCCAGGGTTAAATATCCCAAACCCACATCCTGTAATAGCTTCAAAGCATGATGAATTTTGGAATGCACGGCAAAAAACTCCACGGCTTCATCAATACCCATCGCCAAAACATCCCCGATATTTTTATCGTTATAAAGAACCATTAAGGTTTCTTGGTTAAAGCGGCTGCCGCCACATATATCACAGGCTATTTTTACGTCAGGTAGAAAACTCATTTCTATTTTTTTGAAGCCTTGTCCATCACAACCATCGCATCGGCCATCTTTTACATTAAACGAAAATCGGCTGGGACTATAACCCCGTATGCGAGCTTCAGGTACATTGGCAAATAGTTTTCGAATTTCATCCCAAAAACCAATATAAGTTGCCGGACAAGAGCGCGGTGTTTTTCCAATAGGGGTTTGGTTCACCTCAAGAACTCGGTTAATCGATTCCCAGTGAAGGAAGTCCTGACAGCCGAGCAGTGTATTACTGGGGCCGCTGGGTTTTTTTCGTTTGTTCTGTTTTATGTCGATTAACTGCTGTAAATTTCTATGCAACACTTGTCGAATCAGCGTACTTTTACCGCTGCCACTTACGCCGCTAACACACACCAGCCGATGTAATGGCAGCTTAATGTTTAATTTTTTTAAGTTGTTAAGATACGCTCCTTTGATGGCTAAGTGTAAGGATTGATTGCGTCCTGCCAATATCGTGTGGCGCCGTGTCATGAAGGGGTGTTTGAGGGGGTTCGCCATATAACGGCCAGTTACCGAATTTTTATTGCGAAGCAGTTGTTTCAACGTGCCTTTTGCAACCACCTTGCCGCCGTTAACACCAGCGCCGGGTCCCAGGTCAATGACGTGATCAGCACGGCTGATGGTGTCTTCGTCATGTTCCACTACCACCACCGTGTTGCCTTTGCGCTGTAAATTCACCAAGGTGTTTAATAGTAACGTATTGTCCCTGGGGTGCAAGCCGATAGTGGGTTCATCGAGAATATAACAAACGCCTTGCAGATTAGAGCCTAACTGAGATGCCAGACGAATGCGCTGGGCTTCGCCACCACTTAAGCTGGGAGCTGATCGATCTAATGACAAATAAGACAAACCGACTTGATTTAAAAATCGTAACCGGGAACGCAGTTCCGATAAAATATCCCGTGCAATCTCAAGGTTTCTGCCTTTCAGAGCTAGTTTTTGGATGGTTTTTTCAGCTTGCGCGATTGGCATTGCCGTATAATCAGTAATCGTATGCTGTTTAAAACGTACCGCTAAAGCCTCCGGACGCAAGCGTTTGCCGTCACAACGGGGACATTTTTTTTCTTCATTTTCAACGTTATCATTCCAACCGCCGTCGCTGTGTTCTGTGTCCAGACTGTCCAATTGCCGCCCTGTGCCAACGCAATCGCTACACCAGCCATGTTTAGAGTTAAATGAAAACAAGCGCGGGTCCAATGCGTCAAAACCACGGTTGCAACTGGGGCAGGCACGTTCTGTTGAAAATGTCACGAGCTTGGTTTTGCGCCGCGTATCGTTCAATGCCAGCAACTGCATTACATTATTACCATAATCCAGGGCGCGCTCTATCGCAGCGCGTAATTTTTTTTCATTTTTTGGGCTTACCATTATTTCCGCTATTGGTAATTCAATGTTGTGTTCTTTAAACCGATCCAGGCGGGGCCAGTTATCCGTTGCCAAATACTGACCGTCAACACGCAATTGTGAATACCCCTTATTGAATACCTTCTTTGCTAAATCCGTATAATAACCTTTGCGTGCTACCACCAGCGGTGCTAGCAATTGCACCCGGGCATTACGGTAATTACGCACAATGGTCGCTTGAATGGCATCAATGGTCTGCGGTTCGATAGCGATATCACAATCAGGGCAATACTGCTGACCGAGTTTTACAAACAATAGTCGTAGAAAATGATAAATTTCTGTCATGGTAGCGACGGTGCTTTTGCGTCCTCCGCGACTGCTGCGTTGTTCAATAGCAACCGTCGGTGGAATGCCATAAATTGCATCAACATCGGGTCGTGATGAGGGTTGTACAAACTGCCGGGCATATGCATTCAATGATTCAAGGTAACGTCGTTGGCCTTCCGCAAATAAAATATCAAATGCCACGGTGCTTTTACCGCTACCACTAACGCCCGTAATGACTGTAAATTGATTAAGCGGAATTTCAATATCCACATTTTTTAAATTATGTTCGCGTGCATGATGGATCTGAATACTGTTGCGCAGTTTTGGGGGTGATTTATCGGTTTTTACAGCCATTGCTGATTTTTTCAATAAACGTTGTGTCGACTTGAGATAATCCTTCAGCGCCTTACCTGTATGGCTGTGTTTGCAACGCAGCAGATCGGTCGTCGAACCAGAGAACAAAACCTCGCCACCAGCATTACCGCCTTCCGGTCCTAAATCAATGACCCAGTCGGCCTGTTTAATGACATCCAGGTTATGCTCAATCACGATAACGGAATCACCTTGTTGTAGTAGTTGTTCGAGTGCGCTCAACAGCTTAGCGATGTCTTCAAAATGCAATCCCGTTGTTGGTTCGTCGAACAGAAACAAGTTGTTTTGATTATTATGTTTGTGCTTGCCTGCCTTAGCTAAATGCCCCGCCAATTTTAAACGTTGGGCTTCACCGCCACTTAATGTAGGGACTGGCTGCCCCAGCTTTAAATAACTTAAGCCTACATCTGACAGCGGTTGCAAAGCGTTAGCAATACGTTGCTCATTATTAAAAAATGCCAATGCTTCGGTGACGGTCATATCCAATACATTTGCAATGGATTGCGCGCGACCGGTGTGGTTGGCAGGCAGTACTTTTACTTCCAATGTTTCGGCGCGAAACCGTTTGCCGTCACAATCTGTACAACGGATGTATATATCGCTTAAAAATTGCATTTCCACATGTTCAAAGCCATTGCCGTTGCAACTGGGGCAGCGGCCAGTGCCTGAATTAAAACTAAAGGTTCCGGCAGTGTAACCACGTTCCTGTGCTTTGGGTTCATCGGCGAAAATTTTTCGAATAACATCAAGTGCACCTACATAGCTGGCAGGGTTTGAGCGTGTGGTTTTGCCAATGGGTGATTGGTCCACAAACACTACCTCGTTAATAGCCCGATGTCCTTTGATGCGTTGGTGGGCGCCGATTTGTTCTTTGGGCTTACCCTTTAGTTTGCATAAGGCGTTAAACAATACGTCCTGTATTAAGGTGGACTTACCTGATCCACTGACGCCAGTAATGCACACCAATTGCATCAATGGAATACGCACGTCAATGTTTTTCAGGTTGTGTGCTTGTGCACCAATAATTTCAAGGCATGTATCTGTTTCACTATTTACTCGTGGTGTCAAACCATGCGTGATTTTTATGGATTTTTGGCCGGTTAAATACTGTGCAGTTAAGGAGCGCTTGGCATTGAGCAATTCTAATGGTGAACCATAAAATACCTTTTTTCCACCCTGTTCTCCCGGCCCTGGTCCAAGATCCAAAATACGGTCTGCCGCCAACATTACCTGAGGATCATGTTCCACCACCAATAACGAGTTGCCAGCATCCCGTAAGCGGTGCAGTACCGTTATCATGCGTTGCATATCGCGGGGGTGTAGGCCTATGCTTGGTTCATCCAATACGAACAAGGTATTTACCAATGAAGTACCCAATGCAGTGGTTAAATTAATACGTTGCACCTCGCCACCGCTTAACGTGCGCGATTGCCGATCCAGGGTAAGGTACCCCAGGCCTACTTCGACAAGATAATTTAAACGTCCCCGTATTTCATGGAGTAATAACCCCGTTGCTTCATCCAAGGGTTTGGGTAAATGTAATCGTTGAAAAAATTGTTGGCACTGTGATAAAGGCAGCAACATAACATCGTGCAAAGTCAAGCCCGGTAATGTTTCAAATCTCTGTTGGGATATGCTTAATTGCTGAGCCCGAAAACGTTTTGTGCTGGGCAACGTAGCCTCAGCGTCATGTAAATTACCTAAGCGCCATAATAACGAATCCGCTTTTAAACGTGCACCCTGGCAGCTTTCACAATGGTTGTAAGCGCGGTATTTCGATAACAACACCCGAATATGCATTTTATAGCTTTTACTTTCAAGCCAGGCAAAAAAACCTTGTATGCCATACCACAAGCCGTCTTCCCATTCGCCCTCACCCAGCAATACCCAGTTTTTTTGCGTTTTACTTAACTTACGCCACGGCACATCGATGGGAATACCGTGCTCATGGGCAAAGCGTATTAAATCTTTCTGGCATTCAGTATAACTTTGGGTTTGCCATGGCCTTACTGCACCTTCGGCTAGGGTCTTGTTTTCGTCTGGGACCACCAGGCCATAATTAATGCCAATTGTGCGCCCAAAACCACGACAGGCTTCGCAAGCACCCACTGGGGAGTTAAATGAAAAGCTATTGGGGATAGGGGTAGCGTATTGAATATTACAAGCGGCACAATGTAAATGGGACGAAAATTTATAGACCTGGGTTTCGTTTCGATTCTCATCCAAGGTAATGACACTAACATGCCCACGGCCAACATTAAGAGCAACTTCAAGCGCTTCAATAATGCGGTCGCGTTTGTTGCGTGCGATGCGCACACGATCCTGAATTACTTGTAACACATTGCCATGCTTCGTGTGAATATGTATATATCCTTGCTTCTCCAACAACGCAGTTACTTCCGCTTCGCTAAAATTCGTCGGAATGCTGAGGGGAAAGGTAATCAAAGCGCGCGATTGTTGCTCTGAATCTTGTTTGATCAGGGTTTTGAAAATCATCGCTGGGGTATCTTGCTGTACTGGTGTGCCGCAGCCTCGACAATATAGCCTGGCTGTGCGGGCAAACAGCAATTTAAGATGGTCATTCAGTTCCGTCATTGTGCCTACGGTAGAGCGTGAGGTACGTACCGGGTTGGTTTGGTCAATGGCAATGGCAGGAGGGATGCCATCAATACTGTCTACCTTGGGTTTATCCATGCGGTCCAAAAACTGCCGTGCATAAGGCGAAAATGTTTCCACATAACGCCGTTGGCCTTCAGCGTACACCGTGTCAAACGCCAAGGACGATTTCCCTGAGCCACTGACGCCCGTCACGACAATCAATTCATTGAGTGGCAAGTTGAGATTAAGGCTTTGTAAATTGTTTTGACGGGCGTTTTTTAATTTGATGAACTGCTTTTTTTGCATTTAGTGGCTGACTCTCTTAAGTATTTTATTGTTCAATGTTAGGTCGAAATTTGTCCGTGACGATTTATGGTAAATTGCTACTTCGTGTATGGCGAAAGAAATGTCGTGGTTGTTTTTCGCCTTTAAGGCCATTTCGGCTGCATGGTAATAAAACGATCCTCTGTTGAGAGTTTACTACCGTGGTGAAGTAACATGATAGCGGTTATCCTGTTGTTTTATACCATATAATGAGGAGGGATATGTGGCGTATTAATGCCAAATTTAATAGCCATGCGGGTCTTATGTGTTATGTTTTGAAGGGGTACTCAAAAACGGGGTAAATTGTTGAACTCTGGCATTTATACGCCTGAAACCATCCGTTGGCTACTCGTCATGAGTTGCCGTTGACCAGGATCAATGTCTGGAAAAAACTTACCTCGTCAGCCTCTGCGCTATTTGCGCGAGGAATTGGCAGTTAAAGAGAGTGATTACCCGGAGAATATCCTACATTAAGTCATTGCGTGTTGATGATGCAAAGCAATGATTGAGCCCCTCAAAAGTCTGAGAAAAGCCCAATAGTGTGTGCTATTGGGTCTTCCTTGTTCGACCTACTACTCATCACAGTTTGTGGCGACGACGTAAAGATGCTTATTACGCATGTTGGATGAGTCATATTTGAAAATGTCACAGTACGACAGTCGCAATTGCATTACGTGGTTAACATGTCTGGGGGTTCAAGGCCCGTAACATTCACATCAGTATAAAAAATCGAATCTTGCATTTTCCCTGCATAGCAGGGTTTTGTTGATAACCGGACATCCTGATAATGCAAGCGATCCTTAATGCGGCGGAAAGTACGGCGCTTTTTCGCCCACCAATGCTGTGTGGAGAATTGCGACCTAAACCATGTTATTGAATGGTTTTGCAGGCTGAGTTGTTGGGGTCATATGCACAACATGCGGCGGTTATGCTGTGATCTGAACCCATTACCTGATTATACACATCGGGTTCATTTTCTTGTAAATATTCGCACATGAGTTCGGTTGCGTTTTGTCCGCTGGTTGAAGCAGTGCCAAGTAATAGACCAAATATGGCTAACCCGGCTATTCCCCCCAGTATAATGAATGCATCCCGAAAAGCGGCTAGAGTGTTCATTTAATCATCCTCCTGATCGTTGGTTTTTATGTGAATGTAACTTGACCTTGGGTTTAGTGCTAAATCACTCAGGGTGCTATTCTCCGGGTTTCATTGCGTAATAAAAAACGGCACTGAAACTCGAATGTTTTAGAGTGATTTTTTAAATGCTGTGTTCGCTTGTGACCAAGTTTTTTTCATTGCCCTGTTTTCCATTAGGAAAAGCAGTTGTTAAGTTAATTAAGTTTTTGGTCTCTGTTAATTTGACAGTCAGCGTTGAACTGCTGCATGGATAATAACAAGCTTTCGTTGGAAAGGTTATGAGCTGTGGTAATATTATTGCCATGTATGTTTTTATTTTGTGAAACGCTGTAGCGGTATTCGCTTGGTAATATACTTATAGTCGCGGGATCCAGTGTGTCATGAGATATTACGGTTAAATTGCTATGGGAGTCTTGTTTCGCCGCATTACAGGTTGTTGTAAATAGCTTGGAGGTATCAATGACATTGATTGGTAATTTCTCTAAACTGCTTTTGATGTCTCTATCCGCGTGAATGTTTTTTTCACCATTTATGCCCACTTCCGATGTAGCGTCGATCGTGTTATTGTCGGTCATCACTAATGTTTTGGCAGAAATACCAATGTCGCCTCCATTGCCTGAAAAAGCCGTAGCGCTGATATTGCTGTTGTCTAAAACAAATAAGTCAGAGCTAATATTGATGTTGCCTCCGTTACCGTTGTCCGTTTTTACTGAACTAGTGATATCGCTGTTTTGTATAATCAAGGCTGCGCCGCTGGTAATGTTAATATTGCCACCATTGGCTTGGGTTGCCTGTGCGGTTATTTTTGCATTGTCAAATGTCGCATAATTAGTGTCGATCTCAATATTGCCTGATTCACCTGAATTCTCAAAACCAAAAACGCTATTGGATTCAGCCTCAATGATGGCTTGATCTGTTACTATGAGTCTGTTCGATGTAATGTTTATTAAACCTGCCGCTGCACCGTTGGAAAAAAAGTCTGCCACTGATGTCACTGTAGCGGTGCTTGATATTTTGCTTTGCGCTAGACTGGTTGCTGTTTCAATATCACTGCCATCTGCAATTGCAGCTTCAAAAACAGTATTGTTAACGCCGCTAAGTTCTATGGACTGAGCTTGCAGTGTGATATCGCCAGAAGCAATACCTTGGCCGCCAAATTCAACTTGGTTGGCTACTTGGGCACCGTTTAAAATTTTTATTGAATTGGCTTTAATGAAAATGTTTGAGTTGCCACCAGCCGTCTTAATGCTAGATAGGTTAAACTTGTTGGTTATTACATTAGCTGTAGGTGAAGCGCCGGTGATCAGCACGTTATTTAGGTTGTTAATAGTGATGCTTCCTGAGCCGCTGCCAGCAGTATTTTCTGAAATAATCGCTGATCCTGATTCCACAGTAATATTCTGGGAATTAATTTGAATATCACCGGAAAAGCCAAATGTTGTGTTTGTTCGTATTCGTGCGATATTCGATATGGTCAAATCTGTGGTGGTGATATCAATATTGCCTGTGTTATTTCCATTGAGAATGCTATAGCCTGCATCAATGCCAGTGAAGTCCCCACTAAAAACTTTGTTGAAATCAAATATTTCAGGGTTTTTTGGGGCTTCTAATCCAACGATGTTTATGTAGTCTGCGGTAATGTTTATATCACCGGATTCACCTTCGCCAAAAACCCAGTTTGCGGCGGTTGTTATTGCCGAGGCGTTTGAGATGTTGAGGGTTTCTGTCTTGTTGATTGTTATTGCGCCGCTATTGCCGGTGGAGCTTGTGCTGGTGCTGATTTTGCTTCTTTCGTTGATGTCGATATGTTTTGCGTCAATGCTGATATTGCCGGCATTGCCAGTACTGAGGGATTCGGTTTCTGATTGGATAGCGGATTGGTTTTGTACGCTGAGTTGATGGGTTTCGATGGTTATGCCGCCAGGTGTGCCACTGGCGGCTGGCTTGAGGTCGGCGGTAATTTTTGATTGCTTATCGACGGTTATACTGTCGTTGGTTTTGATGTCTATGTTGGGCATTGTTTGTGTGGCAGATACCATGGTGTCGGCGGAAATAGTGGCGCTCTGTAATGTTAATTGGTTGCCACGAATGACCACGCGTCCGCCAGTATTGCCGCTGGCGTCAATCGTTGATTCCGAGCTTAAGTTGATATTAGCATAGTTAACGAATGCCGTTGGATCGGTATCTTCCGGCGTGATATCCATTTCACCTTGTGAGGCCGCGCTAGCGATATTAACACGGCCATTCGGTGCGCTTAGTTTAGCGCCTTGTGTCAGGGAAATATCGCCGCCGATAATAGACAGAGTATTGCCTTCGTTGACCGCTATTTGGGCACCATTAAGTGTAATTGTACCAATATTGTCGTCCATAAAACCGAAGGCTGAGGCCGCGGCGACGGATAAGGTTGTGTCTAGGGTGAGATCGGCATAAAAATGTTTGTTGTCGTCAAATTTTAGGTAATCGGCGGTGGTGGCATGAAAAGAACCAGTGATATTGACTGTGGCATTGGGACCGAATAAGATGCCGTGCGGATTCATTAAGAACAAGTTAGCGCCAGTAATAGAACTACTGATGGTGCCGTCAATCCTGGATGGGCTGTTATCAGTAATACGGCCGAAAATATTTTGAACCGTCGTGGGACCAGAAAAATTGGCAGATTCGTTTTGATTTAAATCGAATTTGCTGAAGCTATGAAACAAATTGTCACCTTTTATTTGGCCCATGTTGGCAGTGATTTCGTAGTTAGGGCCTGCTAAAGGGGGCGCGGTACCGAGACTGCCGTCCAGGACAACGTCTGCGTGTACGGCAGAGGCTAGACAAGTGCAGAGCGCAAGTTCTGCTTGCAGCCAATTGTATTTGCTTTTCATAGTAAGCGTCTCACTGCAGCTGTTTCGTTTGAGTTTGTGGTATGCGCGTTCATAGCAGGTTCGCCACTAGGTTAATTTGCACACCGTCGTCCTGTAAAGTATTATCAGGGGTATTCTCCAAATCTTTCAGTGGTTGTGCCCAGACTATTTCAGCGGCTATTCTGTTACGCCATGACCATTTCAGGCCGATACCAATACTGTATAGGGTTTGTGTTTCTTCGCTGCTTTTCTCCCACGCGCGGCCGTAGTCCAGAAATCCTAATATTTGCACTTCTTGTTGGCTTGAACTGCTCTTGTAGATAGGGTGGCGAATTTCCCCGGATGCTACGAAGCCGTTGTCTCGCACCAATTGATTTTCCCGGTAACCGCGTACGGTATTACTGCCGCCCACAGCGAATTTCTCCATGGGTATTAATTGATTGGAGGCGCGTTGTAAGTCGCTGCGAAAAATGATTTGTGTCTGTGATGGTGCATAACGTTTCGCCCATTGTAATTGCAACAACCAAGCTGTAAAGCGGCTGTCGGGATTTGTTTTATTGATTGTTGAATTCAATGCGTTCAGACCAATGCTCAGGGAATGGCGTATGGAAAAAACCTGGTTGTTTTTAAATTTCAACCAGGATTGGCCGAGGCGCACTGCGGTTATTCGGCTATCACCGTTATTACTAGCACTCGAGTTTAAAAATGTAATGGGTTTACCGTTAAGGAATGTTGTACTGCGTCGTTTGTCTAAGTTAATTGATATAATATGCTCTTGTGACGATGTTTTTGATAGCGGGAACGTAGCACCCAACGTGGCGGTATACGATTCGTTGTCAATATTTGTATTGGCATTTTTGGTGATATTTTCTACAATTCTCGTGTCGCTGGTTTCATAAGCAACATTGAGTTTTGTGTCATTAGCCGATAGCGGCCAATTGTAGCTAATGTAACTGTTTTGCAAGCCTTCAGTAATGCTATAGTTCGCCTTGATGTCATCACCATTACCGCTGAGGTTTATATGGCTGAACTCCAGCCGGGCTTGTGCTTCCCCTACACTGGGTGGCCGGTGGTTGTTGACGCTTAGCGCCAGGCTGTAGGGTTTTTCTTCGGTAATTGCTATATTGAGAATGCTCTCGCCACGCGTGTCGCCGGGTCCCAGGTTAGCGTTAATGCGTTTGATGCGAGGGTCTTGTTGCAATAGATAAAGACGTTCTTGCAATTTACTGAGATCCAAAGGCTGGTGGTGGTCTAAGCGAATACGGCTGGAGATGTAATTATTGTTGAGCCGGCCTTTATTGGAAACAATGATATTAGTTAGTTGTCCCTCGGTGATTTTTATTTGTAAAATGCCTTGTGTAACATCCTGGTCGGGTATGATGGCACCGGAGTTTATATAGCCGTTGCTGATGTAGTGTTGCGTGATGGCAATGCGTATTTGTTGTAGCTCTAACGTGTCAACTTTGCGGCCAATATAGTCTTTGACGACATTGGTTAATTGTTCTTGGGTAAATTCAGTATTACCTTGGAATTGTATTTTTTTGATGTTGATTTGAAGTGTTTCCGATAATTTTTTATCAGTCGGGTCAGGTTTTTTTATGACTGGTAGTTGTAAGTGAGGCTGTGGTTTGGGTTCAAATGGGTTGTTTTTTAAGATATCGGAGCGTTCCTTGCCTGGGTAGCTGAAAGGTATGATTTGCTCTTGAGCCGTTGCAGTTTTTGCGGTCAAAACAGTGAATAGGAAACACGCCCATTGTAGGTAAGTGATTAGGTGTCCATACCGATTTAATAAGGTGCATTTTTCCATTGAGAGATATTTTGCGAAAATAAAAGTTGTTTTTATAATAAAGTCAGTAAAGGTTGCTTGATCAGTATTGTTGTTAAGCGCCGCGCAGTTAATGGTTTGTTAGCGCTATTTAGTCGCACTACTGTGTTGTTGTGTAATGCGGAGGCATTATAGGTTTCAGGCCGATTTTGCTCAATCATTATTGTACGAATTGTTAATATTTCACATGATGTATGCGACAAAGTTAACGTTTGACCGGTTGTATTTTATTGTTTGCTAATAAAGGAGCGCCTACTGAGCTTGCCTCAGAATGTTGTGGTAGAGGTTTGTGCTGTCGGGTGATGGTGCGATACCGAGTAGCGCGTCAAGCAGACGTGTGCATTGCTGGTACATGGCGATTGCTTCAGCATAACGGTTTTTAACAGCGTAACATTTCATTAACCTAATATAAAGCTCCTCCTGTAGCGGGTTTATTTCAATGCCTTTTCGGTAGAATTGCATGGCTAAGTCGCAACGATTAATGTGTTCAAAATAATCGCAAATTAACATCAGGCAGTTGGAAAATTTATTGTTGATTTTATCTCGATAGGCAATATACCAGGGTTGTTCATCTTCGTTGCCCAGGAACGGGCCCTGGTAGAGCTGCAATGCTTGGTTAGCAAGTTGCGTGATTGATCTGTGATCATTCCCTTGTTTGTTTATATTGTCTTTCAATTCGTTGAGGGTTTTTTCCAGTTCCCATACGTCGACCCAGCATTGTTGGCTATTCAAGGTTAAATGACTATCGTTTAGTAACAGGGCATCACCCCCCAGAAGTTTACGTAATCTGTGTAGTGTGACGGAGAAGGATGTGTGTGCAACATCGCCATCAGCGTCGGGCCATATGGCATCGCTGATGCGAACTTCACCCACTGATCTGCCACCGAATGCGATTAATACTTTTAACAGTTCATTCGGTTTACGGTGTCCTTTGTTATGACTGTTTTTATGTTTATTATTTACTGAAAGTGAATAATGCCCGAGGGTGTTTATCATAATTGGGTATTGATATGACGCTTCTACGTTGCATTCGGCAATATTTGCAATGCTGTTTAGCGGTGCATTGGTATTTGCTGATGTATTAATGGGTGTTGTATCGTTAAGCTTTGGTGTCGGGTTTGTAAAATTGTGTTCAATGTATTCAATAGGGTTGCTGATTTTTTGCGTTAATTGTTGCACTCTTTGTATTGCCATGGAAGTGAGTACCTCTGTCAATGTGAAGATAAATAAACCAGATTTATGGATGTGACACGCCGAAAACGACAAGGGTTTAGTGGTTGGTTAATTATTTTGACGTTATACTGTGTGGCGTGATTTCATGTGTTGTGGATAGTCTTGCTGGCGGTGTTTGGTGATATTTTCTTCTATACTGTGACGTTTAAGCTTTAGGTGTACAGGTTGATTCGACCGCAACTGTACCTCATACTTGTTTCAGGAAAAGGCAAAATGATGGCTACTAACTGTGGGATTATTGCCAGGTATTTCGATATGGTGATGGGGGAAGGGTTTGCAACGATGCCGAAAGTCTAAATGTTACGGCTGTATTAAGGTCTGGGAACGGAATAACTGACATTAATTAAAGTGTTCGGCTTTGTTGCTTGAGTTGTTTAAGTTATTTGGGTTGCTTGACCTTCCGTTCCCAAGTCACCATAAAAAAGCTTGTTTATACTTTCAGGTAATCCAGGATACCTTCTGCGGCTTCACGGCCATCAAAAACGGCGGTTACGACGAGATCGGAGCCGCGTACCATGTCACCCCCGGCGAAGATTTTTGCATTGCTGGTTTGGTATTTATTTTCCTGCTGCGAAGCTGCTTTGACGAGGCCTTGCTCATCCAGAGTGATATTGAATGCCTTCAACCAATTGGCTGGGCTGGGGCGAAAACCGAAGGCGATGATGATGCGGTCAGCAGGGATGATTTCTTCGGAGTTTGGGATGGTCTCGGGGCAGCGGCGTCCGTGCATGTCGGGTTCCCCCAACTGTGTGGTGACAAGCTTGATACCTTCGACTTTACCGTTGCCAATAATTTCTATGGGTTGCCGGTTCCACAAAAATTGTACCCCTTCTTCTTTTGCGTTAGTAACTTCCCGCTGTGAACCGGGCATATTAGCTTCGTCACGACGGTAGGCGCAGGAGACGCGCTGAGCGCCCTGGCGTACGGCGGTGCGGTTGCAGTCCATCGCGGTATCGCCGCCGCCGAGCACAATGACGCGTTGATTGTTCATGTCGATAAAGTCACTGGTGTTTTTTTCCAGTTTCAAATAACGGTTGGCATTTGAAATTAAGTAGGGTAGCGCTTCGTGCACGCCAGGCAGGTCTTCACCAGGGAAGCCACCTTTCATGTAAGTATAGGTACCCATGCCTAAAAACACAGCATCGAATTCGTCCATGAGTTGTTGGAAGGGAATATCTTTGCCAATTTCGGTATTTAGGATAAACTCAACGCCCATTTCTTCCATGATGCTGCGGCGATGTTTAACAATGCTTTTTTCAAGTTTAAATTCGGGGATGCCAAAGGTCAGTAGACCGCCAATTTCTTCATAGCGGTCATACACTACCGCTTTTACGCCGTGTCGGGTAAGTACATCGGCACAACCTAAACCCGCAGGTCCGGCACCAACGATGGCGACACGTTTACCAGTATCGGTTACTCCGCTTAAGTCGGGCCGCCAGCCTTTGGCAAAGGCTGTATCGCTGATGTGTTTTTCGATAGAGCCAATAGTGACGGCACCAAAGCCATCATTTAACGTACAGGCACCCTCGCAGAGGCGATCTTGCGGGCATACGCGACCGCATATTTCGGGCAACGAGTTGGTTTGGTGTGATAATTCAGCGGCTTTTTCAATATTGCCTTCTGCCACCAGTTTTAGCCAGTTGGGTATGTAGTTATGAACAGGGCATTTCCATTCGCAATAGGGATTACCGCACGCCAGGCAACGTTCCGATTGGGATGCGGCGGTCTCTTGGTCGAAAAAACCATAGATCTCGTTGTATTCCTTTACCCGTTCACGCGCAGGTTTTTTTGTGGGGTCAATACGCGGTACTTGTATAAATTGAAAGTTGTTCGCCATGATTTATAGTTTGTCTTTTTGGTTCATTTTTAAATGTTAGAAGTGAAAAGCTTATGCTGCCAGCGTTTTTAAGTCATTTAGCAAGGCGTCCAGTTCAGCTGCCTTGGGTGTGATTAACCAGAATTTTTGTAACCAAGTTTTGTAGTCGTTTAAAATAGTTTGGCCGCGTTCGCTGGCTGTTTCAGTGACAAATTCGTGGATTAGGTCATATAAATAGTTGCGATATTGCTCCATTGATTCAGGTGTCAGGCGCTGGATATCAATCAGTTCATGATTATATCGGTCTACGAAGGTGTTATTTTCGTCCAGCACAAAAGCCAAGCCGCCGGTCATGCCTGCGCCAAAGTTTATACCGCTGGAGCCGAGCACCGTTATAACGCCGCCGGTCATGTATTCGCAACCATGATCACCGATACCTTCTACTATTGCCAAAGCACCGGAATTTCGTACGCCAAAACGTTCCCCTGCCAGACCTGCGGCAAATAATCGACCGCCAGTAGCACCATAAAGGCAAGTATTACCGATAATGCAGGTTTCGTGACTTTTATAGCAGCTTTCTTTGGGGGGGCATATAACCAGCTTGCCACCAGCCATGCCTTTACCAACATAGTCGTTGGCATCGCCTGTCAGTGTCATATGCAGCCCACCGGCATTCCAGACACCAAAGCTTTGCCCTGCTGTGCCGGTCAGTTTAATGTGTACGGGGGTGTCGCACATGCCCAGGTCACCGTAGCGCACCGCAATTTCGCCGGACAAACGGGCGCCGATGGAGCGATTAGTGTTACGAACGGTATAGCTGAATTCGCCACCGCTTTTGTTTTCAATGGCATTGAGAGTATCGCGCACCATTTGCTCTGCCAATTCGCCATGATCAAAGGGCGCATTTTTAGGTGATTCGCAAAACTGAGGTTTGTGTTTTGCAATGCCACCATCGGATAGGATGGCGGACAAGTCCAGACGTTGCTGTTTGGCGGTAAAGCCTTCCGCTGCTTCGAGCAGATCAACACGGCCGATAATGTCCGTGAGTTTTTTAGCACCTAGTTGCGCTAACAATTCGCGTACATGTTGGGCAACAAATTTGAAATAATTCATCACCATGTCCACTTTGCCAATAAAATGATCCATGCGCAACACATTGTCTTGAGTGGCAATGCCCGTTGCACAATTATTTAAGTGGCAAATGCGCAGGTATTTGCAGCCCATGGCGACCATTGGTGCGGTGCCGAATCCGAAACTTTCGGCGCCTAATATAGCGGCTTTGATGACGTCCAGGCCGGTCTTCAGGCCACCGTCGGTTTGCAAGCGTACTTTGCCACGCAAATCGTTGGCGCGTAATATTTGATGGGTTTCGGTGAGGCCTAGTTCCCACGGGCTACCAGCGTAGTGCACGGACGTGAGCGGACTGGCGCCAGTGCCGCCATCATGTCCAGCAATGGTGATTAAGTCTGCATAGGCTTTGGCAACACCCGCAGCGATGGTGCCTACACCTGCTTCGGCTACCAGTTTCACTGAGACTAAGCCTTCAGGGTTGACTTGTTTCAAGTCGAATATCAATTGTGCCAGATCTTCGATGGAATAAATGTCGTGATGTGGTGGTGGTGAGATTAATGATACGCCGGGTTTGCAGAAGCGTAAGCGCGCAATTAAATCGTTTACTTTTTTACCGGGCAGTTGTCCGCCTTCGCCGGGTTTGGCGCCTTGTGCCACTTTAATTTGCATCACGTCAGCATTGCGCAAATAAGCTGGAGTAACACCGAAACGGCCCGAGGCAACTTGCTTTATTTTAGAGCGTTTGTCGTTATTGTAACGGCTTTGGTCTTCACCGCCTTCGCCTGAGTTTGAGCGCCCTCCCAAGCGGTTCATTGCCTGAGCGAGCGTTTCATGCGCTTCCGGTGACAATGCCCCCAGTGACATAGCGGCACTATCGAAACGCACCACAATGTCCTCAACGGATTCCACCTCTTTAATGGCGATAGCGTGAGTGTTTGTGCGTAGTTTTAACAGATCCCGGAAGGCCAGCACCGGTCGGTTCTCCACTAAATCAGCAAAAACTTTGTATTGCTGGTAGTCACCGCTTTTAACGGCCGTTTGTAATGCGTATACCACGTTTGGGTTATATGCATGGTCTTCCCCGCCATGAACAAATTTCAAGATGCCGCCCTGGCTGATATTTTTTCTTACGTTCCAGGCGAGCTTTGCCAATTTGCGTTGGTCATCTTCCAAATCATCGAAGTTGCTGCCTTGCAATCGGTTGGTTGTGCCAGTGAAGCATTTATCGACCACTTCATCGTGTAAGCCGACGGACTCAAATAATTGTGCACCGCGATAACTGCTAATGGTGGAAATACCCATTTTTGAGGTGATTTTGTAAAGCCCTTTATTGATGCCAGTACGGTAGTTGCGCATTAAGTCTGCGCTATTGCGAGCTTTGATTTCGCCACTGAGTTGCAGGGAGGTGATGCATTCATAGGCGAGATAAGGATGAATGGCCGTTGCACCATAACCTAATAATACCGCGAAGTGGTGTGAGTCCCGAGCGGTAGCGGTATCCACTATAATGTTGGTGTTGCAACGCAGGCCCTCATGAATCAGTCGGTGGTGTACGGCACCAACGGCTAGCAAGGCATGCACCGGAAGCGTATCATTGTTAAAATTACGATCTGATAAAATGAGAATCACTTTGCCGTTACGTGCGGCATCAACAGATTGCTGGCAAATGTCTTCCACCGTGTTACGCAAGTTACTGGAAACAGGGTAATTTAAGTCGATGCATTGATGCGCATAATCACTGCTCCCCAAGGACAGCAACTGGTTAAATTTATTGTTTGACAGGATGGGTGAGTCAATTAACAATCGCTTGGCGTGTTCTGGGCTTTCAGTAAACATGTTTTTTTCACGCCCAATGCAGGTTGCCAATGACATGACGATTTGTTCTCGCAACGGGTCAATGGCGGGGTTGGTCACTTGTGCAAACTGTTGGCGGAAATAATCATAGAGCGAACGCACATTGCGTGATAACACCGGTAACGGTGTATCATCCCCCATGGACCCGGTGGCTTCCTGGCTGCCTTCTGCTAATACGCGTATCACCTGATCGCGCTCTTCAAAACTTACATGAAACAGTTTCTGCGCGGCATTTAATTCATCGGGCTTCATGGGAACAACGATATTTGGCTGCTCAATGAATTGGGAACCCAGGTATTGGGCGTTTTCTTTTAGCCATAGTTTATATGGATTGCGAGACTTGAGCTCATTATCAATATCGTTCGGCAATAAAATGTCGCCAGACTCAGTGTCAATTGCAATCATTTCACCGGGTTTTAAACGACCTTTTAAGAGAACGTCCGCCGGGTCGTAATCATAAACACCTATTTCTGATGCGAGAGTAACGTGCCGGTCTTTGGTCATTACCCAGCGTGAGGGCCGTAAACCGTTACGGTCCATGGTGCAGGCGGCGAAACGGCCATCGGTTAGCACGATACCTGCCGGGCCGTCCCAGGGTTCCATATGCATGGAATTATACTCATAAAATGCGCGCAGTTCCGGGTCCATGGTGCCCATGTTTTGCCAGGCTGGGGGAATCAGCAAACGCATGGCACGGAAAATATCCATACCGCCAGCTAACAATGCTTCCAACATATTGTCAAGGGTGTTGGAATCGGACCCGGTCATGGAAACCAACGGTCTAATGTCTTCTATTGGAATATATGAAGATTCAAAGGTATGACCTCGTGCCACAGACCAGTTTCGATTGCCTTGGATGGTATTGATTTCGCCGTTGTGAGCCAGATAACGAAAAGGCTGAGCCAACCGCCACTGTGGCCAGGTGTTAGTTGAAAAGCGTTGATGAAAAACAGCGAGCGCCGATGTCAGTTTTTCATCATTAAGGTCTTGGTAAAAAATCGGTAAATTTTCCGGCATCACCAAGCCTTTATAAGACACTACCCGAGACGACAGGCTGGGAATATAAAACATGTTGTCTTCGGGTTCGATAGTTTTTTCGGTGCGGCGTCGGGCTATGTATAAGTGGCGTTCGAATTGCGCATCGTCCATGTCATCAGGGGCATTGACAAATATTTGCTCTATTAATGGTTGTGATTTGAGGGCTTCTTTGCCGCAGGCACTGGAATTGGTGGGCACTTTGCGCCACCCAACAATCATGAGGCCTTCTTTTTTCAGTTCGGTTTCCAGTTGTTGCCTGGCCTTGTTTGCTAGTGCCTGGCTTGCGTTAAGGAAAACCATACCGACGGCATACCTGTTTGCAAGCTTGAAGCCTTGTTGTTGTGCCACCTGCTTTAAGAAAGTATCGGGTTTTTTCAGTAATAAACCACAACCGTCGCCTGTTTTACCATCGGCAGCAACGGCACCACGATGGGTTAGCCGGGTAAGCGCGTGAATCGCTGTTTTGACCAGCCAGTGGCTGGCCTGATTATCCATCTGTACGATGAGGCCAAAACCACAGTTTTCTTTTTCAAATTCAGGGCGATATAGCCCTTTAAGCATCGTGTTTGTCACTGATTTTATCGCTCTACTGTCGGTTAAGAACTGGTTAATTGTTGGTAACCATTCTGGTAACTATATTGGGTAACTTACTATTGTTAGTAACTACTAGTAACTACGTGGCCCGTAGCCCTGCATCGCTATAGTTATACATTTCATCGTTAGGCTAAGCTGTTACAATTGTTGTTAATTCGTTGTTAGGGCATCCCTATTTGTCGGCGCAAAAAAATTGTCAGCAAATAGCCTGGATAAAAAATATTGTTGTTTTTCAATTACCTATTAGACAATTAGGAAATGACACTTTAGGCAAATGGCTGGGAATTATACGTTGCTACACGGCACGATTCAATCTGCAAATAAGGGCATTTTTACTGAGGTTTTTTCGTTAAGCGTTGATGGTAGTTGTGTGTTTTTTGGGATCGATCTAGAATTTAGGTGTAATAAACAGAAAAGTGGGGTTTTGTAATAATATTTGGCTTTAAATGATAGTTTGGTGGGTTTTTTTTAATGAAAAATAGCCTCTAAATAGGTTTGGTTTCCCATTTTTTTTATTGCTGGGTACGATAGATGTCGATTTGGATACTTTCCATGCTGCGAATCCAGGGTTTTATTTTTGTCATTGGCAGTGGCAGGCTTTTAATGGCGTTGAATGCTGATTTATGATTGGGGTATATTCCATACAATAAGTTGTGCCAGTTTTTTCCGTTGCGGTGCGAGTAAAAATACGACAGTTCAGGTGTGGCGAGTTTGTATTGCTCGATGAATTTAACCACGGTGGATTTATGATGGCCTGCAACCAGTTGTAGCGTGTAGTGATCAGGGTTTTGTGTCAATAACCATTGTTCGTTTTTCAAGCCAGGGGCAGTTTGGGTGTTTGTCGTTGGAGAGCGTATTTTATCAATTTTAGTCAAAGGTGGTATTTTAGGCTTTGTTGACGTGGTTTGTTGTGAGGCAACAGAGGTGTCTTGTTGCGAAGTGTGTTCATTCCAGTTGTTTGTATGGTTATTGTCACTGCTGATTATTGATGATTCGGTGGTTGGTATTGGCGTGTCAGGCGTATCTGCGATAATAGCAGGCGGTTGCGTTTTATTGGCCGGTTTACCGTCGTTGTTGTCTTGTGTGGTTGGCAGCGTGCCTTGGATAAAACGTTGTTTGTCGGGTTTCGCTAATAGCGCCGGGTTTTGCAGAGGTAACGATGTTACGGTGTGCTGATGGTCGTTGTTAACAATCAGTGCTGCTACATTAGGGAGGGTACGGAACAGGTTGTTTATTTCATCTTGAAAAAACAAAATAACACTGATAAGAGCAATTATTGCTGCTGCGAGCAAATAATGTTCTTTGATTTTAAAACCTGTTTTTTTTCTATTGCTGCTCTTTCTGTTTTTGGGTTTTCGGCGTTTGGTCTGTTGGTGATTGCTTTGTGCGGTTGAGTGCTTTTTCCCGTTACTGGTGCGGCGAATAATCGGTGTTGTTTCAAATAGCAGTTTATCGGCAACCGCATTGATTTTCCCCGGAATGCCGTGAGATTGTTTTTGGATTTTTGCGATACTGGAATCCGTTAAAAATCGTTCTGCTACCATGCCAGCCTGTGATAAACGGTGACGTAAATAACATCCGGTGTGCTCTACCTGAAAACGGGGCAGGTCTATTTTACGCTGTGGTTGTTTTAGTTTGTCTTGAAGTTCGGGGTTTGCCAATAAGATTTTAATTTGTGGTTCACAAAAAAATAAGGTTCGTAATCCCCTGCCGGTAGTTAGGTTCCGGGTATTGGCAATATCCAATAATAGACCAATAACGTTAATGGGTAAAATATGTGCATTATCAATAATAAGCACCATCGTCGGTATGTTTGCCAGGGCGGAGCCGATATACCGTTTGAGGGTGCTTAGGGTGCACTGGCTTGGATCGTTTTCAATCCGCATATCAAAACCGCTATAAATTCTTTGCAGCGCTTGCTCTTCCTGCATTACTGGGTAGGCATCGATACGGCATATTTTCCAAGCGTCTTTGGCTTTTTTGAGATATTGTTCCAATAATGTGGTTTTGCCACTGCCTTCTTCACCAGTAACAATAAGGAGTTCATCGGCATATTGTGTTAGATGCAGCAAGATATCCAGCCGCTGCGCGCGAGTGGGTTCCGTATAATACATGTCGTCTTCTATCGCGGCTGAAAATGGCGCACGGTGCATACCATAGTGTGTCAGGTATTCGGGTGACGCTGATTTTTTTTTAAATAAAAGCTTCACAATAAATAACTTGGATATTTTTTTCGTTTTTGCATGTTGTCTTGCATTGACCCTGCTAAGGGGCTCTTTCTCTACGATTCAACTGATGATTTAACTTGGGTTAAACCTAGCGTGCGTTAGGTTTAAGGTAGTCGGCGCTTATTGGCCCTGCACAAACGCAACATAGTAGCCGCGTTTTATGTGTTTGTCGCGTAATTGCAGCATACTTTCCATGGCATTTTCATGTGAATCGAAATGATGGCGCGAGGTTTTCCCTGACGATCCCTGGTAGCCGGATTCTTTGCTTAGCGACCAGCCGCCCATTAAGTCTTCCTGAAGTATCAGGTGTATAAATCGAATTGGGCCAGTATCGGCAGGGTTTGTTTGTAGATAAATCCTCATGATGTCGGTGCCACATTGCGCGTGATAGGGAGTCAGGTGAGTTGAGTCGGGTTAAATATTCGTTCGTATTCGCGAATAGCATAACGGTCTGTCATTCCCGCGATGTAGTCGGCAATTGCAATGGCGTGGCCTTTATCGCCAAGGGTGGTGTGGCCTTCCATTGCATAAGTATAGGCTTCTGGCGGTAAAGTTTTTGTGTCATGCATAAAAACATTGAAGAGCGAAGTGATCACTTTTTTAGCTTTGATACTCATGCGGTGAACCCGGTAATGTTGATACAAATTTTTACGTAAGGTTTTTTTGAGTTGTTGAGTCATTTTTTTCATGGGTTCATTGTAGGTGACTATCGGATGTGACAGCAGGGTCATTGCGTGACGTGATTGCGGTTGAATCGTTTTAATCTGTGTTGTGGTTGCAGCCAAAAAATCGGAGATCTGGCGGTTGATCATACGTCTGATAATTTCATGAATGGCGCGGCGCGCACTTATACCCGGATATTTTTGCATCACATATTCATGTTGTTCAGCAAAAAGCGTTACCTCACACATTTGTTCAATGGATAAAAATCCTGCTCGTAACCCATCGTCTACGTCATGATTGTTATAGGCGATTTCGTCTGCGACATTAGCGATTTGGGCTTCGATACCCGGTTGTTGGTTGTTGATAAACCGTGCCCCTAATTTATCCAGTTTTTTGGCATTTCGAATCGAGCAATGTTTTAAGATACCCTCCCTGGTTTCAAATGTGAGGTTGAGGCCATCAAACTCGGCATATTTTTCCTCCAGTTGATCAACAATGCGTAAAGACTGCAAGTTGTGTTCGAATCCGCCATAGTCTTTCATGCATTCGTTTAGTGCGTCTTGCCCTGCATGACCAAAAGGCGTGTGGCCCAGGTCGTGAGCCAGTGAAATGGCCTCGGTTAATTCTTCATTGACGTTTAGTGCGCGTGCAATGGTACGGCTAATCTGAGCAACTTCCAATGAATGTGTCAGGCGAGTGCGAAACATATCTCCTTCGTGATTTACAAATACCTGCGTTTTATATTCCAATCGACGAAATGCAGCAGAATGAACAATACGGTCGCGGTCACGCTGGTATTCGGTGCGGTTGTTTGGTGGTTTTTCCGGAAACTGGCGTCCCCGTGTGTTTTTTTCAGTGGAAGCAAACGGTGCCAAGGTTAGCATGGGGTGCTGCCTGTCGCGTTTAAAGGTCGTCTTATGTGCTTTGGTGTTCAAGTGTGCTCAATGGATTGTTGTAATGATTGATATAACAGCTGAGGATCATAATCATCGCTGATAATCGCCTTGCCCAGGGATTTTAATAACACTAAGTTAATTTTACCTTGTTTCACCTTTTTATCTACTGACATTAATTCCAGAAATCGCTTGATGCTCAGCGAGGTTGGTGCTTGGATGGGTAAGTTGGCGCGTTTAATTAATGTTTTTATTTGTTGGAATTGTTGGTCGTCGATCCATTGATGGCGTCTGGATAAATCGGCAGCCAATACCATACCCGTTGCGACGGCTTCGCCATGGAGCCAGGCGCCGTACCCCATACCTGCTTCGATTGCATGTCCAAAGGTATGGCCGAAATTTAATAATGCCCGTTCACCAGCTTCTCGTTCATCGGCGGCGACGACCTCTGCTTTATTTTGGCAGGCTCGATCAATGGCATAGGATAAACATTGGGGGTTTCTCGTTAATAATTCAGGTATGTTATTGCTCAGCCATTTAAAAAATTCGGCATCGCGGATTACACCGTATTTAATCACTTCGGCTATGCCTGCACTTAACTCGCGTTCATTCAGCGTGTTTAGCGTGGTGGTGTCAGCAATAACACAACGTGGTTGATGGAAGGCACCAATCATATTTTTACCCAGGGGGTGGTTTACTCCGGTTTTGCCGCCTACAGAGGAGTCTACCTGTGCGAGTAATGTGGTGGGCATTTGAATAAAATTAACCCCGCGTTGATAGCTTGCGGCGGCAAAGCCAGTCATGTCGCCAACGACACCACCACCTAAGGCGATTAATGTGCATTGACGTTCAAACCGGTTTTCTAATAGAGCATCATAAATCAAATTCAGTGTGTCGATATTTTTATATTGTTCACCGTCCGGTAAAATCACGGTTTTACAATGGTAGTGGGACAGTGTGCTGAGTACCGTATCGAGATAAAGTGGTGCGATGGTTTCGTTGGTAACGATTAGCAATTGCTGGCTTGGGGTATGTTTGGTGACCAGTTGGCTTTGTCGAAGTAAATTCTCTCCGATGTAAATTGGGTAACTGTGTTTGCCTAGGTCAACACATAATGTTTTCATGGCAAGGCTCTTTTCTTGGGTTAAATTTAGGTTAAATTCGATTTATTCAGTGTCGTTATTATAACGCTAACTGCGTGACCAGTTTTTGTATTTTATTGACAACCTGGTGGACCGAACAGTCGTTGGTTTCAATGACGGTATGTGCTACTTCCCGATACAGCGGGTCACGAATATTTATCAGGGTTTCAATGGTTTTCCGAGGGTTTTCTGTTTGCAGCAGAGGTCGGCTGTGATCTTTTGCCGTACGTTCTACCAACTGTTCAATGGGTGCAGAAAGATAAATGACATGGCCACTTGCCGCCAAACGGAGCCGGTTTTTTTCGCTTAAAACCGCACCGCCACCAGTGGCCAGCACCATGTGATTATTTTTATTATGGTTTTCAGTTAGTTCCTTTAAAATTGCTGATTCACGCAGTCGAAATCCCGCCTCTTGTTCCAGCTCAAAAATTAACGGAATACTTACACCCGTGCGGTTTTCAATTTCCCGATCACTGTCGAAAAATTCGCGGTTAAGTGTTTTGGCCAATAAACGTCCAATTGTCGTTTTGCCTGCCCCCATAGGGCCTACAAAAATAATGTTTTTCGGCATTAAAATTATTTTTGGTTTATTCGAGTCAACATGGTTATTTTACAGCCAGTTGATTTGTTTGGAAACAATAATTTAGGTCAATACACTACACCAGGAGCCTGCCCGATAATAGCAGCCGTCACGAGGGAACGCCATGTTGAGTCCATTTTTTCGATTGCATCGTGCACCTATTTTTGGCATTTAAAGCGAATATTGCGTCTATTTAACCTGGAATCCTCAGTTGACCGCTCCATTCTGATACTAAGTTATTGATATGAATAGCATTGAAATCAATTTATTGCATCACCTGCTGGGTGAACCA
>JAADGF010000025.1:55118-114423 GCA_013152545.1 Gammaproteobacteria bacterium
TGTAACTCCTTGGAATAGAATCACTATTCCGCGTCGTTACGCCTTGTCCTACACCGCCGCAAACGCACACTTCACCCCGTCCAACTGAGGAATCTAGGTTTAACGTAGCGATCGTAAAAATGGGCCAAAATGGCATTTTCGCAGTCGGCTTTCTATTCTCGGGCAGATTTCCCTAGCATGACTGAATCGTTGAGCACAGCTCATAACATGTGAATATAAAAGAACTGCTAACCATTCAACTTAACCTTTGATTTGTCCTATTTTTTCGTTAGAAAGCTGCATCAAAAGCGCTTATTTTCATCGATAAACGCCGCGCTTTTTCTTTATTCTCGAATAAATCAAAGGCAATCTGAACCGTTACTGGGTATTTTAAAAAACAGGCTGAGTAGTTAAAGTTGTACAAAAACGGGTTCGAAACAGGACAACGCTGGGAATGCCCCGGGCAAGTTTGCCCGGGGGGAGAGGCAGTACGTTATTGAGTAGAGTTTGTATTCAGGCTTTGCTTCAGTATTTTAGGTGTTACAAAAATCAATAATTCATTCTTGGTATCTTTAATGGTTTTGGAGCGGAATAAAGCGCCAATGAACGGCAGATCACCCAAAAAGGGCACTTTGGTCACGGAGTTGATCTTGGATTGCTCATAGACGCCACCAAGCACCACTGTTGCACCATTTTCAATTAATACTTGGGTTTTGACTTCTTTGGTATTGATGCTAGGTACACCATTAAAAATATCGCCGACACTGTCTTTGTTAACGGCCAAGTCTAATATGACACGGTCATCCGGCGTGATTTGGGGGGTGACTGTCAGGGAAAGCACCGCATCTTTAAACCTTACACTAGTGGCGCCACTGGAACTGGCCTGCTGAAAGGGGATTTGGGTGCCTTGTTTAATCACGGCTTCCTGCTGGTTGGCCGTGACGACGCGTGGATTGGAAATTACTTCACCTCGGCCATCGGTTTCCAGGGCGGAGAGTTCCAGGTCCAATAACACATTAGAGCCTAATATTGCCAGTGCAATCCTGCCTGGTGCGCCGCCTGCAGGTGTGGCGGGCAAATTCACGTTGAGGCGTTCATTGAGTACACCGAACGAACTTAGGTTTTGGATGGGTGGACCCCCGGGCAGGGCTTGATCTGTAATGGAGTCTGTACCTTCCAACGAACCGGAGGTGGTGGATAATGTGTTTTTATTACCGATACCGGTTGCACCGAAGCGAACCCCTAGATCTTTGGCAAACGTGTCGTCGGCGATTACAATGCGTGATTCAATCATGACTTGGCGAACGGGTATATCTAATCGGGCAATGAGTTTTCGTACATCCAGCAGGCGCTCACTGGTGTCGACGGCAATGATGGTATTGGTGCGCTCGTCAACCGTGGTATTACCCCGCTCCGACATAACGCCGGTCCCCTTGGCTTGGAGTATGCCCGCAATATCAGAGGCTTTGGCATAATTGACCTGTATAATATCGGAACGTAGAGGGTCCAGTTCCTCAATTTGTTTTTTTGCTTCCAGTTCCAGTTTTTCCCGGGCGGATATTTCTGCGCTGGGTGCGACTAAAATCACATTGCCGGACTGACGCATTGCTAAACCTTTGGTTTTAAGGATAATATCCAAGGCTTGGTCCCAGGGTACGTTTTTCAGGCGTAAGGTAAGGTTACCTTGTACCGAGTCGCTGGTGACCATGTTTAGACTGGTAAAGTCGGCAATCAATTGTAATACGGCGCGCACCTCAATGTCCTGGAAGTTGAGCGATAGTTTTTCGCCGGTATAACCATCTTGTTGGTCTTTGGCTTTTGTGGCTGTTTCATCTTTTTCAGTGGGTTTCACTTCAATCGTATAAGTACCGCCAGCATGATAGGCCAGGTATTCGTAGTCGCCCGCCGGGGTGATGGCCAGACGCACCCGATTGCCTACGCGCGTAGTATCAATGTATTGCACGGGTGTGGCGAAATCTGTGACGTCGAGGCGTTGCAGTAGGTTTGGCGAAATAGAGGTATTGCCAAAGTCTACAAAAATCAGGTTGCCGGATTCGCCAGTACTGGCGGGTGTGTCTGAGTCAGACAAGGAAATCACAATACGGGCTTCTCCCTGGTTACCCCGGCGGAAATCAATATTTGAAATGCTGTGCAGAGCGTCATCATTTGGTACGGCTGTTGAGATTCTTGTTGCGGCACGAGCAGGTACGGTATTATTGGCGGCACGGCTTCCTGCCAGGGTGATATAGACTTTACTGCCGCTGACCTCGGTTTCAAAGGGTAGTAATTGAACTAGGTTTAATATAACCCGGGTACGATTGCCGGCTTCTACAGCTGTGATGCTTTTGGCAAAACCGATACCTACATTTTTGTTCTTCCATCCCAAGCCGCTGCCTGTGTTGGGAAAATCCAAGGCAATACGGGCAGGATTGTCGATTGTAAAACTACCTGGCTCAACGGCTCGTTGGGAAAAAGAGATAACAAACTGTACTTTATCGCCGGGTAGTTTATGAAAGCTAACATCTTTTAAATAAGAGCCACTACCGGTTGGGGTACGCCGCCGCGGTGGCGCAGCGCGTTTTACCGGTTCCACTACCGGTTGAGATTGGGGTTTGGGTGAGATTGGTTGCACCGCCGCTATTTTTGTCGTTTTGCCGGATGTGTCTGAGGCAGCGCTATTATCCCCTGCAACATTTACGAAGATATTGGCGCCTTCTGTGCGAATGGTATAGGGTTTTAAAGTATCAAGGTTAATGGAAACCCTCGTTTTATCAGCGGTCTGAGATGCTTTTAAAGATTTGACCCCTGCCATTTCGATGGGTAATGGTAAACTCCAGGGCAGGTTATTCTTTGTTTTGGATAAATCGAGTGATATTTTTGCTGGACTTCGTGAGGTGAAATCAGCGGGTGTTGGTGCGGGACCGGAAAGTGCTAGACGTATTTCCACGCCACCATCGGCGGATGATCTGAAATCCGCAAAATCCAGCGAACGGGGGGATATTTCGCCCTCTTCTGCCATCACAGCACAGAGTGGGAGTAACGCCAAAGTTAAGAGCGTCGTTTGTAGTATGCGCAGAAATACCCGAACAGTGGGTTTGGCTGGCTTGTGGGTAGTGTGATTCGCGTTAACGTCCTTATTGTAATGCATTGCTGGCTCTTCGTTTTCGTTAAATGAATTGTTGTTGAATACCATTCGTGTGGGAAATACCGTTTTTGTGGAAAATACCATTGTTACAGTCCTCATTGGGATCATTCACTTACACTTAGCGTCGCCTGTCGTCTCACCCAGCCGCCGAGTCCGTCAGGGACAATTTCTTGTAGCACCACGTCAGTTTCTGTGACGCGCAGAATTTTGCCATTATCCTGGCCCATGTATTTCCCGGGTTTGGTTCTGTAGAGGGTACCGTCCTGCGATTTTATGAGCGCCCAGCGATCGCCGCTTTGCTCCAGGCTACCCACCATCTTTAAGGTAGCCAGCGGAAATTGTTCGAGCACTTGCCGCTGGCGGTTGTTGTCGGGTCGGACCCCGTTGTTGGATCGAGCCAGTTTACGACTTACCGTAGGCAAAAACGGATCACGCAAGGTGGCTTCTTTGTAATCATAAGTTGAGTAGGACTGTACTTCGGGTAAAGGTGGAATATCCCCCGCTTTTCGTGCTTTAATCTCACTAACGTAGCTGTGTAAATCGGAGACATTCTCGCTGCCACAGGCAAAAAGCGTCATGCTCAGCAGGCTTATGCTCAGTAGCTTCACGGTGGCTTGCCGAGTGGTCAGTTGTTCCATTTGTCGTGTTTTTGTTAACATAACTTTATGATCGAATATATTGTATTGGTGTTCTCTTGTCTGTGATTTTTGCGGGTTTGTACTGGAGCCGACAGCGTCAGACCCAGACCCTTTCAGTAGCGTACTTATCTTTTGCGCCTTTTCTTTTTCTTCTTAGCGTTTTGTGCGTCCAGTTCATCTTGATCTAGATAACGATAAGTGTTGGCAGTGGCATTCATTAATAGCACTGAAGCGCCTTTTTTCTGGTCTTTCCCGGTCTTTTTCGGGTGGTTGATTTTTAAGTTATGTAGCGTGACAATTCGGGGTAGGGCTGCGATGCCGCTGACGAAATTGCCCAGCTGATGATACGAGCCTACCACTCGGATGCTGATGGGGTATTCAGCATAAAATTCTTTTATTACTTCTGCACCGGGTTTGAATAACTCGAATTCAAGGCCGCTTTCCAAGCCGACACGGGAGATGTCGACCAGCAACTCTGCTACCTCTGTTTTGCTGGGTAATTGTAGCAACAGTGCGCCGAAGGATTTTTTCATTACCTCCATTTGCTCTTTATAAGCATCAAGATTAGCGGCGACCGCCTGTTTGGTTTCAAAGGCTTTTTTTAACTCTGCTTCTTTGGCTCGGGCGTTATCCAGCACCACTAATTGTTCTTTTGTATCGAACCAATATCCTGCAAACCCCACTGCAATGGCGATCACTATTACGGCGACGATTTTAGCAGGCAAAGGCCAATTGCCGGCATTTTTAAAGTCCAGGTCATCAAAATCTATGTTCACGCCTTTTTACCTTTTTCTTCTTCCGCTGGTTTGGTTTGTGTTACTTCCAATCTAAACCAGCTAGAGTCGGGGTATTGTTGCTTGGCAGAATCGATAACACTGAGTTTAGGGTTGGTTAGCCATTCTGATGCGTCGAGATTGCGCATGAAGGCCGATACACTATCATTGGAATTGGCGACGCCCGTGATGCTTAGCAGGGTGCCTTTGCGTTCGGTGTTTAACAAAAACACCCCTTTGGGGGTGGCCATAGCAACTTCCTCGAACAAATGCACAATTTCAGGACGGCTGCTTTGCAGTTGTTGGATGACCTGCATGCGTGCCAGCAATGATGCTTTATCCCGTTTGAGGGTTTTTATTTCTTCGATTTCTTTTTCAACTGTTTTAATAGTGTCTTCCAGAAAATTATTTCTCGAATTCTGGCTTTCGATCATGCTGGTCATTTGAATATGGACGAATACGACGACGAGTGCGGAGAAAATAGCTGCACCTGCCAGCATTACGTTAAATTGCCGTTGTTTCTCGGCCCTTAATTCTTCCCGCCAAGGCAATAAATTAATATGAGGCATTTAGTCAAAACTCCTTAATGCAAGCCCGCATGCAATCATTAGAGACGGCGCATCATTGCTGAGAGCCTGCGCTTTAACACGAGACGCCAGCGACATTGACGTAAAGGGGTTTGCGACGCTTGCTGATGAACCCACGCGCTCTTCAATGAGTTCGTCTACGCCGGGAATCGATGCGCTGCCACCAGCCAAAATAATGTGGTTAACCGCATTGTGGTGGCTTGATGAAAAGAAAAATTGCAGGGAACGGCTAACTTGTTGTGCCATCGCGTCTTTAAAAGGTTCCAATACTTCAGGGATATAATTGTCAGGTAATCCTCCTTGACGTTTTGCCATGCCAGCTTCCTCGTAGGATAGGCCATAACGGCGTTGAATTTCTTCGGTAAGTTGCTTACCACCAAATACCTGGTCTCGTGTGTAGATGATTTTGCCATCGTGCAATACACTTAAGGTTGTCATGGTAGCCCCGACATCCACAATGGCCACGGTGTTGTCGTGTAAGCCGCCGGGTATTTGCGTTGCCAGTAGCGGGAAGGCGTTTTCCAGCGTATAAGCCTCAATATCCACAATTTTTGTCGTAAGCCCGCCGAGTTCCACGCTAGCGACGCGTGAATCGACATTTTCACTGCGGGAGGCCGCCAATAAAACGTCACTCGTGTCAGGATTGGTTTCAGACACCCCCAACACTTCGAAATCCAGGTTTACTTCCTCTAATGAATACGGAATGTATTGATCGGCTTCTAATTCGATTTGACTGGCTAACTCATCTTCGGATAAATTTGATGGCATTGTAATCACTTTTGTGATCACGGAAGACCCTGCTACGGCGACCGCAGCCAGTTTGGTGCGTGCTCCGGAGCGTTTTGAGGCGCGGCGAATTGCTTCACCCACGGCTTCGACATCTGTGATATTCTTTTCCACAATCGAATTCGGTGGCAGCGGCTCCGCCGCGTAGGCTTCAACCCGGTACCCGTCGGCTTGTTGACTGAGTTCCAGCAGCTTGACGGTGGTGGAGCTTATATCAAGGCCGAGGACTGACGGCTTTCTAGGTGTGAATAATTGCGCTAAACCCACTCTAATTTCCCATGCATTTTTTAAGTTGATGTGTATATCGGTATGTTTTTCGCAAACTTAATAAATCGAGTGATAAAAACTCTGCAAAATCCGGGCAAAAACTTTAAGGCAGCTCAAATTTTAATTGACGAACAAACATTATGGGGCTGATGTTATGGGAAGTTTTATACTTTGTCGACATGGAATTTGAGAACTTGGTCGCACTCTAACCGAATCAATGGTAATACAATTGAAGGAAAATTATACATAGTATGATTGGCATCATGAAAAAATTATTGAGTGTTCCGGTATTAATCACCGTTTTGAGTGCTGGTTTCATCGCTGTTGGCGTGATGGCGTTAGCGATTTACTTGTTTGTCGTGCCTAAATTGCCACCCATTGAAAACTTGCGTGATATACAGTTTCAGGTTCCGCTCAAAATTTATTCGAAGGATGAAAAGCTTATCGCCGAATATGGTGAGAAAAAACGAGTGCCACTGGATATTGAGCATACACCACAACTGCTAATCAATGCCGTTCTGGCGGCAGAGGATGACCGGTTTTTTCAGCACCATGGCGTGGATTATCGGGGGTTGCTGCGGGCGGTTGTTTATTTGTTGCGCACTGGTCAGAAGGGGCAAGGTGGTAGCACGATTACCATGCAGGTTGCGCGTAATTTTTTCCTTAGCCGGGAAAAAACATATTTACGTAAACTCAATGAAATTTTATTGGCGTTAAAAATTGAGCGAGAAATATCCAAAAACGAAATATTGGAATTGTATCTCAATAAAATTTATTTAGGAAATCGATCCTATGGTTTTGCTGCTGCGGCACAAGTTTATTATGGTAAAAGGCTGGAGGAAATGACACCAGCAGAAATTGCCATGATCGCTGGTTTGCCCAAGGCACCTTCTCGTTACAACCCCATTGTTAATCCAGATCGCGCCTTATTAAGGCGCAATTATGTATTAAGTCGTATGAGAACTTTAGGGAAGCTATCTGAAGAACAGTACCAGGAAGCAAAAAACTCCATCGATACGTCAAGGTTTCATGGGCTTCGCCGAGAGGTTTCAGCGCCTTATATCGCTGAAATGGTGCGTGCGGCATTGATCGAGCGTCTTGGTAAAGAAACCTACACCAGTGGCTATAAAGTATACACTACGATTGATTCACGCTTACAGTTAGCGGCGAATAAGGCACTGCGCGATGCTTTAATGGCCTATACGGAACGGCATGGTTTTCGGGGGGCTGAGGCGAATGTGGACTTGGCACAAACAGATGAAAATGATGAGAGTTCATATCGCGCTATATTGTCTGATTATCAATCAATTAATGGGTTGTGGCCTGCATTGGTGATCAGCGTGGGTGAAAAAGATGCCTTAGTGTATCAATCACGCCATGGTAAGTTGGTATTGGATTGGCAGGGCATGAAATGGGCTGCGCCTTGGCGTGGGGATGGAAAAATGCCAGGGAAACGTCCTAAAAAAGCGGCTGATATTCTGCGTGTGGGTGACATCATACGGATTACTCAAACTACAAAAACCAAAGTGCAGCAGGACAGCATTAACACTGTTTCCTGGGCGTTGGCACAAGTTCCTCATGTGGAAGGTGCGCTGGTTTCGTTGTCAGCACATGATGGTTCCGTGCTGGCTTTGGTCGGAGGGTTTGACTTCAATAAAAGCAGTTTCAATCGTGTTACCCAAGCGTTACGTCAACCTGGCTCCAACATCAAGCCGTTTAATTATTCAGCGGCATTGGAAAAAGGCTATACTGCGGCCAGTCTCATCAATGATGCGCCTATTGTGTTTGATGACCCAGGATTGGAAAGTACTTGGCGGCCGGAAAACTACAGTGGAAAAGTGTTTGGGCCTACACGATTGCGTCAGGCCTTAATAAAATCTCGAAACCTTGTGTCTATTCGTTTGCTACGTTCTATAGGTATATCGTATGCGATTGATTATATTACCCGCTTTGGGTTTAAGGCCAAACATTTGCCGCGGGACTTATCCCTGTCGTTGGGCAGTGCCTCAATTACGCCAATGGAACTGGTAACAGCTTATGCTGTGTTTGCCAATGGTGGCTATAAAATCGATTCCTATTTTATTGACCGCATTGAAAATTCAGACAACGTGGTGATTATGACCTCCAATCCGCTCGTGGTTTGCGAGGTTTGTGAAAACTACCCTGAAGAAACGGCGGTAGGCATGGAGACAGAAAGGCTTAACGATGTAACAGGCCTAACAAAGGTTGACCATGTGCCGGAAATCACCTCTATGTTGGTGCCAGTGAATATTAGTGAAACCCCTGACGCGATGTATCTTGCCAATATAGAACATTCAGAATCGTTGCTGCCGCAGCGTCGTGCTAAACGCATTATTACATCCCAAAATGCATATATTATGAACAGCATCTTACGTGATGTTGTAAAGTTGGGCACCGGTCGTCGTGCTCTGCAACTGAAACGTAGCGATTTGGCGGGTAAAACAGGTACCACTAATGATCAACGTGACGCTTGGTTTTCTGGGTACAACCCGGATATTGTTACCACTGCTTGGGTGGGGTTTGATACCCCACAACCCTTGGGTAGCCGGGAAACGGGTGGTAGAGCGGCGTTACCGATGTGGATTAGTTACATGGCAGAAGCATTGCAAGGTTTACCTGACCAAGCACTTGAACGCCCCCCCGGGCTTGTCTCGGTTCGCATTGATCCGGAATCAGGGTTATTGGTCAGCGCAGGGTTTCAAGGGGCATTGTTTGAAACGTTTCGTGCTGACAATGTTCCCAAGAGCATGACCGATGAAGATACGGGGATGAGTAATGTCATGTCTACTGATGGTGGGTTTGCGGCACCGGACGAAATTCCGGAGCAATTGTTTTAGGTGATCGCTGTTCGGGGCGAGGCTTCCTCGATATTAGGCATTGCTAATTTAGTATAGATAGTTGATTGTTCCATTTGGCCATCAGGAGCCTGATCGAGTATTCCAATCTTTTTTGATGCTTGCGGTAGCGCTTAGACTTGCGCCGCAGCCGGGCAAGAAAATGCCTAAATAGATTGTTATAGCCCTCGATCGTATCAATTTCTGCTTTCGATTGAAGATGTCGCCGTTTGGGAATAAATCCTTCGTACGGTGTCCGGTATTTGTCATGACGGTACCCGCTGGCCAAACACCTGAACGATTTCCAGTGCTTGCTTCCTGTGATCGCTCCCCGTGAACTCAATACGCAATCGATGAATTCTTTCTTGCGGCATTAGTGTGAATCGTCTTACCGGTGTATGCCATTAACCTAAATTACTCAGTTGAATCCACTGTGACCGCCGATATCACAGAACCTAAAAGACTTATTGGGATTTTCTGAATTCACCGTATGGGTGATACGCTGTCATCCAAAAAACCCCAATAAGTCTTTTACTTTCAGTGCCCTAGTCACTCTCGCGATGATTCAACTGATTAATTTAGGGTTATCCATGCTGATTATAGTCCATGCTGAACAGTGCACGAAATTGCAGCATTACTAAAAGGCTGTTGATTGCCAGTATGGCTTGTGTTGTGGTCTGGAAAATAGCCGTTGCAGAAAGGAAACCAGCCGAGGGGGGAGGCAGGGCTTTTTTGATTAAACTGAGTTGTTACGCCTGGAGTTGTATGTTTATGATGAAATCGACTAATTCAAGCTTGAGCGGTAGAGGCTCAACCATTGCGGATACCCAACAAGTAATGGATCTGGACAGAGCGCATGTGTGGCATCCCTACAGTGCATTTAATGCAGACCTTCCCGCTTATCCAGTAGTGTCTGCCAATGGTGTGCGGATCAAGCTGGCGGACGGCCGTGAATTGATCGACGGAATGTCATCCTGGTGGTGTGCGATTCACGGATACAATCATCCAGTGATGAACCAAGCCCTTGAAGATCAACTAAAAAAAATGGCTCATGTGATGTTTGGTGGTCTCACGCATGCGCCAGCAGTGGAATTGGCCGAGCAACTGGTTGCGCTGACGCCGACGCCATTGCAATCGGTGTTTTTTGCAGATTCCGGATCTGTATCGGTGGAAGTGGCCATGAAAATGGCAATTCAGTTTTGGAACACCAAAGGACGGCCAACTAAGCAACGTTTTCTAACGATTCGAAACGGTTATCATGGTGACACTTTTGGTGCTATGTCGGTTTGTGATCCCGTTAATGGTATGCACTCGCTGTTTAATGCAAGCTTGACGCAGCAATATTTTGTGGCGTCCCCCACCTGTAACGTGGGTGATCCCTGTACTGATAATGACATTGCGCCATTGGAACAACAGCTACAGGACAAGCAAGAACAAATTGCCGCTGTGATTCTAGAGCCAATAGTGCAAGGTGCCGGTGGCCTACGTTTTTATTCCGCTGATTATCTATGCCGGGTACGCGCCTTATGTGACCACTATGATGTGTTATTGATTCTTGATGAAATTGCAACGGGCTTTGGTCGCACTGGCCGGTTGTTTGCGTGCGAGCATGCGCAGATTAGCCCTGACATTATGTGTGTAGGGAAAGCGCTGACTGGTGGTTACCTTAGCCTGGCAGCAACGCTGGCAACCTTGGAAGTGAGCACGACAATTAGTAACGGTAAACCTGGCGTGTTCATGCATGGTCCCACTTTCATGGCTAACCCCTTGGCATGTGCGGCTGGGTTGGCAAGCCTGGAACTATTGCAAACCACTCCCTGGCAAAGTGCTGTGTCACAAATAGCGCAGCAACTCGAAAAAGGTCTGGATAGCTGCCGGCAATATGCCTGCGTTACGAATGTGCGGGTATTAGGGGCGATTGGGGTTGTTGAGCTTGTTAAACCAGTGGACATGGCTCATATTCAACCGATGCTCGTCGAGGCTGGAGTCTGGGTGCGCCCGTTCGGGCGGCTACTCTACCTGATGCCGCCCTATATTGTCCAGCCACCTGATTTACAGCAGTTGATTGCCGCGGTGACCGATGTTGTCATTCATTTGGAAACAAGTTTGACATAAGGTCTGCTGGGTTTAGGTTAAAGCGCGTGCGCAAACCCATACGTCGACCCGATGAACACCGGTTTTTTTTATGGTGCGTGCTAATTCGGATACCGTGTTTCCTGTTGTCATTACATCGTCAACAATAACAACGTGTTCGGCACTTATGTCAGCGCTTATCGTAAACGCGCCTTTGATGTTGTCAGCACGTTGCTGAGCGCTCAGGCTAGATTGTTCTGTTGTCGCTTTGGTACGCTGACAGCTGTTAGTATCCATTGGAATAGCCAATTGTTTTGCAATGGGGCGGGCAATTTCCAGTGCCTGATTAAACCCCCGCTGGCGCAGACGTTGCGGATGCAACGGTACCGGTATTATCAACTCGGGTGGTTCACCGTTGTTGCGGGCAATGTCCGTCACCATGAGCGAACCTAATAATTGTGCGTAACTTAGCTTATTATTAAATTTTAGTTGTTGAATCAATCTGTCAAGTGGTGGTTCGTACAATGCGAAGGCGTAACTGAAGTCATAGTGAGGCGGTTGCCGTAAGCAATGCCCACATAGCGTGATATCACTTTGTGCTGCCTCCATGGGCAATGCGCACCGTTGGCAAGCATGGCTGTTACGAATCAGCTCAGCAATGCAGGCAATACAAATATCGAGTTTTTCATGACCGGGCGCGCCACAAACAGCACAAAGCGGTGGAATCACCCGAAAAAGCATGCTATTTAACCAATTGTTTACTGTTTTAATGATCATAAGTTGACAAGCGGCTATTATTGGATAAGATTGCCCGCAATGAAATTCAAATGCTAATCGACTCTCACCTGGGCCACCAAGATTCATAACTGGAGACCATTCATGGATAATACTCTTTATCAACGCATCGATTCCATCACGGCGCGTATTCTGGACGGCGGTGACATGACCCTGGAAGAAGGGCAATGGATGATTCGTTTGCCTGACGACTATCTGCCCTGGTTAATGGCGGGTGCAGACCGGTTACGTAAAACATACCGCGGCAATCAGGTGGAGGTATGCGCCATCTCCAATGTGCGTTCTGGTAATTGCTCAGAAAATTGTTCATTTTGTAGTCAGAGCGGCCATTACAAGACCCAGTCACCAGCCTACAACTATATTAGCAGCGAAGCCCTTAGCCGTCAGGCGCAGCAAGCCCGAGCCTGGGGTGCCAGTGATTTTGGTGTGGTGTCAAAAGGTTGGGGGGTACGCAATGAAAAAGAGCGTAACCAGTTAAAAGAATATTTGACTGCCTTAAAACAACACAGCGATATTGGCCGCTGCGCCAGCCTTGGTGTGCTTGATGGTGAAACCGCCCAGGCACTCAAAGTGATGGGTATGGAAAATTATCATCATAACCTGGAGTGTGCGGAAAGCTTTTTTGATCAGGTTTGTACCACGCATACGTACCAGGAGAACATCGATACCATTAAATCCGCCATGGACGCAGGTCTTCGGGTTTGTAGCGGTGGGATTTTAGGCATGGGAGAAAGCCTGGATCAACGCATTGAATTAGCGGATACATTACGCCAGCTTAATGTGAAATCCGTGCCCCTGAATTTTTTAAACCCACAGCAAGGAACACCATTTGGCCAACGTAAACCCATGCAGGCCATGGAAATATTGACGTGTATTGCGGTATTCCGATACATGCTACCACGCGCCGAAATACGTATTGCAGGTGGCAGGCAGTTTTTAGGAGACATGCAGTCCATGATTTTTATGGCAGGCGCATCCGGCCTCATGATTGGCGATTATTTGACAACCAAGGGACGCCAAGTGGCAGACGATTTAAAAATGCTGGCCGACTTAAAGTTAACACCACGCGAAGATACTCAAGACCGACGTCGCGCGGCTCAGCAAGGCATAAATTCGGTGACGTAAGTAAATAAGCCAGCCAATGTAAAGTATATACCCAAAGTGTTTAACCTAACACATCAGTTGAATCGTCGCGAGAGCGACTAGGGTGCTGAAGGTAAAAGACTTTTAGATTCTGTGCCATAGGCGTTCACAGTAGATTCAACTGATGTGTTAGGTTTAAAGTTTCGGGTAAATTGCACACCCTATTTCATTCATAGCGGCGTTGAAATTCCTTGCAATAGAACGACTATTACGCGTCATTTCGCCTTGCCTCAAAACGCCTATTTTTGGTGCCATGAATAAAATATGACGCACACTTTGCAGCGAAATCTCAAACGCTTTGGGTATAAGCTTAATGTAACTCTCAGCGTGTTATCGGTATAAACAGCCAATAAATCGAAGTTGTCGACATAAATTGTTAGCCGTTAGTCTATGCAAACAGCGCCCTATTCATTATTGGATCAAGCCCTCATCCCCGCGCTTAAAAAACGGCAAGAGGAGTCTTTATATCGCGTCCGCAAGGTGCTTGCCAGCCCTCAGGGTATAGTGGTTCAGATTGATGGCGAAAGTTATTTATCCTATTGCAGTAATGACTATCTGGGGCTTGCCAATCATCCCCATGTAGTTGCGGCTTTTCAGCGTGCGGCGGGGGTATATGGCGTCGGCAGCGGTGCGGCTCATTTAATTAGCGGCCACAACGCCGCGCACCAGGCGCTGGAGGAAGAGTTAGCGGAATTTACCGACCGCCCTCGTGCATTATTGTTTTGCAGTGGTTATATGGCCAATCTGGGTACAATTTCTGCACTGCTGAATCGTTCCGATGCGGTGTTTGAAGACCGGCTTAATCATGCTTCACTATTGGATGCGGGACGACACAGCGGTGCTCGCTTTCAGCGTTACCCGCATCTTGATATTCACTCCCTAACCAAACGCCTTACCGCATCCCAGGCACGGCGAAAACTCATTGTCACCGATAGTGTGTTTAGTATGGATGGCGATATCGCGCCATTGGCAGCACTGGCAGAATGCGCAAAACAGCACAATGCCTGGTTAATGGTCGACGATGCCCACGGTTTAGGTGTGCTTGGTCATCATGGCGGCGGGTCTAGTGAACACTACTCGCTAAGCGTTAACGAAGTGCCTATTTTGATGGCAACATTGGGAAAGGCATTTGGTGTTTATGGCGCTTTTGTGGCGGGCAGTAAAGCATTAATCGAAACCCTAATTCAACAGGCCCGTACCTATATCTATACCACGGCATTGCCACCAGCCATCGCCGAAGCCAGCCGCGCCAGCTTGCGTATTGTTAAAGCAGAACAGTGGCGCCGCGATAAATTAACAAATCGAATCACTCAGTTTCGCAACGGTGCGCAACAGTTGGGTTTTGAGTTATTGGCGTCGAGCACCCCAATCCAGGCGCTCATTGTGGGCGACAATCAACAAGCGCTATCAATTAGCCAGCGCTTATTTGAACAAGGTTTTTTGGTTAGCGCCATTCGATCGCCAACCGTACCGAAGGGGACAGCGCGGTTACGTATTACACTTAGCGCCATACATACTGAACAGCAAGTCAACCAATTGTTGAGCGCACTGGAGTCGTTTTCGTAATGCTTTATAAAAAAAGCGCTGGTCAGGGTCGGCCCGTGTATTTGCTGCATGGCTGGGGGTTTAATTGTCGAGTCTGGGACGATATAATACAGGATTTTCAGCAATACTGGAAAGTTACTGCCATTGATTTGCCAGGACATGGTAAAAGTAGCTTACCGGCTTCCGTTAAATATAACCTTGATACCTTAACGGCAGAATTACTGCCGGAAATCGAACCGGGTGCCAGCATTATTGGGTGGTCTTTGGGCGGAGTATTGGCCTTGAATTTAGCATTGCAACATCCAAAATTAATTTCAACCTTGGTGTTGGTTGCCAGTTCGCCACAATTTGTTCGTTGTAACGACTGGGTACATGGCATGCCTGCTAATATTATTGAGGGATTTGCTACCGACCTTACCAAAGACTATCGTCAAACCATTTTGCGTTTTTTGGCGATTCAAGCCATGGGCAGCGATTTTACGCGGAATACCCTTCGCACCCTGCGCGAAAAAATTTTTTTGAATGGCGAGCCTCATATTAAGGCATTGCAAGGTGGACTTGAGATATTACTATCCACTAACCTACGACCTCAGTTGAAAAAAATAAACAGTGATGTGCTATTTTTGCTAGGTGAAAAAGATACCTTGGTGCCACAATCAGCTGGAGCGGCAAGCACGGCACTCACACCCAACAGTCGTTATGCGATTATAGCCGGAGCTGCGCACGCACCATTTGTGACACATCCACAACAATTTATACAGTTGATCAGTGATTTTATCAATGAACACTAAGCCACCGGATCGACTTCAGACCATTAATAAACAACGTGCACGCGCCGCATTTAATAAAGCGGCAGCTACCTATGATGATGCCGCTGTATTACAGCGTGAGGTAGCCGGGCGATTACTTGAGCGCCTGGATGTTGTGCGAATGATCCCCCTCACTGTTGTTGATCTCGGGTGTGGAACAGGTGGCTCAGCTCAGCAGTTATCTGTTCGTTATAAAAAGGCGAAAATCTACGCCGTGGATTTTGCCGCTAATATGTTACGGAAAGCGCGTGACAAACAAAGCTGGACACAACGAATCACGAAGCGACAACCGCACTATCTGTGCGGCGACGCGGAGTCATTACCCATTGCCGATAACAGTATTGACTTGCTTTACTCTAATTTAACGGTGCAGTGGTGTGTGGATATCGACAAGACATTGCGAGAATTTTGTCGTGTGCTAAAACCTGGAGGGCTCCTCATGTTCAGCACCCTGGGTCCAGATACCTTAATAGAACTGCGGCAAAGTTGGTTTGCGGTAGATCAACAGCCTCATGTGCATTCATTTATCGATATGCATCACCTGGGTGATGCATTATTACAAGCGGAATTTGTAGATCCGGTCATGGATGTGGAAAAAATCACTCTAACGTATCCTGATGTTTACAAGCTCATGCGTGACCTAAAGGCACTGGGTGCGCGCAACGCATCACTACAGCAAAGGCAAGGCTTAACTGGCAAAGAAAATTTAAAAGCCGTGGCGGCGGCATATGAGCAGTTTCGTAAAAACAACGTGCTTCCCGCTTCCTATGAAGTCGTATACGGCCATGCCTGGATAACTGATGAAACGAACTCAAAAAACGATGCCAGCAAGTCTCGCAACGTTAATGTTGCTTTTTCGCCTAAACAGTATCCCACCTAGCATCGTGTATTAAATACACGATGCGATAGGAGCCGGCCTGAGAATAGAAAGCCGGCTGCGAAAACGCCATATTGGTCCATTGTTACGATCACTACGTTAAATAGGCTTAATATTCGCCTCAAATGCCAAAAGTAGGTGCCTGATGCAATCGAAAAAATGGACTTAAAATGGCGTTCCCTCGCGACGGCTGCTATTCTTGGACGGGCTCCGCTCCTAGGTAACTAGCTATATTAATGAATCACACACAGATGCACACGGGTTATTTTATAACAGGTACCGATACTGGCGTAGGTAAAACCGTTTGTACGCTAGCATTGATGGCGGCTTTGAAAGATCAAGGGCTGACAGTTGCAGGCATGAAGCCAGTATCAGCCGGTTGTAATCAAACAGCCAAGGGTTTACGTAATGACGATGCCGAACAATTATTAAAAGCGTCCTCCATACCCTTCTCATACAACACCATAAACCCCTACGCGTTTAAGCCAGCCATTGCACCGCATATTGCGGCAGATCAACAAGGCGTGGAAATACAAATAAGCCACATACACAAGCAATTCGACGTGCTTCGCGCACAAGTGGACCGGGTTATCGTTGAAGGTGCGGGGGGCTGGTTAGTGCCTATTAGTTCCGGGCAGTCATTAGCGGATGTTGCCTGTGCGTTACAATTGCCGGTCATTATGGTGGTAGGAATGCGCATAGGTTGCATCAATCATGCCTTATTAACCTACAACCATATTCAAGCATCGGGAGTCAATGTCGCTGGCTGGGTTGCCAATCAGGTGGATAACAGCATGACAGCACTTGATGAAAACATACATTACCTTACCCAGAAAATTCATGCCCCGTTATTGGCAACCATTTATTACACTCTGGCACCTCAACCTGACTGGGCATTAAAGCATCTCGATATTACGCGACGAACATTTTAACATTCAGCAACACGATTCACTCCAAACGAAAAGCATGCATAAATTTGATATTTTTTGGTCACTAATTCCCATGAAGAGCCATAACCATATAACATTTCATCAACCACTTACAATCAGCAACATGTGTGCGTTGAGTAGCCCTAATTTATAGCAAAATTATATAAAATTAATCACCCGTTACAAGGCTAACCCTAAACCTCCCTCTGAAATTTTACAATTTTTGCTAACCAATTGATAGTAATATAGTTTCTAATGATCAGCCATAGCGAATACTGAGGATACTTAGTCATCTTGCGTTGAACAGAAGCTAGCATGTAAGATGAGGGGGTACGAGGGATTGTGGTATGCGTAACGATCCCCGCATGCCAACTAATTAAATTCGGAATAAGAGGAGAAATATTAATGATTCCACCATTCCATAAAATAACATTACCGATACTACTGGGTATATCCGTAACGCTATGGGGGTGCGGAGGAGACGGTGGCGGTGGCAACAGTGCCAGTCCAACCTACACGGGCGCTATTGATACTGCTAAAATCAGTGCAAGCAATGCTGAAGTATTAGGTATAACGGCAACCGAGGCTGTGCAACAATCTGTAACCTCAACGACTGCAAAAAACTCAGTTCCTTTCGGCCTGTCAATTTCCGCATCACCAGCGTTGTTGCAAATAATACGGGATACATCCGCCAGCATTGTGAGCAATGCAAAAGCACGTCACTTGCCAATTGGTATGGCGATCCACCCTGATGAGTTTGGCCCAAATTATTGTGGTGGCAGCGCCACGATTTCGGACGAAATCATTGATGGTGATAATTTCAGCGCTACAATCACCTACAATAACATTTGTTACGATGACGGCGAGAATGAGCGAATCATCATGAACGGTACGTTGTCCTACTTTATCACAGAGACCGCGTTTTCTATCACATTTTCTAACTTTAGCATCACTGTGGATGGTATTACTGAGACGATCAATGCGACCGTCACTTGCGGCGAAGACTTGACATCTATCTGTTCATTCTCTACCGATTACGTTGGTAAGGATGGTGTCACCTACCGTGTGTCAGATTTTGATGTTAATGGCGATGCGACATCTGGTTATTCGGTTAACGCCACGTTCTTTCACCCGGACTATGGTTCCGTGGAAATACAAACCACCTCGCCAGTGACGTTTAATTGTCCGGCGGAACGACCTGACTCTGGGGCCATTAGCTTTACCGGTTCAAGTGGAACATCCGGCAGTATGAGCTTTAATAGCTGTGAAACATATACCTACTGCTACAATGAAGGCAGTGGTGAGATGTGCGATACAGGCACTTGGTAATTTACGTTGAAATCAACTGAAAAGCGCGGGCAATGCCTGCGCTTTTTTTTCCGGAAAAAACGGTTAACTACATTTTATAGTCTATTAAAATGTAACTTGAATATTTTATTTATCCATTCTTTCATTTTCGATGTTGTGAAAATATTAGAAACGTATATGAGCTATTTCAACTCGGTGAAGACGAAATAATACCCGGGGCGATTTGTCCAATTCATTTCTTTACAAAGCCTAAACGATGTAATCCTTTGTCGTGCCACTCGCAAGAGTTTGGTTTATCTTGCCGCTTAGTTAATTTTCTTATTAATAAAAAATATAAGAAAGTTTCGTTGTATTTGCTGCCTCACCTAACAGAAATATCTCTCGTTTACCTGAAATTTAGTTAGTGGTAGAGTTGCCCGCGGGGTGCATTAAAGTTTACAGGTTTAAAAGTTTTTTGTGATAACGTCTCGGTAAGAGGACGAACGTTATGTATATAAACGTATACAGACCTGGCCATACTTGCTAGAGGGATAAGCCAGTAGGCTGTTAAGGAACGTGCACGTTCCTAAGCAAAGAACATGCTATCAGATTTACCCTATATAGTTGCGCGATCTATTTGATCGCTTAAGTATGATGAGTATTAACTTACAATGCAAAATCGAAAAATTTTATCTGATTTCAGGATTTATATAATCAAGGAGAGCGTTGAATGAAGTTGTTGTTAATAAAACTGACAAGGTTGGTGTTTTTGTGTGTTACCGTCATTGTAATGGGGTGTAATGCCGAGACACCAACAGGTCCGGTATTTTCTGGAGAACCTATCCCCGCTGTTGTTGATGCAGATAATGTGAATGCAATAGCGGTAGCATCAATTGAGGGCACTCAGAAGGCCATCGATACAACGGCTACTGATATGAGAATATTGGCAAAAGTGATATATCAAGGATTAAATATATACACTGGCTCTTTACGCAACCGTACTGATGTTTTGCCAATGAAAGTTTCGATTCCTGCCGGGATCATCAGTCGGGATTTCTGTGGGGGTACGCTATCCACGAGTAACTTGATTCTCCCTGGCTTTAAAGATGCGACATTTGAGTTTCAGGAGGTTTGTTATGAAAACAAAGTCAGTAGTAAGTTTGTCATAAACGGGCATGTACAGATACTTAGGTCCGCGACTTCTTTTACACTGAAATTTATCGAGTTTGCGATTAGCCGTAATGATGAAACACGCATTATAAATTATACGATCAGTTGCGAAGATGCAGCATGTTTCTCATATTCTGATTTTTTTGGTTCTGATGGTGAAGTCTATCGAGTTTCAGATCTCAATGTAAGCGGGGATAACATAACAGGATACACAGTGAGTGCTACGTTGTTTCATCCAGTTTGGTTTGTTGTACTGAAAACTACGGCAGGCATTACATTTAACTGCGAAAATGCTCGTCCCGATGCAGGCACGCTTGAATTTACTGGCGAAAAGAGCAGTTCTGGCAGTATTACCTTTCGGGGGGATTGCACAGGTTATGATGGCCATTATAATGACGGTGTGAATTCAGAGGCATTCAGCGGCAATTGGCCTTAATTTCGCATATCCGGTTTAGTGTAAAAGTACGGGCCGTGTAACCTTGTGTCCGTGCTTTTACACTATTATCGCCATAACAAACAAATAACCAGGCATTAAAAATAACGCTCAATGACAATGCGCATTTCAGCTGTGTGAGTCATACTACTCGGCTCTATTATCGTTGCGCTGTTTAGACCATTGCTCACCGCTCGTGTTTTGCTAGCTCCAAATCGCCATGTCTTATATTTTCCCGCCACACCAATGCGATAGTTATCTGCGGCGCGGAGCGTGTATGAGAGCTCAATTGCGGCACCTAACTTGCTGCCCAAGTCAAGGACCGGTTTGCCAAACCCCTGCGCAGATAGATCCACTGCCATCTTTGGGCTTAGTGTACGGATGACACTGACGTCAAGGGTCAGGTTATGCGAAGTATTTTTGATTAAATCATGGATAACGCCAAAGGAAAGTTCCCACCATTTATAGCGCTCAAAAAGCCCGAGAGTTCTTTCGGTTGCCAGGATGTCTCGATCCCATTGGCGATATTCGATGGTGGTGTAAATGGCAAGTGGAGCCCCCTTTAACATTAGGTTTTCACCAACAGTCAGTCCAGCATGATAAAAGGTTTCGTCCGTTTGCGTCAGTAAGTCAGCACCATTTTGTGTGTGTCCATCGTATTGAATTCTTCCATCAAAGTATCCAGCATTGATGCTGGCGTAAACAGAGTTGTTATCCGGTCGCTGGGTAATGCTGCCTTGAATACCGGCAATGAAACCAGTCTCTTTATTCAAAAAAACACCATTATCGTCTGTTTCTTCATAATTAAAATATTTGACACCAGGTGATATATTGAATTTTGCTTGTGCAAAAACACCGTTACTGAAAATTATTAGCGCGGTAATGATTATTATTCGTTTCACAAGAAATCTACCGATGAAGTTAGTTTGAACCACGTTTTGGTTGTAAGGGCGCATTAACCTAAATAAATTATAAGACTCAAGTTAGCGTTGATTGATTCGATTACTGCATCAAAAGTGCTAATTTACATCGTATCGGTAAACTCCGCACTTTTTCCTTGTTTTCGAATAAGTCAAAGGTAATCTGAGCAGTTATAGGATATTTAAAAAACCAGGCTGAACAGCGCGACTACTATAATAGTCAACAGACTACACGAGGAGCCTCCGAGAAGGGAAAGTCTACTGCAAAAACGCCATATTGGCCCATTGTTACGATCACTATGTTAAATAGACTCAATATTTGCCTAAAATGTCAAAAGTAGGTGCCAGATGCAATTGAAAAAAATGGACTCAAAATGGCGTTCCTTCATGACGGTGGCTATTCTCGGACAGGCTCCTAGGTTATAAATTCAACCTTCTGTTGCAATGATTTCAGCCACAAAAAAACCGCAAATCGGCGGCTTTTTCGTGGCTTGTTTTGCTGGACTGCATTTTACCCGACACATTAATGCTTATGCCGCCATTGTTGTCCTCATTTTTTTAATCGCATTTTGTTCCAATTGTCGGATACGCTCAGCTGATACATTGTATTGCCTGGCTAATTCATGCAAAGTGGATTTTTTCTCAGACAACCAACGCTGTTGCAGTATGTCGCGACTGCGCGTATCTAGCGTTTCGAGAGCCAGAAGCAATTTTTCATTGTTGTGAACTTGAGTGTTCTCCTGCTCCAGCAGCAAGGAAGGCTCGTGGCTCAGATCCTGTAAATATCCGGCCGGGGCAGGCACAAAATCATCGTCATCACTGTCTGTGGAGCCATCAAACGAAGTGTCCTGACCGCTCATGCGCTTTTCCATTTCAAGCACAACAGCAGGTTCGACATTTAAGTCTTTGGCGACAGCCTGTACTTCAGCATGACTAAACCATCCAAGGTGTTTTTTGTTTTTACGCAAATTAAAAAATAATTTGCGTTGTGCTTTGGTGGTGGCTAATTTCACAATGCGCCAGTTACGCAGTATGTATTCGTGGATTTCAGCCCGAATCCAGTGCACGGCAAAAGACACTAGGCGAACATTCATGTTAGGGTCGAAGCGTTTGACAGCTTTCATTAAACCCACATTGCCCTCTTGAACAAGATCAGCCTGTGGCAGACCGTAACCGCTGTAACCGCGCGCGATATAAATCACAAAACGCAAATGGGACATCACTAAACGACGTGCCGCTTCCAAATCATCGTTTTGCTGTAATTGTGTCGCTAACTCGCATTCTTCTTCTGCTTTTAGCACGGGAATGCGATTGGCGGCTGAAACATACGCTTCCAAACTACCACTGGGATTAACAAGATCTAACGCGAAAGGTTTGTTTATCATTACGGTATCCATTTCTCCCTCCCAATAATTGCCGTTTAAGTTTAGCATTGCTACCGTCAAGTGCCAATGAAAATTTAGCACTCATGTCATAAGAGTGCTAACACAGTGTAAAGTTCGGTGCCGGTGATGGTGAATTCAATCGGTTAGCTTAGCGCGACCTGAAACCTTAAACCGATAAATTCGAAATACCCTTATCCTATTTCGGTTCGATAGCATGTATGTGGCGTGTTACTGCGATCCAAGAACCTGTTAACCCTAGCACTACGCCTATGGCTAAAATATATGCAACACCAACAAACCCTAAACCTGAGAGTTGAAATGTGCTGTTATATAAAACGCTAAGGCGATGGATTGGGTCGCTAATCAGCCAAAACAATAGTGCAATCAGCAGTACGGCAAAAACTGCACCCATCAATCCGTACCAAAAACCCGCGTACAAAAAAGGTTTGCGAATAAACTGGTTAGTGGCTCCTATCAGTTTAGTGACCAGGATTTCCTGGCGACGGTTATGAATGGTGAGCCGGATAGTATTGCCAATGATTAACAAAACTGCCACGGCAAGCAATCCGGACAATAATAGTGCGCCGCGTTTCCCCAGGGCAACAAAACTGTTAAGTCGTTGTATCCATTTGAAATCTAATTGCACAATATCTACTTGGGGTAATTCCCTGAGTTTTTCGGTCAAGCGTTCAATATTGCCGGTGATGAGCTGTGAACGGTGTAATTTTACAATAATGACGGCTGGCAACGGGTTTTCCTGTAAAATATCCAGGGCATCACCAAACCCGGATTGCTGCTGAAATTCATCCAATGCCTGCGCTGCGCTTAAATGAGATGCATTGCTAATCTCTTCCCACGTTTGCAGTTTTTTAGTGAGCAACCTCGCTTCCTGGTCCGATATTGACTTTTTCATAAAGAGAGATACTTGGGCGTTACCCTGCCAATTGCTCACAATTTTTTGTAAATCGGTTAATAACAGAAACAATCCCGTGGGTAACGCCAAAGCAATGGCAATGACCGCAGCAGTCATTAGTGTTGATAAGGGTGTTTGGAGCAGTTGAAGTAAGGCTGCCTTTCCCACCCAGGCCTGTTGTTCGAAATACCGTGATAGCGCTGAGTGGGTTTTTTGGCGAGTACGGGCATCGGACTCGTAATCAATGAATGTTGTCAGGTCTTGTTGCCGTCGTCTTTGCTGCTGCCTTTGTTGTGGCGTTTGCCGTTGACGCCTGTTTTTCCGTGGAACCATCACTTATGCCGCGTTATTGAGGTCTTGAGTGGTACCGTCAGCAATCAATCGACCTTCATGTAAGGTGAATAAACGATATTGCAGTTGGCTGATTAAACCTAAGTCATGGGTGGCTATGAGCACGGTAGTGCCTATATGATTAAATGCCTCGAACAACCCCATGATCTCTCGCGAAAGTGCGGGGTCAAGATTGCCCGTGGGTTCGTCAGCCAATAATAAGGGGGGGCGGTTAACGACGGCTCGCGCAATACCGACCCGTTGTTGCTCACCGGTGGACAGGGTGATCGGAAATTGTTTTTCCTTGCGCAGCAAACCCACTTTATCCAATGCAGCACGTACCCGCCGACCCGTTTCACTGGGTGGGATGCCGGAAATAATGAGTGGTAACGCTACATTATCAAATACGGTTTTGTCGTTCAATAAGTTATGGTCTTGGAATACCATTCCGATTTTTCGTCGTACAAATGGAATTTCTCGGCGACGCACCCGCGATAAATTTTCACCATCCAACACTACCTCGCCGCGAGTGGTGCGCTCAATCAGAGTGATTAGCTTAAGCAGCGTACTTTTTCCAGCACCAGAGTGCCCCGTTAAAAAAGCCATTTCGCCAGCCTGCAAATGGCACGTAACGTTACTTAGCGCCTCGTGACCGCCGGGATATCGTTTGGATATGTTGACTAGTTTTATCATTGATTTAGTACCGCACGGTTTTCGAGACGGTAATTTTGTTTTGTCGGTTTGATTGTGTTTTTTTATTCTTTATATACCCGGACGCTATGGGTATATAGTAACATTCATTCGTCGAGAGCGTTGTCGGATACGCTACGACTGTCTTTACTGAGCAAAGCGTTAACAAAATCAGATGCAGTAAAATCCCGCAAATCGTCGATGCCTTCACCGATGCCGATCAAGCGTATGGGGATTTCCAACTGCTTTGCAATGGCGAATATCACACCACCTTTTGCAGTACCATCCAACTTGGTCAACGCAATGCCTGAAACGGAAACGGCTTGACTAAACTGCCGTGCTTGTACCACCGCATTTTGACCAATACTGGCGTCCAGGACCAGCATCACTTCATGAGGCGCATTGACATCAAGTTTGCCCATGACACGATGCACTTTCTTCAGCTCCTCCATCAAATTGGATTGTGTGTGTAGTCGCCCCGCAGTATCAGCAATAAGCACATCAACCCCGCGAGCCCTCGCCGCCTGGAGCGCATCAAATATCACTGAAGCGGAGTCTGCGCCAGTATGTTGTGCAATGACGGCAATCTCGTTGCGTTTGCCCCATTCTTGAAGTTGTTCAACGGCAGCTGCGCGGAATGTATCACCAGCCGCTAACATCACAGAGCGGCCTTGATTTTGCAGGCGTTTAGCCAATTTACCAATTGTCGTGGTTTTTCCGGCACCATTAACGCCAACCATAAGAATAACGTAGGGGTGGTCGGCGCGGGGAATGTTTAAGGGTATCGAAACCGGTTCAAGAATAGCCACCATGTCGTCGGTAAGTGCTGCAAATAAGGCGTCAGCATCTTCTAATTGTTTGCGTTTTAGTCGCTGGGTAAGATCATCAATGATGGTGTCGGTGGCCTCTATGCCGACATCGGCGCTCAATAACAAGCTTTCGAGTTCTTCGAGTACATCGCTATCAATGGTTTTTTTGCCCAATACTAAATTGCTAATGCCATCGGTTACATTATTGCGAGTGCGCTTTAAGCCTTTGGCCAAACGTGTAAAGAAACCACCTTTCGGTTCTTTTGCTAATGCTGGCTCGGTTTTTTCGTCAGGCACGGGCGATGATGATTGACGGGTATCTCTGGGCGCTTCATCCGTGATTTTTGTGCTTTTATTCTTTTTGAAACCAAACATAGGCGCTCGCTGTCTTAACTTGTTTAAAATCGTTTGCAAATTATCGTTTTGAGGCGATGAAATTCAAGTCGTTCTGTTTTTCCCGGCCGGCCAAAGTAGATAAACGCTAGTTTCAACCGATATTTACGTTCATATTAGAGGTCGTTATTTTACGACAACGCTGCAGGTTGAACGGAAACGGACTCAAGACACAAACTAGTGACGAAATATATTACTGCCGGGATTGTAACGAAAAAGTGCTCAATGACGTATCACTATTTTAGTTGGGTGGGCTGATTCCTGACATCCGTTCTATTAACGTTGTTTTTTAAGGTAGTTTTACTTAACGCTATTTAAATAATGATTTCCACTCAGCTGGAATTAAGTGATAATTATGCATTTTTAATTATTAATCAAACTTGTAATCATTCAGCCTAACGATTAAATGCACAGTAATGGCTCAGATTCCCTTTGAGAACTAAAGAGAACAAGGAATAAGGGTCTGTAACAAAAATAACTTGGACAGATTGCGCTGGATATCGTTTCGTCTTCAAGGCGCAGAAATGGACGTACCCCAAGGGCACTTCTTTCAGGGCGCATAGTCGTTGTCTGTAAACTTTTACGCAACGTCGAAGACTAGGATAGACAAGCTAAATGTTCACGTTATTTCTTTGCAGACCCTCAGTGCGACGTTTAGTGATGTCAATGAATGAATGTTGTTAACCCCGTCATCGGGTAACTCAACGATAAACTGAATAGTGACTCAAATTTTATGTTTATAAAGAATACTCAATCCCCGTTAACCCAATGAAAGAGAGATAAATCATGATTCAACGCCGACTTTGGAAGCCGTCACCACATTTTGGTTTTCTAATCGCTATCGCTTTAACTGGCTGTGCTACGGCGGTTACGCAAGATACCGCCACCAACAAAACCCAAAAAAATTCGATAGTAACGGAGACAACGAAGGGCGATCAAGGTAAAACGGATAATACCAGCGTACACGAATTTCACTTAAAAAATGGTTTAAAAGTGCTGGTAAAAGAGGATCATCGCGCCCCTATCGTTGTTGCACAAATTTGGTACAAGGCAGGTAGTAGTTACGAAAAAAATGGTACCACGGGTGTCGCCCATTTATTAGAACACATGATGTTTAAGGGTACCCATAAACTTGGTCCTAACGAATTCTCGAAAATCATTTCAGCCAACGGCGGACGTGAAAATGCGTTTACCGGTAAAGATTACACAGCCTATTTTCAACAATTGGAGAAAAGCCGTTTACCCATCAGCTTTAAACTTGAAGCGGATCGCATGGCAAACCTAAACTTAAGTGAGGAGGAGTTTACCAAAGAAATACAAGTGGTTATGGAGGAACGTCGCATGCGTACCGACGACAAACCGCGATCCAAAACGTATGAGCAATTCTTAGCCGCGGCCTACGTTAACAGCCCCTATCGACATCCTATTATCGGTTGGATGGAAGACCTGGAAACCATGGTGGTGAATGACGCACAACAATGGTACCAAAACTATTACGCGCCCAATAACGCTACCCTGGTTGTGGTAGGTGATGTCGATCCTCAGGAAATTCTCGTCATGGCCAAAAAGTATTATGGCCCACTCAAGCGACAGAAAATCCCAGCCCTTAAACCGCAACAAGAAGTACCACAAAAAGGGGAACGCCGCATTGTCGTTAAAGAAAAAGCGCGTTTGCCCTATCTCGTGATGGGATACAAAGTACCGGTGTTAAAAACGGCTGAAACAGACTGGGAGCCCTATGCATTAGAAATGCTGGCATACGTGCTCGATGGCAGTGACAGTTCACGGTTTTCTAAAAACTTGGTGCGAGGCCAGGAAATTGCCACGCGTGTTGGTGCCGGTTATGATCTTTACAGTCGCATGGATGACCTCTTTATATTTGATGGCACACCAGCCCAGGGACGCAATATTAAGGAATTGGAAAAAGCCATTCGCCAACAAATTGAAATACTAAAAACAGAACTGGTTGACGAAAAAGAATTAAACCGTATTAAGACCCAGGTTGTCGCCAACAAAACCTACGAACTGGATTCCGTATTCTATCAAGCCATGCAATTAGGAACGCTTGAAACTGTTGGTCTTGATTGGCGGTTACTCGATAAGTATGTTGATCATTTCCGTGCTGTAACACCGGAACAAGTGCGGAAAATGGCGCAAAAATTTCTCGTTGATGATCGTTTGACCGTGGCAGTGCTAGAGCCTCAACCCTTAACTGAAAAGCTCCTTAGCAACAAAGACAGCGGGGTTCAACATGCACACTAAGCCACCTGTATTGGATGCAATTACTTCTGGCAATTCGGACTCAAAGATTATGATCACTAGCGATATGACCTCAAAACCGATACATTCCAAACCAATGTCATCGAAAACCCAGAGCACCCATCAATGGCTACTTAAACTGATTTTTGTTGTTTTGATGATCATTGTGAGCCAACCGTTGTATGCAGGGGTTAATATTCAGCATTGGACGACGGATAATGGCGCCCGGGTTTATTTTGTGGCGGCTCCTGAGTTACCCATGGTGGATGCACATGTTATCTTTGATGCGGGCGCTGCTAGAGATAATAAAAATGGGGGCGTCGCCATTTTAACCAACGCACTATTAGCCGAAGGGGCTGGTGGGCTTAATGCGAACCAGATTTCAGAACGGTTTGATGAGTTGGGGGTAAGGTTCAGCACTGATGCGCAACGGGATATGGCGGCACTAAAGCTGCGCAGTCTTTCTGAGCCGGGTGTGTTGCAAAATGCACTTGAAACCCTGGCGTTAGTGTTAACGGAGCCTGAATTCCCAGAAGAGGCTTTTCAGCGAGAAAGAAAACGTTTATTGGTGGGTATCGAGCAACGTAAACAGTCGCCGGGGGCATTGGCCGATGAAGCATTTTATAAAGCCATCTATAAGAATCATCCGTATTCTGCTATGCCAATGGGATATGAAAACAGTGTTAAATCTCTGAACATTGATGACCTTAAGGCGTTTTATAAGCGTTATTATGTTAGCGCTAATGCGGTTATTGCGATTGTAGGCGACCTTAATCGCAGCGAAGCAGAACAACTGGCTGAAAAAATAATTGCTAGATTGCCGAAAGGTGAGCGTGCCGAGGCGCTACCAAGTGTGACGATTCCCAGTAAAGCAGAGAACGTGAAAATCGAACATCCATCTGCACAAACCCATATCCTTGTAGGACAGCCAGGCATGAAGCGCGGCGACCCTGATTATTTTGCGTTATATATAGGTAATCATATACTGGGAGGAAATGGTTTGGTATCCCGCCTAAGCAACGAAATTCGCGAAAAACGGGGTTTATCCTATAGTTCTTACAGCTATTTTTTGCCCATGCGCCAAAATGGCCCCTACACTATTGGATTGCAGACTCGCACCGAACAGGTCGACGAGGCACTTAACGTGCTGCGTCAAACAGTTAGTCAATTTATTGAAAACGGGCCGTCTAACGAAGAACTAGCCGCCGCCAAGAAAAATATAACCGGCGGATTTCCACTGCGCATTGCCAGTAATAAGAAAATTATCGGCTATATTGGCATGATTGGATTTTATGGTTTGCCATTGAATTATCTTGACACCTTCAACGCTAAAATTAATGCAATTAACGTCGAAACGATCCAAGATGCATTTAAACGCCGTCTTAATCCAGATAAAATGGTGACGGTTTTAGTGGGTAAAATATAAACACTTCAACCTGACTCTTAAAAATGAGCGCCGTACCAGCGGCGCTCACGACTATTCACTGTTTGTTCTCAGTGTATATACCCTCTCGCCACAAGTCGTTATACTACCTGCCGCAAGTAACTTAACCGAACATCATCAGTTGAATGGTACGTAGCGTGCGTTATTTCACGATAAATGATCGAGGTTCGCAACAACAACGGACGCGATAAAAAAACCCGCTCTCCGTAGCGTTGCCACCCTTTAATTGAAAGTACTGAAAGTACAATATTTCAGTTTTTTCAAAAGCTTAGCGGAATATACAAGCGCTCAACTGATGGTTTTAGAGGTTTAACAAACGGTGTTAATTTTTCTTTATCGTATTTAACAGGCAAGTTAATGAAAAAAGTTCAACTAAAAATCTTGGATGATCGTATCGGTACTCAAATACCGTTACCCGCCTATGCAACAAGCGGTTCGGCAGGTATGGATTTAAGGGCCTGTATTGACAAGGCCATCGAATTATCATCAGGTCAAACAGAATTAATTCCTACCGGTATCGCAATACACATCAATGACCCAGGTCTTGCAGCGGTATTATTGCCACGTTCCGGGCTGGGACATAAGCATGGTATCGTGTTGGGGAATCTTACCGGGTTAATTGACTCCGATTATCAGGGCCAACTGTTTGTTTCCTGTTGGAATCGCGGTAGTAAAAACTTCACGATCAATCCCGGCGAGCGAATTGCACAAATGGTTTTGGTACCGGTATTGCAGGTTGAGTTTGATATTGTGTCCGAATTTACGGATAGTCACCGGGGTGCAGGCGGATTCGGTCACACTGGACGTCACTAAGTTTAAAAAAATGTAACGACCTAATCTGATCTTTAAGTGTTCAATAATCACTCAACTCACTTTTGATTTGTTCGAAAATAAGGAAAAAGTGCGGCATTTATAGCTGTAAATATGCACTTTAGACGCCGCTTTTTACATAACGTTTGACACTGATTTTAACACGGTAATGAGCAAATCAACGGCAACCTGAGCAGTTACAAAAAACCAGTGCTATCTATCTAAAAGAATATGACGTGCTGGTTGGTTCCTAAGTACATAGCCTAGGGGGCATTAAAAACTACAATAAATTATTATATGCAATTAAAATACAGTATTCACAATTATCACGCGTACTTGTTGCCAGACATTTACGTTTTGAGCAGACTATTTACTAATATATCCGAATACAGGTGTTAATGATGTCAGCAGACTACCAAGCAACAGCCATTGAAGCTTCTATTTTTAAAGCCTACGACATACGTGGGATAGTCAATGAAACTTTAACCGAAAACGCGGTTTATCAAATTGGGCTGGCCATCGGCAGCGAAGCCAACGCCCGAGGGGAACAGCATATTTATGTTGGTCGCGATGGTCGGTTATCAGGTCCCACGTTGATAAAAGCGTTGACCCAGGGCTTGTTGGATAGCGGTCGTGATGTTACGAATATCGGTATGGTGCCGACACCCGTATTGTATTTTGCAGCTTATCATCTGGGCAGTGGTTCTGGAATTATGCTCACTGGTAGTCACAATCCGCCTAATTATAACGGCCTGAAAATGGTGCTAGGCGGGGAAACACTGGCTGGCGAGGCAATACAAATGTTGCGGCAACGCATTGAAAATAAGAACCTCGATACAGGAGCAGGCAGCTATAAGGCCGAAGATGTGACCTCGGCTTATCTGGATGCGGTTCTTAATGATGTTAAGTTGGCTCGTCCGCTAAAAGTTGCAGTGGATTGCGGCAATGGTGTCGCCGGAAGTATTGCACCCCAACTCCTAAAGGGGTTGGGCTGTGAAATCATCGAGTTGTTTTGTGATGTGGACGGCAATTTTCCTAATCACCATCCTGATCCCAGCCAAATGGAAAACTTGCAGGACTTAATTAGCGCAGTCATAGGGCAGCAAGCCGATATTGGCTTGGCATTTGATGGTGATGGTGATCGTTTGGGCGTTATTACGCCCGACGGTAATATTATCTGGGCTGATCGCCAAATGATGTTATATGCTCAGGATGTATTGTCGCGAAACCCTGGTGGCGATATCATTTTTGATATCAAGTGTACTACCCACCTTGCCCGTATAATAAAAGAGGCGGGGGGCAACCCTATTATGTGGAAAACCGGTCACTCCTTTATTAAAGCCAAACTTAAAGAGTCAGGTGCATTGTTGGCAGGTGAAATGAGCGGCCATATCTTTTTTAAAGAACGCTGGTACGGTTTTGACGATGCACTCTATACGGCAGCCCGTTTGTTAGAGATATTAGCCAACGATCAGCGTAACGCCACGGAGATTTTTGACGCTCTACCCAATAGTGTTAATACACCGGAACTTAAGCTGGATATGGAAGAGGGAGAGCACTTTAAATTAATTGAACGTATGGTGGCTAATGCACAGTTTGGTAATGCAAAAATCACGACCATAGACGGTATTCGTGCGGATTTTGATGATGGTTTTGGTTTGGTGCGAGCTTCAAACACCACACCGTGTCTTGTGTATCGATTTGAGTCAGAAACCCAAGAAGGCTTGGAACGTATTAAGGACCAGTTCAGGACGCTAACGGAAGCTCAAGCCACAACACCAGTGACACTGCCCTTTTAAGACTTAGGTTTCCAGCTTTGGGTTTAAATGGCCATAGGTTCAAACCCTTAGTAGACCTAACCGCTTAGACCTGAAAACCCCTGTGACAGTAATGACCATTTGCATGGTATATTTTCCGTGTCGGAGAACCATAACAAGAATCTTTATGAAAACAACAATGACGACAAAATCAGTATGAGTATCAATCAGGAAAAAGCCATGGGAATTGCCCGGGTGCTCACAGAAGCATTACCCTATATACAGCGTTTTACGGGAAAAACCATTGTCATTAAGTATGGGGGCAATGCAATGGTCGATGAGACGCTAAAAAATGGCTTTGCGCGTGACATTGTGCTCATGAAACAGATTGGCGTCAATCCCGTCGTGGTTCATGGTGGTGGCCCACAAATTGGCACTGTACTGAGTAAAATTGGTAAAGAGTCGCAATTTTTTCAAGGTATGCGTGTAACCGACAGCGAAACCATGGACATTGTTGAAATGGTGTTGGGTGGTTTGGTTAATAAAGAAATTGTCAATCTCATTAATCGGGTTGGTGGCAACGCTGTGGGCTTAACTGGTAAGGACGGTGATTTGATTCATGCCAGAAAACTGAACTTTGCTAACAATGCACCGGAATTAACCGCCTCTGAGATTATTGATATTGGCCATGTGGGTGAAGTGGAACGCATTGATCCTGCCGTGGTGAATATGCTGGTAACCGGGAATTTTATTCCTGTTATTGCTCCTATTGGTGTAGGAAAAAATGGGCAGTCATATAACATAAATGCGGACTTAGTTGCCGGAAAACTTGCCGAGACCTTAAACGCCGAAAAATTAATGTTATTAACGAATACCGAAGGTCTGTTGGATAAAACGGGTAAGTTACTCACTGGATTAACTGCCGCACAAGTCAATGCTTTAATTAAAGATGGTACGATTCATGGTGGAATGCTGCCAAAAATCAAAAGTGCGCTAGACGCCGTGCAAAACAAAGTCAATGCAGCTCATATTGTTGATGGTCGTGTTGAACATGCGGTGCTGTTAGAGCTGTTTACTGATGAGGGTGTCGGTACGCTGATTAAAGCCACCAATACTGCATAGCGGCATAACCGGTTCCGCTTGTTGCGCAGCAATACGTCGATAACGAATAGCGTTATTATCACAAAAAACAAACGTGTTCTTATTTATATGCATTGGGCTGACAGACAGCGTTCCCTACCGGGATCGGTGCCCATCAGCTCAAAACATTACACCCTATCCTTCCGGCTGAAGGTCATCACGAATACAGAACCAAACCGTTTTATAATCAACAACGAAGTGGCCGTCATCATCGTAAATGGGCATTTCAAACGGCGATCGAGAAGTGCCTTTTGGGCACGGCGCGACGATTTCGTCAGCGATTAGGGGGCGTCGAGCTGCACTTTTGTCGGTAATTTTAAAAACCAATTGCTTTGTTTTTTCACCCGTAAGGTCAAGTGTGAAATCACTTGGCAAGCCCCTGAACCTGGATTCGACGGGGTTGCCATACAATGCATATGAGAGATCCAATTGACTACCGTACAGCTCTTCACTGGCAGAGATAGAACCAAGACCAAAGTGAGTCCACGCCGGCTCATGGGAAACACCTTGTCGAGCGAGGAACCTAAAATCTGAGATACCGTCTTGATCACGAACAGTGAGTTCAATCCAATAGTATCGCTGGCCTTTAAGGTAGGTGTTATCGAAATTCACTTGAATTTTAATTTCTTCCCGATCAGAAAATATGCGTCCAGTGGCTGTTGTCTCGAAACTAACCCCAGTGAGCGGATACACTATGCTTTCATTGGGTTCATTTTCGTCCATATCGTGTGACCAGATTGCAACATCAACTTCCGTAACCGTTGTAGGGTTAATAAAAACTCCGATAGTCTCGACCCCGTTGATCCACCAGCCTCCACCTGGAACATAAAAATCATCAAGGGTTGACGAAGATTGCCCCCACCCCAGTGTACTGCCATCGGTATCTCCATTATTCCATAATTGATCAGCGCTAACACTGGAAACATTGAGACCAAGTGTCAGAAAGACTGCTGGCATTATTTTTTGTATTGCTTGAATTGTTCTCATTTAAAGCCCCTTGAGTGCTCAGATGATTCTGAGTTTGGTCGCAGTATAGATAACCACAACTTACCATTGGTATACAAAAACGAATTTGTAAAACAAACCAACAAAAGGGTTCTTAATCTCAATGTTAATACGTGATTTGCGAGGCGTACTTTAGGACAAAGTGAGGATAATGCTTGAACCCGCCATACCTGTTAATAACATAACGCTATTGTCGATAACAATGCTGGATAGAGGCGTTTACTCGGATATCCATATCCGAATAGATCATTGCGAAGCAGGTACTACTTCACGCCATATTTATTGCGATAATCATTAACGGCTGCAACATAGCCCCTTAACGTATCTTGTTGTTGTAAATAAGCAATTAAATGCTCCAGGGTAATGATGCTGGTAACATCAATTCCAAATTCATTTTCCACTTCATGGATTGCTGAAGCATCGCCTGTGCCTATTTCCTGACGATCCAAAGCGATCACAACACCTGCCGGTTCTGCACCGTGCGCCTTAATGATATCGATGGATTCACGTACCGAAGTACCGGCCGAAATGACATCGTCAATAATTAATACTTTGCCCTTCAAAGGCGCGCCAACAATATCACCACCTTCACCATGGGATTTAGCTTCTTTTCGATTAAAGGCATAGGGTATATCACGCTTAAACCCCCTGGCCAGCGCAATGGTAACGGCACAAGCCAACGGAATGCCTTTATATGCGGGTCCATATACCATGTCATAAGAAATTTCAGAGGTTTCAATTGCTTGTGCATAGTAATGGCCTAAACGGTTCAGGCTTTCACCCGTGCTGAATAATCCACTGTTAAAAAAATAGGGGCTTTTGCGGCCGGACTTTAGCGTAAACACTCCAAATTTTAGAACACTGATATCAATTGCAAATGTAATAAAGTCTTTTTGGTAAGATTTCATGGTCATAATGGCCTTAAATCGGATTAAGTTAGCAAACTTCAGGTTTATTATTGTAACCAGCAGCGTTTCGCCTCGCAAACATCGCTGTCTTGTTAGTGTTGGTCGTTGCCCCGGCTTTAAGGCGGTAAATATTAACGATTCATGGATAGAACTCTGTTTATTGGTTATTATTATGCTCGTTTGTTTGTCAGGGATCTATTTGGTATGAAAATTATTACAGCAAATGTGAATGGTATTCGTTCTGCGGCAAAAAAAGGTTTTTTCGACTGGTTGCTTAAACAAAAAGCCGATGTGGTTTGTTTACAGGAGATTAAAGCCCAAAACCATCAGTTAGTGGATGAGGTTTTTTACCCCAAAAATTATCACACCTATTATTTTGAAGCACAGAAAAAAGGGTATAGTGGCGTGGGTCTTATTTGTAAACAGAAACCTGATAAGGTTATCTTTGGTCTGGGTGAAGGCTGGGAGGATATGGATGCAGAAGGGCGTTATATTCAAGCTGATTTTGGGAAATTAAGCGTCGCATCCCTTTATTTACCGTCGGGCTCCAGCGGAGATGAACGTCAACAAATTAAATTTAGCTTTATGGAGCGTTTTTTTGAAACACTAAAGGTAATGCGTCGAAAAAGGCGAGATTATATTTTGTGTGGCGATTGGAATATCGTACACAAAGAAATCGATATTAAAAATTGGAAGAGCAATCAAAAAAATTCCGGGTGCCTGCCAGAGGAGCGCGCCTGGCTGGATCAATTGTTTGACACACTTGGATATGTCGATGCATTTCGCGTTGTTAACCAAGAACCACAGCAGTACACTTGGTGGTCAAATAGAGGTCAAGCTTGGGCAAATAATGTGGGTTGGCGGATAGACTATCAATTGGTAAGCCCAAAACTTAAAGATCGTGTACGCTTCGTTTCAATTTATAAAGATGAGCGTTTTTCGGATCACGCTCCTTTGACCATTGAATATGATTGTTCAGTTTAACCGAATACGACGCGCTTCAGAAATTAGTGCCATGCCGTTTCATTCTGCGGCGCTAATAATATGATAGACCTAAAGCTTAATCACTTTAACCTATAGGATATTGCTGCTGCATAAGACTCAGCTGATCGCTTTGATGCTGAAATTTGAAACTCTAAAAACCAACCCTCGGTACTAAGTCGGTGAGCACAATTATTTTAACATTTTCTTGTCTATTTTCCGGCCTTCTGCGTTGCTGCTACGATCACATAACTCACTATGCTCATCGTCGCAGCGTCTTGAAGGTCATAAAATATCCTGCGATTGTTTGTTAAAATAATTATGCTCACCGACTTACAAATTTTGTCTGATGAGTTGAATCACCGTTTTAGTATCTGGTGCAATGGCGCGCCAGATCTGAAACGACTCGGCGGCTTGCTCCACTAACATACCCAGACCATCAACGATATTATTAATGCTCACCCCAGCGCTACGAGACCAGCGCATAAAGGCGGTGGCATCAGCACCATACATCATATCGTAACTCCAAGCGGTTTCTGAAAACACGGTTGCCGGTATGGGGGGGAGTTCCCCGTTCAGACTGGCTGAGGTCGCATTAATAACGAGGTCAAAGGATTTATTGTTAAGCCCTGAAAAGGGCATGGCATTAATGTCGATTTTCCGTGCATTGGGGGCGAATATTTTTGCCAGTTGTTCCGCTTTACCCAAGCTGCGGTTGGACAGGGTTAATGTGGCAGGTTGTTGTTCAATAAGCGGGGCAAGCACACCTCGCGCAGCTCCACCAGCACCAATGAGTAAGATACGTTTGGCACGAAGGGCAATACCCAAATTATTTGTTAAATCTCGAACCAATCCAATACCATCCGTATTATCGCCATATAAATGAGTGCTGTTCATGGGTTTTAAAGTATTAACTGCTCCTGCTAATGTTGCCCGTTCACTTAATTCATCAGCAATGTTATAAGCTTCCCGCTTGAAGGGCACGGTGACATTGAGACCTTTACCCCCAGTTGCAAAGAAATTCCCCACCGCCTGCGCAAACCCACCTGGATCGACTTGGATCGTGGAATATTGAATGCACTGTCGTGTTTGCTGCGCAAAAGCGGCATGAATTTGTGGGGATTTACTATGGGCTATAGGGTTTCCCATCACTGCATATTCATCGGGTTTTGATTCAAAATCAAAAATTGAAGCCATGTTTGTCTTGCCCTAGGTAAAAGTTTCCCGGATCAGAATAAAAAACACAATGGATAGAATAGCCCCTGCCGGTAAAGTGACAATCCAGGACATAAAGATGGTGCCCACCACATTAAGGTTCAACGCAGCAATACCACGCGCCAATCCTACACCTAATATGGCCCCTACTAAGGTATGCGTTGTTGATATGGGTATCCCAGTACCGGAGGCAACAACAACCGTTGTGGCAGCCGCTAAAGTGGCGGCAAAACCCCGGCTTGGAGTAAGTTGCGTAATGCGAGTCCCGACAGTGGCGATCACCTTGTGCCCGTAAGTTAGCAAGCCAAGTAATATACCGCCGGCTCCCAGTGCCAATATCCATAGCGGTAAAACCGTGTTCTGGGCTACCTCCCCATTATTTTCAACAATACTAACCACCGCAGCTAAGGGGCCAATGGCATTGGCAACATCATTGGAACCATGCGCAAAAGCCATCGCACAGGCGGTAACAACCATCAAGATGCTAAAGACTTTTTCAACATTGGCAAATTGGAAGTTACGATCTTCATCGGGGTTAAATTTCATACGGTTTATCATTATTTTGCCAACAACAAAAATAATAATGCCAACAATTACCGCCGTAATATAATTCTGTGTCGTTGTTAATTGCACGCCAACGTGCTTTAACCCTTTGAACAATGTGACAAGCGCAATGATAAAACCCACTAAAAACATATACACGGGAACATAACGTTTGGCGTTGGCAAGTGGGTCTTTGGTATTCAAAATAAGCCGTTGTACACTGAGAAATAAGGCGTACGCAAGGCTGCCAGCAATGACGGGGGAGATGATCCAGCTCATGGCGATGGAGCCAACTTTACCCCATTTTACAGCTTCGATACCGATTCCAACCATAGCGAAACCCACAATGGCGCCAACGATAGAGTGTGTTGTTGATACCGGCCAGCCAAAACGTGTGGCAACCAATAGCCAGACAGCGGCGGCCAGCAGTGATGCCAGCATACCGAAAATGAGCAGTTCCGGTGTCCCGGCCATTAATTGTGAATCGATAATACCTTTTCGTATGGTTGCTGTTACTTGGCCGCCTGCCAGTAGAGCGCCAGCAAACTCGAAGACAGCGGCAATTAATATGGCTTGTTTAATTGTGATGGCGCCTGAACCGATCGATGTGCCCATAGCATTGGCAACATCATTTGCGCCAACGCCCCATGCCATAAATAACCCAAATACGCATGCCAAAATAATATAGGTGCTACCGAATTCCATTATTATTTGTTTTCCAGGTGAGGTGGATCATTCTAAAAATTGAGTGACTGAACATAATATAAGGCCGCACACTTTGAGTGAGGTTGTGGCAAGTTCAAAAATTAGCTTATAAGGTGCCAACAGCCAATACATTAGGCAACTGCGCCGTTTTTCAATTCACGCGACACATCAATGTATTGCACGCCTTTTCTGCGTCCAATCGAGTTTTCTAGGACAATAACTACTTGTTTTTTTATTTGGGTGTTTGTTACGTTTCAATGTTCGTCAATCCACCACGATATTGACTGGCTTTCAGTTGTCAGACACATCTAAGCACCCGACCTATGGCCAATGCAGATTTTGGCATTTTATCGCGCTAACATCAATTCAAGGCGGCTTCCGACCCGCTGAGCACGATCCGCTAATTCACCAATCCAATCAATTATCTTATAAATAAAGATAACGTCAACCGGGGGTAGTTGATCTTCTAGTTTAAAGAGTTCAGAACGGACTTCAACTTGAATTCGATCGGTATCACTTTCGATATCATCCAATTTTTGGATCATAGCTTCTACCAGTTTCACTTCATTTCCACTAAACCCTGTTTCAATCAGTTCATCAAACTCATGAATGGCTTTGCGAGCTTGCGCGGAAGCATCGATGGATCGTTGAATGTAGGTTTTTAGCTGTGGACCAATAATGTCAGGGAAAGACATTTTGCGACCAGTGATGAGGCCCGCGATATCTTTGGCTTTATTGGCAATTTTGTCTTGCATCGAAAGCACTTCAAGTAAGTCACGACGCGAAACCGGCATGAGTAAACTATTTGGTAAGCGTAAACGTAGTTCACGCTTAAGCTCATCGGCACTATTTTCCAACTGCGCGATTTTTACTTGCAAATGGTTAACTTGCTCCCAGTCCTTTGCCAATACGGCGTCAATAAAGGGAAGTAACAGTGAAACACATTGATGAGCGCTATCCATATGGTCTTGCAAAGGTTTGATGGGGGAGCGTGCAAATAGGCTTGAAATAATTGTTCGTGTCACCTTGCTTACCTCGACGTGCTGTAAAAACATCTGTTATGCTATTGTTTAGATAGAAAAATTCAAAACCTTCCAAGGTTCATCTGTTATCCTATCGGTGATGATGTTGATAAACTTACTATTATAATAATGCACGCCTTTAGCATGAAAAAATGGGAAGCGCCCTACACCGCGGGTACGGGTCTGTGTTGTTACACTTTCTCGATGCCGGCTCACTGTATCTTTAGAAAATATCGTTAGAAAACGCGCCGAACAGCTGGGCTTTTAGCGCTTTGCTGAATATGCATTCTAATTAATACACGATACTAAGCTAACCATTTTGCCACTGTTTTTGAAAAATAGCTCAAAATTCCATCGGCGCCTGCACGTTTAAATGCCAACATTGCTTCCATGACAACGGCGCGCTCTTCCAGCCAACCGTTTTGTGTTGCCGCCATTAACATCGCATACTCACCGCTCACTTGGTATGCATAGGTGGGCACGCCGAATTGTTGTTTTACACGATGAATAATATCAAGATACGGCATACCGGGTTTAATCATGACCATATCAGCTCCTTCTTCCAGGTCCAGGCTAACCTCCCACAGGGCTTCGTTACTGTTGGCAGGGTCCATTTGATAGGTGCATTTATCACCCGCGCCTAGGTTTGCGGCGGACCCCACGGCATCACGAAAGGGGCCATAATAACTGGATGCGTACTTGGCCGAATAGGCAAGTATGCGGGTATATATGTAATTATGTTGTTCCAAGACCTGACGAATTGCCCTAATACGTCCATCCATCATATCAGAAGGAGCGACGATATCCGCACCCGCCTCTGCGTGAGATAATGCCTGTTTAACAAGAACATTCACCGTTTCATCATTTAAGACATAACCGGTATCATCTATTAACCCATCCTGCCCATGAGTGGTAAAGGGGTCTAATGCCACATCGGTAATGACCCCCAGTTGAGGGAATGATTGTTTTAAGGTGCGAATAGCCCGCTGTGCCAGACCGTCAGGATTATACGCTTCTTTAGCATCCAGGGATTTCTTGTTTTCATCAACAACGGGGAACAATGCGACCGCTGGTATGCCTAGCTGCACTAATTCTTCCGCTTCTTTTAACAGCTCATCAATACTGACTCGTTCGATACCAGGCATTGAAACGATTTTTTCGCGTGCCGCACTGCCTTCAATAATAAACATGGGATAGATAAGATCGTTAACCGTGAGCTCGGATTCGCGCATTAAGCGCCGACTAAAGTTATCTCGTCGCATCCGCCGCATGCGAATACTCGGCATCGTCCGTTTTGTACTATCGACGTTTGACAAAATTGGCTGCTCCTATTATATCCCGTGTTCCGATGAACGACTTGAAAAATATAAATCACACCCCACTCGCCCATTTTTACGGGGTGATGCGGGTTAGGATACTGCAAAATTGAGTTGAGGCAAACTTTTAGGAGGGTTTTATGGCCAAAAAAATTGGGGGTGTATCAAAATACACCCCCAATTTGCTTATCGTGATTAAGATCACACCCCTAAATTCGACGGGGTGCTGTCTTAATAACGATATCGCTACTTCTTTTTCGCCTTTTTCTTGGCTTTTTTCTTTACTGCCTTTTTCTTCACAGCTTTTTTCTTTACCGCTTTCTTTTTAACGGCTTTTTTCTTGGTTGCTACTTTCTTCTTAGCGACCTTTTTCTTGACAGCTTTTTTCTTGGTCGCTATTTTTTTCTTAGCGACCTTTTTCTTCACTGCTTTTTTCTTAGCAGCTATTTTCTTCTTCACTACCTTTTTCTTGATAGCTACTTTCTTTTTCGCTATCTTTTTCTTAGCCGCACTTTTTGCTTTCTTTGGTTTTGCTGCCATGGTTGTGGCCTCCTTATTTGCTGTACTTTTATCTAACGTTTTGGGTGCTTCTTCGGCCTTCTTTTCGGAAGGTGTTTCAGTTTCTTTAGTTTTTTCTTGTATTTTTTTATCAATATCATCTAAATCATGATGATTTTCTTCAATTGTTATTTTATTTTGCAATCGATCTATCTTTGATGTGCGATTTGTTGCCTCCTGTGGTGGTGTTTTTGATAATGCGTCAATAATATTACATATCTTTTGAAAAATCTCTTGTATATCTCCTGAGCCTTGCAGTTTGTAATGCTTATTTTGCTGATGATAATACTCATTGAGCGGACTGGTTTGCATCTCGTAGACTCGTAGACGACTGGAAATTGTTGCTTCGTTGTCATCAGCCCGGTGATGCAAATTTCCACCACACCTGTCACAATGGTCTTCAAGTTTAGAGGGGGTGGTGTAAATGTTATAAACAGCACCGCATGAAGAACAACTTCGCCGTCCCGTAATCCGCTGAATCAGTAAATCAAAATCCACGTCAATTAGTATCACGCCCTGCAATGGTTTGCCCAATTGAACAAGCAACTTATCCAGGGCTTTCGCTTGTAGGATATTTCTGGGGAAGCCATCCAATATAAAACCATGTGATGCGTCTTTGTCACTTAAACGTTCTTTAATCATGCTAAGCACAATTTGGTCCGAAACCAATTGGCCGGCATCCATTGCGGTTTTTGCCTGCAAGCCCAGTGGCGTTTTAGCGACAACCGCTTCACGCAGTAAGTCTCCAGTCGATATTTGAGGAATCCCGTACTTTTCGACTAGCATTTTTGCCTGAGTACCCTTACCAGAACCAGGCGCACCGACGAGTACGATTCTCATTTGGCTACCTCGCTTGCTTTGATTGCCATTTTGGTGTTGTCATTATTGCAGTGTTCATTCTTCGGTTAGCGACAACCTACTCTTAACAATAGATGGAAGTCAACAATTAATCAGCAAAGTATTAGCAGATATTTTAAGATAACGCAAAAATTCTTGCATTTAATGCAAGAATTTTAAAAAATGATGATGCAGTTAATAAAAATACGTCCATCGCACAGTCCGCGATTCGCTTCACAATTGCATCATAGTACTCATAAAGACAGGGTAGCAGCATCATTTTTGTATTTTATATTCGAAATGACCCTACTTAGGGCGAATCATATAATTATACTTGCGTTAACAGAGGCAATATATTTCATCTCAAGGATTTTTTCATAAATGGCAGCATCTCAGCATTCAAGAGAAAAAATATCTGGAACAAGGTAAATATATGAATCGTAAACATGGGTGAAAGGTTCGTTAACTAAAGTTATATTCATATCATGATACCAAAAGCAGGCTCTTTAAGAATTAACACAGCCCTGGTATGAAGAGAGTGTACAATGAATGCCGAAACATCAATGGCTACGGCGATCTTAATAGCCGGTGAATTATAAAAGTTAAGTGGAGACTAAACAATGGCTAAAAAAAATGCTTTTTATGCGCAATCAGGCGGAGTAACCGCCGTTATTAACGCAAGCGCGTGTGGTGTTATTGAGACTGCACGCAAACATACGACTAAAATTGGTAAAATGTATGCGGGTCGTAACGGTATTATCGGTGCATTAACAGAAGAATTAATTGATACCAGCAAGGAATCAGCAAAAGCAATTGCGGCTTTACGCCATACACCATCGGGCGCATTTGGCTCCTGTCGTTATAAATTGAAGAGCGTTGAAGAGAATAAACGTGAATATCAGCGGCTGATAGAAGTATTTAAGGCACATAATATCGGGTATTTTTTTTATAACGGTGGCGGTGATTCTGCCGATACCTGCTACAAAGTCTCCCAGCTTTCACTGCAAATGGGGTATCCCATTCAAGCCATACATATCCCTAAAACAGTTGATAATGACTTACCTGTTACCGATAGTTGCCCTGGCTTTGGCTCGGTGGCGAAATATGTCGCTGTATCCATACGGGAAGCCGCATTTGATGTTGCTTCCATGGCAAAAACATCCACTAAGATATTTGTGCTTGAAGTAATGGGGCGGCATGTAGGATGGATTGCAGCGGCAGGTGGGTTAGCAGCGGAAAATGCAGGCGATGCGCCACACATTATTTTATTTCCGGAAATCGAATTTGATGCGGCAAAGTTTTTAGAAAAAGTAGATAAGACAGTAAAGAAATTTGGTTACTGTGCTTTAGTGGTATCCGAAGGCATACGAAATAAGGATGGTGCGTTTTTGGCAGAAACCGGAATACAGGATGTGTTTGGACATGCGCAACTCGGTGGTGTCGCCCCAGTTATTGCACAATTGATTCAATCCAAGCTGAATTACAAATATCATTGGGCCGTGGCAGATTATTTACAGCGTGCGGCACGGCATATTGCATCTAAAACAGATGTTGAGCAGGCTTATGCGGTGGGAAAAGCCGCAGTACAGTTTGCCTTAAAAGGTAAAAATGCCATTATGCCCATCATCGTACGCAAATCAGATAAACCCTATAAATGGACGATTGGCGAAGCTGACCTTATTGATGTCGCCAATGTTGAAAAATGTATGCCAAGAAGCTTTATTAGTAAGGATGGCTTTCATATTACGGCGCGCTGTCGCGCATATTTAGCACCTTTGATCAAAGGTGAAGACTATCCGCCGTACAAAAAAGGCTTACCGCAGTATGTAACGTTAAAAAATGTATTGCTAAAAAAGAAGTTAAAAACGTTTGAGTTGGGTTGATATATTCATAGTGTTTGAGATTTAGGTATATTATGGCAATAAACTTTCATTTCGCATTCACTCTAAGCGCATCAAAGCAACGGTGCGATGACCAGGCTTACAATCGCGAGAACATTGATGAGGATGTTCATCGCTGGCCCTGACGTGTCTTTAAAGGGGTCACCCAAGGTGTCACCAACGATACAGGCTTTATGGGCGTCGGAACCTTTTCCGCCATAATTGCCTTTTTCGATATATTTTTTGGCATTATCCCAGGCTCCACCAGCATTAGCCATCATTAATGCCATTAACACACCAGCAACTAATGCGCCGGCTAACATACCTCCCAGCGATTCAGCGCCCAGTGTAAAACCCACCAATGGTGGTGCCGTCACTGCTAGCACACCGGGTGGAATCATTTTTATTAACGCAGCGGATGTTGCGATATCAATACATCGCGAGCTATCAGGCTTCGCCGTGCCTTCTAATAGCCCGGGGATTTCTTTAAACTGACGACGTATCTCTTTTATCATCGCAAATGAGGCATTACCCACCGCAGTCATGGTCATGGAACTTACCAGGAAGGGAAAAATGCCACCGATAAACATCCCGACCAACACATTGGGGTTGTTCAACTGTAAATTGAAACCAGTGATGTTGATAGAGACAGTTTCAACGTATGCTGCAATAATTGCTAGTGCGGTGAGTGCTGCTGCACCGACAGCGAAACCTTTGCCGATTGCTGCTGTTGTATTGCCTAACTCATCCAGGGAGTCCGTGATTTTTCGTGTTTCTTCACCGAGGCCTGCCATCTCGGCAATACCGCCAGCATTGTCCGCAATGGGACCATAAGCATCAATTGCCATGGTGATACCCACAGTGGAAAGCATACCGACCGCAGCAATGCCGACGCCATAAAGCCCGACTAACTGCGTCGATATATAAATAATAGCGCTAATGGTCAGTAGTGGTATCACTACCGATTGCATACCAATCGCAAGCCCTGTAATAATTACCGTAGCAGGCCCCGTTTCACTTGATTTAGCAATATGACGTACCGGTTTACCGGCAGTATAATATTCTGTGACAAGACCGATAATAATGCCGCCGATGGTTCCCGCCAATACAGCACCCCATACTGCGGTGGAAACACCGGTTAACTGTATGGTAAAAAATGATGCAACCATAAAAAGCAGTGCCGCGCCTATCGTGCCAATACGTAGGGCTATCTCAGGCGATTTTTTAGAGTATATTCTTGTCAGAAGAATACCCAACATTGAACAAATCATACCGGCTGAGGCGAGAGCCAATGGTAGAAACATTAATGCACTAGCATCCTTTGCCAGGGTTATTAACGCTGCTGCTTTTTCCGGGTTATTTGCGGCACCAATTGCCAGGGATGAGGCAATCGCGATGGTTGCGATAATGGCGCCACAGTATGATTCAAAGATATCGGAACCCATACCGGCAATATCGCCCACGTTGTCACCCACATTATCCGCAATTACGCCGGGGTTACGGGGGTCATCTTCCGGTATTCCGGCTTCAATTTTACCCACCAGATCTGCACCTACGTCAGCGCTTTTGGTATAGATACCACCACCTACGCGGGAGAACAGTGCAACACTGGACGCTCCCATGCCAAAGCCATGAATGATATATGCGGTATTCGGATCACCGCCAAAAAGGAGGTATAATACACCAAGCCCCAATAAGCCCATGGCTGCCACCGTGGTGCCCATGATAGAGCCACCCAAAAATGCGATGCTGAGTGCAGCAGAGATTCCGTCGCTGTGAGCAGCAGTTGTCGTTCTGATATTGATTTTTGTTGCCGAATACATCCCGACATAACCAGCAACGGCTGAACACAATGCTCCGATGGTAAAAGCCAGCGAGGTATACCAGCCCAACTCGGAAACGCCCAGAAAAATAATAACAATAACAGCAAAAGCGCTCAGCATGGTATATTCGCGCTTCATAAACACCATTGCACCAAGGTGAATCAGATAACCTATTTCGACAACTTTTTCTTCTCCGGCGGGGCGTTGCTTTACGCTAAAGTAGATCGTAAATGCGACCACTAAGCCAATGACACCTAAAATTGGTGGTATAATTTCAGCATTCATTACTGTTATTCCCTGCGTTTGTACCTGAACTCGTCAGTTGATTGCGTCGAGATGATATCAAGTCCATCGTACAATTGAATTATTGCGCTTTTCCTGTTATTACTCAAAGGAGGACTCATTATATGCTGCGCAACGGATGGTTTTAGGTTTAGGTTATATAAGTCAGCACTGGAGCAGTGCTGGTTAGGAATGAACACGCAATAATCATTAATTTAATTGTCATAATAGCCGGTCGATATCAAAAAATATAGCTTTGTGCGGATCATTTATAGCTTAGAATTTATTGGTATTGTAAGTGCTTTCTCATGTCTAAAACTTTTTTTCGTCCGTCCAGCATTATCAGTCACTAATACTGAGTAATATTACCGGGTTAACGCTCTTCATTGTAGTTACAATTAAATAGGGTACAATTGACGCCATCTCAGCGTTAATTGAGAAAAAATACAATTATTTACTATGTGGAGAGTACGTAAGTGCGTTATAAACGCTTTATCGTATCGCAAGGGGTTATGTTTTTATGAATTTAGATAGAGTCACTTCGGGTAAAAATGTTCCAGATGAAATTAATGTCGTGATAGAAATCCCTTCTCACAGTGATCCTGTAAAATACGAAGTGGACAAAGAAACTGGCGCTATGTTTGTTGATCGTTTTATGAGTACCGCCATGTATTATCCCTGCAACTATGGGTATATTCCTCACACCCTGTCGGATGATGGGGACCCCGTAGATGTCTTGGTCGTAACACCACATGCATTGGTTAGTGGTTCGGTTATTTGCTGCCGTGCGGTCGGCATGCTGGAAATGACCGACGAATCCGGGGTGGATGCAAAGGTGTTGGCAGTTCCCATTGATAAGCTGAGTGTTTTGTATCGTAACGTTACAACACCGGATGATCTGCCGCAGCTATTACTTGATCAGATTGCTCATTTCTTTGAGCATTATAAGGATTTAGAGCAGAATAAGTGGGTTAAAGTGGAAGGTTGGGTCGGTGCTGATGCAGCGAAGAAGGAAATTACTGAAGGAGTAAAACGGTTTGAATCAGCGCCGGAAAAACCTCATTTTTGACCTGAATTCATTGTTTGAGCATAACGCAGTTACAAGCATTTTTTGGCAATATGGAAACGACAGTGTTTTTAGTATGCCTGCTCAATAGCTAAGAACATTGCTGGTCGCCGTGCAAAAATTGACAGATACTTTATTTGTTGTTTCAATGGCTGGCATTTTTGTTATGCGAAGGTTAGCTGGGGGTGTTTTTCGTTACCCAGCGTTCACTGTTATTGGAAAGTGTTTCTTTTTTCCAAAAAGGTGCGCGATGTTTAAGTTCCTCAATTAAATAACGACAGGCTTTAAATGCAGCATCACGGTGGGCGCTCCATGCAGCCAGCAATATAATGTTGTCATTGGGTTCTATATGGCCAACACGGTGTATTACTAACAAGTTTAATAGCTGCCATTTGTCGATTGCTTCTGTGGCAATGTTTTGCAGATGTTGCTGGGTCATTTCCGGGTAATGTTCTAGAAACATGTTTTTAACTGAAACATCTTCATTTAGGTCGCGCATTGTGCCCACAAAGATACAGGCTGCGCCAAACTGACCTGAGGCACTATCTCTTAGTGCAATTTCGGCGTGTTGCAATTCTAGCCAAGGATCAAATGCCTGGTGACGCAATTCGATTTTCATGTGTCATTACCGGGTAACGAGAAGAATTACTAACCGCCAGTAACGGGAGGGAAAAAGGCAATTTCGTCACCATCTTTAATTTTATGAGTGTCCTTAACATAATCCATATTGACAGCGATAAGCACATTGTGAGGCATTGCAGCACCCTTTGTTGCTTTGTGCCAAGCGTCCGAGGCGGTATTGATGCCTTCATGATTGAGCGTTTGTGACGATAAATTAAGTGATTCACGCAAACTGGCAAAAAATTTTACAGTTATCGTCATAACATTTACTCCTTAATCAACCGCAAATCAGTTAACCTCTATTGGCGCTCTTTCAGCAAACGATATCGAAAGCCATCAGCTGGACAAACCCAATAGAGTGCATTTTTTATCCTGACTGGCGGCTATAGGCACCGATGAGGTGTAATAGCGAGCGATTACAATAATTCGCAACAACGCCAGAGGCGATAAAAAACGTGCTCTACATCGATATACCCAAAGCGTTTGAGGTTTAGGTATTCATTGCAGGCCCTGTTCATTCCATAGCGGTGTTAAAATTTCTTGCAATAGGCCGACGACGACTATTACGCATCATTTTGCCTCGCCTAAAAGTGCCTACCTTTTGGTGCTATGAAATGAATATGACGCACACTTAACACCTAAATTTCAAACGCTTTGGGTATATTGTTGCACGTTTACCCTTTGAGTGAAGCGGGTAAAAACACAATATTTCAATTATTTCAAAATGTTAGTAAAATTATAAGCGCACAATGGATAAATTTAAGTTTAATCGTTAAGCTCCGTCGTTACAATCATTCTAAAAACTTGATGTCGCATCGCTGCGCTTGACGACTGATTCCAGGATTGTTAGATGTCAATAAATCACAAAACTCGATATATTTGCATGTACTGTGTTCAAAATTTTAATATATGCGTTGAGCTCTGATTCTGATGAGTTGTGCCTGTTATCAGAATCGGGTATTTAGTGGTTATTATAGCCGTTTAATTGTTTTTTCTTCTATTTTGAACGAAATTCTGGCATCGAGAAGCCGTTGCCGTCCAGGTATGTAAGTTGATGTGTTAAATTAAAAGGATAAAAACCAACAAAATTTTAAAATACAATAAGTTATAATAAGTGTGCTAAAAATGACAGCGCGTGACGATACACTCGTTAAGTAACGCCATCAATTTTCACCATCAATAACAATGATTGACAAAAAACGGGCTAAAACAACATGACCAAATTAACCCATTTTAATACTGCTGGTGATGCACATATGGTGAATGTAGGTGATAAACCCGTCACGACTCGTAAAGCGTTGGCCTGCGGTTCTATTGCCATGGCACCAGAAACCTTTCAATTAATCAAAGTAGGATGTCATAAGAAAGGTGATGTTATCGGAATAGCCCGTATTGCGGCCATTATGGCCGCAAAAAAAACAGCTGATGTGATTCCATTGTGTCACTCCATTGGTTTGAGCAAAGTAAGCGTTGATTTTGAGCTTAGTGAGGCGGAACATTCAGTGGAATGCCGAGTGCTTGCACAGACCAATGCGCAAACGGGCGTTGAGATGGAAGCCTTGATGGCGGTACAGGTCGCGTTGCTCACCATTTATGATATGTGCAAGTCAGTCGACCGGGGGATGACAATTAACAATGTGCGCTTGTTGAAAAAAAGTGGTGGAAAGTCGGGTGAATGGACGTTACAACCAGACTGAATGGGTGATTGATAATTTAGTAGTGTTGTTGATGTTTGCCACTCAATAGCAATAAATAAGAGTTAATGGGCGAAATATGCGATTAAAGTTCACTAAAATGCATGGCTTAGGCAACGATTTTGTAGTGATTGATGGCATTAATCAATCACTGAATTTAACAAAGTCACAAATAAATTTTATTGCAAACCGGCATTTGGGGATTGGTTGCGACCAAGTGTTAATTGTGGAAAAATCCAACTTGGCTAATGTGGATTTTCGTTATCGTATCTTCAATAATGACGGCGGAGAAGTGGAGCAGTGCGGTAATGGTGCGCGCTGCTTTGCCCGTTTTGTGCGCGATAAAGGCTTAACCCATCAGGATGCTATCGTCGTGGAAACGCAGTCCAGGACTATTCGCATCGAGCAGGAAACCGATGGTCAGTTCACCGTTAACATGGGACAACCAAATTTTGATCCTGTCGCAGTGCCATTGGCGCTGGCACCGCAGTCTGATCATTACACAATCAACGTAAAGGGGCAGCAAGTCAGCTTTGGCGCGGTCTCCATCGGCAATCCTCATGCGGTAATCAAAGTAAGCGATATTGCGCTGGCGCCAGTAGCGGCCATCGGCGTTCAGTTGGAATCACATACGCTTTTTCCGCAACGTGTTAACGTTGGTTTTATGCAAATACTTGACCGGCAAAACATTCAACTCCGCGTATTTGAACGAGGGGTCGGTGAAACCAGAGCCTGTGGTAGCGGGGCGTGTGCGGCGGTTGTTATGGGTAGGCAATGGGGGCTATTAGATGATAAGGTTAGTGTTACCTTGCCGGGCGGTGTATTAATGATTCAATGGCAGGGTGAGCGATCGGCTGTGTATCTGTCTGGTCCAGCGCAAAGTGTATTTGAAGGGCAAATCGATTTATGAGCATCCAAACCAAAGGTGAGATGAGCGAAAAACTTAACGCAAAAGACATTGATGCGTATTTACGTCGTCACCCTAATTTTTTTGAAAACCATGCCCATTTGTTAATGGAGCTTAAAATTCCACATGTTGACACGGGTAATGCAATTTCACTAATAGAATATCAGGTGGGGTTGTTACGTCGCCAAAATGGCAAGCTGCAAAAACAGTTGGATGATTTACTGCAAATTGCCCGCGACAATGATCGTTTAAGTAAATGTATTTATAAATTAACGTTGGGGTTAATGGGGGCACAAAATTTACCCGATGTTTTTAACCTGTTAGATGAAAGTTTGCGCAAAGATTTTTCAGCAGACGCGACTTGCATTCGTATTTTGGCACAACCAAAAAATGCTAAATTTGCATCCCGGGTTGAATTTGCGGCTAATGCGGGTGAATTAAGCCAGCAATTTGGTCGTCAGCTAAAAGATGGTAAACCGATTTGCGGACGGGCTAAGCAGGCGCAAAAACAATATTTGTTTGGCGATACTGCAGAAAAGGTGGCGTCACTTGCTTTTGTACCCTTGCGTTTGGACGATAGCGCGGGGTTTATTGCGATTGGCAGCTATGATGAAAAGCGTTTTCATTCGGGCATGGGAACACTGTTTTTAGCCCAGCTTGGTAAAGTTAGCAGCAAGACGATGGTACGTTTTCTCAAATCAGAAGCCTGATCTGATACAGCGACAATCACTAACGTTTGCAACCCGAGGGGGTTAAAAGCAAGTGGTCGTTAATGCGTCGCTAGACAGTGGATAAACTTAGGGGTAAGTAGATGAGCATAATTATTTTAACAAAATTTTTGCAGGATATTTTATGGCCATCAAGACGCTGCGACGATGAGCATAGTGAGCTATGTGATCGTAGCAGCAACGCAGAAGGCCGGAAAATAGACAAGAAAATGTTAAAATAATAGTGCTCACCGACTTATAGCCAAGCAAGGTGGAGCAGAATCAAAAACAATGGTTGACGCGCTTTTTCAATCATTTACGTAATGAACGTCGTTTATCTCCACATACGATTAATAATTACTCCCTCGATTTACGCCGTTTTGTTGAGTATTGTGACCAAAATAAAGTAACGCAGTGGAATCGTTGTACCGCTCATACCGCGCGTGCTTTTGTCGCGCATCAGCATCGACAGGGTCTCAGCGGGCGTAGTATCCAACGACACATAGCGTCCACAAGAAGTTTTTTTGCGTATTTGGTACACGAAGGCACCTTAGCAAATAATCCGCTGGTTGGCGTAGGTGCGCCGAAAGCACGTCGGAAATTACCATCGCCACTGGACGTTGATCAGGTTTCACAATTATTGAATTGTCAGGACAAGCAAAGTCCGTTGGCTATCCGTGATAATGCCATGATGGAGTTAATGTACTCATCCGGTTTACGCTTGGCAGAGTTGGTGGCAATGAATGTGAATGACATCGATTTTGAACAAGCATTGATGCCAGTAACCGGCAAAGGTGCCAAAACCCGCATTTTGCCCATTGGTAGATTTGCGTTAGATAGCCTGAGGTCATGGTTAAAGGTACGAGCTGACTTAGCGAAGCCCAACGAACCGGCTGTATTTATCAGTCAACATGGGCATCGAATTGCTGGACGAAGCGTTCAGCAACGTCTGCAGCAGTGGGGGGTAAAGCAAGGCCTGGATAGCCATGTGCATCCACATCGGCTGCGTCACTCTTTTGCTAGTCATCTATTGGAGTCCAGCGGTGATTTACGCGCAGTACAAGAATTGTTAGGGCATACCGATATCTCTACAACACAGATTTATACCCATTTGGATTTTCAGCATTTATCCAGCGTTTATGATAAAGCACATCCACGCGCGAAAAGGAAAAAACGTTAAACCTAACACATCAATTGAATCGTCGCGAGAGCGACCAGGGCGCTGAAGGAAAAAGATTTATTGGGATTTTTTGGACGACAGCGTATCACCCGTACGGTGAGTCCAGAAAATCCCAATAAATCTTTTAGATTCTGTGCTCTAGGCGTTCGCAGTAGATTCAACTGATGTGTTAGGTTGATGGAAAACAGATAAGATGAAGCCGACGACTGCAAGCAGATGGCTGAACGGCTCAAGGAGATAAAACACAAGGTGTCAACATCTACAGACTCCACCTTAGTGTTATGTTAAGCGCCATGATTCTCACACCTGCTGCGTGATTATTTCAGGGTTTATACTTTAAAATGACAGAACTGATACTATATACATCTGATGGTCTACACCAAGGCCGTTAAGATACGGCAATATACGCCACACCCCTTTAGCTTAACCATTTGTTTTAAAAGATTATTTTTCACAATATTCAGGATAAAAATTGAACGATTTCAAAAAAACATAGTTAGAAAATCAAGGTTTTCTAACAAGCTGATCGAATTGCCAAACAGGAGTCTATCGTTGGAACAATTTCATGGCACCACCATTTTGTCAGTAAGGCGCGATAATCACGTCGTTATTGGCGGCGATGGCCAGGTTTCACTGGGAAATACCATCATGAAAGGTAATGCCCGAAAAGTACGTCGTTTATATCATGATAAAGTCATCGCCGGGTTTGCAGGAGGCACAGCCGATGCATTTACCTTGTTTGAGCGTTTTGAAGGTAAGTTGGATAAACACCAAGGTCATTTGACACGTTCAGCGGTTGAATTAGCGAAGGACTGGCGCACCGACCGTATGTTGCGACGCCTGGAAGCGCTTTTAGCCGTGGCAGACAAAACCACCTCGTTGATCATCTCAGGTAATGGTGATGTCATTGAGCCTGAGCAAAATTTAATTGCGATTGGCTCAGGTGGCCCCTATGCACAAGCAGCGGCCACGGCAATGTTGCAGAATACAGAACTGGATGCACGCACTATTGTGGAAAAATCCCTTGCCATTGCCGCCAGTATTTGTGTTTTCACTAACGAGCAACTGACAATTGAAGAATTAAATTTTTAGCCAGCAGAGTAATTGTAATGTCACAAATGACACCTAGAGAAATAGTTCAAGAGCTTGATAAGCACATTGTAGGGCAAGCAGATGCCAAACGCGCGGTGGCGATTGCCTTGCGAAATCGTTGGCGCCGCTCCCAGGTTAGCGATGAACTAAAGGGCGAGATTACGCCCAAAAACATTTTAATGATTGGTCCTACCGGTGTTGGAAAAACAGAAATCGCACGTCGGCTGGCAAAACTAGCGGATGCACCTTTCGTCAAAGTCGAAGCCACTAAGTTCACCGAAGTTGGTTACGTTGGGCGCGATGTTGAATCCATTATTCGCGACTTGGTGGATATCTCCATCAAAATGACGCGTGAAGCGGAAATGCGCAAAGTCAAACACCGTGCCGAAGAGGCTGCCGAAGAACGTATCCTTGACATTCTTCTGCCGCCAGCCCGTAGCATGGGTTTCCCGACGGAGACGAGTGCAGAAGCTGAAGCTGAATCCAATACCCGGCAAAAATTCCGTAAAAAATTGCGTGAAGGTGATTTGGACGACAAAGAAATCGAAGTGGAATTAAGTGTAAACCCAATTGGTGTGGAAATTATGGCGCCACCTGGCATGGAGGAAATGACAAGTCAATTGCAGGGCATGTTCCAAAACATAGGCAGCGGCCGTACAAAAACCCGTAAACTGCGCATCAAGGATGCGTTCAAAATATTAACTGACGAGGAAGCAGGCAAGCTGCTGAATGAAGAGGACATCAAATTACGTTCTGTTGCCAATGTAGAACAAAACGGTATTGTATTTCTTGATGAAATGGATAAAATCGCCAAGCGTGGCGAGTCCAGTGGGCCTGATGTGTCTCGCGAGGGCGTCCAACGTGATCTTTTGCCCTTGGTTGAGGGTTCTACCGTGAGCACTAAGCATGGCATGGTAAAAACCGATCACATTTTATTTATTGCATCCGGCGCATTTCATTTATCCAAACCCTCCGATCTAATACCTGAGTTACAGGGCCGATTACCGATACGTGTCGAACTAGCAGCTTTAACAGTAGAGGATTTTGTTCGGATCCTCACAGAACCGGATGCCTCGTTAACGGAACAGTATGCTGCGCTTTTAGCGACGGAAAACGTTCAAGTAACATTTTCAGATGAAGGCGTCGCGCGGATCGCCGAGGTTGCCTGGCAAGTAAATGAGCGCACCGAGAATATTGGCGCACGCCGCTTGCATACGGTAATGGAGCGATTACTGGAAGACATTTCCTTTCGTGCCTCTGACGAACCAGGAGAATCCATTGTAGTTGACGCCCTTTATGTCGACAAGCAATTGGGCGATCTAGTGATGGATGAGGATTTAACACGTTATATCCTGTAACGTTTTCAAATTAAGGCCGGTATTTACGAAGCCAGTCTGAGGCGAGTCCGAATCGAATGCTAAGCATGCACCGAGTGTTCCCGATGTCATTATAATCGGTAATATCCAATTGATTATTTTAAGGGGTTGTATATGCCAGCGGCTACACCACGTCCTAATGATATAAAATTGCATCAAAAGTCCCGGGTGTTGGAAGTCACCTTCGATGATGGCGAAACATTTAATTTGCCCTGCGAATACCTACGAGTGTATTCACCGTCAGCAGAGGTACGTGGACACGGACCGGGGCAGGAAGTGCTGCAAGTGGCTAAAGAACAGGTTAACATTACCAGTATAGAGCCCGTGGGAAACTATGCGATTCAATTACATTTTGACGACGGGCATAACACGGGCATTTATTCCTGGGATATCATTTATGAGCTTGGCCAACACCAGGATGCATTATGGCAGGAATACCTCGATAAGTTAAAGCAAGCCGGTCATCAACGTAACGCAAACTGAATAGTAAGAGGTAAGTTCAAGGTTTTAGTGCTTATAGGGCAAGTCGTACCAATAAGCGACAAACCTTTCAAGACGATTAATTCGATTGGTCGCGGCCAACAAAATTAAATTAACCCGCAAACCCGGCCATCGACCAGCGCTAAGCGTCTCATTTATGATGCAATGGTCAGTGTTCGGCAAGTGTTGCTTCATTGAGGAGAACAAACGCAAGGGAGCAAACGCGGAAATAAAAACCCTTTAATTCAATCTGTTGTTTCAGTATATTATTTCAATGTATACGCGTGGATACGGTAATATGCCCGACAAACAAAAGCGGACCACCCATTTTGGTTATCAAGAAGTGGACCCTGACGACAAAGCCGGTAAGGTGGCGGATGTGTTTCATTCGGTGGCGGCAAAGTACGATGTTATGAATGATGTGATGTCATTCGGGATTCACCGTATCTGGAAACGCTTTACCATTGAGATGGGTGCAGTTCGAAATGGCCAGCATGTGCTTGATATTGCTGGTGGTACTGGTGACTTGGCCGCTAAATTTGCACGCCAGGTAGGATCCAAAGGCCGAGTGGTATTGTCTGATATAAACCAATCCATGTTATCGACAGGCCGTTCCCGTTTAATCGATAAAGGGATGGTGGGGAATATTGATTATGTACAAGCCAATGCCGAATGTTTACCCTTTGCCGATAACTATTTTGATTGTATTACTATCGCATTTGGGCTGCGAAATGTAACTTACATTGACAAGGCGCTACAGTCCATGCAGCGCATTTTAAAACCCGGTGGTAAATTATTGATACTTGAGTTCTCTAAACCAGTGGTGCCTGGTTTGGGCACACTATACGATCACTATTCCTTTAAAGTATTGCCATTATTGGGTAAGTTTATTGCTAATGATGAAAATAGCTATCGTTATCTGGCGGAATCGATTCGTATGCATCCCAACCAAAAGCAATTATTACAAATGATGGAAACCGCTGGCCTGGAGTGCTGTCAGTATTATAACTTAACTGGCGGAGTCGTGGCGCTGCACAAAGGTTACAAAATTTAAACCAGATGTAGCAGTCAATTCGATCAGCAGGGTGCATCATCGCCAGGCATACAAAAGACAATGGCAACAACCAGCGGTATTATCAGTGAAAACAGGTTCGTTTAATATGACTTATGCAGGATTTTGGCGACGAGTAGCGGCATCGCTTATCGATAGCGTTATTTTTGGTGTGCTGATTTCCCTACTGTTGGGACCGAGTTATTTTTTTTCCAATGCCTTCACGATAGAAGGCATCATTAGCAATTCCATCGTATTGATTATCACTGTTTTATTATGGTGGCGGTTTTTAGGAACGCCAGGGAAACTGCTGCTGGGTTGTCAGATTGTTGATGCGGATTCCAGCGAGCCAATGACGAAAAAACAAGCGATAATACGGTATTTAAGTTATTTTTTATCGATTATTAGTTTGATGATTGGGTTCTTATGGGTCGCCTGGGACAAACGTAAACAGGGTTTTCATGATAAAATAGCCAACACTGTCGTACTTTATAACGGCAATGTAGATGCAGCAGACGAATCACAAAAAACCTTAGATCAGTTAGTTGGCGAACTGCGTTGAACCCAATACCCAGCACATTGGCATCCCTCATTGACGTAGCGATCAACCGTTATCTTGGTTTGGATACAACGGCTAAATCGGCAGTGTCCAGACTGTCCGGTAAATCCATTGAGATCCGATTATCAGATGCGGGCGTATTTTTTTTTCTGTGCCCTGAGCAAGACCACATGACGGTGGTTAACCATTATGATGGTGATGCTGACACGACAATGACGGCGTCAATACTAACGCTAGCGCGGTTAGGGTTAGGCATTGCTGATGACGGCGCAGACAGCTTATTCAGTGGCGATGTAGAGATTACGGGTGATGCGTCGTTGGGACAACAATTTCACAACCTACTCAAAAACGTGCAAATTGACTGGGAAGAAATAATTTCAAACTATACCGGAGATATTGTTGCACACCAAATAGGTAACTCCATCAGAACCTTGTCGCGTTGGGGAAAAAACACCGTGGCAACATTAAGCCTTGATACCACCGAATACTTACAGGAAGAAAGCCATCAACTGCCAAGCACCTGGGAAATGCAGACGTTTCTCAGCAATATTGATGCGATAAGAATAGATGTTGATCGTGCCGAAGCGAAAACAAAACGCCTCCTCGCATTAAATGATCAGTTTGATTCATCTCAAGGTGACACGCAGCACTCAGAGCCCTCAATAGAAAATATCAAAACGGCTGAAACAAGCTCTCGGGCAAACGATTCATGATTGGCTTTAGGCAGTTATTCCGCTTGATCTATATAAACCGGGTACTGGTCCGGCATGGATTGGATGAGGTAGTTTTAGCGACGCATTTGCTACGCCCGATACGCTTCCTCTATTTTCTATCGCCCTGGAACTGGTTTCGAAAGCTGGATGTCCCCACCGGAGTAAGATTCCGTCGTGCACTGGAGGATTTGGGGCCAATGTTTGTCAAATTCGGGCAAATATTATCGACACGGCGCGATCTGCTACCCGACGATATTGCAGAAGAACTGGCAAAGTTACAAGATCAGGTGCCCTCTTTTCCAGGCTCTCATGCCCGACAAATTGTGGAAAAAGCTTATAACAAGCCGATCGAACAGGTTTTCAAGGAATTTGACGTAGTCCCTTTAGCCTCGGCTTCCATTGCACAGGTGCATGCCGCTACCTTGTTGGATGGTACTAAGGTTGTGGTTAAAGTTGTACGGCCTCAAATTGAAGCAATTATTCGCCGTGATCTTGAATTGTTATATACAGTGGCAACGTTAGCTGAACGTTATTCCAGTGATGCCAGACGGCTAAGGCCGATGGAAGTAGTGGCTGAGTATGAAAAAACCATTATCGATGAACTTGATTTGCAACGGGAAGCGGCGTCTGCGTCACAATTAAAACGTAACTTTAAAACATCAAAATTATTGTTTGTACCGGATATCCACTGGTCACTAACGAAACGCAACGTCATGGTCATGGAGCGTATTTCAGGTATACCCGTAAGTGACATAGCAACCTTGAAGCAGCATGGTATTGATTTGAAAAAACTGGCGGCAAATGGCGTTGAGATTTTCTTTACCCAAGTATTTCGAGACAGCTTTTTTCACGCTGATATGCATCCAGGTAACATCTTCGTAGCACCGGATGGCCAGTACCAAGCCGTTGACTTCGGCATCATGGGCACCTTGGGGCCTGAAGACCAACGCTATCTTGCAGAGAATTTTTTGGCCTTTTTCCGTCGAGATTATCGTCGCGTGGCAGAACTGCATGTGGAGTCTGGCTGGGTTCCGGAGCACACTCGGGTTGAGGAATTTGAATCCGCCATCCGTACCGTGTGTGAGCCCATATTTGAGCGAGCGTTAAAAGACATATCGTTTGGTCATTTATTATTACGGTTATTTCAAACAGCACGACGATTTAATATGGAAGTCCAGCCACAACTCGTGCTGCTGCAAAAGACGTTACTTAACATCGAAGGTTTGGGGCGTCAACTATATCCGGAGCTGGATTTGTGGCAAACAGCGAAACCGTTTTTAGAACGTTGGATGAGCGAGCAAATTGGATTGCGCTCGTTGACTCGAAGTATAAAAATGAATGCGCCACAGTGGGCGGAAAAAATGCCGGAAATACCAGTACTGTTGCATAATGTGCTTTCACGCCTGGAAAAAGGCGGCCTAACGGGCGATAAAGTACTTTACGAAAGCGTTGAAAAGTTGCGGCAAGAAATGCGTCACTCTAACAAACAGACCTATCGGGTCATTGTTGGTGCCAGCTTTGTGATTAGCGCAGTATTAATGCAAGGGCTTGGCGGCCAAGAGCAATTAATGTTTGGTAACGCTCCGGTGTTAACCTGGATGTTAGGGGGGTTAGGGGCTCTTATTCTGATTTTTTCTTGGCCTGCGCAACGTTTTTAGAAACATCCACGCTCCTGCACCTAAACCTCAAACGCCTATGGGTATATATAAGGAACAAGGCCGCAGGATACTTCCCTCTCCCCCAAAAAAAGGGGGTATTGTGGCTTAATGAATCTGTACACCCATATGGGATAAACTAACCCACAAAGAAGGTGTATACAATGACGAAAAAGAAACCGAGTTAT
>JAADGF010000095.1 GCA_013152545.1 Gammaproteobacteria bacterium
ATTCAGACATCGCTCAATATGCTTAACGTACCAGTCAGCTGTTTCGTCCTTAATATTATATTTTGTTAGTGCGATATATTTATCCCAAAAACGACTCATTTTTTCCTGATCAATTTTCCTTACAGGTAACGTAGGTACTCGAAACAATAATGGTGATTCATGGTCAACTCTAATGTTGACAGCTATAATATCCAGAATGCTATGCAGAATTCTGTCTAAGTCAATATTCACGGTTTTCTGCCTAATACACTGTTGAACTAAACCGCTATCGCGGTGGCTTGCTGAGCTAAGCCTCACCGCACGAGCACACCGCAATCATGTCTAATCTCCTAGCCACTGTTGGCTAATAACCCAGGAGAACAGTCATGCCCCCCTTACGCCAAAAAATGATTGATACCATGTTATTGCACGGGTTTGCCGAGCGGACTCAATCCAGCTATTTATACGCCGTGTTTCATCTGGCAACACATTATCACCCATCACCGGAGACGTTAACCGCCGAACACCTTCAGGACTACTTTTTGTATTTGATCAAAGACCGCAAACATCTGGACAGTGAATGCCATGTGCTGCATCTGTTGGGGCACAAGGACTTGCATTCCACCCTGCACTACGTGCATTGGAGTCCGACGTTACCCTAGGGCGCGGGCGTGGATTTATTATCCGGCGGTGCGGGATGAGTGTGCCCGGCGGGATGCAATCGATCTTGGATCAATTCCTGCCCGCGTATCGACAACACCGCACCTTGAGCCCGCAACAAAGTAAAGTCATGGGTGCCCTTCGCGCCTGCCGCACCGCCGCACTCGGCGGACACCTCATGCAGTGCGAACAGTGTGGCTTTGCGCAGACGCGCTATCATTCGTGTCGCAACCGCCATTGTCCACAATGCCAGCAACAGGCAAGCCAGCAGTGGTGTGAGCAACAATTACAACGCGTCATACCGGTAGACTATTTTCATCTGGTGTTTACCCTCCCGCATGAACTCAACGGCTGGGTGCAACTGCACCCCGAGGTCCTCTATAAGCTCTTATTCCAGGCAGTCTGGGCGACCTTAAAAAAGTTCGGTGCTGACCCAAAACGACTCCACGGGCAAATGGGCATGACGGCGATCCTGCATAGTTGGGGGCAAAACCTGTTCCGGCATGTGCATCTGCATTGTTTGCTCCCCGGTGGCGCATTGAGTCACGACCAGGGCCAGTGGCATGCGGCCAGAAGCAACTACCTGTTTCCGGTGAGAGCGTTATCCCGGGTGTTTCGTGCCAAGATGGTCAGTGGCTTGCGCCGAGCCTGGCAAGCGGACCAATTGTCGCGTGTCACGCGCGACGATGTGGATGCCTTGCTTAACCAGTTAATGCGCAAAGGCTGGGTGGTGTACAGCAAAGCGACCTTGCATCACGCCAAGACGGTGGTGAAATACTTAAGCCGGTATACGCATAAGATCGCCACCAGTAATCAGCGCCTGCTGGCCCTGGATGACAAACACGTGGTGTTTCGTTGGCACGACTATCGCGATGGCAAAACCAAGTCCCTGCAACTGGCGGGTGAGGAATTTATCCGCCGATTCCTATTGCACGTGTTGCCTAATGGCTTGATGCGGATTCGTCATTGTGTGCATGACTTAGCACAACCACCGCAACCACCCCGTTTGGCCGCAGTGGACAGAGACAACGCGCCCAGGGCACCGACAACACATTGCCGCTGCCCGCAGTGCCATCACGTGACGCTGCGCGTTTGCTATGAGATCGGCCCGAAACGATTGACCGAGGGATGACGATGAAATAAGGTCAACCCACACACCGCCGCCATTTCAATAACAGGTGCGAGCCGACCTGGGGGTGAGTTGTTGTGTCTACTTAGCAATGCTAAATTATTGTACAGACCAAGCAGGTAACGGGAATGAAAACACCGCATAAAAAAAATCAAACAACACGTTCTCTAGGGTATACACCGCCGATTCGTTTAGACAGCCACACTCCAACACAATACAATCCCCATTAGCAGTACCGATATCGCGGCATAGTCCAACAAGACATTTATGCCCCATGCTGGACTGCGCGCGGGGCATAAAATGCTTATACGTTATGTGTGATTAGAAAGCTTAGTTTGGCCTGATGCATTTATTGGTAAACTGAGAGAGATTAAACATGGCTTTATCATTATTTGGGGAAATAAATGGTCGACTATATTAAGGTAATTAATCAAGATAGACGAGAAAAAATACAACGTAGTGAAAATATTAGACGTAATTATACTTTAGGAAAAATTGGGGATAGAAAAAATGAAATTATTTTGGGGGCACAACAGAAAACAAGGAGCGGGAATGAAAGAAGGGAAGTAGATAGAAGATCGATAAATAATATTGGTGTAACACGGAGCTCATTAGAATATCTGATAGAAACGATAAAGTGGAGATCTTTAGCACTTTCTGAATTTACTAAAGATAAGGAAAAAAAGAAGTTGATGTTAATAATATCTAGCTTTGGCGTATTTTCATTGTTAGCAACAGTGATGATTACTTGGTTATCTAGTGATAAATATACAGGAATTAGTAGTATTGAATATGTAGAGATTTTTATTTTCACTTTATTCATTTTTGCTGTAGTAATAATAAACTTAGCAATTATTAAATTTATAGTAAGCTTCAAGAGAGATGGTCTATTGATTGTGAGACAAATTAATTGTTTAAGACAGTCAGTGCATGTCGCTTTACATTATTTATTAACAGCGGGTTCAAATGAAAAAATATTTCTTGCGAAAAACAATACTTCAGAATTTATTAAAATATTCAAAGATGAGTCGTCATTACTATATAATTTATATTTAAAACATGAAAAATACCCTTTAGATAATTCGGAACTTAGAAAAGCATATGAAAGTGATGATATAATATATAAATCGGCAGATTTATTTTCAATATTCGTAATTGCATTATTTTCTTTTGTGCTTATAGCAATACCTACGCTTATGACGATTTTTCAACTAGTGATGGGTATTATAGGAACAGATACTACTTACCCTCTAGCTATGTTTTTGGCAATTGAGGGAGTGATTACACTGTTATTAATTTTCCTTTATACTAAAAAAGTTATTAAAGAATCGGTAGAAGAGATAAGAAAAGAATTAAAAAAAGATTATTCAGCAGGATTTGAGATTGCTGTATAACTAACATAGCTATGGAATAATGGGGTTGGGCTTCCTATTTCCCATTTTAGAACAAACATCGGAGTAAAATTATTTCTGATGTTCGATTATTTTTCTCTGCTGCCGAAAAAAAAATTGCGAAGAAGCTCGATAACGTAAGATAGTAATCGGAGTGTTGTATTGCTGTTATACTTTTCACATAACATTGCGTTAAAGTTGACATATTTTTCTTTGACGTTACTGCGACGTCCAGTCGCTAATTACTACTGTTGAAATTAAAAGGAGGGAATATTCAATCAAAGTGTAGTGTCACTGGTCTTCATACTGAGGGTGCGTCACTGGCAACGGTGGGGTTCTAAGCACTCAGTAAAGTATAAGGGATTGAGTAGCACAATTCATTATGCGTGAGGAATGACTGGTATGGATAAACTAATTGAAGTCTCGTTGTTACGTATCGTGAGAAGTGCGGAGCTAGAGCTACCTTTCGGCTCCAGAGCCAAAATGGCCACATCGGTTTGGTTAGGCGAGTTTTAACGGCAAGCCTACACACTCTAATGATCGTTCGGTATACAGAGACATCCTAACCCAGTTTGTTTGTAGAATTTAGCGATATGCGGTAAGCCTGTCTGTCGCTCAAGGTCACGCAATGTGTAAACCCGTGAGTATGCTGATGGTAACTGAAGCGGATGGGCATGCAGGTAAGAGATGTTGGAAGAAGCGAAAGCTGCCCTGTAGCGGGGTGGATAGGGATTCAAACTTTGTCCCATTCGCAAGAAGAGCTGACTTCCTAAGTGGGCGCAACGCCCCGCAGGTGTTACTTGGCAAAGAAGATGTTGTAAACGTTTAACTGGAGCAAGTTTAAAATGAGTGGTATGTATATACTACAAGCGGCCCAGTGCCCACAAAGTGAATTATGGCTCAACCTTAATTGGAAGAACTGTAATAACAAGGTGATGTCCCTGCAGAATCGGATTGTCAAATCAGTACGAAAAGGAGCGTGGCGCAACGCCAAACGTCTCTGCTATCTATTAACCCAGTCACATTCCGCCAGAGCCTTGGCAGTCAAGCGGGTTACCGAAAATAAAGGAAGAAAAACAGCGGGCATTGATGGCCAGGTGTGGACGACAGCCAACCAGAAAATGCGGGCCGTAGAAACAATTGCCAATTGGACAGGATACCGTCCAAAAGCGCTGAAAAGAATACGCATTCCCAAGAAAGACAGAAACCAAACGAGGTCGCTGAGCATACCGACGATGGAGGGTAGAGCCAGGCAGACATTACACATGTTCGCTTTGCAAGCTATTGTTGAAACGCTGGGTGATATCAACTCGTATGGCTTTCGAAGAAAGCGCCGCTGTGCGGATGCCATTGATCAGATCTTCAAGATCCTGCGTCAGAAAGGCTCGTCACAATGGATTCTGGAGGCGGACATAAAAGGATTTTTCGTTTCGACAACATCGACTTTGATTGGCTATTGGAACATATACCCATGAACAAGAAGGTGTTGCAGGCATGGTTAAAATGCGGCTTTATCGAGAGAGGAAAACTATTTCCAACAGTTGATGGCGTCCCGCAAGGGGGTGTCATCAGTCCTGTCATTGGAAATTGGGTGCTGGATGGCTTGGAAGCGATCATTTGTAATACGCCCTATTACAAACGTAAACACGGCATCCATTTTGTGAGATACGCGGATGACTTTATTGTCACTGCCAATTCAAACGCATTACTTGAGGATGTTGTCATCCCCAAGATCAATGCTTTCTTAAAACACCGCGGTGTTCAACTTTCAGAGCGAAAAACCAAGGTGACTCACATCAGCAAAGGGTTTGACTTTCTTGGCCAAACGGTACGCAAGTACCCGCGTCGAGATGGAGCGCTTGGCAAAATCCAAATTGAACCCAGCAAGAAGTCGGTTCAATCGATCAAGAGCAAAGTTAAAGCTATTTGCAAATCCTCAGGACAACTCACACAAGCTCAACTGATTGAGAGGCTCA
>JAADGF010000104.1 GCA_013152545.1 Gammaproteobacteria bacterium
TTGTTGGTGGTGAGGCGAAAGCCGCTTTTCTGCTCGATAAAAAGCAAGATTTAGCACAAGCTCGCAATCAAGTAATTGCCATGGGGGATGGTGCCAATGATTTGTTAATGATGAAAGCCGCCGATTTAGGAATTGCTTATCGGGCTAAGCCAGCCGTACAAGCACAGGCGAATTGTACAATAAATTATTCCGATTTAGAGGCCGTGTTGGCTTTATTGGAGCGCTAAGCCATGGATCGACCCATTGCTAATACACATAGGTGTTCGGGATTTTATTCGCCTCCTAGAGCTTCGGCTAAACATTGTAATGAAGTTGACCTCTTCCTATGATTTTTTTCAATTATTTCACGAGAAAAAAATATTATTTTATTTTTCAATTTATCAAAATAACTTTCGGTGGTGAGAAAGCGAATAAAATCTTGCGCTAATAAAAGGGGTTTGAAGTCCAATGGTACGAAAACGTACGCTAAGGAACATCAATATTTTCCGAAGGGTGGTTTAATGGCCTGAGCTGTCCTTTGATGACCTGCTCTGAGAGAGTAAAGGAATAATGACCAAGTACATTCAGATGTCTGTAACCCAGAGGTGAAAGTCTAGCCTCATCTTCCTTTTTAATCTCTACAGATTGCCGCACATGATCCAGAGCTGCTTGCATGTAAATGGTATTCCATAACACTACCGCATTGACTACTAAACCCAAAGTACCTAACTGATCTTCCTGGCCTTCCCTGTAGCGTTTTCGAATTTCACCCCGTTGGCCATAGCAAATAACCCTGGCAACAGAATGCCTACCTTCACCTCGGTTTAACTGGGTTAGTATACGGCGACGGTAATCTTCATCATCAATATAATTTAGCAAATACAGGGTTTTGTTAATGCGTCCGGCTTCGATAATTGCTTGAGCTAGGCCAGAAGGACGATCACTTTTTAGTAATGAGCCGATAAGTTCCGAAGCTTGAATAGTGCCAAGCTTGAGCGAACCAGCAATACACAACATATCATCATAATGTTGCACTATGCGTTGGGGCATCACACACCCGCGGGCAATCTCATTAAGAGCACCGTAATCTGCGTCCTTATCAATACGCCAGAAAACAGCTTCACCAGCATCTGCTAAGCGAGGAGAAAATTGATAGCCGAGCAACCAAAATAACCCAAACACCATATCACTGGTGCCAGTGGTATCAGTCATTATTTCAGTGGGTCTTAAACCCGTTTGTTGCTCTAATAATCCTTCCAAAACAAAAATGGAATCTCTGAGTGTCCCTGGGATCACGATACTGTGAAACCCTGAAAACTGGTCTGATAAAAAATTGTACCAGGTTATGCCTTTGCTATTTCCAAAGTATTTTCTGTTGGGTCTTGCATTAATCGTCTGGATCGGTGTCACAAAACGCATGCCGTCAGCGGAGGCCACTTCACCGCCACCCCATTTTTTAGCCAGGGAGAGTGTGGACTGATGATCAACTAAGCGAGCGTTAGCTCGCACCAGTGTTTCTGCTCGAAAGTAATTTTGTTTAACCCAGCTTAAACGATGGCGCGTCAATGCGGGGATATGAGATTTAATTAACGGCTCCAACCCAATATTACAAGCTTCAGCGATAAGCGCTGCACAAACACTGATAGTTAAATCATCGGCTCGTGCATTGGACTCACTCACATGGATAAATTCATCAATAAACCCAGTATGAGCTTGAATTTCCAATATCAACTCGGTGAGATCAACCTTGGGTAGTAGTTCGGTAATCTGTTTACTTAGCTGCGTAAGGCTGGGTGGTTCATCAAGCTTATCCAAATTGGTAATTGTTAAAGAGGGGTGCTTTCCAGAATGGTCAATTCTGACGGTTTCATTGTCATCGAAATTAGCCACGACCTGCTTATAAGCAACGTCCAGTTGGCGAGTTAAATTTGCAATAGCCTCTTGGGGTTGTACTGGATGCCCCAGAGAACGACAGATTTGTATTTTGTTTGCCATCCAAGTTGTTCCCTGTAATAGTTTTGTTCTAGGGTCACCCCAACGATCACTGTTTTCTACATAAACATCCCGTCGTCGTAAACTGTCATGCAACTTATCGAGAAAACAGAGCGTATAACCCCGCTTAATTACCTGGCCTTCTTTGTTGAAAACCAATCGCTTCCAAGGGTTGCTAATAATATCGAGTGGTGGATTATCTAGATTCTGTTTATGTGATGATCCAAAATCAGCAAGATAATAAAGTGCCTCAAGCGTGATTTTTCCTGCGGGTGCGGCACTGAAAGTAATGTCATTAAGTAATCGAGGAAGAAATCGTCTGACTTTTCCATATTGCTCAACCATTTCATTATAAAAACGGTCATTAGATGGTCGGGCCAAATCATTGACGATAGCGATGGACTCAACCAATTGTGTTTTTGGGAATCGGTTAAAAATTAACTCGCGTAACTGGCTATCCTCTGTTTTATCATTCAAAATTAGCGCACAGACTTGTGCCAATTCCAATGCTGATTTGTCCATATCTTTGAGTGTTCGCAAACGTTTTTTCTGACCAATCTTTTTGGCCTCGCCAACAATATTGGTAATGAGAAGATCAAGAACATCCAGCGCATCATCAAGAGCAGCGGTTTCAAATACCTTCACGAAGGCCACCAAAATAGCGATACGCTTCTCGTTTGGCATCCTTGCTATTTTATGCATGGAAATCACGCCAGCGTGTCGTGCTAGGCTCTTTAGTCGAACAGGTGGAATATGTGAGAAGTCGAGTTTCTGTAAGCCGAATGCCTGTAGCTCTTGATAGCGTTCCACTGCGACATTAAATGCTGAGCTACTGATTGTCACGGGACCTTTTCGATAACGATCAAACTGGGAGATACGCATACCATCAGGCACCTGTAGAATGGTTTCCAGCTTCGCTTCTTGCTCATCTGTCGGTAATGATGATAAACATTGCCACAACCGATTAGCTGCTCTCTCGCGGATTTCAGAAATAAGTCGTGACAGTGTTGTTAAGCCTGGTAAGAGGATTTTATTCTGGGCTAACCAAGCTGTGGCAAAATCAAACATTAGGCTCGGTCTTTCATTACTGATCCAGGCGCGTGTATAGAGCAATCTGCTAAGACGAAATGCCCAGGACGAATCACTAAACTCGTGGTATCCATAGTGCTTGCGGATAAGTGCAGTGTGTTCACGCTTGGTGGTATCTCTTTGAGCATAATCTTCCAAGACAGAAACATCTTTAATCAAGAGTTGCTGTGCCACAAATACTTGAACGTTAGCAGGTACAAGTGTTACATCTGAAAGGAAGGTGCCTAAAAAACGAGCTGAGGTTAATTGCAATGCAAATCCAAATTTATTCTGTTCGCTACGCCGATTCGATATAAGCGCGAGATCAGCCTCATCGAGGTGAAAGTAGCGTGAGAGCTGCACTTCGCTTGGTTCACATGAAAATTGTCCGTATTGTGCTCTTTGTTCGACAGTTAAAAAATCTACGGCCATTAATTGATTCCACGTCACTGGTCATATTGAAGAAGACAGCAGTGTTTAAGGCATCTAATATATTATAAGTTAGTAGACATAGTAATCGCCCTAGAATATCGTGTCTATTAAATCGTTTTAATATAATTAGTAGACACTGATGTCTACTAATCGATTTAGGAGACACTCTTATGAGGCTATTTGGTTATGCACGAGTATCCACCAGCCACCAATCACTGAACCTTCAGATTAAAGCACTCAAGGAAGCAGGCGTTAGAAAGAATCGCATCTTTACTGATAAAACTACCGGCAAGCATATAGATAGAGGCGGACTGGATTTGTTGCGGGTCAAAGTTGAAGCTGGCGATGTCATCTTGGTTAAGAAGCTTGATCGTCTTGGGCGTGACACCGCTGATATGATTCATTTAATCAAAGAATTCGACGAAGCAGGTGTTGCCATCCGATTTCTCGATGATGGTATCAGTACCGATGGCAATATGGGAAAAATGGTCATTACCATTTTATCTGCTGTCGCCCAGGCCGAACGTGAACGTATTCTAGAACGGACGAATGAAGGCAGAATAGAGGCCAAAGCCAAAGGCGTTAAGTTTGGTCGTAAACCTCATATTGACCGTAAAAAAATGTTAGCGTTACATGAAAGAGGCATTGGCGCCACAGACATTGCCAAGCAAATGAGAATGGGACGTTCAACAGTCTATAAAATACTCAAAGAAGCTTAGCGTACGTTTTCGTACCATTGGACTTCAAACCCCTAAAACAACGATATGACTGAACCTTTGAAATGAGATGGATAATATACCCATACTTTTAGCGAATATGTACTCATGATAAAAAATGCCAACCCGTTATTCCGATCCATTGCCACCCAACTTAGCTGCCTACTACTCTATCTAATGCTGAGCCAAAACGTGCTGGCCAATTCTGATACCGATATCGCCTTCATCCTCAACGCTAAAAACCCACCTAAAGGCATCATTTTTGAAGTGGCGGAATCTGAGCAAGATGCCTTAGCGTGGGCATTGCCAAAAATTCAATCCTACACCCAAGATCTCCACAAAAAAT
>JAADGF010000005.1 GCA_013152545.1 Gammaproteobacteria bacterium
ATGATGAACCTGATATTTGTGAGCTTCTTGCACTCACATTGGGCCGTATGGAAATTGACACCCACTCTGCACAAGACCTGCAAAACGCAAAGGCCTTGCTAAAAAAACATGAATTTGATTTATGTCTCACTGATATGAAACTACCCGACGGTAACGGAATTGAACTCGTTGAATATTTACAGCAAAACTATACGCACATCCCCGCCGCTGTCATTACAGCTCACGGCAATATGCAATCGGCAATCACGGCGCTCAAAGCAGGCGCGTTTGATTTCGTTTCTAAACCAGTCGACCTGCAGATCCTTAGAAAATTAGTTAAGACTGCGCTTAAATTATCAAACCGGACCCCGCAAGGTGATCGGCGTACCCGTGATGTGCTGCTAGGCGACTCGCCTTCAATGAGGGAATTAAGAGGCAAGATCGCCAAGGTCGCTCGAAGCCAGGCACCTATTTATATCGCTGGTGAATCCGGCACGGGTAAAGAGCTGGTTGCAAAAATGATTCATGCAAAAGGCCCACGCGCAGAAAACGCATTTATACCCATCAACTGTGGCGCTATACCCAGCGAACTCATGGAGAGTGAATTTTTTGGGCATAAAAAAGGTAGCTTTACCGGAGCAACATCTGACAAACAAGGGCTGTTTCAAGCCGCTGATGGCGGCACCTTGTTTCTGGACGAAGTTGCTGACTTACCCCTCAACATGCAAGTAAAACTATTACGTGTTATCCAGGAAAAAGCGGTAAAACAAATCGGCGCCTCACAAGAACAAACCGTCGATGTGAGAATATTAAGCGCAACCCACAAAGATTTATCCACATTGGTTGACCAGGGCAAGTTCCGACAAGATCTATTCTACCGGATCAATGTCATTGAACTCACTGTGCCGCCACTGCGTGGAAGACGTGACGATGTTCCCGTACTGATCGAGCACGTGCTCGACAAATTGGCGCAACAATCAAGTAGTGCCAAACCCGCGCTGACCAATGCAGCGGCACGTACCCTGCAAGTTTATTCTTTCCCAGGCAATGTCAGGGAACTTGAGAATATCCTCGAACGTGCCATGACGTTGTGTGACAACAACACGATAGACGAAGATGATTTACAACTCAACAAACAGGTTGGTATGGAGAGCACTATCATTAGTAGTCCGGATGAGAACCTGCCACTGGAAGATATGCTCGGTCATATTGAAAAAGAAGCGATCCTCAATGCGCTGGAAGAAACAAAGCAGAACAAAACAGCGGCAGCAAAACTATTGGGTATGTCCTTCAGGGCGCTGCGTTATCGATTAAAAAAACTGGGCCTGGACTGACAATTGCTTGTCGTTTGATTCGTCAGCCGTGTTCTTTGGGTTTACCAAGATATCAAGTACATCAACCAATCGAAGTGTATTACGATCCACAACCGCCATTGAATAAATATATCGTGAATGAAGCGGTATATAGATGACGTCGTTTACTGTATCCACATTCTGTTTTTTATAATGCTGGTATTTCGCCATGTCCTCTGGTCTATCCTTTAGAGCACTGTCCATATCGACAGCGGCATGACGTATTTTTTCCATATTGCTTTCTGTCAACGGCCGGTAAAGCTCACCGACCAAGGATAGTGGACGTTGTTCCGCAATCAATTTTTTTAGCAGCGCTTGCATCGCATCTGCTTCATTGGGTAAGTCCAGAAAAGCAATGGGTGGATGGTGTTTACTTAACTGTTTTACAGCATCTGCTGTTACGCCAGCTTCATTGACTTGATAAGCGGTGATAGGCTTGAAGTGATCCTCTATAAACACCACCAGGGTAGGATGTTCGCTGTAAACCACCCAGGTGCCTGATACTAGCGCGCTAAGTTGTATAACCGCTATAATCGTCAAGTCCAGTACTAATCTTGGCTTGGCTTTTTTATAGACGACTAACGTCAACAGTGGGCCTAATATAATATCAACAAACGCGATAAGCCTGATACCTTGCCATCCCCCGTCAGTGGTAAATAAAGGATGTGGATACCAGTAAACCAGTATGAAATACAAAAGAACCAGAAAAATGCCCAGGCTGATTCCCAGATGTATAAAAAATGCCTGGCGTTTTTCTTTAGTAAAAAATGCAGTTAGTTTATTCATTACAATCTTACCAAGTTGTGATTTTAACCTACGAATTATATCGTCGAATAAAATAATAAATTTAGCCAAAAATTTCTGAAATTCTATACACTAGCGCGCAACAAAATTGTTTCAGGTGACCCATTTTGTCAGTCTCTGCGGTGACCAAATGGGTCACTTGAGGTTATTGAGAGTGTTATTTTCACCTATAAAATACAAGGCTATCAGGGTTAAATAGGGGTGTGCGCATAATAAATGTGATGCCCATCACATTTTAAAAGCAGAAATGCGGATTTTTGACTTCTAACATTAAGCTGGCATAACAACTGCAATAACCCGTTCAGAGACGATTTCTGCAACCCTTGTCTTTCAGCCCTTCAGGATGAAGGGTTCTCAAACGCCTCCGAGATTCAAAGGCAAGGGTTAAAGAAACTATGAATCTAAATTATGAATCTAATCGATACATGAACAACAAATTTGTGTATCAGTGACAACCAAAACAGGCTTTATTAGGAGTTTTCCACCATGAAAAATGTATCTATGAAAAATGCACAAGGTTTTACACTTATCGAACTCATGATCGTTGTTGCGATCATCGGCATTCTGGCGGCCATTGCCATCCCGGCTTACCAGGGTTATATCAAATCCTCATCCATTAACTCACATGTAGGTAACAAGGAAATTGCCGTTCGTTTTGTACGCACTGAATTTTCCAAAGGCCAGGCAGGAGGATTTTGCGGCTTTGCTAGTGATGCTGACGTAGTACTTGCGCTGAATGAAGGCGGTAAACGAGCGGTATCTAATGCATCCGCTGGCGCAGCCTTTGGCGTAGGCGCCGCGGTTCCCGGCAGTGTTGACGTAACCATCTCTGCTTACACCGCAATTACTGGTGCAGGGGCGAGTCAACAAGGCGGTTGCCCACAAATTAATGCTAATGCCGTGATTACACCTACTCTGGTCCTCGGAATGGTTGCAGCCGATTACCCTACGGGTGCCGATGCGGCAGTTACCTTTACTTTACGTTAAGGTCTAAAAACTGAAATACGGGCCAGAACCGTTGTTCTGGCCTTTTTCTGTTCATACATATGATTGTTGATTTTACCCGACATCATTGACGAAAAACTTTATATTCAAGTTGTTATATAGATCACAGATAAAAAATCATGATAATTTATACTAAAAGCTTGCACTTAATTGACGATATCCAACCAGGTTATATGGAGTCGATGAAATGAAAACTCCTGCACGAGCACGCGGCTTCACTCTCACTGAATTAATGATCACGGTCGCTATCATTGGCATTATCATCACCATAGCCATGCCTTTCTATCAAGATTACGTCTTAACTTCTCGTCAGGTAGAAGCCCAAAATGATATTGAGACCCTAAAAGCAGCTCAGGCTGAGTTTTTTGCCGAAAACGGCACTTATTTTATTGGCGCAAATGCCGCCGCGCTGACAGCGGCCAGTGGTAATCTATGGGAACCTGCTAAACCAGTCGCAAACCGCGAATTCACATACGCTGTTACGCTAATTGCCGCAACGACAGGGCCACCACCCACTCCCGTCGGCTTTAACGTGATTGCCACAGGTGCAGGTAATAACGTCCCGAACACCGTTACGATTGAATTCCCAACTCCCTAACTTTACCATTGGCTTTATGCTTATATCCTATTTATTTTTATGGGTAATAAGCTATTGATTTAATTGCCAATATATTTCTAATTAACAAAACACCATTGCAGCCAGCTTGTTTTTTGTCCAGCTTGACCGCAGCCTTTCCAATACGAAAGCAACACCGGTCTACAATTTAAGAAAAACAAAACCTGCTCGATATAAACTAGTGAGCGTTTAATGAGATATCCTGTTAAATTATTAATAAATTTAATAATTGACCAGCTTATCACCGTTAAGCTTATAAATGGCGTGTATCATTATTGACTCCAACAAATTAACAAGATTAAATCATTTTAAAGGTATGCATAAAATACAAACAGATTTTTATCGCACTTTTTATTAAACAAGTTATTAAACAAGTTTCTATTAAACAAGACAAATTAGTTAGGACTAAAATTCCGAATGGCTACACAGAGCGCCCAAGTTAAATTAAGTGGACTGGCACGCAAACTCGTTCAGGATGGACTATTACCGGAACTAGATGCAATCAAACATCACGAACAGGCTCTGAAAAAAAAGATGCCGTTCGTCAGTTTTTTAGTCGAACAAAATCTCCTCAGTTCCAGTGATATTGCCAACGTCGCCGCCCATGAATTTGGTATGCCATTACTTGATCTGGCTGTACTCGATATTGATTCAGAGACGA
>JAADGF010000093.1 GCA_013152545.1 Gammaproteobacteria bacterium
CTGGTGTTCCGGTTGTCACGCCAGTGGCATTGCCGGGTAGCTATGAACGGACGGGATAACCGCTGAAAGCATCTAAGCGGGAAGCCCCCCTCAAGATGAGATCTCACTGGGCACTTGATGCCCCTGTAGGTCCGTCGAAGACTACGACGTTGATAGGCTGGGTGTGGAAGCGTGGTAACATGTGAAGCTAACCAGTACTAATTGACCGTGAGGCTTGACCATATAACACCCAAATGGTTTTAATGATAGATGTTGTTAAGATCGGTATTAGGGTGTGTTGTGAGGCAGTTCCAATATACCTAACCTAGATAGATTATAGCGATACATTAATCATTTCGACCCAAATTTGAGATAGAGCGGGAGAGATGTTGAGATTAGCGCCCGAAATTAATCGGTTTTACTGGATTAATTATGGTGGAATATCAACAACGCACCGTCCTTCGATATCTCGATACAGTTTGCCTGGCGGCAATAGCGAGTTGGCACCACCCGATCCCATTCCGAACTCGGAAGTGAAACGATTCAGCGCCGATGATAGTGTGGGGCTTCCCCATGTGAAAGTAGGACACTGCCAGGCTTTAAATCAAGACCCTGTGCTCTCATTGAGCACAGGGTTTTTTTATGCCTAAAAAAAATAGCAATGACGTTTCAACTTAATTTGTTGATTGCCCATTATCGCATCTGGTGTTGTTGCAACTCGTTATTAATAGCCGCCTCACCAGCCTCAATAATTTATCGTAAAAAATGCACGTATCTGTACCGTCATCAGATGATTATAACTTTATGTGAGCTTCTGTGCTTCTACAGGCTTTTCCATGGTATTTATTCCCTTCCAAGAAAAGCCAGTGTATGATGAATTTCTGAGTGCAACTTACTGATTTGTTGGGTCAGCTCTTTTAAAACCAGTTTTTGCGCGATTATCATCATGTGCCGGGTTCGTGTTAACACGCGGTTGTCGGTGCTCCAAACATGCAGTTAGCCTATGATTACTCCAGGTACAGCGATACTCTTCTTTATTTTTTTAACTTATTCCTGTTATTTTTCGAGTGTTCAAGCACTGCCATTTGGTTCGTTCGATGCGAGGTCGACTGCGATGGGCGGTGTCGGTGTAGCAACAGCCTCCAGCGCTAATGCTGTTTTTTTTAATCCTGCGATGCTTGCGAGGTACAAGGTACGAAAAGAAAGGGGGAATAATTCGCGATTTATTTTCCCGACGGTGAATATCCGTGTGTCGCAGGATGTTGAAGATTTGGAAAATTTTCGGAGAAATGATGTTGATGGACGTTTGAATACTGCCATCAATGTTTTTGACAGGAATAACCCCGCGACTGTTACTGACGTGGTAAATATAGCGACGGAGCTACAAGCAGACCTGGCTGATGTTGCCAGCGACCCAATTTTTGTAGATGGAAATGTTGGAATAGTACTTGGTATCGGCCATCGCCGGGAAGGTGGCTCTCTAATGTTTAATCGCCGTGTAGTTGCAGATGGTAAACTAAATCAATCGACTGAAGATCGCCAGTTATTAAATGCCTATATTGAAGATATGCGGTTTATTGCTAGCAATGGTGCTGAGGGCGCACCACATTCTGAAATTTATATTGACGGAAATCGAAATAACGGATTGATTCCGGATCAAATTGATAACCTGACTTCTACTGCTTCCGCAAGAGGGTTGGTTATTACTGAGCTAGGTATATCCATGTCCTGGGAAATTACCCCTTTTGATCATCGTATCGCATTCGGTGTGACACCCAAGTTTGTACAGGTTGATACCTATGACAGCAATGTCACCGCGACAGATAATAAAATGGAATCTAACCGTAACAAGAACAATAGTTGGAAAATGACTGCCGATATCGGTATGGCAAAAATGCTGAATGAACAGTTACGCTGGGGAGCGGTCATTAAGAATATTTTACCACTGGATTATGAAACAACGCTGGGTAATGCCATTACCATTAATCCTCAAGTGCGAACAGGTTTGGCCTATGAATTGAGGTGGGGGCGCATCGCTGTTGATCTCGATGTTCTAAAAAACAAAGCGGTGGGGAGTGGCAGCGATTCGCAGGCATTCGGTTTTGGTTTGGAGTGGGATCTACGCCAGTGGGTGCAGTTGCGTGGAGGCTACAATTATAACCTGGTTGCTGGTAGAGGGGGGCAAAATGGATTGTTTTCGGCTGGGTTGAATTTCACTATGGAGGGTTTTACCCTTGATGTTGCCTATGCTGACAGTGGTGATGCCATAGCCGCTGCATTACAGTTAGGGTATCGGTTTTGATCGCTACCATACCCTAAAGATGATTTAATGAATTGTTGCGTGAATATAAAGCGTAATTTATTTCGTGTCTGTTCGTGATAATGCACCATCATGTTATATGCGAGAACGCCCTCTAGCTCAATATACAGCAAAAAATTTCACATTTTCCTATTCTTGAACGATAAGTAAGTTAGGGTCTGATGACTTTCGGGTATCAGTGTTTTGCCAGGGCTTGTTTTCATCGCAACAGAGGTGATCTGGCGCTTAATCCTAAAATCATCAGTTGGATGGCCTGTAGTGTGCGTTTTTCACTATCAATTATCGAGATTGAGCGAGGCGCGGGCGTATTATAAACGATTCGCAACGACGCCAGAGGCGAAAAAACGTGATCTACAGGTTGGTGTATGCTGATCTGTTGAGTAAAATGGGTAAAGTGTAATACTTTAGTTATATCAAAAGCTTAATTAGGGTTGTGGGTGCTCAGCTGGTTAATTTAGGTTATGCATTAGAACGCTACAAACGCATTATGTAAGGTATGTATAAAATTTCTGCGGAGACAGGTTTTTGGAGACCGAAAATGGGATAAAAATATTTAGTTATTGCATGTAAACTCCATTTTTTAGCAATTGCAGTTTCGGCGAGGAATCGCCTCAGAAATTTTGCCAGCGCCTTGTGTCGCTTAATTTAACAAATATTGCGGACGTGGCATGAGGGATATTCAGGTTAATTTAGGCGTGTCTACAGAAAATCAAATTATTGATTTGTCGATTTTATCGGATCTTGTGCCTGTAAAGGCATTAACGCCGGATCATTGTCAGGAGTTAGCCAATAAGTCTTGTTTGTGCGACGTGAGTAAAGGTAAGTATTTATTTCGGTATGGAGAATCAACTAATCGTATCATCTATATTATCGAAGGAGAAATAGAGCTTATTACCCCGGGAGGGGGGCGTCGCAAAGTGACAGGCGGTAGCAAAATGTCTAAGTTGCCGTTGGGGCAGGGCAAGGTGCATCAATACAATGCGTGCGCAAAAACCGATGTTAAATATCTCAAAGTGGACCCTGATCTATTAGATATAATGCTCACTTGGGAGCAATCAGGTGGATATGAGGTTCAGGATTTAGAGTCTGCCGATTCCTCTGATGATGATTGGATGGCTCGTATTTTACAAGCAAAAGTATTTCATCGCATTCCACCGGCTAATATCCAATCTATTTTTATGAAAATGCAAGCGCAGCATTTTCATAAAAATGAGTCTGTTGTTAAGCAGGGCGATGAGGGCGATGATTTCTACCTAATCAGGGAAGGGGTTTGCGATGTTATACGCCAAACCCGCAAAAACCCAAGAGGAGTGACATTAGCGCGTTTGGGTGTTGGAGATAACTTTGGTGAAGAGGCGCTTATTTCAGGTGGGAAACGTAACGCTTCAGTTGTTATGTTAACGGATGGTGTACTAATGAGTCTTTCAAAATCGGATTTTCTGGAACTCATGAATGAGCCATTGTTGAACTGGGTTGCTTTTACTGAAGCTCAATCTATTGAAAACGGCGCAGGAATTTGGATTGATGTAAGATTGCCCGCAGAATATCAGACATGGCATTTACGCGACAGTATCAATATACCGTTACCTGTTTTACGATCAAAGGTGGACAAGCTTGATAAAGAACGCACGTATATAATTTATTGTGATACGGGAAGGCGCAGTTCAACGGCAACGTATTTATTGACGCAAAATGGTTTTTCGGCTTATGTATTGAAGGACGGCTTAAATAATAATGTCGATTCAACATTTTTGGAGTTTTAGCATAAACATATCATACCCGCTTTCTCCTCACGTTATTTCAAAAACTGTTACAAAATAAGCAATAAAACAGGGGTTGAGTTTTGTTATGCATAAGGCGGCAGATATACTGACTATACTGGCTGATGGCAATTTTCACTCTGGACAGGATCTTGCTGAGCAATTGTTATTGTCACGTTCCGGCGTGTGGAAATCCGTACAGTATTTACAGTCTTGCGGCGTTGATATATTTGCAGTACGAGGGAAAGGCTATCGTCTGAGCTGCCCGACGGAATTGCTTGACGAAGCGCTGATTCAAGAGTCAATAGTAAAAAAAATGTTACCGCAGTTAGGTGGCATAGAAGTACTCTGGCAGGTGGATTCTACCAATCGATATTTATTGCAGCGTGCCTTAAGCGGTGTGGAATCTGGTTACACGTGCGTTGCTGAAATGCAGACCCTTGGGCGTGGGCGGCGGGGACGCCAGTGGATCTCCCCTTTAGGGTGGAATATATACCTGTCGCAATTGTGGCGCTTCAGTTCAGGCCCTGCACAATTAAGTGGTCTTAGCCTGGCAACCGCAATAGCCGTCGTTAGGGCAATTAAGGTGTTAGACATCAAAAATGTTGGTGTAAAATGGCCTAATGATGTTTTAATTAATCACAAAAAAGTCGCAGGCATATTGTTAGAAATAAATGGTGAAGCTTCAGGGCCAAGTAATGTGGTTGCGGGAGTAGGGGTTAACGTGCGATTAAGTGATACGGCGCTTGATAAGATTGATCAGCCATGCACTGATTTGGAATCACATTTAAAGCGACCATTGCAGAGAAATCAATTTGTGGTGTTATTGATTACTGAGCTATTGTCCGTTTATCAAGAATATCGGGAACATGGTTTTGTAAGTTTTCGTGACGAATGGCATGAGTTTGATCTGTACATGGGGCAACAGGTGCGCTTAAGCGCTGGTACAGGTTATATTGTTGGGTTTAACAGAGGTGTTGATATACATGGAGCGTTAATGTTGGAGCACAACGAGCAGGTTGCAAGTTTCCAAAGTGGCGAAATAAGTATGCGGGCAGTGCCGCAAACAACCTCAGCCAGAAAAGACTAATGATTACAGTCATTGGTCCTTGTTAGTAAGCATGGCAAAATGATTTTATTAATAGACGTAGGCAATAGCCGCATCAAGTGGAACGCTAAACGATCATTTACCGGTGAGTTTGTGCAAAATACGGCATCGGTTCCGTGGTCTCATGATTCGTTATTGCCGTTGTTTGAGTCTCAGTGGCGATCATTTCACGGAAAAATAAAACAAATATACGTGTCAAATGTCGCTGGTCAGGCGATGCAACAAAGTATAACGCAATGGATGAGTGGCCATTTGGGGCTTAATACGTTCTTTATGCAAACGCAAGCCAATCAGCTGGGTGTTGAATGCGGTTATCAAAATCATCGCCAGTTCGGTGTTGATCGGTGGCTGGCTGTATTAGCGGCGCGCAGTCAACGACCGAAGGCGGAGTTAATCGTTTTAGGTTGTGGTACAGCAATTACTATTGACGTAGTAACCAGCCAGGGCAGGCACCTTGCAGGTCCGATTATTCCCAACAAAACTTTAATGGTCAATGCTTTGGTTGAAAATACAGCCGATATTCACGAAGCGTTAAACCAGCCGACACATTCTTTATTTGTAGGTAACACACAAGAAGCGATTGCAACTGGTGCGTGTTATGCCACCGCTTATACGATCCGCGGTATCGTGAATGATATTGTCGAAGTGTTATCAGCTGAAAATTCAGAAGCGAATATAATGTTAGTGGTCAGTGGTGGTGCAGCTGCATCGATAATGCCGTTAACCGGTATTGCTGATTATCAAACAGAAGCCGATATCGTACTTCAGGGGCTAGCCTTAGTGGCTGCAAGTGAATTATGAAAGTACTTTTCTTCTTTTTTACGATGCTGAATATTGTGTTCTTTGTCTGGCAGATCGATATCTTTGGTTTAGAATCCAATAAGGAGAAAGTATCTAAATTAACGCAAAATACTAATACGGAAAAATTATTATTATTAAACGAGATGCCCAATAAAAATGCCAATCGTTCTTCAGCGATAAAGAAACCAAAAAAAACAGCACCAGCTAAGACAAGGAACAATATCACTGGAAAACAGCCGTCGACGGAACGTCTGTCGGGCACAAAAAATCAAATATGTTATGCTCTCGGGCCCTTTGAAGGGCTTGCTCAGGCCAAGCCTATTTCAGCAAAATTGAGGGATTTGGGCGTGTCTACAAACGAACGCTTAATCACCAGAGAAATACCGACAGGTTACTGGGTGTATTTGCCGCAATTTAAGTCATGGAAGCTAGCGAAAGACAAAGTTTTGGCATTGGAGAATCAGAACATTAAAGATATGTTCATTATGGGGCGGGGAGCCATGAAAAATGCAGTATCCTTGGGTTTGTTTAAAAATCAATCTGGGGCGCAGGTGCGTGTCGATCAAGTGAAAAAGCTTGGCGAAAACCCAAAAATTCAAGCACAATATATGGAGGATGAAAAATATTGGATTGATATCTCTGTTGAAACCGGGCAGAAACAGGCTATCAAAACCATCGAGACAATAGCTCAAACATTGACCATATTGGAGTTAAATCCTCGAAAATGTAATTAGCCTGGGTATTACCGCCGAAGGATTGTTTTCATGGATAGTGCCCGTCGCGACGGCTGCTATTCTCGGACCGGCTCTCCTGGGGGAAAAAGCGTCAAAACCCCATCTGTGTTGTTGGGCTTTCTCGACCTAGAGGACACTATATGCTTTCGAAAATGTACTGCATGACTGAGATTTTAGCGCTTTTCTGGATCAGCATTCTATTCAATACACTAATCATTGCTCGCCTGGTTTAAATTGCGTAGAATACCGCCTCGCTTCAAGTGCTGGCGTAGCTCAGTTGGTAGAGCAGCTGATTTGTAATCAGCCGGTCGTAGGTTCGAATCCTATCGCCAGCTCCATTTTTTAAAGGGTTGTTATTTCGATAGATTCAGTTTTCGTGACGACTACTTAGCCTTTACAGTCTGGTTATTTACCCGTTTCTTTTCTCAGAGAGGTTGCGCGGGATAGCTTCTTTCTTTTTCCTCTTATTTTGCAAGGCAAGTGATTTCTCTGGCTATGTTTTGGGCTAGCATTTCGTTTTTATTATCTTTTTTCTGTTAATAATAAATAATGCTAGCGTATCAGTTGAGCTAGGAATAATGGACGTGATTTTTTGATCCTAGCGAGAGGGGTCATTGGTGATTTTGGGGTTGATCAAGAACAATTTTTTCGTATCCCATGTCTTCATAATGCCTGATTTGCGTGGGCGCGGCAGGTGTGACATCAACATAGCTGGGGAAATCTTCTTTCTTTTTCCCGAACCAGGATGCATGGGTTCCGCAGACGTGCACGGGGATATCCTGGTTTTGAGTGAGTGATTTGACTATTTTATGGACTGCTCGGTATTTTCCCTTATCTTGCGTCATGAGTGCAAACTGTTCTTTGCCATGAGTCACGACTGCTATGCCAATATCAGGGAATTTGGCTTTTAGTTGAGCGGAAAATTTTGCCACTTGTGGAATAGCCCACCTCAATGCATTGTCATCACCTTCCACAATTTCAAATACGACACCAAATGGTGAGGTCTTCAGGTTAAGGATCGTATCGATTTCGTCCTGATCATTATTTGCAAGTGCCAGAAATGGGATGGAAATGGTTAAAATGACGAATGGTAGTAATAGAATTGCGCGATACATCTGTTTCTCCGTTTCAATAATGTAACTGCTTGATATGGTGTCGCTCGTTTCAATATGGTAATTTGTGAGTATAATCGTAGACGCATTAGATTGAAATTATTACGCTGATGTGCCCTTAAGTGCGAGCATAATGATGGGTGTTATTGCTAATGCGATAAAACAGCCTAAAAAAATCGATTTAATGGCTGACAAATGCAGCGGTAGTAGGGCGATCCGTTTACTTGAATGAGCGTTACATTAACGTTACTGTAAAAAGACTTATTTATTAACAACCCGCTTGATTAGATAAAATGTTAGCTGCGATTAAAAATTTTTTTGAAGCTCATATCCTCATTGAGGAAGGTGAGTCAGCAGACCGCGAAGACCATGCGCTAAAAGTGGCTACTGCTGCACTGTTACTTGAAATGTCCCGGGCCGATTTTGATGTAAAAGATGAGGAACTTCTTGCTGTGGCGCAATCCATCCAATCCATGTTTCAGTTAAATGAAGAAGATACTCGGAAATTAGTGATGCTTGCGGAGCAGGAATCCGCTGAGGCCACTTGTTATTATGAGTTTACTTCATTGATAAACAAAGGCTTTGATATGCAGCAAAAAATAAAAATTGTGGAATTAATGTGGCACGTGGCGTATGCAGACAAACAGTTGGAAAAATATGAGGAAGCATTAGTGCGGAAATTAACAGAATTATTGTATGTTCCTCATGCGGAATATATTGCGGCAAAACATCGGGTTCAATCGACGCTGGGGATGGTTGTTTAAGTCTCACATTCTGTGGTTGAGTTTTCATTTTTTTATATGAGTAGCGTTAACGACTCCTCCGCTTGTCTTTGGTTTGTGTGAGAGCAAATCAAAGAGAAGAGAATGAGTCGGTTACATTTGTGGCCGAATATAAAGCATAAGGAACGCGTACGTTCACAAGGCTGTTGTGCCTGCATTACTTGCAAAGTAGGTTCAACTAACTCTGATTTGTAGGTTTAGTAAGGGGCTGAGGTTATGTCTCGCGGGGAGCGTATACGGAGCAATATTTTAAATTATTGGCCTTTCAAATAGTGGGCCTTAAGCTCAGCGCCGACGGTTGGCACTGCTTGCGTTGACCGATTTAAAAAGGGTCAGCGTGGTATTATGCTCCCAGGCTGCTGCTGTACTGACAAAATATTGTCGCGACAGGCTTGGTTAATTTAAGTAGAGCAAAAGTAATTGTTAAGAAAGCAGATTTATCTGAGTTGCAATTGGCAGCTCTCATCATTATACAACAAAGCGAGAAAATACAATGGCGATTAAATCTTTTATTCCCCCGGTTCGGACCTTGATGGGACCTGGTCCATCCGATGTTCACCCCCGTGTGCTTAGCGCGATGGCGCGCCCCACTATTGGTCACCTGGACCCGCAATTTGTTTTGATGATGGAAGAAATGAAAGTAATGCTGCAGTACGCCTTCCAAACAAAAAACGAATTAACCATACCTGTCTCAGCGCCCGGCTCTGCTGGCATGGAAACTTGTTTTGTGAATCTGGTGGAGCCAGGCGACAAAGTTATTATTTGTCAAAATGGTGTATTCGGCGGCCGGATGAAGGAAAATGTGGAGCGTATTGGTGCAACAGCCGTCATGATTGATGACCCGTGGGGGGCGGCTGTAGATGCGAACAAGTTGGAAGATGCGCTAAAAGCGAACCCTGATGCCAGTGTCGTCGCTTTTGTGCATGCAGAAACCTCTACCGGTGTGTTGTCGGATGCGAAGACCTTATGTGAGATCGCAAAGAAGCATGATTGTTTAACCATTGTTGATGCGGTTACATCCTTAGGTGGAACACCGTTACAGGTTGATGAATGGAGCATTGATGCTATATATTCCGGTACACAAAAATGTCTTTCATGCACGCCCGGTTTATCGCCTGTAAGCTTCAGTGAACAGGCAGTAGAGAAAATTAAACAAAGGAAATCCAAAGTGCAAAGTTGGTTTTTGGATCTAAACTTGGTGATGGGGTATTGGGGGAGCGGCGCAAAACGGGCTTATCATCACACAGCGCCTATCAATTCGTTATATGGTCTGCATGAGTCCTTGGTTATGCTGCAGGAAGAAGGTATTGAAAACTCGTGGGCACGCCATGCACAGAACCATAAGGTGTTGCGGGCAGGTATTGAGGCGATGGGGTTAGAATTCATTGTTAAGGAAAGTGATCGATTGCCACAGCTGAATGCCGTTACAATCCCCTCTGGCGTTGATGATGCTCAGGTACGAGTACGGTTGTTGCAGGATTTTAATTTGGAAATTGGCGCAGGACTTGGTGTATTAGCCGGAAAAGTGTGGCGTATCGGCTTGATGGGTAGCACCAGTAATGTTACTAATGTATTGCTCTGCTTAAGCGCACTGGATGCGGTTTTAACTGACATGAAAGCTGCAATTAATTCGGGCGTTGCTGTAAAAAAGGCAAGCGAAGTATTCTACAGTAGTTATTAATATATTCTTCTCACGACTGCTCTTAAACACAGTCCGTATGCGCGGCTTTCTAATGGTGTTGTAGTTCCTCTGCTATCGCACTGCACGTTGTTAGAACGTTGCTCATACGGGGTTTACTTCCTTCCTTAGTTACTCTTAATTTTAAAACAATTGAAATGTTGTGTTTTTACCAGCTGCACTCACAAGGGTGAGCACGCTACATGCCATCTAACTGGTTAATTTAGGTTTAATATGGCGCAGTTATTGCTTTCAGATTCAGTGTTAAAATACACTTCGTGTTGTTCGAGGCTGTTGTTCGATGAAAACGAGATATTCGCAATAAGGAATTAAAAAACTTGTTGAAAATATGTATGCAGTCTTTGCAAGCACGCTTATTTGCGGATTGCTATCCCCGGTATTGTTACCAAAGGGCTTTTTTACACCAGCAGTAGCACAATTTTGTGCCAAGGTTCAGGATATCAATTTGATCCCGATATCATTACTGGGTTGTTGGCATCCGAAAGCGAGTTCAAACGAATCAGAATATTTTATCTGGATGCTGGCTCGCGATGGACAGGGTGGATGTATCAAGGTTGACTGATTTATATAACGCTCATGGGAGTGTTGCAATGCCTAAACTGCTTCTAGTAGAAGACAACGAAATGAACCGCGATATGCTATCCCGTCGTTTAGAGCGAAAGGGATTTGATGTTGTGTTTGCGTTGGATGGTAAAGCCGCAGTAGCGCTTGCGGATGCAGAGCGGCCAGATTTAATATTGATGGACATGAGTTTGCCTGTTATGGATGGGTGGGAAGCGACACGTCAAATCAAATCAAAACAGACTATAAAAGACATTCCTATTATTGCACTAACGGCGCACGCTATGTCGGGTGATCGTGAAAAAGCATTGGAAGCGGGTTGCGAGGAGTATGACACCAAGCCTGTTGATTTTTCTCGACTGGTTGAAAAAATTCACGTATTGTTGGAAAAATGACGACCGGGTTCTAAGGTTATTAGTTCAAAAGGTTGTTAGTTCGTGTTATGTCCGTGGCGGTTGTGGATTCATATGGGTAAGTTTTGTTATTTTATTGCACCGACAGCATGAGTTATGTATTTTAAGAAAGATAAGAAGAAAAGTGGTTGCTGGGGGCGATTGCAAGGGATTTTAACATTGCCATTGGAATAAACAGGGTGTGTGATGAAATCGGAATCCTCAACGTCACGAAGTATAATTTGAAAAAACACATTTTATGTCCAGAGCGATTAACGTCCAGCGACCTCTACAAGAGATCAACATAAGTGTGCAACAAGCTGAAAACGGCATGTCCACCACCTAAATTACTGAGTTCCTATTCCAACTTAATTGACTATCATCGCGTATCCATTGTTGAGCAAGGCTTAAGAGGCTGGCCTGAATAGCGCAAGGAAAAGTAAAAAGAGAGCTCTTTCAAGATGAATGTGAAATATGTTGTAAAAGAAGTTGTGTGAATTGTGTAGTACGCAGTAGTATAGGCAAGCACTGATTATTTATAATGGAATAGATGTTGCAAAGTGAAAGAAGGGTCAAGTAAAACATGTTATTAAATAACTAAATCAGCAATTAATGTAAGTGACCATGAATAATTGATAATAAAACGGCCGCTATGCATAAAATAAGATCAACTGTAGAGTGGTGCTGTTTACTACTTAATCGTTCACTACTTAAATATTAGCTTACTATTAAAATAATGAGGTGACCATGCAGTCAAATAGCGAAGCGCTGGTTGAGCGGCGAGCGCGTTCCCAACGAGAAATAGGAGCCTTGGTTGATTCAAGAACCGATACACTGTCGTTATTAGGCGAACTCGCATCCAAACAACCTTTTACTCCTGAGCATGACACACAAGTTTTGTTGCAGAATTTTTGCGAGTCGCTTATCGACTATACGGCCACTGCGCATTTTCAGTTGTATCGACATATCGATGAAGATAAAGAGCGGCGGGAGCCTGTATTAAAAATTGCTGGTGACATATACCCACGGATTGCAGAAATTACACAATCTTTTTTGGTTTTTAACGATAAATATGATTGTGAAGACCATTGTAATGATTTAAGTCAATTATCCAATGAATTGTCAGCGCTCGGTGAGGCTTTGGCGGACCGCATCGAATTAGAAGACCGGCTGATTAATGTGCTGTGTGCACCACGTGGTCCGGAGTAGTCTATTCCATAAGATGAATTATGATGGGAGGTGCATCTCCCGAATGCAAGGGTGATTTGTGATTTTTTGTATGCCTTAATAGGATGTTTGATCGTGGTGGTCAATCCCTGTGGTTGTTTATAGGTATTCTAATGGATGCATCATACTTTATGAGCGTACCCCTTCCCGTCGTTTAGTTTCCAGCGTTGGTTGTTTATGTTTGGCTAAGAAAGAATACCCAGCTAATAGTGTAACTGTTTAGATTGTTTTTGATTTGTCCGATTGCCGCATCAAAAGTGCTTGTTTATGGTTGCAAATGGCACGCTTTTTCTTTCATCGGGCAAATCAAAAATAATCTGGGCCGTTCTATACGTTGAAAATATTCCCCTAGAGGGAGTCTGTCCGAAAATAGCCGCCGTCGCGAGGGAATGCCGTTTTGAGTCTATTTTTTCGATTGCATCGGGCACCGACTTTTGGCATTTGAGGCGAATGTTGAGCCTATTTAACCTATTTAACCTATTTAACGTAGTGATCGTAAAAATGGGCCAAAATGGCGTTTTCGCAGTAGGCTTTCTATTATCGGACAGACCCCTAGGAGTATGCTAAAACATCTCACAAGCCCTAAAGTAAAGCCACAGTATTCCGATCTGTTGCTCTGTCACAGACAAATGGTTGATGCAGTTATGTTTGATCTTACTGTGACTGGTATGAATGGCGCTAAAAATAATTGTTTATAAACATTCCCACATGACCGAGATGTCCATTAATAACAACTCAACGAATAAATTGTCCCATGCTGAAAGTGTACTTCAAGAGCTAAGGCAGGCTTACATTGATGAATTACCACATAAGCTGGGTATATTGGAACAGTTGGCATTGCGTTTAACGCATGGCGGCGATTTTAAAAAAACATATGACGAATTTTTTCGTTGTACGCACAGCGTAAAAGGTAGTGCAGGGACCTTTGGCTTGTATATTCTCAGTAGTATTTGCCATCAGCTGGAGGACCAGTTGAAGATCGTAGATGGAGAGTCGGAGCGGCTTACAAAGCAACTCGTTAATTACTGGCTGCAATACGTTGATTTAATGACGGAAGCGTTGGTTGACATTCAGGCTGGTAGCGACTCCTTTTCCGGGATTGAAAAAAAACTCGACGAACTACGCCGTAGCGCACATCCTAATACGTCAACTGGCATACTAGTGACCAGTTCAAGGTATATTGTTGAGATATGCGCCAGTATTATCTCAGAATTACCCATACATTTGTCAGTGTTGGATAATGGTTACGAAGCACTTGGCCGGATAATGCAGGAAAATTTTGATTTTGTCATTACGGATAAAGAAACCACAGGCATTAATGGAATTGCACTAATTGCAGCGACAAAACTGATTGTTTGTTCAGACAAAAATATTCGTTGTGTACTTATTACGTCCGATAAAACCGTGCGGACCTTGCGTGACAGTGACCCTGATTTTGTGATAGCGCGGAACTCGGGGCTTGCAGCTAAGCTTCAGACTGTCGTTAGTGAGTTGATTCTTGAAGTGTAGCTTGAATTGGTGCGGTATAAATACAGCGCATCCGGTTGATGGCGTTCTCTCATTAATATTTTCCCATCGCCTGTTTGCACTCCCTTATTGAAAATTCGCCAGTGTGTTGCTGGAGCGCTAAAACAGCGAACCAAATTAACTGAATAGCGTCAGAGGTACTATCACTAGTCTCTTTATCTGTCTTGTTTATTATTTGATTTGGCGAAAATACGGAATTACGGCACGGCTTGTTAATTTATTTTCCGTGTCATTATTTCAATGTTTGACAGCGCGATTTTCCGCAGAGAATATTTCTAGCACATTTGGAGACATGCTACGATGTGTAGAGCACGTTTTTATCGCGTCAAGTCGTTACGAATCGTTGTAATTGCGCGCTGGTAAAATAAATTTGGTTAAACCGTTATTGTAATAGTTTATTGATTTATGCGATTCATTACTCTTGGGTTCATTTTTTTTCTGATGTCATCAACCGCTATGGCTGCAAAAGGTGATGTGGCATTGACGATACTGTACAGTGGTAATTTGGATGGGGAATTAGAACCGTGTGGTTGCTCTGCTGAAGGTAACCTTGGTGGAATAAAGCGCCGGACAGCTTTGTTGGATAAATATAAAAAAAATGACCCTAGTGTTGTCATTATTTCAGCGGGTGGCTTGATTAGCAGTGAAGGTCCCAATGATCGTTTGAAGTCTGAATATATTCTTAAAGCTTTTACACATCTGAAGTATGATGCTATTGGGCTGCAATGGAAGGATTTAGCCTATGGTGTGGATTTTAGCGTCAAGGAAACATTACCTTGGGTCGCCAGTAACTGGTTAAACGACGATTTTCAAAAAAACCGAAAAATCACAAGAGTTATCAACGGCAATAAGGTGCAGATGCAATTCTTTAGCTGGTTGGATCCCAGTCAGTCGCCCACCCTGCAAATGCAGGGTAAGCATGGTGATGTGGACGGTGATATTAAAACGCTTGCGGAGCGAATAGCCGCTGCAAAAAAACAAGGTGCCCTCACTATACTGGCAACGTCGCTGCCCTTGGACGTTATTAAGGCCCTAATACCACTTGATACGATTGATTTGCTATTTGAGCGTGCCGCTTATGAGGTTTACGGTGAACCTAAAAAAGTGGGGGGTGCCTTGGTGGTACAGCCAGGTTCCCGTGGCATGCGTCTTGGTAAGCTCAGCATAAAAGTGGATGCTAATAACGGTAGCATTAACAGCTGGGAGCATCAGGTGCTCCCCATGCCCGAGTCTGTGGCGGATGCACCACGAATGTCCGCTTGGTATGATGAATACAATGAAAAAGTAAAGCAAAATTATTTAAAGCAAGTGGCTATTCGTAAGCAGCATGAGAGTGGTGATAGTCTTTTTGTTGGCGAGGAGGCTTGTAAGACTTGCCATACAAAAGTGTATCAAGTGTGGCAGGAAAGTGATCATGCCATCGCATATGATAGCCTGGAAGTGGTAGGGAAATCTTTCGATCCGAATTGCTTACAGTGTCACACTGTTGGGCTTGATCAGGCCGGGGGCTTTATTGATATGAGCATCACGCCACATTTGCTGGGTGTGCAGTGTGAGTCCTGCCATGGTGCAGGAAAGCTGCATGTTGCCTCTGGTGGTAAGACGCCAGTGCCGAATAAAAACTGGTCACATCAAAAAATATGCGGCCAATGCCATACGCAGCCTCACAGCCCCTCATTTAAATTTGATCAATATTGGCCGAAAATCAAACATTAGTCGATGTATTTTTGTCGTCGTTCATTTAAAAACCTTGGCCTGCCGCTGATCTTACCTAGGGGGTGCTATTGCTATTAAAAGGGAGAGGTTAATAATTGGCATCGGTAAAATCGATGCGTCACAAATGATCTCCCATTCCAATTGGCTACCCTCCTATCGTGGAACAATGGTATCTGAGTGATAGATAGGCCTTTTTGCCCGCTGGTTTGGTGGTTATTTGTGGTAATTTACGGTAGACTCTCAGGCCTGCTAAGGCTTGCTGGTGGTTGATGAAAATCGCAATAAATACATGGTGTTATAGAGAGCCTGGGTGGGGTTGTCAATGTTGGATGGTCGTCCTACAGCCTTAAAATTGTTAATATGCTATTCTTAAGAATAAGTGTTTATTGCACAGAGATTTATGTCGCGAAAGTTATTTATAAAGACGTTTGGTTGTCAAATGAATGAATATGATTCCGCTAAGATGGCGGATCTGCTTCGCGACAGTCACGGATTGCAGCGGGTAGAAAATGAGGAGCAAGCTGATGTTTTGTTGCTCAATACTTGTTCAGTGCGTGAGAAGGCGCAGGAAAAAGTATTCTCACAGTTAGGGCGTTGGCGAGAGCTTAAACGAAATCGACCGGGCATCGTTATCGGTGTCGGCGGTTGTGTTGCGAGCCAGGAAGGCGATGCTATACGACAACGTGCACCTTATGTCGATTTAGTCTATGGACCACAAACGTTGCACCGGCTTCCCCGCATGTTAGCTCAGCACCATGACGCTCATACGCCTGTGATCGATGTTTCCTTTCCTGAAATAGAAAAATTCGATAATTTGCCGGCACCTCGTGCGGAAGGTCCAGCCGCTTACGTCTCCATTATGGAAGGGTGTAGCAAATATTGCACATTTTGTGTCGTACCTTATACTCGCGGCGAAGAAATCAGTCGTCCATTTGATAGTGTTGTGAATGAAGTGGCGACACTCGCCTCACAAGGTGTAAAAGAAATTACCTTGCTGGGCCAAAATGTCAATGCCTATTACGGTGCAATGCATGATGATGATTTTGCAGATTTGGCGTTATTGATACATTATGTGGCTGCAATTGATGGTATTGAACGTATTCGATTTACGACATCCCACCCCGTTGCATTTTCTGATTCGCTGATTCAGGCATTTGCTGATGTTCCGAAGTTAGTCAACCATGTTCATTTGCCAGTGCAAAGTGGTTCAGACCGGGTTTTGAGTATGATGAAACGAGGTCATACTGCGTTGGAATACAAGGCTAAAATTAGAAAGCTTCGCCTGGCCCGACCGGATATTAGTCTTTCCTCGGATTTTATCGTTGGTTTTCCTGGTGAAACAGAACAGGACTTTCAAGACACGATGAAATTAATTGAAGATATTGGCTTTGATCATTCCTTTAGTTTTGTGTACAGCAATCGTCCTGGTACACCTGCAGCCAATTATGTTGATGATGTTCCCGTTGATGCTAAAAAGCAACGTCTGGCTAAGCTACAAGCTCGAATAAGCGATATGGCACGAAATATCAGTGAGTCAATGGTGGGTAAGGTTGAGCGGGTGTTGGTGGAGCGTCTCTCAAAAAAAGATTCTGCCCAACTGGCGGGCAGAACCGAGAATAATCGAGTTGTAAATTTTGTCGGTCATCAACGGCTAATCGGCGAGTTTGTCGATGTTCGGATTACCGAAGCGTTGCCAAATTCTTTGCGTGGTGATGTTGTGCTAGTGACAGAGAAGAATGCAATTCGAAGTGAAGCAGTTTCCTGCGTGAGTTGATAACAAACCTTGAGTCGTCAATTACAACCTAATCATTTTATTCTGGAGCCGACTGATAACGAACGATTGGCCAATTTGTGTGGTCAGTTCGATGGCCATTTGCGGCAAATTGAACAGCGCTTGGGTGTGGAAATAAACAGTCGGGGTAACATGTTTAACGTGATTGGTGATTTGTCGTCAGTCACCGCTGCGGGTGAGGTACTGAAAGAACTTTATGCAGAAACTGAGCGAGAACAATTGACGGCCGAGCGAGTGCACTTGTTTTTGCAGGAAGCAGGGTTGGATGTGACGTTGGATAAACTCCAGAATGAGGCACAACTGTACGACGTAGCAATTACAACTAAACGCGGCAATGTGCGAGGGCGAGGTTATAGCCAGCAACGTTATTTGCAAAATATTCTTTCGCACGACATTAATTTTGGCGTTGGTCCTGCTGGTACCGGTAAAACCTATCTTGCAGTTGCCTGCGCAGTTGAAGCGTTAGAGAAAGAAAAAATACGCCGACTAATACTGGCACGGCCTGCCGTGGAAGCGGGCGAACGGTTAGGGTTTTTACCAGGTGATCTTGCGCAAAAAGTGGACCCCTATTTGCGACCCTTATATGATGCTTTGTATGAAATGCTCGGTTTCGAGCGCGTTGCCAAATTAGTTGAGCGAGATGTGATTGAAATTGCCCCTTTGGCTTATATGCGTGGCCGCACATTAAATGAATCTTTTATCATTTTAGACGAAGCACAAAACACCACTGTGGAACAGATGAAAATGTTTTTAACGCGCATTGGTTTTGGCTCCACTGTGGTTATTACCGGCGATGTCACTCAAGTGGATTTGTCGCGTGGTGTACGTTCAGGGCTGAGGCATGTTGTTGATGTTTTAAAGGGTGTTGAAGGCATAAGTTTCACTTTTTTTAACGCCAAAGATGTTGTAAGGCACCCGTTGGTGCAAAAAATTGTGACGGCCTATGAGTCTCACGAGTCGCAACAGCAGCCTATTAAAGCTATTGAACAGGTGGTACAACCGGAAAAAGGGAATCTCGGCGATTGATCGTTTCCTTGGATCTTGATTATCAAATCGCTTTACAGGGGGGGCGGCAACAATATTATTTGCCCAGTGAAATTCAGGTAAAAGACTGGATTAATAGCGTGTTGCAATCGCTTGAGTTTGATCGAGACAAAGAAAAAGTTCAACTTACGGTGCGTATTGTAAGTGAGCAGGAAATGATTCAGCTTAATTCCCAGTTCAGGGGAAAGCATAGGGTAACTAATGTTTTATCGTTCCCCTTTGAATCGCCCAAGAGCGTCTATTTACCCTTGCTGGGTGATGTTGTTGTATGTGCCGCCGTGGTGAATGCGGAGGCTAGGCAGCAATTAAAGCAGGATGAGCAGCATTGGGCGCATATGATTGTCCATGGTGTGTTGCATTTACTGGGGTATGATCATCTCGACGAACACGATGCACAGCGCATGGAATTATTGGAAAGAAACGTATTATCTACATTGGGGTTTCCAAATCCCTACGGAGAGATTAACACACCATGAATGAAGGTCGATCTAGAAGCGCTGTCTCCAAGGATGGTGGGCAGCCGCGCAGTTGGTATGAAATTGTTACTCATGCATTATTGCGGGAACCAAAGAACAGGGAAGAGCTAACTGACCTTTTAAGAGAGGCCCAGCAAAGAAGCTTGTTGGATTTTGACGCCTTGTCGATGATTGAAGGCGTCATGGAAGTGTCCGAAATGCAGGTGCGAGATATCATGATACCGCGGACACAAATGGCGGTTGTCAATTATGAACATTCTCCCGAAAAGTTTTTACCACTCATTATAGAATCAGCCCATTCGCGTTTTCCAGTGATCGGTGATAACCGAGATGAAGTCATTGGTATTTTGCTGGCGAAGGATATGCTTGCCTATTTTGTCAAAAAAGAGCAGGAGAATTTTAATATTCGCGAAATATTACGTCCTGCTGTTTTTGTTCCGGAAAGCAAGCGGCTTAATGTGTTGTTAAAAGAGTTTCGAGCTAGTCGAAATCATATGGCGATTGTTGTAGACGAATACGGGGGGATAGCCGGGTTAGTGACAATCGAAGATGTATTAGAGCAGATCGTAGGTGATATTGAGGATGAGCATGATGTCGAAGACGATATGTATATTATTAAACACACTGATACTCGTTATACCGTTAAGGCGCTAACAACCATTGAAGAATTTAACGAAGTGTTTTCAGAAAAATTTAGCAGTGATGAGTTTGATACGATAGGTGGCTTGTTGACTCATCAGTTTGGGCGTATGCCAAAACGTGGAGAATTTGCGACAATTGGCCCTTACCACTTCAAAGTTTTAAGGGCGGATAGTCGCCGGGTTTATTTGTTTCAATTAACGTTACAGGCGGAAGATAAAGAGGAGCAGCAGCGGTCTGCTGATGTTGCCTGAAAGTTGTAGTGCTCAGTGATGATGTCGCGTGGGCTGGGGTGTTGTGGCCAACGTGTTTTCGTTGCGAGGTTGTTTAATTCTAACCTATTGTAAATTATACGTGTTTTCGTCTGCACGATAACCTCTGCGCTTTTTCTCTGTTCTCGCATAAATTAAAGGCAAGCTGGGTTGTTGTGTGTTTAACCTCAATGAATCAGTTGAATCGTTGTTCCTGTTGCAGCTCAATTAATATGTTAGACCTATAATATAGGCTGAGTAGTTATAAATTTTCTTTAATTGCGCGCAATCACTGAGGCGTGATGTTTTTAGTCTGATTCGTTGTGAAGCCTAATTTCCTACGCGATATTCTTGTGAACTTGTGAAGCATCCGAGTTAAGTGTGAAAAACAAAAAATATTCCAGTGTCTCTTTCTCGATGTCTCATCGTATTGGTGTTCATTGGGCTGGCGATGTTATTGCTTTTTTAGCCGGACTTATCTTGCCTCTTGCTTTTGCCCCTGCTAATTTATTCCCGTTGGTGTTTGTTTCCTTGTCAATATTGTTTTGGTTGTGGCGATCAACGCCTAGCTGCAAACGGGTTTTTCTGCGCGGTTATTTGTTTGGTTTAGGGTATTTCGGACTTGGTGTTTCGTGGGTGTCCGTCAGTATGGTGCGCTTTGGAGGGATGACGTTGCCTCTTTCGGTGTTTTTGACGGCTTTATTGGTGTTTTTTCTAGCATTATATATAGGCTTGGTGGGCTATATCGCACAGCGAGTTTTCGCTCAAGCATCAAGTTTGATCCGATTGGTTTTAGTGTTTCCGGCGCTGTGGGTGTTAGCAGAATGGGTTCGGAGTTGGTTGTTTACAGGGTTTCCCTGGGTAAGTATTGGCTATAGCCAGCTTGACTCGCCGCTCGCAGGTGTAGCTCCCGTGGCGGGTGTTTATGCCGTCTCATGGGTGACCGTTGTGAGTGCCGGGGCTATTGTGTATTTGGTCTCTGTGTCAACGCCTGTAAGAATACGCGGCTTACTTGGTTTATCGGTGCTCTGGATGCTTTCCTGGTTGTTAATGATGGTTCAATGGGTTGAACCTGAGGGGCGAGTATTAAAAGCGAGTTTACTCCAGGGTAACATACCCCAGGAAATAAAGTGGTTGCCACAACAACGTCAACCGACCATCGACTTATTTACGAGGCTAACTCGACAGCATTGGGATAGTGACATTGTTATCTGGCCAGAAACTGCGTTGCCTGCTTATTATCATCAAGCAGAGACTTTTCTTAATCGTTTAGGGGAGGAAGCAAAAAAGAACAACACTAGTTTACTCATCGGTATACCTTACTTGGAGCAAGGTTCAGAAAACCGTTATTACAATAGTGCTGTGGTTTTGGATAACGGTAAAACAGAAGTTTATCACAAATATCATCTGGTTCCTTTTGGTGAGTTTATTCCCTTTAAAGATTTGTTGGGGAATCTGTTAAGCTTTTGGGATATACCCATGTCGAACTTTAGTCGTAGTGAGGTTCATCAACCGGTTGTTCATATGGCGGGCAACAAAGCCGCTGTCTCAATATGTTATGAAGACGTATTTGGGGAAGAAGTTATTGACGGATTGCCTCAGGCTAATTTTTTAATAAATATTAGTAATGATGCATGGTTTGGTGACTCGCTGGCACCACATCAGCATTTGCAAAAAGCGCAAATGCGATCGCTTGAAACAGCGCGCCCGATGTTACGGGCAACTAATAATGGTGTGTCAGCCATTATCAATCATTTTGGTGAAATTGTTCACCGATCACCACAGTTTGAAGAAACGGTATTGACTGCCGAATTTCAACCAATGAGAGGTAGCACTCTCTATGTTGTTGTCGGTAATTGGCTTATTATTGGTCTGGTTGTAATGTTACTGATGTTTGCGTGGTGCTTGATGCGGCGCAATTATTTGACTTAATCTGTTAATAAAAACTCTTTCAGTATCCCCTGCACTTAGCTTGTATGAGGCGCTGTTTTCGCGTTGCTGTTAACGTGTACGTTCTCCTTAACTACGTACGCCTGTTATATTTGATTTCAAGTTTTTTCTATGTTTTCCCGTGATCAGGCTTTCAAATTCACTGCTTTTTAAGGGCTTGTTGAAATAGAAGCCTTGTGCTTCATCGCATAATTGGCGCAAGAACCGCAATTGAGGCTCGGTTTCTATGCCTTCTGCGGTTACATTGAGACGCAAGCTCCTTGCCAGGGCAACAATTGCAGTGGTTATGGCGGCGTCATCAGAGTCTAGAGTCACATCATGTACAAATGTACGGTCAATTTTAAGAGTATTGATTGGAAAACGTTTTAAATAGCTTAAAGAAGAATACCCGGTGCCGAAGTCATCAATGGATATATGTATACCCAGGTTGTGAAATGCTTGCAACATATCGATAGCAGCCGAAACATTTTCAACTAATAATCCTTCCGTGATTTCCAACTCTAGGTGGCTGGGGTCAAGACCAGTCGATCTAAAGATGTTCGTAAAACGATCGACCAGGTCGTTTTGCTGGAATTGGCGCACCGAAAGATTAACGGCAACTCTGAGGTTTTTATCTCCGATATCAAGCCAGTGCTTGGTTTGTTCGCAGGCTGTTTTCAGCACCCACTCTCCTACCGGTACGATCAGACCGGTTTCTTCAAGGACGGGAATAAATTTTACTGGTGAAACGCATCCCAGTGTGGGGTGGTGCCAACGCAGTAGTGCTTCCATGCCGACAATAATTTCGGTCTCTAAGTTAACGCGAGGTTGGTAATACAGTTCAAATTCGTTACGTGTGAGTGCCTGGCGTAATGCATTTTCCAGTGTTAATCTTTCCATTGCTTGGGTGTTCATGTCAGCGGTAAAGTATTCGTAAGAATTACCGCCTTTTGCCTTAGCCCGAAACATAGCTGTATCAGCATTCTTAACGAGATTGTCTGTGTCGCTGTCATCAAGAGGGTAAATGGCGATGCCAGCGCTTGCTGTGATATACACATCCTGTTGGTCAAGGGTGAAGGGTTTATCAAAAGCGTGTAAAAATTTTTCCACTATAGATGTAATTTCATTCATGTGCCCTATGTTTTCTACGATTACCATGAATTCATCGCCACCAAGTCGCGCCACTGTATCAAGTTCTCGAATAGGGCGTAATAAGCGTCTGGTTGCAGAAAGAAGCAGTTGATCGCCAGCATAGTGGCCCAACGTATCGTTGATGTTTTTAAACTGGTCGAGATCAATGGAGATCACTGCGGCTAGGCGTCCATCCCGTTTGGCGCGTGTTGTGGCATTTTCCAGCCGGTCTCTGGCCAGGGTACGATTGGGTAATCCTGTTAATTCATCATAATTGGCGAGATAAACAAGACGTTCTTCTGCGCGTTTTCGTTCGGTAATATCACGCACAACAACAATAAATAACCGTATGTCAGCGACTTGCATTGGCGACAGCGCTATTTCAATGGGAAATTTAGAGCCATCTTTACGCCGACCAATTAGTTTGCAGGTATTTAATGTTTCTTCACAATAAGATAGTGACTGAGAGCATCTGCCTGAATAGGTGAAATAGTCTTTTTGTGATCCCGCAGATATGAGTAAAGTAATTTTTTGACCGATAATTTCACCAGGTAAAATACCGAATATTTTTTCTGTTGCTGGGTTGTAAGCTTCTATGGTGCCGTGTTCATCAATCGTAATAATGCCATCTACCACATTGTCCAGTACTGCACGCATGCGCATTTCGTTATCACGTAGCGCGATGTTGCTATTATCCAGTTGATGTTGATATTCATGCAACGATAAACGTATTTTTTCAAACTCCGCAACCGGTAATTTTGGCGATTCACTTTTATCGGCGTCGAATTTGAACGACCCTTGACGTAACGTATCAATGAGATGTGATAAACGGCGAGACGGCAACCCCACGAGTACAATGAGCAAGTACCAGAAAATAATGGCCAGTCCTGTGCCAATCATCGCGAACCGGGCGAGCGTATCGAATATTAACTCGCCGAGTTGGTTAAATTCACGATTGGGTAGCACTGAAAATGTCATCATATTAATAATGTCGTTTGCGTCTTTTATCGGTTTGTTAACGATTTTAAACCTTATACTGTTGACATCAATGTGTTTGAGTCGTTGTGAGTGTATTAAGGCTTCGATAAAATGTATTTTGATAGCGACAAAGCCAGCGAGTCGGTTATGGTTTTTATCAAGGTTAATGGGATGGAAATAGAGCAAGGCAGTTTCGGTTGAATTTCCGAAAAAACCAACATTGTTGAGGGGGGATTTGATTTGTGCAGGGAAATCTTTATCCATTGGAGGAGCAATTGCTACACCTTTTATGTCATAAAGCTCCAAGGCTACTACGTAGGGTGGTTTAAAATTAACGGAAAGGGCCTGATGCTTCCGCCAATGGATATAGTTAGTCGGTACATTCAATTGTTGCTGGGTTTCGTCCCATTCGGAATAGAGTGTAGCAATTGTGTTGAATTGTCGAACGACTCCGTTAACGATGAAATGAAGCTCTTCCTTGGCGAGGGTAATATTGCGTTTGTGAGCTTCGTTTTGTAGTTCAGAAAGTTCGGTTAAGGCATGCCAGCCAAACAGGCCAAACAGTAATATGCCAAGTAAAATGAAAAGGATGCCATAATTAGTGATGGACAACGGAAAAATTTTACAAGTTCGATTTGAATTCATTTACGCCGGAATCGTTGCTCAATACTCTATATATTACAGTTCTGTTCTCGGTTGTATTTACGCTTTTCACATGCCCGATTGCAAGGGTGACAAGGCTTAAGTCACTTATTATTAATTGTTAATGAATCTGTTGACGATCTGAGATTCGTCTCCATTGCGGCGGAAAATCATTGCTGATTGGAGGGGGGTAAGCCCAAACCTCAATACTCTCTAGGCCAAGTATGGCGCATTATATTTGCTTTGCTAGCAAATATAACTCTTATTTCGGGTGTGATGACTTGGTTTAGCGTTGATATTTTCCGAATGCCGCGACAATCACTCACTGGTTGAGTGAGCGTTGAACTTCCCTCCCCTAATAAATCAAAGTTGATGTGAGCCGTTACACATTTTCTAGCTTATGGCTCTTTCGGCCGTGAATGTTTCGGCTTTCGACGGCGTCATGTAATTATTTAGAATGAACTTGTTGTATGGCTTCCTATTATAATTACTTATGCTTAACGTTATATTTTGTTTTTAACTGTATTATCTCTGATCTAAAATTTTGGTACAGCACCACTTGTGAGCAAGCCAATGCAGTGAAGAACCCCATTTATCCTATCGATCCAGCCATTTTTGGATAGGGCAATGGTTTTTGTATCGATGTAGTAAGCTCGTGTATTTCATTTGTTTTAACGGCGTTAACATGAGGCATCGAACAAATTCAAAAATTAACATCTTTCTTTGTGTTCCACTAAACTTTCTAGGATTAATATCCAGGTTGCGATGCCTGACGATTGTATTAACAACGACATAGTGGATATCAACATTCTCTGTGTGTTGTTTACAATACCACCTTTAATGCATCTTTCTGAGTGGCATTTTGGACAGCTAGGCATGAGCATATTGCTTGTTTTCAAGCTGAATAATGTAATGAAATGGAAAAAATAAATAATATCGATTGTGTATGGTTGTTGATTGGCCTGGCTTGCTGTTCAATAACGCCAGTCAGGCAGCTAAAAATTCATTTAATGGATTGATATTAATAGATAAATAATTTTATCATCACATATTTTCATTGTAATATCTTGTATTCGTATATATTTTTAATTTTTTATTCATTTAAAGTATAAATATATGATTGCATCGAGATTCTTATCGATGTATTTGTTTTTATGTTCAACCTGAAAATAAGAGTGAGAGGCAGGGGAGCATCGTTTTCGATTAAGCCAACCGAGTTTTCTAGGTGTCGTGCGCATAACATCTGGGTACAGATACGCTGGGTCAAAATGATTGACATCGGCGGTATTCAAAGGTAGCTTGATGCTATCACATCAAATAAGTCGCCTTGCGAGTAACTCTCATGCCAAAGATTTTTTTGCCTGTTTCTAGATTTCTGTCAATTGTGTTTTTCACTGTAGGTGTTGTATATGTCAATGCCATTTATGCGCATGCAAAGTTCATGGTTGATAGTGCGACACCACCCAGATACGATAGTGCTAGCATTAAGACTTCCCCGCCTTGTGGGAGTGATGCGCAATTTTCATCAATACGGACTCATCGAAAAGCAATTTTTCAAACGGGGGAAACAATCACGGTTAATTGGGTGGAAACCGTTGAGCATGGAGGGTCATACGTGTTTGATTTTTCTCTATCACCTGAGCAGGGTTTTGATACCAATGTGCTTGACATTGTACCTGACGAGCAAAATGATCGGGCATCAATTCCTCATCACTACAGCCATGATATTACGCTGGATTTTCCTGCCTGTGATTCATGCACACTGCGGATGCGGCAGGATATGGAAAACGCGCAGAATTATTACTACTCTTGCGCTGATGTTGTGATCGTTTCGGGTTCGGATGTTACCCCTCCTGCCGACGTTAGAGCCACTAGCGCATCGGTGTCAGCAGATACTGTTGTATTATCCTGGATAAATCCACTGGATTATAAAGCAATATTAGTATTAAAAAATAAGCAAGCAATCACTGATACGCCTGCGGATAGGAACGATTACCTGATTGGTGACATGATAGGTGCATCGCAGGTGATTTATAAAGGAACCGCCGCCAGTTTTGTTGATAACGCACTGGACGCAGAGACGGCATATACGTATAAAATATTTGCTTATGATGCGGATTATAATTATAACGCGGGTGTTACACAAGTGGCCGTTACTAATCGTTCGCCGGATGATATCGGCGGTGGAACTGGAGGTGAGGGCACCACAGGTGGTGGTGGTGCAATATTCGGTATGCTATTGTTACTGTTACGGCGCGGTTACCGTCAATACATTGTAAAGAAGTAGGCTCAAGAACGCTTTATCATATCCTTCAATTGTCCATCAGCTTGTTAAACGACACTGTCGTAATTCTTTGCACTTAACTTACTACACTAGCTGATACCCAATTTTCGTTGCAGTAGCGGATAACATAGCCAGCATCGCAATATCGTTGAGGGCTCGGTGAAAAACCGGTAATCGTGGTATCGCGCCCTTACCTCGTTCAAACAACGCAAGCGCTTGCGCATTTCCGTACATTGAGGAGCAATAAAGAATGCCATCGATTTTGGGATAGGTTTCATAGAGTTGTTGTGCCCAGCGCTGCGCTCTCGGCCGAGGGCCTGAGTGAATGGCCGTGGATGTGCCCAGTGTGGTGGCAAACACACCGGATAGATCTAATAGGTTGAGTTCTTTCTTTAACCGGAATCCTGTGAGCCAGGGCGATCCTGCATGTCGGTCAATAACCCGGGTTGTTTGAAACACCTCGGCAATGCAGGTAGGGCCATTTTTAGCGAGATACATAATACCACGGTCTTGGGTGTTGCTCGCGCCTTTAGTGTTGCTACGGTGGTGATCAAACCGACTGGCGGTGGGGCCATAATAACGAAATTCATTCCAGCGGGTGGGGTAAGCGTTACTGTCAAAGTGAATGCGCCACACCAAGATTTTTTTCGGGTAGATTGTTATTAACGGCGGAATTTTTTTAAGCGTTGCGACATCTGGCGGCTCAGGAAACTTAGCCACTCTTATAAGTCAGTTGCCATACATTGTATGGGGTCGGGACTGTGTGCGGATATGAGCCAATCCCGTGGTGAGAGATTTGTTTTCAATTCGTTGGAATACAAATCATCATTGGCGGTTACAAAAAATCGTTGTACTGCTACTGGGTGTGCGTCTTTATTAATGGCGGGGAGTATTTTTTCCAAACCCGGTATTACCCCTGTGTCCATGAACTGAAAACGGGGCAATACTTTTTTATTATGGTTACCCTTCATCGCATATAGTGTGCCGTGGCTGATACGTTGCCGAATTCGGCTTTCGTCAACGCCCATTAATTGTGCGGCTTGAGATTGTGACATTGCACCCGCAATCATCACACCTACTTCACCCGCGATGATCGCCATGTTGTCACTTAGCGAGGCATCGCCTATGACAGGGGGGAATCCACCTTCTTCTAATACCTTGAGTTCGTTTTCAGAAATATCTTGGGAAGATGGCGGTACTATGTAGAGGGGGTGTACTCGTATAAATTCAGCGGCCGCATTCGTTACCGCAGCCACGCCACCTGCTATGCCCATGCCCAGGAAAATATCTTCAGCGTTTCTCGACATATTAACAACCATTAACTTCGTTAAGATATGTTAATTATAGCTGATAACGTATCTGACAACAAGTAACGTCGATTATCTCTGCAAAACTGTTTGCGACAAATATACCGATTACATCGATTTTGAGCGTTGGTTGCGCCAATGCATTTAGAATTATTATTGTATTGACAACATCGTTACGAGATTTGTAGTGATCGTGGGCAAATTTGTCGAGGTAGGTGGCTATCCAGAATCTTAGCACGTTAACAGTACCTAGTGTTCTATTCGCTAGAATGCAGCTTCAACTGATAACTTTGTGTGATAAGTTTAATTGCAACTTTATGAATTTCATTATGAAAAATATAGATTTTAGTGTTTTTCGAACGCCTCGATGGCTTTGTTCGAGGTGTTGTGCAGGTTAAAGAGCATGTTTAATCAGGTACATCGAGTGCTAAATATTTGCAAATTTGATTGCAGGATGGATTTATCGCTATTTTTTCTATTCGAGTAAAATTGACGTATGTGATTCACTGATATAAAGTCGTTCGCTAATAGCAGATAAATTACAATGAGGTAAGATAATAATGAGTGTTGGCTGACTTTGTTAATAGAAGGGGGAGTGACATTGTTTAAGTCGCAAAGGCTGCTGTTAGATGTTTGAGAAGTAATGAACGTTGATTTTAATGATTCAGTAGTTTAGTAAAATTCCAACAAGAGGGTGAAGTCATGATAAAAAAAATCACTTCTTTAGGAGCGATTTTGGGGATACTTGCGTTATCACCATCAGTTTTTGCGGTGCAGGTGATTCCGGGAGGAATGGCTAATGATGAAGGGGATGCCAAGGCTGGGAAGGCCAAATCTGAAATGTGCCACGGTTGCCATGGGGTTGATGGTATTAGTTTGGACCCGACTACTTTTCCGAATCTTGCCGGGCAATATGCGGGGTATATTTATAAACAAGTTAAGGATTACCAACTAGGTAATCGCCAAGACGATACGATGTCGGCTATGGCCCAGATGGTAACAAGTGAGCAGGACTTGAGGGATATATCGGTATATTTTCAATCGCTCAAGAAAATGAAAGCGACTTCCACTAATACCGCTTTAGCAAAAAAAGGAGGAGATCTCTATACTAAAGGAAATATCAAGTCAGGTGTTTATGGGTGTGTGAATTGTCATGGAAAAAACGGTAAAGGCAAAGGTGATAATTCGCTGTTTCCGGTGATTGGTGGTCAGCAAAAAGCCTATCTCGTCAAGCAATTATTGGATATGAAGTCAGGTAAACGCCAGAATGACCCAGCAGGAATGATGATGGACATTGCTAAGAAAATGACGGACCAGGAAATTGAAGCCGTTTCGGAATATTTGGCGGGACGCTAAAATTTCCTGGCTAAATCAAGCTTGGGTTTTAATGGTTGGTTTGACTTGCTTATCAAAATAGTGATTAAAAAAACGCGCCGATGGGCGCGTTTTTTTGCCTAAATGGTATTCATCCGCAGTAGGTGTTTTATGTTGTGTAAGTCCGCTATTATTTTTGAAATGCCACGACGTGTTGGATGTCCATACGAAAACGGACTTGTTGTCCAATATCAAAATGTTCATGGCTTGGGAACAAAGACAGAATTTCACTGCCAGTAGGCAATCGCAGTGTATACATGATTTCTGCGCCTTTAAATGCTTTTTGGGTGATTTCGCCGTGCAATTCACCCTTTGGATCGTAGACAACGTCATCTGGACGCAACAAAATTTCAACGGCGTCGCTTTGCTTCCATCGGTAGGCACGGTCAGCTTCAACAATGCCGAATTCCGTTTTAATTTGATTCGGTGTAATCATCTGGCCGTTGATAAATACCCCTTGACCAATAAAGTCTGCGACAAACCGATTTGCAGGCTCGTGGTACAGGTTAAAGGGGGTATCCCACTGTAGAATTTTACCTTCATTCATAACGCCAACATGGTCGCCAAGGGCGAAGGCTTCGTCTTGGTCATGGGTGACTAAAATGCCAGTAGTACCTTCGGCCTTCAATATATCCCTAACTTCTGAGCTAAGGCGTTTGCGTAGCTCAACATCTAGGTTAGAGAAGGGTTCATCCAGCAAAATAGCCTTGGGTTGAGGGGCCAGCGCCCGTGCCAGGGCTATTCGTTGCTGTTGGCCGCCTGATAGCTCGTGGGGGTACCGTCGGGCATAGCTCAGCATTCCTACAATGTCGAGCATACGCTTTGCGATGGCTTGTTTTTCCTGGTTCGAGTGGTGGCGTAACCCGAAAATAACATTGTCATTAACCGTCATGTGAGGGAATAACGCATAATCCTGAAAGACCATGCCTAACTGACGTTTTTCTGGGGCTTCAATGAATCCTGGGCTTGATAGAATTTTTTCACCCATGCGAATCTCGCCCTGATAAATAGGCTCAAATCCAGCCATGGCGCGCAATACCGTTGTTTTACCGCAACCGCTGGGGCCTAATAGGCAAACTAAGCCCCCGTCGTTAACATGCATTGAAAGGTTTTGAACGATGCTATGGTTATGATATTTACATAGAATGTTTTTTATGTCGATGAGAGGGTTCATGTCATAGTTTTGTGCCAAGGCCTCGAAAGCATTACTAATCAGCGCCTTATTATAGTACTTGCGTTTAGTTTTCCAGGAGTAGAAACTCTAATAATGCTTTTTGGGAATGTAGGCGGTTTTCTGCCTCATCCCACACCACGCTTTGTGTTCCATCAATAACATCGGCGGCGACTTCTTCACCTCTATGTGCGGGTAAGCAATGCATGAACAGCGCATTAGGTTTTGCTTGGGACATTATTTGGTGGGTCACCTGGTACTCCTTAAAAGCGGCTTCTCGTTGTACTTGTTCTGACTCCTGCCCCATACTGGACCACACGTCTGTCACAATAAGATCAACGTTTTTTGCAGCATCACTGGCATTGTCAAACTGACAGACAGCGGTGCCTGCTTGTTTGAGCAATTGGCTGTCAGGTTGGTAATTTTCAGGGCTAGCGATATGCAGCTTAAAATCGAGCAATTGCGCTGCCTCAATGTACGAATGGCACATGTTGTTGCCATCACCAATCCAGGCGACTGTTTTTCCGCTGATTTCACCACGATGCTCCATAAAGGTTTGCATATCTGCCAACAATTGACAGGGGTGATGCTGGTCGGTTAACGCATTAATGACCGGCGCGACGGAATGCTTTGAAAATCGGAGCAATTTTTCGTGTTCATAGGTGCGAATAGTGATAATGTCCACCATTCTTGATAATACACGAGCAGTATCCTCTATGGGTTCTCCACGACCCAATTGTGTGTCCCGAGGGGAAAGGAAGAGTGCATGTCCTCCAAATTGAGCCATGCCTACTTCGAAAGATACGCGGGTTCGAGTTGACGATTTTTCGAAAATCATGCCGAGTACTTTGTTCTTTAATGGCTCGAAAAGTTCGCCTGATTTTTGCTTTGCTTTTAATTCAATGGCGCGCTGAATGATACTGCGATATTCATCGCGGCTTAAATCCGATAGAGTAAGAAAATGACGGCTTGGCATATCGTCTTTCACTGCAGTTAGGGTTAGTTGATGATGGTTAATGATATTTGCTGGGCATGGCATTTATGGTGGACAGCCGTTTTGTCTATCATACAATATGCTGACTCGGTTAAGTGTCTGGGTGAAAATTTTCAACCAACTGACTGACTTTATCCACCATTAAGTCTGCCTCGCTGTCACTGATGATCAGCGGTGGCAGTAAACGGATGTTGTTTTCGTTCGCAATATTAATGATCACGCCAATATCAAGGGCTTGTTGTGCCAGTGTTTTACAAGGCTGATTTAATTCAATGGCGATCAGTAATCCTTTCCCTCTGATTTCCTTGACGTGTTGATGGCTTGCCAGGCGCAGCCGGAATGCGTTGAGGATTTTGTCGCCCAGAAGCGCGGCACGTTTTACCAGGTCTTGCTTTTCAATAATATCAAGCACAGCTAACGATGCCCGGCAGGCCAAAGGGTTTCCGCCAAAGGTTGAGCCATGGTTGCCTGGCTTAAAGGTGTTTGCGGCTTCGCCTCTGGCGATGCAGGCGCCAATCGGAATGCCATTCCCCAGGGCTTTTGCTAGTGTCATTACGTCGGGCTTAATGTTGCTGTGCTGGAAGGCAAACCACTGGCCTGAGCGGCCTACGCCGGTTTGGATTTCATCGAGCATCATTAACCAGCCAAATTCGTTACATAAGTCGCGAACCCTGGTTAAGTAGTCGTTATCTGGTATAGCAATACCTGTTTCACCCTGAACAGGCTCCAGTAGGATGGCGACAACATTTTTGTCATGTTGAGCGATACTGTGCAGGGCGTCAATATCATTATAGGGTGCTCTGGAAAACCCCAATACCAGTGGCTCGAACCCTGCTTGAACCTTGCGGTTTCCTGTGGCGCTTAAGGTTGCCAGGGTTCTGCCGTGAAAACTGTTTTCGGTGACGACAATGCTCGGTTGCCGAATACCTTTCTTATGGCCATACAGACGGGCGAGCTTTATAGCGGTTTCGTTGGCTTCTGCGCCGGAATTGGAAAAAAACACATTATCCATTGCCGTTAGTGTGATGAGTTTGTCTGCGAGAAGGCGTTGTTGTGCGATGTGAAATAAATTAGAGGTATGCAGAAGCTGATTTGCTTGTTCGCAAATTGCTTTACTAACATCAGGGTGTGCGTGGCCAAGACCCGTAACGGCGATGCCGCTAATGGCATCGAGGTATTTATTACCGTTAGTATCCCATAGCCAAGCGCCTTTACCATGTGTAAATGTGACGGGAAGCGGAGAATAGGTATGCATAAGACTGGAGCTTGTCATTGTGTTTCGTCAGCGTGTCAGTGAATTGATGATTTATTCATATTGATGGAATGTTATTCAGGGGTGTTAAGTTTTTATTGCCCACCGTTGAGCAGATTTTATACGGATTTCGCGCCAACGTTGCTTGTTAACCTAACATATCTGTTGAATCGTCGCGTAAGCGACTAATGGTGCTGACGATAAACGATTTTTAGGTGTTCTTTCAATTGAGGGTGGATGATAGCGTACCACCCATACGCTGCCAATAGCGGTGGCTGCTTTACAAAGCAAGGTTAAAATGTTCCAAAAAATGGTTTAGGTTCTATACCATAGGTGTTTATCGTAGGTTTAACTGATTACTTTAGGTTCACAACCATTCTTAATGTGGAGAAATCACCCATCATTCAGAGGATTTAGCCCGCTAAACCGACGATATGCGAAAAACAAAAAGGCAGTCCCCAGGGAACCGCCACTTCGCGCTAATGGTATCTGCAAATTTACCTGGGAGCAAATTTTGATTGTGATCTTAGCGTTTTCACCAAAAAAACCCGGCCTGAAAACCGGGTTTTTTGCATTTACATCAAGTGAGGATCAAATCTAAGTTAAAATACCCCGTGTGTATGGCTCGCCATGAAAAATAACATGGGAATCGATAACATGGTATTTGTACGAGAGGCGAGCAATGCCACTCGTTTGGCTTTGTTGATCTCCTCCGGTGAGGCTTGCACCATGCCCAGCACTCTTTTTTGGTTAGGCCAGATAAGCCCCCATACATTGAGTAGCATGATTGTGCCTAACCAAGCGCCCATGCCAATAAATTCAAAGCCATCCTGGAAGGTAAATGCAGCGACAAAATTAGGGCCTAATAAGCCTGCACCAGCAACCCAGGTTACTACTGCCGACCAACGAAACCACAAAAGCGCGCGGGGTGCGACGTATTTGCCAATGGCGGCTGGTCCTGGGCCATCTTTGTCCGCGAGAGCGGCGGCCATTGCGGGTACTTGAATAAAATTGAAATAATACAGTAAACCGATCCATGTAATGCCTGCAAGAAAGTGCAGCCATCGTTCAATAAATTGTACATACTCCATGATAGTGACCTTTTTTGGTGTTGGGGTTTTATGGGGAAATGCTAATGTTTCTGGCAATAAAAAAGAAAGTAGCTAGCGTTTTATAAGGCTCCAGCGATCAAGACGAGTACCACTGTCAATACAAAACCTGAGATAATAGTGCCTAAAACAGAATCGAGGGGATTTTTCATCGTTATTCCTTCTACGCAGCATTGCTTGGATGCTGAAACAGGTGATTGTTAACTGACTAAAATAAGATCAGTTTAATAGAAATGACCAAATAATAGTTGAATAGTTGATCAGTATAGTCGGATATAGCCTAGAGCAATGATTACAATAATGCAATACGGCAGTAGGTATCAGTAAACGCTAATATCCAATTTATGTATCATAAAACCTTATCTTCCATCGAACTAAGCTTATTCGCTAGCCGGATTGAGGCGGTTTGTGATGAAATGGGGGCTGTGCTGCAACGCACTGCATTTTCCCCAAATATAAAAGACCGACTGGATTTCTCCTGTGCGATTTTTGATGCCCAAGGTGCTTTGTGCGCCCAGGCGGCTCATATTCCTGTGCATATGGGGAGCATGGCCTACGCAATGGGGGACATTGTCAATGGTTTACAGTGGTTTGACGGTGACATGGTTATTCTTAATGATCCGTATCTTGGTGGTACGCATTTGCCGGATGTAACGCTGATTGCGCCGCTGTTTATTGCTGGCGAATTAATCGCCTTCATCGTTAATCGGGCGCACCACGCCGATATTGGTGCAGAAACGCCTGGTTCGATGCCAATCTCGAAGACCTTGGCTGAGGAAGGGGTCATTATTCCACCGAGCTATTTAATTCGAGGTCACCAAATTCAACAGTCGATGCTAGTGTCTATTGTGTCGCAAACCACTCACCCGGAGCAAAGTAGCGGTGATTTTGCAGCACAAATCAGTGCAAATAAAATGGGTTTGGCACGTTTGCGGTCATTATTGGCGGCAATGGGGTATGCGCGATTCGGCATGGCATTGTTGCAACTTAATGATTATGCGCAACGATTAGCCTTACACGCCCTAAGCACCATACCGCATGGGGTGTATTGCTTTGAGGATCTCATGGATGATGATGGCTTAGGCAATGAAAATATTATTATTGCCGTAAAAATATCAGTCACTGGCCGAGGGGTGGTTGTGGATTTTAGCGGAACCGCGCCTCAAACCGCAGGCAATATCAACTGTCCCATTTCAGTTGCCGCTGCGGGTGTCTATTACGTGTTTTCCTGTTTAATGCCAAGTTATACGCCAGCATGTGCGGGGCGTTTTCGTGACATTAAATTGGTGGCGCCCGAAGGTTGTTTATTAAATGCCAAACGACCAGCCGCTGTAGCGGCTGGTAATGTGGAAACCAGCACCCGTGTGGTGGATGTCGTTATGGGGGCGTTAGCCGCCGCTATTCCTGATCAAATTCCGGCTGCTAGCCACGGCAGTATGAATAACCTTGCCATGGGCGCACGAGCAACCTTAAACGGGGATAATGGCATGCATGATAAAAACAGTGCTGATAAAAAAACTTCTGATGAATGGGATTATTATGAAACCATTGGTGGTGGTATGGGGGCGGGTTCGCTGAATAACGGCCTGAGTGGTGTGCAAACGCATATGACCAACACGCGTAACACCCCTATCGAAGTGTTGGAGAGTCTGTTTCCGTTACGAGTCAAACGCTATGCATTACGCAGAAACTCTGGTGGTCTGGGTTTGCATAATGGTGGTGACGGTATTAGTCGTTGCTTTGAATTTTTACTGCCGACGACCGTTACTTTGTTGACGGAACGTCGTTATCATGTCCCATGGGGGTTGCAAGGTGCTGGTAGTGGCAAAGCTGGTGAAAATTTTTTGAATGTAAAAAAACTGAAAGCCAAGCAAACCTTTCAAGCCCAGGCCGGGGATCAGCTTACCATTAACACGCCGGGAGGTGGCGGTTGGGGAGCCATCAACCGGCAGGATAAAAACGATGCTTGATTGTCATTGCTCAGAGCTTACAGGTGTTGTTGGGGCAGTAATATTGGTTCTCCCAAGCTCCCAAACCACCTCTAGCGCGTACATGACCAGGCCTTAGATAGACCCCCTTGCTATAGGTTCACGACTGTTATTCTCGGACAGGTTCCTAGGTAACGCTGTCGAATTTCATGATTTCCCGATCAATCCCATCGATTTGAATTTGTCTTGGCACGAGAGGAATCGGAAGCGGTGGATAAATCTCGTGGGAGGCTGAGTACAAAGATTCACGCGGCAGTCGATGCGTTGGGCAAGCCGGTACGATTGTTACTTACCGCAGGTCAATCCTCGGAATATGGGCAATCTTTGGGGTTAATCAATGAATTTTCAGTTGACTACGTATTGGCTGATAAAGGATATGGCTCGAATGAATTCATTGCAGCAGTGGAAAAAACGAAGGCGAAAGCTGTTATTCCCCCGAATAAAAAACTTCATTTAACTTACGCATTATTTCCCCTCTCTTTCTCAATTTTTATCTGGATACTAAATTTCTTTAATAAAGAGACGGTATCAGAAACACTTTTATCTCCTAATATTTTTCTTATTTCTTTACGCAATATCTTTGATGTTCGATCAAGATCAGTTTTTAATTCTTTTCCTTCTATCGTTGGATATACACTACACTCTCTTTTATCCTTGTTTTCTTTTCTTCGCTCAACCAACCCCTTAGCTGATAGAACATCCACAAATCTAGTAACGGTTGATAGTTTTAAATCCATTTTTTCAGCCAGATTTTGTAATGTTTCTCCAGGTTGATTCAAAATAAATTGCAGCAGATATGCATGAGAAGGAGATAATCCTATAGGGCGATATGCTTCCGCCCAAAAAAAATTTATTAATCGGGTAAATTTTGTGGCATTGAAATATAGGCATTCATCAAACATGCGAGTCACTATACTTATGCATGTTTGTACATGCAACTATTAAAGCAGTCTCGTACGGTAGGAGTCCCCGCACGGCTTTGTTGGGTGATGCAACGGGTTTTAGTCTTTTTTTTAGGTAGTACTAATATAAGTGCTTGATTGCTTGAGAATGCCTCGATACTGCTTACAGTTTTTTTCAGTGCAGTATGCAAAAAACTTTAACCTTAATCAATTGAGTGTTAGCGACAGCGACAATGATACTGAAGATGAAAAGTTTATCGCAAATAAGCATTTTTGTACGGTAACAATTTCACGCCTGAGCCCGTTCTGTTATTATTACTTGCCATTGTTTTTTTGACACATTATTGAGGGAATTAACCATGCCGGATTACCGATCAAAAACCACCACGCACGGCCGCAATATGGCGGGTGCGCGTGCATTGTGGCGTGCCACAGGGATGACTGATGCAGATTTTGAGAAACCAATTATTGCAATTTCAAATTCATTTACCCAGTTTGTGCCGGGGCATGTACATTTAAAAGATTTGGGGCAATTGGTTGCCCGGGAGATTGAAGCGGCAGGTGGTGTTGCTAAAGAATTTAATACCATTGCGATTGATGATGGCATTGCGATGGGGCATGGCGGAATGCTGTATTCCCTGCCATCACGGGAAATTATTAGCGATGCCGTTGAGTACATGGTTAATGCCCATTGTGCGGATGCTTTAGTGTGTATTTCCAATTGTGACAAAATCACCCCTGGCATGTTAAATGCGGCTTTACGGCTAAATATTCCCACGGTATTCGTTTCCGGTGGGCCTATGGAGTCCGGTAAAAGTGTTATCGCTGGTAAAGAAGTGCATCTAGACTTGGTGGACGCCATGGTCGCTGCTGTGGATTCTAATGTGTCTGATGAAGATGCCTACGCAATGGAGCGCTCTGCGTGTCCCACCTGTGGTTCATGTTCTGGGATGTTTACAGCAAACTCAATGAACTGCTTAACGGAAGCGTTAGGTTTGTCTTTGCCTGGCAATGGTAGTATGTTGGCCACCCATGCCGATCGTAAAGCCTTATTTTTAGAGGCTGGCCGGTGTATTGTGGATATTACCAAGCGGTATTATGAAGGCAACGATAGCCGGGTTTTACCCCGCTCTATTGCCAGTTTTTCCGCCTTTGAAAATGCGATGTGCCTGGATATTGCCATGGGTGGATCTACTAATACCATTCTGCATTTATTAGCGGCTGCGGCAGAAGCGGAAGTGGATTTCAGCATGAAAGATATCGATCGTTTATCCCGCAAAGTGCCGCATCTGTGTAAAGTAGCACCCAGTACACCACAATACCATATGGAAGATGTGCATCGTGCTGGCGGCGTAATGGGCATTCTCGGACAATTGGATAAAGCGGGTCTTATTAATGCCGAAATGCCGATGATTCATAGTGCCTCATTAAGTGATGCTCTTGAAAAGTGGGATATCAGTCGTACTAAAGATTCGTCTGTACACAAATTTTATAGTGCTGGCCCGGGTAATGTTTCAACTCAGCAGGCTTTTAGTCAGGAAAAGCGTTGGCCAAGTTTGGATATGGACCGGCAAAACGGTTGTATTCGGAACTCTGAGCATGCTTATAGCAAAGACGGTGGTTTAGCGGTGTTGTATGGCAATATTGCATTAGAGGGGTGTGTGGTTAAAACGGCTGGCGTTGACGAAAGCATATTAACTTTCAAAGGATCTGCACGTATTTTTGAAAGTCAGGATAGTGCTGTTGAGGCAATATTAAGTGATAAGATAAACTCTGGCGATGTGGTGATTATTCGCTACGAAGGCCCTCGTGGTGGGCCGGGTATGCAGGAAATGCTATATCCCACCAGTTATCTAAAATCCAAAGGTTTGGGTAAACAGTGCGCATTAATTACCGATGGCCGGTTTTCGGGTGGAACCTCGGGTTTGTCCATTGGCCATGTTTCTCCCGAGGCCGCTGAAGGCGGTACTATTGGGTTAGTAGAAGAAGGTGATTTGATCGAAATTGATATTCCTGGCCGTAAAATCAATGTAATGCTGGATGGGCCGATATTGATTGATCGGCGCGAAGCGATGGAGGCGCGTGGCACACAGGCTTGGCGGCCATTGAATCGGGATCGCACTGTCACCTCAGCATTAAAAGCGTACGCAGCAATGACGACGTCGGCTGCCCGAGGTGCGGTAAGAGATGTTGGCCAATTATATCGGAAAAAATAAAGGGAATATGTGATTGAATCGTGGTTCATCGCGATGCGATATTCACCCGGGTGATGAATATCATAGATATCCTGTATGCACAGTTAAGGCTGCCCAAGAATAATGTTCTTTGCGAGGGAAAGTGAGTGATAGTAGTGACAGGGCACTCTCTTAATGAGGAGGAGCGTGCACGCGCATGTTCCTGAGCCTTACTCCCCCATGATGGTCGCTGTTGTCGGACAGTCTCTCTCTCATTTGTGTTATGGAATTCTTTTTGCTGACCTTAACACAAGGTAGCCTACAGCTTTTGTTAAGGTGGTTAGTATCTCGCCTTGATTTTTTTCTGATGCTCGATATATAACTTTAAGATCTATATTAATAATATTTAATTCTTTTCAGTTCTATGTGTGAGCTTCTATAGTTGCATCCGAATAGGTCGTTTAATAATTAAAAAAAACCAGTCTGATTATTTCAGGAGCTGGTGTTTTCAGGAGTAAAGGTGCATGACGTTTGTGGTTACCGAACAATGTATTCGTTGCAAGTACACCGATTGCGTTGAAGTGTGTCCCGTTGATTGTTTTCATGAGGGACCCAATTTTTTGGTCATTAATCCTGCTGAGTGTATCGACTGTACGTTGTGTGTACCGGAGTGTCCCGTGGAAGCGATTTATGCGGAGGAAGAGTTACCTGAAGAATACAGCCAGTATTTAAAGCTTAACGAAGAGCTTTCGAACTTGTGGCCGGTTATTAATGAGGTGAAGCCGCCGCCGGAAGATGCTGAGCTCTGGGCGGGTCGGGACGATAAACTTCAGTATTTACAACGCAATAGTGAAAGCTAGTTAATACGCTACACTAGAGCCTTAACGTTTTAGCGATATCGGAGACTTAAGAATGACTCAGGTTCCAGGGGATTACGTTGATAGCGATGAATTAGATCGTTATGAAGACGCGGTGTTAAAATACCACCGTGGTGAAATTGATGAAAATAAATTAATGGTTACGCGACTGCAACAAGGCGTGTATGGCCAGCGGCAGGACGGTGTCAATATGGTGCGTATTAAAGTGCCGGGCGGACGCCTTTCACCACAACAGCTTCAGGGTATCGGCTCAATTCTGGAGCAATATTCAGGCGAGGATATCGTTAGCATCACGACCCGCCAGGATATCCAGATTCATAGTGTTGCTCTGGGAGATACTCCGGCAGTATTACGTGAATTGGCTGATATGGGGTTGACCACACGTGAGGCGTGCGGTAACACGGTGCGTAATATTTGTGCTTGTCCATTGGCGGGTGTTTGCGAGCGTGAACACGTTAATGTGCAGCCTTTTATAGAGCAAACAGTAGAGTATTTTTTGCGCCACCCGTTGACGCAGCATATGCCGCGCAAGTTCAAAATGAGTTTTTCGGGTTGTGAGGTTGATTGCGCCCAAGGTATGATTCACGATGTAGGTGTTGTGGCAGTGAGCGAAAATAACCGTTTTGGTTTTAAAGTGTTGGCGGCAGGGGGGCTGGGCCATAAACCACGTGAAGCTGTGGTGATCGAATCATTCATCGAAGAAGCGGATTTATTGCCTGTTATTGAGGCAGTTATTGCAGTACACAATAAATATTCAGATCGCAAAAAACGCGCCAAGTCACGGATTAAGTTTTTAGTGGACCGTTTTGGGGCTGATGGTTTTGTTGAAAAATATCGCGAGGAAGTAAAACGAACTCGCGAAGCTTACACTGATAACGCAAATCACGTTAAAGGGGAATGGCAGGCGGGTTGTGGCGATGTTCAATACTATGCGGGCGCTCCGCATGAAGTTGTGGCGCAAAAACAGCTTGGTCTATTTGTGTTTCCAATTGCTATATCGCTAGGTGATCTTACCTCGAAACATTTGCGGGGTATTGCAAAATTATTGATTGATGAAAAAATTGATGATGTACGAACCACACAGGATCAAAATCTGATTCTTGTGGGTGTACCCGAGCACAGCTTAAGCTCCATTCGCAGCGGACTTACTGAGTTGGGTTTGGCTGAGCCTGTCGTTGGGGATAATGTGGTTGCCTGTCCTGGTACTTGGACTTGTCGCTTGGGGATAACGTCATCGAGAAACGTTGCCCAAAAATTAACAGGCAGTGCAGGTGATTTGTTGGTGCGGGTGAGTGGCTGCCAAAATGGCTGTGCGCAACCCACCGTGGGTGATATTGGGATTCATGGTGAAGCTAAGCGCATACATGGCAAGCTTATTCCGCACTACCGCATGCATTTTGGTGGTGATGGTCGTGCTGGCGGCCGTATCGGCACTAAGGGCCCCGAAGTTCCTGCGGCTCGTGTGGATAAAGCCATCAACCGTATTCAGGAAACGTTTTTAGCGAGTCGGGAAAACAACGAGTCATTTTTGCAATGGAATGGCCGCCAGACCTTGGATTATTATAAGGAACTGCTGGCCGACTTGATTCATGTATCTGCTAGTGATGTACCTCTGGTGTTGAAGGATCATGGCGATAAAAAAGATTTTAAAGTTTTGCAACTGGGTGGTGGAGAGTGCGCGGGTGTATCACAAGAGGATGTGGCTGCTAATTTTTCCGAAGCGGCCATGGAACGGTCTTATCTACGCAGTTTTCTGTTAGCGCGTAAGTATCAGCAAGCAATTGATTGTGCCGTAGCGATTACACGATTAGTGGGGCAGTCTTTGCTGCGTTCGGCAGGGAAAGCTTTCAATCTAGATGAACCGCAGGAAATTGCAGCAAAAATAAAAGAATATTTACCCTCGCACCCCTATCTTTTTGAGCCGCTAGCCGTTTTTATCGGTGAGTTAAACCGGTTTGAACACAGTTTGGAAGAGACTGGAACTGAACAACATAATTTTGACCAGTCCGGTTTTGAACGTCTTTTGAAAATGCTGAATGGGTGGACGGTATTGGCCGGCCATTATTGTCAGGAAAAAAATCAGGCGGTTGATTTTTCGTCTTCGCTACCGGAAACACAATTGACCGATCTTGATTTTCAGGATCCATTACTTGCGGCATCTTTACAGGCAACAACAAGTACGGCAGGAGCCACTCTTGCAGCAGCGAGTGCGGTTAGTACCGTTATTAGTGCTGGTTCGCCGTCGAACACAGGAAGCTAGATAATGATACTGAGCACTGAATTATCGCAAAAAATAGAACGAACGCAGGCATTGTTGCAGGATGCCTGCACAGCACATAAGCCGGTGGTTTTGGCAAACAGTCTTGGTGCCGAGGATATGGTTCTCACCGATATTATCTGCCGTAATACTTTGGGTATCGATATTTTTACTTTGGATACAGGGCGCCTACATGAAGAAACCTATCGTTTGTTGGATGAAATAAAGAAAAAATACGGTTTGCTGGTGAAAGTTTATTATCCGGAGGTGGCTGCTGTTGAACAGTATGTGCAGGAACGGGGTATAAACGCATTTTACGACAGTGTGGAATTGCGCAAGGCCTGCTGCCAAATTCGTAAAGTGGGACCGTTAAAGCGCGCTTTACTTGGAAAAAATGCCTGGATAACTGGGCTTCGCCGTGAGCAGTCCGTTACTCGTGATGAATTAAAACCCTCCGAGTGGGATGATGATTTTCAGTTGTATAAATTTAACCCTTTATATGATTGGAGTGAACAAGATACATGGGACTATATTCGCCGTTACAATGTACCCTATAACCTGCTACATGATGCGCATTTTCCAAGTATTGGTTGCGCTCCTTGTACCCGAGCTGTTGAAGAAGGTGAGGATGTACGGGCTGGGCGGTGGTGGTGGGAAAGTCCTTCCAATAAAGAATGTGGGCTGCATCGCAGTGCCAGGCAGGAGGTGCAAGCATGAGAGTTGAGATTGATTCACAGGCGGCTACATCGGGTAACTCTGCCGGGCAGATTTACCTGGCGCATCTTGCGCAATTGGAAAGCGAAGCGATTCATATTATGCGGGAAGTGGTGGCTGAATTTCGGAATCCTGTCTTATTGTATTCGGTGGGTAAAGACTCCAGCGTGTTACTGCGATTAGCGCAAAAAGCATTTTATCCTGGTAAGTTACCATTTCCGTTAATGCATGTGGATACGGGGTATAAATTTCCGGAAATGATCCAATTTCGCGATCAAATGGCAGAAGCGGTGGGTGCCAGACTTATTGTGCGACGTAATGAGGTTGCCATTGAAAGCGCCATGCATCCGAATGTGCATGGTGTTGCCCGGTGTTGTGGTGCTTTAAAAACCACGGCGTTGCTGGAGGGGTTGGGAGAGCATGGTTTTGATGCGGCCTTTGGTGGCGCGCGCCGGGACGAAGAAAAATCGAGGGCCAAGGAGCGTATTTTTTCTTTCCGAGATGAATTTGGGCAATGGGATCCGAAAAACCAGCGTCCGGAATTATGGCAGCTTTACAACGGCCGGATACACGAGGGGGAGTCGGTTCGAGTTTTTCCCTTGTCGAACTGGAGCGAACTGGATATTTGGCAGTACATAAAGCAGGAAAATATTCCTATTGTACCGCTCTATTATGCAGAATCACGCATGATGGTAGAGCGTGGCAAACACCTGATTCCTGTCGATGATAATACAATGCTTCAGGATGATGAAGTTGCCAAGCCCATTATGTCTCGTTTTCGAACCTTGGGATGTTCGCCGTGTACTGGTGCAATACGTTCGGATGCGACGACCCTGGACGATATTATTCGCGAGATGACTGTGGTAACACGTAGCGAGCGTGAAACACGCCTGATCGACCATGGCGCCAATTCAATGGAAGACAAGAAAAAGGAAGGGTATTTCTAGTGACTGCTGAAACACAAAAATCCAGCTCTTATGAGTTGCTGCGATTTACCACCGCAGGAAGTGTGGACGACGGCAAGTCCACTTTAATAGGCCGTTTGTTAGTTGATAGCCAGGGTATTTACGAAGACCAGCTTGATGCTGCGCGTAAAGTTCAGGCAAACCGTGGCGGTGAAGGTCTCGACTTAGCGTCGATTACCGATGGTCTGCATGCAGAGCAGGAGCAGGGCATTACTATTGACGTGGCTTACCGTTATTTTTCCACACCACGGCGTAAATTCATAATTGCGGATACGCCAGGTCATGAACAATATACACGTAATATGGTAACTGGTGCGAGTACCGCTGATGCTACGATTATATTAATAGATGCAAGAATCGGTATTCGTCCGCAATCCCGACGACATGCTTATCTGGCGCATTTGCTTGGTATCAAGCATCTCATCGTCGCGGTTAACAAAATGGACTTGATGGGCTATGACGAAAATGTGTTTAATGTCATTCGAGAGGAATTTGGAGGGTTTTGCCGGGATTTAGGCATAAAGGATTTATGCTTCATACCGGTTTCTGCCTTACAAGGCGACATGATTGCCAAACGAGGTGATAAGCTTAACTGGTATGATGGCCAAACCCTGTTGACTACGTTGGAAACGCTTGAAGTGTACAAACGATCACAAGATTTGATGTTACGTTTCCCTGTGCAGTTGGTCAATCGGCCCCGGCAACCGGAGTACCACGATTTTCGTGGTTATATGGGCCGTATTGAGTCAGGAGAGGTTAGCGTCGGCGATGAGGTGATTGTGTTGCCAGGGTGTCGCAAAACAAAAGTAAAGGAAATAGTCAGTTTTGACGGTTCTATGCAAAGTGCCCGTGCGAAACAATCGGTAACCATTGTGCTTGAAGACGAGATTGATATTTCCCGCGGCGATATGATTGTGGGTACAACCTACCAGCCCCGTATCGAAAAAGAAATAGATGCTTATTTATGCTGGATGAGTGAAAAACCCTTGCAAGCTGGATCAAAGTATTTAATCAAGCATGCCGCTAGAACAGTAAAGGGTGTGGTTAAGCAGTTGCTGCATTCGGTTGATGTCAATACATTGGAGCAAAATGAAGCGGTGGAGTCTCTCGGTCTAAATGGTATTGGGCGTGTGAAAATACGCATGCAACATCCTATTGTGGTTGATGACTATGATAGTGTGCGGGAAACGGGTGGATTTATTGTTATCGACATTGACACCAATAACACGGTTGCTGCGGGCATGATACTCCAATAATGTTTATAATAATTATCTCCGATAACTACTATCCCATACCGCTTAAGGGCGTGCAGTCATACCTAAATCGCAATCGTTATGGGTATATAACAAGCTCACTCACTCATTGCGGTTAGTAATTGAGCTTGGTTTTCATTGGTGAGTGGGTCGATTATCATGTCGAGATTGCCTTGTAATACATCGTCAAGCTTGTAGAGCGTTAGATTAATTCGATGATCGGTGATGCGCCCCTGGGGGAAGTTATAGGTGCGGATGCGCCCCGAGCGGTCACCGGATCCCACGAGCATTTTTCGAGTTTCAGCTTGTTCAGTTTCCTGTTTTTCGCGTTCTGCATTATACAGTTTTGCCGCTAATAGGGACATGGCGCGTGCGCGGTTTTTGTGTTGTGAACGTTCGTCTTGGCACTCCACCACGATGCCAGAGGGTAAGTGAGTTAGACGAATTGCTGAGTCGGTTTTGTTGACGTGTTGCCCGCCAGCGCCAGAAGCTCGAAAGGTATCCACTTTTAGGTCATTTGTGTTGATTTCCTGTTGTTTCACTTCCGCCACTTCCGGCATTACCGCCACCGTGCATGCAGATGTATGGATGCGGCCCTGTGATTCCGTTTCGGGAACTCGTTGCACACGATGACCGCCAGATTCAAACTTTAGGCGTGAATAAGCGCCTTGTCCGGCAATGCGTAATATTAATTCTTTATGACCGCCATGCTCGCCGGGATTGTCGTTGATGATTTCAACTTGCCAGCGGCGTTGTTCTGCATAACGGGAATACATGCGGAATAAGTTGCCGGAAAACAGTGCCGCTTCATCGCCACCTGTACCAGCACGAATTTCAAGATAAATGTTGTTGTCGTCATTAGGGTCTTTGGGCAATAATAGTTTTTGCAGTTCTTGTTCCAGTTTGATCAAAGCGCCTTTGTCTTGTTTTAATTCGATGTCTGCCATGTCTCGAATCTCGGGGTCGTCATCTTTAAGCATGCTTTGCGCCGCATTGATATCATCTAGCGTTGCTTGGTATTTGACGAAACACGCCACAACAGGGCTGATTTGAGCATGTTCTTTGGATAGTTCGCGAAATTCATTTTGGTTGGTGATAATGCCTGGATCTGCTAGCAGGGCATTAATTTCTTCAAGGCGATCAGACAGCGTTTCAAGTTTGCTGCGCAAGGATGTTTTCACAATAATTTACTTTAATGAATTAATGCCAATTGCTTGGCAGATGATTAATGGGTTTTGTGGTTTAGCGATGTTGTCGTAGTATGATATGTTTAAGTAGGTGAGCACAATTATTTTAACATTTTCTTGTCTATTTTCCGGTCTTCTGCGTTGCTACTACGATCACGTAGCTCACTATGCCCATCTTCGCAGCGATTGAGTTTTCGGTATTCATTGTAGGCCCTCTTCATTCCATGGCTGTGTTCAAATCCCTCGCAATAGAGCGACTATTATTCGTCATTTCGCCTTTCTTAAAAAAATCACTTTCACCTAAAAGCACCTACTTTTGGCGGCGCTAAATGAATATGATGCATACACTGAATATCTAAATCTCAAATACTACGGGTATATATCCATGTCTTTAATGTCAAAAATTTCCTGGGCAATGTCAAAAATATCGGTGCGCCCATCATAACCTGCTTGTTTAAGTTGCACGCTCGGCGTATGAATTAATTTATTTGTGAGGCGATGGGCGAATTGTTGCATCACTTCTTTAGGGTCTTTGCCACTGGCAAGTGACATCATGGCGTGTTTGAGTTCTTTGTCTCGATTTTTTTCCGCCATTTCACGTACGGCCCGGATTGTCGATACGGCACCTAACGATCTTAACCAAGCCATAAAATGAGATACTTGGGTGTTAATGATTTCTTCGGCTTGTACGGCGGCTTCTTGGCGCGAGCGTAAACCCTCCTGGATGATTTCTTGCATATCATCGACGGTATATAAATAGATGTCATCAAGTTCACCCACTTCGGTTTCGATATCCCGAGGTACTGCAATATCAATCATCAGAATGGGGCGGTGTTTTCGTATTTTAAGCGCACTTTCGACACTACCCTTGCCAAGTATTGGTAATGGGCTGGCGGTGGACGATATAACAATGTCTGCTTCAGCCAAATGCCCAGGTATTTCGGCTAATGAGATAGCGTAGGCGTTAAATTCAGAGGCCAAATTGTGGGCGCGCTCAACGGTACGGTTAGCGATGATCATCCTGCCTATGCCAGATTCATGTAAATGACGAGCTGCCAATTCAACCGTTTCACCGGCACCGATTAATAACGCAGTATGGTTGTCTAAGTTGCTGAATATCTGTTTTGAAAGGCTCACGGCGGCAAATGCTACTGACACTGGGCTGGCGCCAATTTGTGTGTCAGTACGGACTTGTTTGGCAACGGCAAACGTGTGTTGAAAAAGGCGGTCTAATTGATTTCCCAGTGTGCCAGCCTGATTAGCGGCAAAATAAGCATCTTTCATTTGACCCAAAATTTGCGGTTCGCCCAGCACCATGGAATCCAGACCGCTGGCGACGCGTAACAAGTGTCGTACCGCGTCATGGTCGGGGTGGGCGTAAATATAGGGGTTCAAATCACGCTCACCGAGTTGATGATAGCGGCGCAGCCAGTCGGTAATGAGAGTCGCGTTGTTTTGTTCTAGGCCACAGTATAGCTCGGTGCGGTTGCAAGTCGATATAATCGCTGCTTCGTTGACCGCCGGTTGTGCCACTAAGTCTTTGAGAGCATTACCTATTTCAGTCGGCTCAAAGGCAACGCGCTCCCGAATATCGATAGGGGCTGTTTTGTGGTTGATTCCAAATGCTAATATGGACATAAATTATGCTACAGGGTCTGTTGATATTCAAATTTTGATCGATATGGTTTTAGAATACAAGTGTTTAAAACCCACAAAATGTTGACTCAGTAGTATATATTAAGCCGTAAGATGTTGTATAAAAGAAGTCATTAGCGTTCGTTAACGTAATGTGTTAATTTTTAATCGATATGTAGTCTAAGAATCGGCTGGAGTAGGAAATAATGAAGCTAAACCGTCAATCCGTGGTGTTGTTCGCGCTGAGTTTATTGTACGGATGCAGTGCCTTGCAATCAAATTCGGATGACTCCGGACTTGCTATCGTAGAGGGACGCAACGCAGCGAGCGGTCTGAACCCGGCTTATCAAAACGATTTTGAGTCATTGGACGATTCATCACTGACGCTTGGCGAAAAAACGCGCGATGATTTGCAGACGAATAATAATGTGTCACCTCACCTAGTTTATAAACTGCTGGTTGCAGAAATTGCCGGTCAGCGTGGCGAATTAGATATTGCGATTAAAAATTATATCGAAGTGGCGAAGGAGTCCCGTGACCCTAAGGTGGCGGCACGCGCCACTCAAATCGCTTTTTTCGCAAAAGACTATGATCGTGCCTTGAGCGCGTCGAAGCTTTGGGTTGCCACTGAACCTGAAAATGCCGAAGCACAACGCAACCTTGCTTCTGCCTTCATAAAATTAGCCCGCCCCAACAATGCTGTTGTGCATTATGAAAAGATGTTGCAGTTATTGGATAGAAATACCAAGCCGGGACATGGTTTAAGTACTATTGCATCGCAATTGGCGCGTGAATCTGATCGGGATATCGCTATTAGTGTCATGGAACGGCTTATCGAAAACCGAAAAGATAATCCGTATGCGTTGTTTGCGTATGCACATTTGGCGATGCGTCAGGGGCGGTTTGAGATCGCACTGAATGCATTGGATCAGGCGTTGGAGATCAAACCGAATTGGGTTAATGTCGTTGTGTTGCGGTCACGAATTTTGGCAATGCAAGGTGCGCGGGGTGAGGCGATAACGTATCTTGAAAATATTTTAAAAGGTGAATTATCTGAAAATGTAGATATTGGCCTGACCCATGCGCGCATGTTGACAGAAGCTCGGCAGCTGGAAAAAGCCCTGGGAGAATTTATACGACTTGCTTCGCTGGCACCTAAAAATGCGGAAATCAATTATTATGCCGGTATTCTAGCATTACAGTTAAAGAGATTGGATGATGCGAAAAAATACTTAATGATTGTGTTGACGTTAGGCAAGCGTATCCAGGAAACCAATTATTACCTGGGTCAGGTGGGTGAAGAGAACAAAGATTTTAAAAATGCCATGAATCGTTACAGTTTTGTGCGGCATGGTGAGTTTTACTTTAATGCGCAAGTGCGTATTGCTGCTATTTTAGCGGATACCGGGCGCTTTGAGCAGGCGCGTGAACACTTGCAAACCATCCGGGTCGCCAGCGAGAAACAAAAATTACAAATATTGCTATTGGAAGGGGATGTATTGCGGGAAGCGGGTCGATATCCTGATGCCAAGGATTTTTATACCAAAGTATTAAATATTATGCCCAATGAAACCAGTATCCGTTATGCGCGTGCATTGGTGGCAGAAAAGCTGGGTGAACTGGACTTGGTTGAAAGCGATCTTCAGGCTATCTTAAAACAAGAGCCTAGGAATGCACAGGCATTGAATGCGCTAGGTTATACATTAGCCGATCGTACCACGCGTTATGAAGAGGCCTTGGATTATATTCAGCGTGCGCTGGAACTGGAGCCGGATGATGTCGCCGTTGTGGACAGTTTGGGCTGGGTATATTACCGTATGGGTAATTACAAAAAAGCCATTGAACTATTACGCCGAGCGAATGAGCAGGCCAAAGATCCTGAAATTGCGGCTCATTTAGGTGAAGTGCTTTGGGTCAGTGGCGAGCGGAGCGCGGCGTTGAAGATCTGGGAGGCATCTTTGCAGATACACCCAAATCATGAAATTCTCTTGGATGTGATGAAACGATTTGGTTTATAAATGGTTTGATTCGATATAAATGCGACATAATCCGTTATTTATATTCTAATGATTCAGGTTGCCTTTTATTTTTTTTCAGAAAAAAAATTTTGATGGTGTTATGGGTAAATCAACGGTAAGCGGAGTTATTTGCCAGTTATAGCATCCTGTCTTTCATTTCGTATTTAGCGGTTAACAGTATATTCTCGGACAGGGCTTCTAGGAAATAAACAGCTGTTTACGGTTGATTTGCCCGATTATTACTGCGTTAGCAAAGCTACGTAAAAACGGTGTCAAAAGTGCTCATTTACATCTTTGCAGCTGTAAACGCCGCGCTTTTTCTTTGTTCTCAAGCAAATCAAAGGCAAAAAAATCAGGTTGAGTAGTTACTTCAGGTTTGCATTAACGAGTGATTTGTCTTTTGTCTAAATATCCTCAATGGTTGATACGCAGTTCAAGAACTGTGATCGTTATGGCAATGATTACTCCGTTGACTGTTGCTTGCGTCAGCGTTAATCAAATGGATGATGCGATGGTTGAAGCGCTCAGAGCGCAGAATCGGCTTGCGCTGGAACGACGTTCTGAATCATTGGCAGAAATACAAAATTGGCAAATTGACGGCCGAATTTCCGTGACCACTGATGACGAAGCCTGGAGCGGCAAGTTATACTGGCAGCAAAATGCTAACGATTATCAAATAAATTTTAGTGCACCTTCCGGGCAGGGTGCTTTGCAGTTGTTGAGTGGTGAGTGGGGGGTGGAGTTGCGGTTGGCTAATGGTGGGTTGTATACTGCAACGGATACCGACACCTTGTTGCGGGAACAAATCGGGTGGGACTTACCCATTAGTGGTTTGTGGTATTGGATTCGTGGCTTACCTAATCCAGATATGGCTCAATCGATGCGGCTGAATGAACAGGGCTTGATTCGCACCTTAGAGCAGGGTGAGTGGTCAATTCAATATGACCGATATCAGCAGTATCAGGGATATCAATTTCCTCGAAAAATCTTCATTGAAAGCGAAGATATGAGTGTGCGCCTGATTGTAAGTCAATGGAATGTGCATTAGCGAAAAACAAATTCGACGTGAAAACTCTGTATCGTTGGTCGGCACCTGCCAAATTAAATCTGTTTCTGCATATAACCTCGCGTCGCGATGATGGTTATCATGAGTTGCAGACGTTGTTTCAATTTTTGAATTTTGGCGATCAGCTCACATTTGATGTTCGTACTGATGGTAAAATCCAGCGTTGCACGGATATTCCGGGGGTACCTGCCGATCAAGATCTGGCAGTAAAGGCGGCCCAGCTATTACAGAAAAAAACGGCTTGTACACTGGGTGTTGATATTAGGATCGAAAAGAAAATCCCCATGGGGGGAGGGCTAGGTGGCGGAAGCTCTGATGCTGCGACGACGCTTGTTGCATTGAACCATTTATGGCGGCAGGAGCAGACTCCACAACAATTAATGGCTTTGGGTTTGTCGCTGGGTGCGGATGTTCCCGTGTTTATTTACGGAAATACCGCCTGGGCTGAGGGAATCGGTGATAAATTAACGTCAGTGGATGTGCCAGAGGCGTGGTATGTGGTGATTTCTCCTAACGTTAGTATCGTCACTGCTGAACTTTTTTCAGTTCCGGAATTGACACGTGATGCGCAAGCCCTCAGAATACGCGATTACTTTGGTGGGGTGTCCCGGGATCGCTTCAAAAACGCCTTTGAGAAACTAGTAACAGGGCGTTATCCGGAGGTGGGGGCAGCGTTAAATTGGTTGTCTAATCAGGCAGATAGAAAAAATTCTGCGATGTTGACAGGCACCGGAGGTTGTGTTTTTGCATGTTTTGATCAGGATGAAGCCAGAGCACGAGAAGTTGCTCGGCAGGTGTGTCGAGATAATGAAAACGCATGGACAGGCTTTTGTGCGAGAGGGTGCCGTGAGTCGCCACTGCTAGTGGGATTAAAAGAACAGATTAAAATGTCCCTACAATGAGAATTTAATCGATTTCGTTGGTGATGCTTGAATTTGTAGCGCCTTAAAAGTAAGAGGTTTGGTTTCAATAGCGTTTGTAACTAGTTGCTAAGAGTATTTGTAGTCAGCGTGTTTGTACCTGGTAATGTAATATTGACCAAGCTGGCGTTGGGCGTGATAGCGCTAGATCATGTTGTCATCGGCGTGGGGTTTTTGATATGGCTACGTTGTTTAAAATAACAACGTTGACCGTGGAAATAGTTTATTGGGCCGTCGCCAAGCGGTAAGGCACGGGGTTTTGATCCCCGCATACCCAGGTTCGAATCCTGGCGGCCCAGCCATACTTCTTTAGTCAATACGCAGGAGTCTAGATATAGATTAGTCGATTGTGAGCTAGTCTGATTGCCTCGTTTTTTTGAGCATCTTTGTTTTAAGGCTTGTTGCCCGTCTTAAACGATCAAAAAAACTGACTCAATTCTTCTTGCTTTGATGCTGATCGCTAATCATTTTGATTGGCACCGCCCTGTGGCACGGTGGGTTTTAGCCGTTGAATGCATTTTGTTTTCAAGACAGCTTGTTCAGACTGATTATTATTGATTATGTAAGATGGCTGATTATATTTAGGGTAGCTGATTTAGGCTATTAAGGGAATCGCTTCTGGTACGACGGGCAACGGTGTTTTAATTGTCATCGCATAGAGCTGAGAGTAATGTCGTCGTGACTTTTGACATTGAATGGGTGGAGAAGAAATGAAAGTGCCCGATGGCCGGATGATGGTTTTTGCTGGAAATGCTAACCCACAATTAGCCGGCGCCGTCGTAAATTATTTAGGTATAGCAGTAGGCAAAGCTGTCGTCAGCCGTTTTAGTGATGGCGAGGTTATGGTGGAAATTATGGAAAACGTGCGCGGTCGCGACGTTTTTATTATGCAATCCACTTGTGCGCCTACAAACGATAATCTGATGGAACTGCTGGTCATGATTGATGCCGTGCGGCGTGCATCTGCTGCCCGAGTGACTGCTGTGGTGCCTTATTTTGGTTACTCCCGACAGGATCGTCGACCACGTTCAGCCCGCGTGCCGTTAACGGCTAAAGTTGTTGCCAATATGATCGAAGTGGCCGGCGCTGATCGGGTATTGACCGTCGATTTGCATGCGGATCAGATTCAGGGTTTTTTTGATAAACCTTTAGATAATATTTATGCGTCACCAATCTTGTTGGGCGATGTTTGGCGCCAGGAATACCCTAATTTGATTGTTGTGTCGCCGGATGTCGGTGGGGTTGTTAGAGCGCGAGCGTTGGCAAAGCGTTTGGATGACGCAGAACTGGCCATTATTGATAAACGCAGGCCGCGGCCTAACGAAGCACGTGTAATGAATATCATTGGCGATGTGGATGGTCGTCAGTGTGTATTGATCGACGACCTTGTGGATACGGCAGGCACGTTATGTTTGGCTGCCACTGCACTAAAAAACCATGGTGCCGATAAAGTAGTGGCCTATTGTACGCACGCGGTGTTATCCGGGGCAGCGGTTGAGAATATTTCGAGGTCGCAGTTGGATGAAATTGTGATCACCGACACTGTTCCGTTATCCAACGATGCGAAAGCCTGTCGTAAAATTCGGCAGTTGAGTATTGCGGAATTATTGGCTGAAACGATGCGTCGAATTAGCTGCGAAGAATCAGTGAGTTCTTTATTTATGGATTAAGTTTTTATTATAGCGAGCTTCCCTTTGCTTTATTTTTGATTTGTGGTGCTGTTATGGGGCTTGCAGATGTTAGTGTAGTAACCAGTTGGAAAAGTAATCACTGACCAGGAGGTACGGTCGATTGTACTTGGTCGCAAAGATGATCGATTGTCTACTCGTTTAATATTACAGAGTTGGAGTAATCAGTATGGGTATTGATTTTAATGTAGTCGCTGAAACTCGTAAGGATGTAGGGAAAGGTGCGAGCCGCCGCTTACGTCATGCGGATAAAATTCCCGGTGTCATATATGGTGCTGGAAAAGATGCTGTTGCGTTAACGATGAGGCACGATAGCGTGTTTCATCATTTGGAGCACGAAGCTTTTTATTCTCACATTTTGACGATCACTGTCGATGGCAATGTTGAGAGGGCGGTGCTGAAAGATGTGCAACGTCATCCTGCTAAACCTAAAATTTTACATGTGGATTTTCTGCGAATTAGTGATGTTGATAAAATTAGCATGAATGTTCCCCTGCATTTTATGAATGAACTTGATTCGCCAGGTGTAAAAGCGGGTGGTCTTGTATCGCATTTAATGAATAATGTGGAAATCATTTGTTTAGCCAAAGATTTACCCGAATATCTGGAAGTGGATTTGGCGAATTTGGAGGCAGGAGCGTCTTTGCACTTATCGGATATTAAGCTACCGGCAGGTGTGGAAATGCCAGCCTTAGCACAAAGCGCTGACCATGATTTGCCGATTGTCAATATTCATGCGCCGCGCCAAAGTACGGAGGAGGAAGCGTCTGCTGATGAGGCAGTTGCTGAACCACCATCTGCTGAGTCGTAGTTGTTATTGTCTGTCAGCGGTTTAATGCATCGAGTAACCGATGTTGTCGTCGAAAATAGCACTCATTGTTGGCCTGGGAAATCCAGGGGTAAAATATGAGCAAACTCGACACAACGTCGGTTTTTGGTTTATTGATGGTTTGGCAAACGCCAAGGGGGTAATGCTTCGTAATGAAGCAAAGTTTCAAGGCGAGTCCGGTAAAATAACAATCGATGATCAAGTAATAGGGCTGCTTAAGCCCATGGGTTACATGAATCACAGTGGTCAGTCACTTGCAGCTGTAGCCAATTACTATAAAACTCCACTTGAAAGCATACTGGTGGTGCACGACGAATTGGATTTACCGCCAGGCACCTTGAGACTTAAAAGCGGCGGAGGTCACGGCGGCCATAATGGTTTGCGGGACATTATTGCGCATTCCGGCGGAAATGCTTTTATGCGTTTGCGCATTGGCATAGGTCATCCCGGCAGTAGTCGAGACGTTACCAACTACGTGCTTGGTCTACCTGGCAATGATGAGAAGTTGGCGATAACGAGCGCGATTGACGAGGCGCTGATTACGTTGCCACAAATTGTTGCAGGCGAGTACCAAAAAGTGATGAATCATCTGCACACCGTCAAAGAAATACCCTAAAAAGAAATACAGTCAAACCGTTAAGAACTGAGAGTTAAAATGGGATTTAAATGTGGAATTGTTGGTTTGCCCAATGTTGGTAAATCAACCTTGTTTAATGCGCTTACAAAAGCGGGTATTCAAGCGGAAAACTACCCATTTTGTACTATCGAACCCAATATTGGTGTGGTGCCGGTACCAGACCCACGTTTGGAAGTGCTTGCTGGTATCGTTAATCCTCAGCGAGTGCTTGCAACTACAATAGAATTTGTTGATATTGCCGGTTTGGTTGCGGGTGCCTCCAAAGGTGAAGGGCTAGGGAATCAATTTTTAGCAAATATCAGAGAAACGGATGCTGTTGCCCATGTCGTACGTTGTTTTGAAAATGATGACGTAGTGCATGTTGCCGGTAAAGTGAGTCCCATTGATGACATAGAAGTAATTGACACAGAATTGGCGCTGGCGGATTTGCAGAGTGTTGAAAAAGCCCTAATGAAAGTGGCTAAAGTTGCCAAAAGCGGTGATAAAAGGTCCATTGCACAGCAAAAGCAATTTGAGCAGGTGCGTGACCATCTTGATAAAGGTGAGCCTGTCCGGTCCATGAGTCTTGATGCCGATCAGCGAGAATTAATTAATGAGTTACATCTATTAACGATCAAGCCCGCTGTCTATATCGCTAATGTTGCTGAAGATGGTTTTGATAATAACCCTTATCTTGATCAGGTTCGCAACTTGGCTGAAAAAGAAAATGCGGAAGTTGTCGCAGTATGCGCCTCCATTGAGGCTGAGTTGGTGGAGCTTGACGATGACGATACGCTGGAATTTCTGAATGAGCTGGGTTTGGCGGAGCCTGGGCTTAATCGTGTGATTCGTGCTGGATATACGTTATTGAATTTACAAACGTACTTTACGGCCGGTGTTAAAGAAGTCCGTGCTTGGACGGTGCCAATTGGTGCTACGGCACCACAAGCAGCGGGGATGATACATACCGATTTTGAAAAAGGTTTTATTCGCGCCGAGGTGATCGCTTACCACGATTTTGTTGCTGGTCAGGGTGAGCTAGGTGCCAAGGAGGCCGGTAAATGGCGTTTAGAAGGCAAGGACTATATCACCCAAGATGGTGATGTGATGCATTTTCGCTTCAATGTTTAGTTGGTGTTTCGGTATATATCCTATGAAACTGGACATCCGACTCAGGACTATTTAAAATTTCGTTCCTTGATACGTTTTATAGTATGGCTACGTAGCTCAGCTGGTTAGAGCACAGCATTCATAATGCTGGGGTCGGTGGTTCAAGTCCACCCGTAGCCACCATTCTTCAAGCATCTCTGGTTCATGAATCTCTGGATGAGATTTTAGATTATCAATCATCCAGATTTACTTCAATAGATTCCTTGTCATGGTATTAACGGGTAATATTGGGAATACACACACAAGGAGGTTACGCCAGAAAGTATCAAAATTTCTTAGTGATGTGTATATTGGTTGTTACAGGAAGGTAATTTAAGTTTAACAAGGAAGCTTGACATCATGAGTATTAAGTTAATTCTAAAAAAATCTTTTATCCCTCTATCTTTTATGAGTTCAGCGGAGTTTTTGAGGTTAGTGTTTACCTCTGCAACAGCCCTGTTTATATTGTTTTCTTTGAACGCATGCTCCAAGCCAGACAATGACGTCGACGCATTACTCAGTCTTGCTAAAAAAAGTGGCTGTTTTTCTTGTCATGCATTGGATCAAAAATTATTAGGGCCTGCTTGGAATGCTGTTGCTGATAAGTATCGAGATGATCCAGGGGCTAAGGAGCAACTGATTGAAAAAATAAGGGTAGGGGGCGGTGGTGTTTGGGGTGATATCGAGATGCCCCCTGCGCCGTCACAGATGTCAGGCAATGATATTGAGTTGCTGGTTACTTACGTGTTGGCGTTGACTAAATAATGTAACGACTCAGCTTAGCATTGTTTTATCCAGTAGCGGCATTACACTTAAATTTATCACCTAAATCCTGCAAGTAAAAACAATTTGACGTGGTCCCCCTTTTTGTGGCACCCCAATTAAGCTGCTTTTTCCATTTTCAATAATTTCTGTTCATAATCACAGGGACTCATGTAATCCAAATAGGAGTGAAGTCTTTGAGAGTTATAAAACATGGTGATATATTCCAGTATGTCCTGCTGTGCTTCATTGCGAGTCTGGTAATGTTGCCATTGCACCTGTTCCTGCTTCAGGCTGATAAAGAAGCTTTCAATAACCGTATTATCCCTTGCAGCTCACGCTCTGCCGGTCTACGTTGCCAGATAGCCATCTCCATCCAGCGCATCACAAACCAGCTTGGCCTTCATGCGTGAACTCATGCTCCAGCCAACCACTTTACGCGAGTACAGATCAATCACCACCGCCAGATACAGCCAGCCCTCCTATGTCCAGATGTAGCTCATATCAGAGGCATAGAGCCGGTCGGGCTGTGATCCAGGAAATTATCAAACACGGGGCTGCTTATGATTGCTGTTGGTCGTCACCTTGAACTTTGCGCTGCCGCACCTTGATATTGGCTTCTCTCATCAACTTTCTGGCCTTGTGGCGACTGGCAGGAAAACCCAATGCATCCAGGGCTTTCTTCATCCGACGACTGCCGTAGCTATACCGAGAACGCTCAGCAATCGCTTTTACCCAGTCAAGCATTTCCTGATGCTCTATGTCATGTCGTAGGCTGATCGGCCAGGTATTCTTATGCTGGGTGATCAACGAATATTTCACTTCATTTTTGCTGCAAAGAATACCGTCGCTTTTTTTAAAATGTCTTTCTCCATCTGCAAGCGCTTCACCTGGGCTTTGAGTTTCCTGACCTCTTCCTGTTCAGGACTCA
>JAADGF010000082.1 GCA_013152545.1 Gammaproteobacteria bacterium
GGCGAATCACCGCGACCTGGCCACCGGCCAAGCCAGTGATGGCTGCTGCCAGTGTCTGAATGCGCCCGCCGTTATCATCGCGCATACGACTAGCACTGATTGGGCCGACGAGGTGGCCATGAAGGTCTTCCAATCGTGCCATGGCAAGGGAATTGTTGCGGAATTGCGGGTGGCGCTGTCCACATCAGGAAAGATAAGGCGGGTGCCTTCGGTAACGGTAAATTCATAGCGAATTTACTAATGCCCCAATATGCAAAGCATCATGATAGAGAGTACGATTGTTTGTGCTCATGCTTGTGCAGCCGGGGCGCCTCAATCTCATTTAGAAACGACTCAAGACCAGGCTTTAGGGCGCTCAAAGGGTGGGTTTATCACAGAAATTCACGTCATGGTTGATGCACTGGGGAGTCCCGGTTTTATCTTAACCGGAGGGCAGGCAGCAGATATCACACAAGCTGATGTCCTGATTGATGGGGTAAAAGCAACATATGCATTGATGGATAAAGTTCATGATGCGGATCGACTTATCGAGCAACTAAAGGCCCAAGGGATTAATCCTGTTATTCCACCAAAGGTCAATCGTAAGGAACTGCGCGAATATGATGGACATATTTACATAAAACGCAATTTGCGTTGAATGTTTTATTGGCAAGCTAAAGCAGTTCCGCAAAATTTTTTTGCGCTTCGAAAAATGAGCAAAGAATTATAGGTGGTTTGTTCGTTTTGCGGCTGCGATTCTCGGACAGGCTTCTAGTCGTTAGGCATAAATTAACGTTTATTTAATTTATGATGAGAATTGCCGACACATTAAGGTGGATTTCCACTGTTATGTTAGGATAAATTCGATGATTATAAATAAGTGCTTCGTGTTCTTATTGACCGTGTTGCTTTTTGCGTGTGGCTCGCCATATTCCTCTCATCATGACAAAGTAAAGCTTGCGCTTGATCAGGTTGATTATGGTGATGGTATATCGAAAACTGAAGCTAAGGCTATCGCAGATGCATATCTTATTCATTATGGCAAATACAAAGGCCGGGCAAGTTATGCAAAAATATCCGATGGAGGAGGCCAATGGTTTGGTGAGGTTATCGTTGTTATGCAATTGGCAAGTCCGGTGATCGTGGACATGCCGCCCGTTGTTGTCAATAAGGTGTCTGGGGAAGTGAGCTGGAAGTTTGGTCCATTTATTGAAAGAATAACACTTGAAGATGCCCAAACATCAACTTAGGATTTGTAAAGAAATAAGGGTCTGTAAAGAAATAAATTGGACAGAGCGATTATACTCTGGATAAGCTGTTACATTAAAGTCGTAAAATTTGCCTCCTGAAATGAGAAAATCAACACTATAAACAGTTAAATTCAGCACCTTTCTTAATTAATCACACAGGCCTTAACGTGTGTTCCACCCGAGGATATCTTGTCTTTTACTATGTTGCATGCCCAAAAACCGGGGCTTGAGGCGAAGACAGGCTGAAGATAACGACCCTATGGGTGATCAGTAATATTAAACAAATTCTCAGCTTTGAGTTCTTTCATGCGCAGCCCATCTTGATCGATAAATTCGGTAAATATTATTGTGAATATGGCACGCTGAATGCACTTTAACAACATTAAGTGTGCCCGATACCTTTTGTATCAATAACGACTCTGTTTGCCTTAGCTTTGTTCCGAACCAAAAAATCACGCATTGGCACCTGTTAATGAGCATTTTAACTGCATTACTGAACAAATCAACGGCAAACCGAATCGTTACTTTTTTGATTTTTCTGGTGAGACGTTAATGGTGTGGAGAAAAGCAATTGCAGTATGGATGATGCTCATACCAATATTGGCCGGACTCAATGGCTGTGGCGGCGACGGTGGTGGTCAAAATAATACTACGTCAGTTGCATTTGTTGAAAATGGAAAACTTGCGGTACCCGTGAATTTTCGGGTGTTGGCAGGAAATAAAAAAGCGGTTGTTTACTGGCAGGTTAGCGAAAATTCATCTTCTTATAATCTTTATTGGCATACCACGCCGGGTGTTAATAAATCTAACGGTAACCGACTTTTAGGCGTCAACCCTGGTTATGTCCACACTGCCCGAACAAACGGTGAAACTTATTATTATATACTGACCACCGTGGTTGATAATGGCGAAAGCTTGCCGTCTATGGAGCAACACATAACACCACAAGCTGTCGCTATCGCTGGCTTGTTTGACGATGCGAATTTGCAACATTGTGTTGATGCGTGGGCTGCACAACAGGGTTGGGTTTTTGCGGATGATATCGTTGAGGTGTTAGATTGCTCCTTTCGAGGCATTGTCTCTCTTGCTGGTGCCGAAAAACTAATTAATATGCAGCATTTAAATGTGTCCAATAACGCTGTGGTGGATATTTCCCCTCTTAGTGCCTTACCCGCATTGCAGTCCATTGATTTGAGTTATAATAAAATAGGGCTGCTTGATAGCACACTCATTTTTGAAATAGAGGGACTCAAAGGATTAACAGCACTGTCCCTTCAAGGGAATTCGCAACTGGATTGTGTGCAGTTGGGGCGTTTGATTGATACAGTGGGGCGCGATGTTCTGGATATCGCCACGCCACAACAAGGCATTAATTGCCGACTATACAATAACACGCAACCACCCATTCGTTCAGAACCAATCGATGATGATACAGCGGGTAATGATGGGGCTGGCGGTGATACGGGAGGTGATTCTGCATCCGGTGGAGAAGATGCTGTGCCGGGCAATAACAATGGTCCGGCTAATACCCGTCCTGCACATGTCATTGCCGTGCCTGGTAATAATCAAATTACTCTCTATTGGGATACTGTGGCAGATGCCACCGAGTACACTCTTTATTGGTCCACGGCACAACCGATAAACCGTAAAGTTGCCACCAAAGTAGAGAACGTCTTACCGGGTTATGTTCAAACACAGCTTGTCAATCAAACCCGCTACTCTTTTGTACTAACAGCAACCGTTGCTGGCAGCGAATCCCCAGCGTCGGAGGAGGTCAGCGCAGTTCCGGCTGATGAGGGGACTTTGTTAGATCGTTTGTTTACTGATAACGCCTTGCAGGAATGCATTGATCAGCTTGCTGCCGCAAAAGGCTGGAGGTATGCTCATGAATTAGTGGGAAATGTCGATTGCTCTTCGCGTGCCATCCAACAATTGGCGGGAGTGGAGCATTTAACAACAATTGACAGTTTAAACGTACTCAATAATCAGATTGCTGATATATCAGCGCTTGCTGCGTTAATTAATCTAAAACGACTTTATCTTAACGACAACCAAATTGATGCTGTTAATTCGTTATCCGGGTTGGTCGCCCTGGAGTTTCTCAATCTACGCAACAATCAATTGACTGATATCAGCGCAATAAGCAATTTGACGACTTTAACTGTGCTTTATATGAATAATAATGCCATTGTTGATGCTAGCCCCATTGCGATGTTGACAGCACTTCAATCCCTCGATTTACGTGATAATGCTTTGGGCGGAGAAAATGTTGGCAATATTGACAGCCTTGTTACACTAACCAATGCTGGCAGTATTCGATTGTTAGGTAATGAGGGTCTAGCCTGTGTCGAAGTGATCAGCCTTATCGATGCATTAGGGGAGCGTGTTGTTGATTTGTCTGCTGTACTGGATCGAATAAATTGTGCTTTACCACCGCAAACGCCCATTGCATTCGTCGCGAATACTGGCAACCAGCGTATCTTACTGAGTTGGGACAAAACACCACGTGCAGATCGCTATCATATTTACTGGTCTGAAAGTCCAAACATAGACATAACATCACGGGAGCCGATTCCAGTAACATCGACTTATTATGTGCATAATAATTTAACCAATGACATTGCTTATTATTATGTCATTACGGCGGTAAACGCCGCAGGGGAAAGCCCCGCTTCGGCACCGATCAGTGCGACGCCATCACTGATACTCATTGCGGACTTATTTGCCGATGCTAATTTACAGGCGTGCGTGGATGCTTTGGCCCAATTGAACGTCTGGACCACGACTGATCAAATAACCGGGGTTTTAAATTGCTCAGCACAAGGCATTGCGGTACTGGAGGGCATGGAGCATTTAACATCGGTTACTGAATTGGTATTAAACCAAAATATATTGACCAATATTGATGCCCTTGCCACCTTAACGCAATTAAAATTGCTTTCTCTTTCTGGTAATTCACTGGTTAATATTGATGCTATTTCAGGGTTAACGACACTGGCAGCACTCAACCTAAGCAACAACCGACTACAAAATATTCAGCCATTGTCGATTTTAACGGCCCTTAAGACCGTAAATTTGAGCAATAATAATATTGGTGAACAGGGTATTGGTGATGTCGATGACTTGGTTACTCTGGTTAATGCCAGCGACATCCAGTTGGTGGGTAATGTTAATATTGCATGCAGTGATCTGGTTATATTGTTAGGTGTATTGGGTGATGGTGTGGTGGATTTAAATGAGCCACAAGATGCTGTCAATTGTACGGCGTCATCCATTATTCCCAGCGGTGTCAGGGCTGTGTCGGGAAACAACCAAATAAGCGTGCAATGGAACGTGGTTGATACCGCCTTGGATTACCGCATTTATTGGGCTACAACGCCTGGTGTGGATGTTAATAGTGCTGAGAGTGCTGTTACGGCTACCAGCCGCTACTTGCATACCGGGTTAGTTAATGACACCACCTACTATTATATTGTCACTGCCCGCAGAAACACGGGTGAAGGTACACCCTCTGAGGAAGTGGCTTCTGTGCCGTCTGCCAATGGTGTCGCGATACAAGGTTTAATTCCCGATGCGGCGTTACGGTCTTGCGTTGCATCGGTTGCAAATCGCAGTGGCTGGAAGTTTGCTCATGAAATTACTGGTGCGATTAACTGCTCGTCAAAAAATGTGGTGGATTTATCGGGGCTGGAGTATTTGACAGCGTTGCAGCGTCTGCGCTTGGGCAGCAATCGCATTACGGATTTAACCGCATTGTCAGGTTTGAGCAGCATAGTGTTCCTTGACCTGTTTAATAACAATATTATTAATATTAGTGGGCTTGCCGGTTTAAATACTCTGACAACGTTATATTTACACGCTAATAATATTAGTGACATTTCGGCGTTGTCGGGATTGGTGTCCTTGCAGTATTTGATATTGGATGAAAATAGCATCCGTGATGTGACGCCGCTGTCGAGTGTAACGTCATTACAGCGTATATTTTTACGAAAAAATAAAATTAACAATGTTAATACGCTAGCGACATTAACGCAGGCAACGCATTTGTATTTAAATGACAATCTTATTACGGATATAAGTCCACTGGCAAATTTGGTGCTTTTACAGCAATTGGATGTTAGGAGTAATAATATTGGTGGTTTGGATGTAGGAAATCTGGACTCCCTGGCACCGCTAATGAACATTAGCCGTATTTATGTAATAGGCAACAGTGATGTTTCATGTGTGGAGTTGAACAGGCTGGCGACCGTTCTTGGTCCTTCGGTTATTGATGTGGGTGCTGCTAATGATGGTGTGAATTGTGTCAATCCTTAGAGTATGTAAAGAAATAAGTTGTACGGATTGCGTCGGAATCGTTTCGTCTTCAAGGCTTCCATATAGGCAAGGCGCGGAAATGGGTGCATCCCAAGGACACTTCTTTCATGACGCATACTCGTTGTCTGTAAGCTTTTTCGAAACGCCGAAGATGCAAGGATAGGCAAGCTAAATACTCACGTTATTTCTTTACAGACCCTTAGGAACGGGAGCGTCATTGCGTGTCCATTTCTTAGTACCAAAATCCCGTGAAATAACGTCGCGGTCGTCTGGTTTTTGTATGTTCAATTTGAATGGGAATTCCCTCATACGGTGTCCCGAGGATATTTTCAAGTTCGTGGCCGCTGGATTGAACGTGTTGATATTCCAATAAGCGTTTTATGCGTTCTTCTGTAGGTGGGTGCGTTCTTAACAGGGAGGGCTCAGGAATTTTTTGGATGGGAATAAATATACCCCCTAGATAGTTGTGGCGGTAGTGTTCCATTTTGTGCAACGCTGACGCTAAGGGTCTGGCATCACCTAATAGCAGAGCAGACCCCATGTCTGCTTGGTACTCGCGGATTCGCGATAGTCCTCGCTGAATTAAGTCCGAAAGAACCGGGGCTAATATTAATATAATGATTGGTATCCAGTTTAATTGAATGCCCATAAAAAAAATTAACGGCAGAGTCACTAATAATAAAAGCTGACCAGCTAATGACAATAATTTTGTGATTCGGCTTGCGATATCGGCAAAACTCATAACACGAATATCATTATTTGCTATATGAGTGATTTCATGGGCAAGGATACCGGCGAGTTCCTTATAATTCAGTTTTTTTAGCACGCCGTCGGAAATTGCCAGTGCCGAATCGTCTGGACTGCCAAGCGCAAATGCATTAATGACTTGGCTGGGAATGTAATAAAGCCGTGGTGGTTTTGGAAGTTTCGCTTTATCTGATAAAAGCAATAATAGTTTGAATATTTCAGGTGCCTCAAATTGGCTGATTTCCCGGGCCTGGTACATGCGCAAAATAAAATGCGGCACAATGGTGGGGTTGGTCAGATAGAGAAGTAGGACGATAAGAAACGCGATCCATGTGGCGCTGGGACCAGCCAGTAACATGGCGAGATAACCCAGTAGTATGGATAATAATAGAATTAACGCGATGGCCTGGAAAGTGTTTAGCAAGCGGTGTTTTAGTAATAATGGATGGTTCATGAGAGTAATGACGCATTCAGCTAATTATGCGCGGCATTATATAATGCGTCTGGAGCACAGTGTCGCCTGAGTCGTTGGGTATGGCCATTTGGGTATACCCATAACAGTAATAACCCAGAGGTTTTGTCAGATGGAGTAATAGCGTGTATTGCTTTATCCATAACGATTAACAGCATAAGTGAAACGCATGCTTGGCTCGCTGATGAAGGTCAACTAAACCGAGAATGAAATTGACCTTACTATACCTAAACCTCAAACGCTATGGGTATAGAATCAGTAAACTGACAATTTAATCATAGCACGGTATAATCTCTACTTAAGCAATTATTGATTTTAGAGTGGATTTAGCGGCCAAGTTTGCCTGATTGATGTGTTTTTGTCGATACCGTTGTAGGCACGATGATACACGCAGCAACCGATATCTAAAAATAATAATAGTGGCATAAATATACGATTTAGTGGAGTGATTCAATGAGTATTCAGGCTGATATTGAAAAAAAATTGGCAAGTGGCATTAACCTGCTGCATATGGACGTGATTAACGAGAGCAGTAACCACAATGTACCGGCAGGTTCAGAATCCCATTTTAAGGTTGTGCTGGTTTCCAATGGCTTTGAGGGGCAGGGCTTGGTTGCCCGGCACCGTCGTATTAATAAATTATTGGCCGATGAATTAGCCAATAAAATTCATGCCTTAGCATTGCACACCTATACTGAAGCCGAGTGGCGGGAACGCGGTGGCGGGGCACCACCTATGTCGCCACCTTGTCTAGGGGGAGGCTAAATGCGAGTTAGGTGGAATTTGCCATTGTTTTCTTAGGGACATGTTTATGCCCTTATTTTATTCCACCAATGTTCGATGCAGCCGACTGCCGCTGCCCTGCCGGTTAGTTTTAGCATAATCCTAAATTAATCAGTTGAATCGTTACGAGATCGAAAAATATAGTGTTCACTGAGTGAGTCTCAGATAAAAAACGAAAAAATCGATCAATGTTGAGGGTGATTTTTAATGATATTATTTCACCCAATGCTTTTAAATTTAGTGGTTTACAAATGATATGCGAGCCGGGGAAGGGGGTACTGGTACGCAAGTTAATATGAACTAATTGGCGCAATTTAAGATCAATATTTTTACCTTTCATTTGTACTTTCGCGAGTGGGGGAGTTGTATACCTTGAAAGAAGGCAATAAAATCAGCATTTTTCCGTTTTACCAAGGGATGTTATGGATCAAAGTCAGTCGGTTAAGAAGTTAAGCGAATACGTCAATCAATACATTATCGGTCAGCAGTTATTGGTGGACCGCCTCTTGATCGCGTTGTTATGTGACGGTCATTTGCTGGTGGAAGGTGCGCCGGGTTTGGCTAAGACACGTGCAATTAAGGTGTTGAGTGAAGGAATAGAAGGGGATTTTCATCGAATTCAATTTACGCCGGATTTATTACCGGCGGATCTTACGGGTACCGAAGTATTTCGGCCTCAGTCCGGGTCTTTTCATTTTCAGAAGGGGCCTTTGTTTCACAACCTTATTCTCGCTGATGAAATTAATCGCGCTCCCGCGAAAGTACAGTCGGCATTGCTGGAAGCGATGGGGGAACGTCAAATTACGGTAGGTTTAAAAACCTATCCACTGCCTAATTTATTTTTGGTCATGGCGACTCAAAACCCCATTGAGCAGGAAGGTACTTATCCATTACCCGAAGCTCAGCTTGATCGTTTTTTGATGCATGTTTGTATCGATTACCCCGATGCAAGTTCTGAAAAAGAAATATTGGCGCTTGCCCGACAGGAATCCAGAGGAGTGACACAGCAGATTCTTTCTGAAAATAAATCGGTCAAATCTCCGCAGGCAACCGATGAGGAGGAAGAGGGGGTGGCAGGTGTTAAGCAGTCCCTATCACTTGTGAACCAAAAAGGTTTGTTCGAGGCACGTCAACAGGTTTTAGATGTTTACCTGGCAAATAATTTGGAACAATATTTGTTGGAAATTGTGTTAGCCACGCGCAATCCAAAAATTTATGGTGATGATTTGGCGAAATGGGTTCAATTTGGAGCCAGTCCCAGGGCAAGTATCGCATTGGATCGTTGCTCCCGTGCTCATGCATGGTTGGCGGGGCGTGATTATGTTGATCCGCAAGACATTCAGAATATGGCATATGATGTTTTGCGGCACCGTGTTTTATTAACCTATGAGGCGGAAGCTGAAGGGATTACACCTGACAGTTTTGTTGAGATATTAATTTCTCGTATTGCGGTGCCCTGACCATGGCTTTCTTTTCTAAGCGACAGTTCATGCAACAATCGACGCAACAATCGATGCAACAATCACGCAGTTTAATGTCTAGGTTTTCCTTTAACGTCAATCGTCAGCAAATCAATAATGTTGAGACGGGTTTTGATGGTCGCCAGGACCACGTAGCCGATGGGATAATTTCAGTCTCCACCGAGCACTTGATCAGCTTGCGTCATATGGCAGAAAGCCTGCCTTTAAAAACAGCCAAAGTACGGGCGTTGCAATCAGGGCAATATTATTCTCCTTTTCGTGGTCGTGGCATGGAGTTTGACGAGGTACGCTTATATCAACCTGGGGATGATGTGCGCAGTCTAGACTGGCGAGTTACCGCACGGCGGGGCGAACCTCATACTAAATTATTTCGTGAAGAGCGGGAAAGGGCGGTGTTGGTTTGGGTCGATTTTCGTCTCCCCATGTTTTTTGCCACTCGCGGGGTGTTTAAGTCAGTGGTTGCGGCAAAGACAGCGGCCTTGTTGGCCTGGAGTGCGCATCATCAACGGGATAAAATAGGGGGCTTGTTATTTTCAGAAAACCAGCACTATGAATTACGCCCCAAAAACGGTAAGTCCGCCGTGCTACATCTCTTGCAATCATTAGCCCGGTTGTCTCGGTTTTCGCCAAACGCCGCTCAAGAGCAAGTTGCTACATCACCGCAAGAATCGTCGTCACTTACGTCAGCATCAGCAGATCACTTACAACGTCAGGCTTGTTACCAAGCCCTAGCCCGATTACGGCGTGTCTCGAAACCAGGCAGTTTATTATTATTGATGAGCGATTTTCGTGGCATTGATGAGCAATCGGAATCCGTGTTGACACAGTTGGCACGTCATAACGATGTGGTGATGTTATTCATTCATGACCCGCTGGAAAAAAATCTTCCGCCTGCTGGGTTTTATCGCCTTGGCGATCATCAAAAATCGTTGCTCATTGATACCTCTGATCGTAATGCGTGCCAACAATATCAAACGCGGTTCGCGCAACACGTGAATGACTTAAAAGATATGTGTAAACGCCATCATATGTATTTTGCATCCTTGTCAACGGACCAGAATTTAGTTGAAACATTACAACGCCAAATGTTTGTAAAACACACATCGTAAATGGAAATTGCAATGAATCATGCGTTGATATATTGCTGCATTAAATCAGCAAGACTCGAAAAATGAATCCTGATATAAGCGCTTTACCATTACGCGATATTCACCTGCCAGATGGGGTGTCCTTATGGCCGTTGGCGTTAGGGTGGTGGCTGTTATTAGCACTGTTTATTGGCGTTGGGGTCACTATATTGTTGTGGCGATATTGGAGAAACCAGGGGCGATTTCGGCGTGAGGCATTAACGGTATTTCATAAAATTGTTGCTGACTACAAAAAAGACTGTAACACGTTAGAATTAACAAATCAGCTCTCAATGTTATTGCGGCGGCTTAGTGTAAGCGTTTATTTTGATTTGCAATGTGCCAGTTTAACCGGTAATGCCTGGTTGCAGTTTTTAGACGATATTCATGCTCATAAAACCAAACCCCAGAGCATGCGTTTTTCAAGCAGTTATGGTGAAATACTGATTAATGCACCCTACCGTAACAGGCAATCAATTAGCCAAGATGATATTCAGTCGTTAATAACACTTTGTCAGCGCTGGATTAGTGCATTGCCCCCTTTGCAAAATAAAATAGACCAACACCAATACCCGTATCGGCAGTTGCCTCCGATGGGGAGAGACACATGCTGAATTTCGAATGGTACTGGGTTTTCCTGATGCTGCCATTGCCTTGGGTTTGCCGGTATCTGCTGCCTGCGTCAAAGTCCCGTGAGGATGCTGCATTACGTGTTCCGTTTCTCCAGGATTTTAATTCCGTTACGGTAAGTAGCCTGCGTGTCCGAAAGAATAAATTATTATTTTGGTTGGCGATGCTTGCATGGTTATTGTTGCTTGTTGCGGCTTCGCGACCCCAATGGCTGGGTGATCCGGTTGAGCTACCGGTAACCGGTAGGGATTTGATGATGGCCGTTGATTTATCCGGCAGTATGGAGATCGAGGATTTTTTTGTTGGTGGTAAGCAAGTCGATCGTCTAACGGCGACAAAAATTGTTGCTGGTGAATTTATCGAGCGGCGTGTGGGTGATCGGTTAGGGCTCATATTGTTTGGGCGACAGGCGTACCTGCAAACACCATTGACATTTGACCGGGAAACAGTGAAATCTCTGCTGTTTGAATCGGTCATCGGATTAGCCGGTAAAGAAACAGCCATTGGGGATGCGATTGGCCTGGCGGTAAAACGATTTCGGGAAACCAAAGCCTACAACGCACAGAACAAAAAACTAACAGATGGTACTCAGGATCAAATTTTGATTTTGCTGACGGATGGCGCAAACACTGCTGGTGAAGTAGAGCCAGTAAAAGCAGCAGAATTAGCAGCGAAAGAGGGGCTTAAAATTTATACCCTTGGTATTGGCGCTGACGAAATGATGGTGCGTTCCTTATTTGGTACGCGGCGAGTGAATCCATCGGCAGATTTGGATGAAGACACATTAAAAGCGATTGCCGAGAAAACTGGTGGCCGTTATTTTCGAGCCAGGGATACCGAGGGCTTGGAAAATATATATCGCCTATTGGATGACTTGGAACCCGTTGCGAAAGAATCCAAAAATTTTAGACCCAAAACAGCTTTATATCCCTGGCCGTTAATAATAGCCTTGGTGCTTGCGGCATTGATACTCACTGTGTCAAGTCTGCGTCGATGACATGTGAGCACAAGAACAGCAACAATATAGTCGAGGCGTTTGAGGGCTTGGTATTACGTGTGTTTCCTCTTTATTTCATGGCTATATGACATAATGTGTAAGAGTGAAATTGTTGCAAAGAATTTTAATGTGGCACGGAATGCAATCACAGCATCCAAGTGCCATGGGTATATAATTGACTGAAATTAGAAAGTATGGTTGCGCTAGAGACTTTTCATTTTTTACGGCCTCATTGGTTTTTTGCAATGATCCCGCTGTTATTGTTAATGTGGTTATATGTGCGTAGAATCCAGGGTTCCGGTAGCTGGGTGCATGTTTGTGATAAACAGCTTCTGCCTTATCTACTATCAGGCGATCAAAAAAAACAGTCTGTTTGGCGAGTGGCGGTTATTGGCATTGTGGGATTACTGTCCATCAGCGCCTTAGCCGGGCCTGTTTGGAAGCAATTGCCACAACCGGTATTTCGTTCGCAAGCATCATTGGTTATTTTGCTGGATTTATCCCGCTCCATGGATGTCACCGATGTAAAACCCAGTCGCTTACAGCGGGCACGCCATAAAATACTCGATATTTTGAAAAAAAGAAAAGAAGGGCAAACGGCGCTCATTGTGTACGCGTTGGAACCCTTTATCGTCAGCCCATTGACGCAGGACGCTAAGACAGTTGCATCATTGACGAATGATTTGTCAACCGATTTAATGCCATTTCAAGGGAGTTATCCTGATAAAGCCATCAATAAAGCCATTGATTTATTGAAGCAAGCATCTGTATTAAAGGGGCAAATACTTTTAATTACGGATAGCGTAGAATCCAGAAATATACGTGATGTCATTGTTAATTTGAAAAACTCAGGACATCGTTTATCCATCTTAGGCGTTGGAACCAGAGGTGGTGCCCCTATTGCCGATACGAAAGGGGGGTTTGTAAAAGACAGTCAGGGGGCGATTGTTGTTACTAAACTGGTTGAGGAACCCTTGAAAGAGTATGCGAAACTGGGTGGTGGGCGATACCATATATTAACCCCAGATGATGAGGATATTAATTGGTTAATCGATGAGTTTTCAACATCACGGCTTAGTGACGAGTTTAGCCAAAAAAATGATGCGCTAAATGTAGACGCAGGTCGCTGGCGCGAAGAAGGTCCTTGGATGTTGTTGTTGTTGTTACCGTTGACGGCAATCATATTCCGTAAGGGATATTTAGCGGTTGTGGTTCTGTTGGTATTGCCAGTCCCTAATACAACTTATGCTTTTGACTGGGAAAGGCTTTGGAAAAATAATGATCAACGGGCCGAGGTGTCTTTCAAAAAGGGTGAGGTCAAGGAGGCGGCGGAATTGTTTAGTGACCCACAATGGAAAGCGGCGGCTAGCTATCGTGCGCAGGACTACGAAAAAGCCTTGGAGTCACTCAATGATATTACTACACCGGAAGCATTTTACAATAAGGGAAATGCATTCGCCAAACTTGGACAATTAGAAGAAGCGATACAATCCTATGATGAAGCCTTGAAAATTAACCCTGAACATGACGATGCGAAATATAATAAAGAATTATTGCAGGATATGTTGACGCGAAATCAGCAGCAAAATAACGACTCGCAAAGTGATCAGCAACAAGGCCAAGATCAGCAGGGACAGCAACACGGCGAGTCGCAACAGTCGCAACAACAATCACAGGAGCAGCAAGGGGAAAACCAGCAACAATCACCATCTGCGAGTCAAGGCTCAGCGGGAGATAATAATGTGCAGCAACAAGAATCAGGCGCGCAAGCAGAGGCGGATCAAGGTGGCGAAGGTCAGGACGACGATAAGAGTGAATCGCATACCGCTAATAATAAAGACAAAGAAAACCGAGCAGACGAACAAAATGAAATGCAACAGCTTGCTGAGCAGAGAGGGCAGGAAGAAGGTAAGCAGGATCAAACACAAATTATTGATCAGCAACAAGATGAATCCACACAAGCTGCGGAACAATGGCTGCGGCGTATTCCGGATGACCCCGGTGGCCTGTTACGGCGTAAATTCCGTTATCAGTCACAACTTAATGCCAATCAGGCCAACAGAGAATTAAGGCCATGGTAATTATCGCCAGACCTTGGGTTTTTTTAATTGTTTTGCTGCTAGTAAGCAATGCCGTGTTTGCTGCAGGCATCAACGCTGAAGTGGATCGACGCGTGATGCAGGAGGATGAGTCGTTTTATCTGACGTTCTCCAGTGATGTCGAGGTTAATGGGGCTCCGGATTTTTCGGCCTTGGAAACGGATTTTCGAATATTAAGCCGTAATCAAAGCAGCAATATTCAAATCATCAACGGTCAAATGAGTCGCGAGATGAAATGGCGTTTCATGTTAATGCCAAAACGCGGTGGCCAACTCACCATTCCCAGTATTGCGTTTGGCCGGGATAAAAGTAACGAAGTGCAGCTGAATGTCATCGTCGCTAAACCTAGTCAGAACGGAGCAATAAAAGATTTATTGTACATGGAAACTGACGTCGATCGAAAATCTGCGTATGTGCAATCACAAATAATTTATACAATTCGCATTTACCATGCCTTAGCATTAAACCTTATTAATGCCAGTTTAAGTGATTTGGAGATTAGCGATTCAGATGCCATCGTTGAAAAGCTGACTGAAAACAAACCATATGAGAAAATTGTTAATGGTAAACGGTACAAAGTTTTTGAAAAAAAGTTTGCCTTGTTTGCTCAGAAAAGTGGCAAATTGATCATTGAACCGATGATTTTTGAAGGGCAATACCTTGATCGCAGAAGAATTTCGCACACAAAACGATTACGGTCAAAGAAGACAGAAATTGATATTCAAGCTATCCCCAGTCAACATTTAGCATCTTACCCAGGTGTTTGGCTGCCCACACATCAATTAGTATTACGTGAAAAATGGCTTGAAAAAACAACGAAAATTAAAGTAGGTGAACCATTAACCCGGACCTTGACGATTGTTGCGAATGGTTTAATGTCATCCCAGTTGCCAGAAATAAATAAATCGTTAGATGCTAACGGTATAAAACAATATGTGGATCAGCCTAGTTTAAATGACGATAATAGCCATGAAGGTTTCATTGCCAGACGCGAAGAAAAAATTGCCTATATTCCCTCCAAGCCAGGCATAATCACTTTGCCGAGCATTGAGGTTCCATGGTGGAATACGGAAAAGAATACTCAGGAGTTTGCCCGTTTGCCATCACGGACCATCGAAGTGGTTGCGGTAACGGACCAAAATAACACCAGAGCATCAACCGATACACCCGATGCGAGTAACGCCGGCAACAGCAGCTCCGCCTCAGGGTCGGAACCAAGCCTGACAGAAAGTCGTATTGGCAGTGCTTCATCCCGTTGGTTTTGGGTTAGTGTGGTGTTACTGATTGTTTGGTTTTTTACTGTTATTGGATGGCGTATATCGCTACGTCGCGGTAACCTTTCCCATGAAACTGGTAGGTCAGGTCATGGCGCAAGCACTGAAAATATAAAAACGATTATGCGGCAGTTGAAATCCGCTTGCCGCCAGAATGAGCCCTATCGGGCTAAAGGGTTATTGATCGATTGGGGGCGTCAACAATGGCCTGCTAACCCGCCAATGAGTATTGGTCATATTGCCGAAAGGGTGGCTGAGCCACTGGCGATAGAGTTATCCTTATTAAACCATGTATTGTACAGCGATGACAAAAATCATTGGAATGGGGAGGGGTTGTGGCAGGGTATACAACAATTGAGCGCTCAAAACAAGCAAAAGCGTGTTCACCAAAAAACCGTTATTGCACCGTTATTTAGAATAGTGACCGCAGATACTTGATACAATAATTAACGTAACTGGCCTAATGTGAGAGCAAAACCACGATGTCTCAGCAACCATCATACCAGCAAAAAGATAAACCGGCACTTCCAGTGTCATGGATTACGCCGATACGGTTGCTTGTTTATATAGTACTGGCCGGATGCTCAGCTTATATCTATTTCAATGTCAAGGATTTGGAGTTAACCCATTTGTTTATCTTTTTACCGGTCGCTGCGGTTGCCGCTATGGTTTTGCTGGACTGCAAGGTAAGTGAGGCGTATTGGAAAAAATTGGAAACAGATAAAAAAAAGGGAAAGGCTGTGTGATGTTTTTGTATGGAGTCAGTTTCTAGTCAATCATTAAATAAGCGAGTAAATTAATTATCGAGTGAGATGAAAATACTGTAAATATGGGCAGATACAGACCACCTCAACCACCCAGTTCCAAATATATTACACCGGGTGGTCGGGAAAAACTACAGCAGGAGCTTGATTATTTATGGCACAAAAAACGGCCGATCGTTACACGTGCAGTCTCCGCTGCTGCGGCAGAAGGTGATCGATCTGAAAATGCAGAATATATTTATCGTAAAAAACAACTGCGCGAAATAGATTCCCGGATACGGTTTTTACGTAAACGTTTGGAGGATATGGTGGTCGTAGACAATGTTCCCGATGATCAACGGCGTGTGTATTTCGGGGCATGGGTCACGCTGGAGTCGGAGGATGGACTGGAAAGTTGTTACAGAATTGTTGGTCCCGATGAGATTGATCCCGAAAAAAGCCTGATTAGCATGGATTCCCCATTAGCAAAAGCATTGATGGGAAAGTCGATTGATACGGAAATTGAGGTGGAAACACCTAACGGGAAAAGAGCCTATTTCATTGTCAATGTGGTTTACGAAAACAAAAAAGTCTGTGAGGGATAATTTTGCAGCCATACTGCAAAATATAAGCTTTGTAATGAGGGCTCAGATTTAGCCTGTATTGGCGTGTGCTAACCAAATAAAAGTGCAGGAATAGCCGTTTCTATTTTGAGCTCTTGGCAGGGGGCGTTACTTAAACATATAATGTTTTCGGATTTCCGATTTAATGTTCCAGTTGCATTTCATGCCCGCCGGAAAGCTGACTAAATCACCCGCGACGATGGTAACGGGGTTGCCACCTTTCGGTGTAACAACAACTTCACCTTCCAAAATGTAGCATACCTCAGTTTGATCATAATGCCAGTCAAACGTAGAGGCTTCTTTCGACCAAATTGGCCAGCTATCCACCGCCATGGTGTCCAGCTTAACGGGAGTAACGTTGTGTTCGATGGTTATTGTGTCCATATATTTTTAAGTTTGTTAATGAAGTGTGGATTTATGAATTAGGGATATTGAAGTTTCTTGTGCCATAAGTTTATCATTTATAAGGCAAGTTGTATCGTTATTCATGCGGCTTAGTCCCGATCGCAATTCTAACATTAATTTTGGGTATGTTATTGGATTTCCTGCTACAATGTTAGCATTTTTTCAATTCCGAGTGTGGCGAGACTATCAATGAATACACCAATATGAATACACCAATGAAAACGCGTTTCGCACCCAGTCCAACAGGGTACCTCCATATAGGTGGTGCACGCACTGCTCTATTTTCATGGCTCTATGCGCGCAAACATGGTGGCAAGTTTGTGCTGCGCATTGAAGATACTGATCGGGAACGATCTACGGTGGAATCCGTTAATGCAATTTTGGAAGGTATGACCTGGTTGGGGCTGGAGTACGATGAAGGTCCTTTTTATCAGACCGAACGTTTTGACCGTTACAACGAAGTAATCCAGCAATTGTTAGATGACGGGCACGCGTACTACTGTTATTGCAGTAAAGAAGCATTGGAAAAAATGCGGGAGCGGCAAGTTTTTCGCAAAGAAAAACCTCGCTATGATGGCCGTTGTCGGCGTTCAACATCAGTAGCAGGGGTGAAGCCCGTTATACGTTTTAAAAACCCCACTGAAGGTTTTGTCGTCATTGATGATTGGATCAAAGGCAAAGTGGTAGTACAAAACAGTGAGCTTGATGATTTGATTATTGCGCGCTCGGATGGAACGCCAACGTATAATTTAACGGTGCTGGTGGATGACCTTGATATGGGGGTAACGCACGTTGTGCGCGGCGATGATCACCTGAATAATACTCCACGTCAAATTAATATTTTAAAAGCCCTTGGTGAAATGCCGCCTCAGTACGCTCATGCACCAATGATTTTAGGGGCGGATGGCAAGCGCTTATCCAAGCGGCATGGGGCTGTGAGCGTGATGCAATATCGGGAGGAGGGATATCTACCAGAAGCATTGCTCAATTACTTAGTGCGGCTTGGTTGGTCGCATGGTGATCAGGAAATATTCAGTATCGATGAAATGATTGAGCTGTTCGACATAAAGGATGTCAACAGTGCGGCGTCCGCTTTTAATCCTGAAAAATTGTTGTGGTTAAATCAGCAATTCATCAAGAGCGGTAATCCTGCCCACATCGCACATCATTTAAGCTGGCATTTAGGGGCGTTAGGTATCGATCCCACAAATGGACCTGAACTGGTGGATGTGGTCAAAGTACAGCAGGACAGAGCTAAAACCTTAGTGGAAATGGCACAAAATAGCATTTGTTTTTATAAGGATTTTGATGTGTTTGATGCGAATGCCGCTAAAAAACATTTAAGACCCGTGGTAAAGCAAGCCTTAACGGCAATACGGGATCGCTATACAGCGTTAAATGATTGGTCCGCAGCGTCGTTGCATCAGGTTATCATCGAAACCGCTGAGCAATTTGATGTGAATATGGGTAAAATCGCTCAACCCCTGCGTGTTGCTGTAACCGGTGGGCCTGTGTCGCCATCCATTGATGTTACTTTGGCGCTTATTGGTCGTGAAAGAGTTCTCAAGGGGTTAAATAAAGCGCTAAAATATATAGAGCATCGCGAAGCCAAGTTCGCTTGACGTAGGGCGGCCTAATCCGTAAAATGCGCCCTTCGCCTGAAGCGAACACTTGGGGTTAGGTGTGTCTAAGTGTGCTCTGTTCGAATTTCTGAAGATACGAGGGGCTATAGCTCAGCTGGGAGAGCGCTACAATGGCATTGTAGAGGTCGGCGGTTCGATCCCGCCTAGCTCCACCAAAGACGAAGCAAGGGCGAAGACAGTTTAGTAAATTTTGTTATTGCGGGCATAGCGAAGCAATCTTCAAAATGGCGTTACTGAATTGGTTTTTTGTCCGCGTTTTGCTATCACGTTTTAGCAACAACGTCCCCATCGTCTAGTCGGCCTAGGACACCGCCCTTTCACGGCGGTAACAGGGGTTCGAATCCCCTTGGGGACGCCATACATATCCGGTTTTCAACCGGGATGCTGTAGTAAATACAGCAATCTAAAGTCTCTGGGTCAAGCACGATGTGCTTGACCCAGAGTTTTTAGCAACTCTTTCCAGCGCTTACTGGATGTCTCTTCGAAAGTTCTAGCCAATGTTTTTAGTGTCTTGGCCATGTCAGACTCGCTGAGGTTGGCAAGCACCTTCTGTACGGAGGTTTCTTGCTCCACGCGACCTATCTGCGCCTCAAGGCTTCTACGCTGGGCGGTCAGCTCGTTAACCTTCTCAAGCGCTGGATCTGGGTCATCCAACTTTACGATCAAATCCATCGTTTTCTTGATCTGACTGTTGATGAGCGTGATTTCATCGCGGAACCCAATAGTCGGGTCGTTGAGTGTTGAGTGTTGAGTGTGCTGCTTTCCTTGTGCTTTTAGTCACATCGGCGATAAATTTAGGAGAGACCATATCGCCCAATATCTTATTCGTGAGCGCTGTATCGACAATGGACATATTGAGCCAGCGGTTCTTTTTGCCGCGTTTGGGCTTGGTGCGGTAATGTTGTTGCCGGTCACCCATCCACAGCTCATCTTCAGGTGTTGTCAAAATACCTGTGAGTAAATAGTTGGAATGGCCGGTTTTGGCTTCAGAGACCTTTTTGCCGATGCTGCTATTTTCAAGCAGGCTGAAAAATTTTTCCGCTTCGACTTTGAATCTCTGAGGGTTTTATTCCCCGTAGCTTGCTACGAGAAATTAAGTTGTTGTAATGAGAATCTTTAGATTCTCGGGTAACTCCTTAGCGATACCCCGTCCGCTTGCGGCGGGGTGTTCATTAAGATCGGCGGGGATGAGCATGTCCGTCTCATTCTTCATCCGTAGCACAATGAGCGGGGTAAACGCATCTAAATTTTCTATAAAACAACAAATTACAGATGATGGGCTTTTTGGTTGTAGCCCGATGAGCAATAGTCTAATTAAATATTTTTCTACATTGCTTTACTCAAATATTTCGATTAAACAACCGCATCAAGACATGCAATGGGGCACTTAAGTTTGTTTTGTCATCGTCGCTCCACAACATGCTCAGAGAGGCAAAAAGACGCAAGGTAAATAGGGACCTCTCCAATGTCATTAAGTTAAGCCTGACGTTCTGTTTATTGTCGGTGGTGAAATAGGAACCCCAACATTGTTGGTTTCGTTGGGGTTCGCAAGCTTACCACCAACCTACAAAATAACCATGATTTTGTTAACTTAACGGCATTGGTATTGCCCCCCTTTTTTCAAAGGGGGGAGATAGATAGGCTTGATAGGTGATAAAACGGAACTTAGTTAACAATAACCGTCGTATGTTGCAGGTTGATGGTGTCTTCCATATCCGTGGCTGTTACACGAATAGGTGTGACTATTAAGGCTCCATTGGCCAAGCCTGCAGCGATTGTTGCATTGATTGTGATGACCTGGCTTGCACCTGCGGCCAGGGTTCCCAGGCTCCAGTTTGCTTCTTCCGGGAGGTTACATTGCCCATTGCAACTAGTGTCAGGTTCAGCATCCGAAACCCCACTGAAAGAGAATTCGGCGGGTACTCTAAGCTGAACATTGACATCATTAACCGGAAGGCCATAGCCATTGGTTACTGTAATGATATAAGCTAGAACGCCACTTGATGCCACAGGCTGAGGTGTTGCGGCAATATCTACAGATAATAGCGAGGCAATTCCTGCACTTTCGGCAACAGAAACTGAAAACTTACTCCGGTTATCGATTTCAAGCCCGTCATCATGGGATAATTCTGCAGAGAGCGTAAGAATATCACCCGCCGTAGCGCCATCGGCTACGACAGTAATTTCACGATAAATGAAGGCTCCAGCATCTAACGTACCCTCATTCCACACCACCTCCCCAGGGTTAATCTCAGTACCACCATCACTGATGGAACTTACTGTTACACCCGAGGGCAAAAAGGCACGCAGCTCGACTGTGGTCAGTGACCCTGCACTGGTATTGCCAAAATCAAGCTGATAGGTGAATGTCTCATTCGCAACCACTGGATCCGTTGAGGCACTCAATGCCAGATCGGCTGATGGTGAGCTAAATACATACGGCAACCGTATTCAGCAAGTTAATCGTATCGTCTAAACCAGTCGCCGTGACACGTACCGGGGTGGTGATCAGGTTACCACTCAGCACACTGGCAACCAGTGCATTTATCGCAATGCTGCGACTCTCACCTGCAGCCAGGGTTCCCAGGTTCCAGTTTGCTTCTTCCGGGAGGTTACATGGCCCATTGCAACTAGTGTTAGGTTCAGCATCCGAAACCCCACTGAAAGAGAATTCGGCGGGCAACCTAAGCTGTACATTCACATCATTGACAGGCAACAGTGATGAATTATTGATCGTCAGTGTATAGAGTGCGCGTTCATCCGCCACCACCGGGTTGGCAGAGGTGCTGATGTCCACCTCCAGTGGTAATGCAGCAGAGACAACAGTCAATGTATGTTCGGTGCTATTATCAACGGCCAGACCACCATCATGGGTTAACTGGGCAGTGGCTTTCAGAATTTGCCCTGCGGTAAGACCGGCATCGGCTGTTACTGTAACTTCACGATGCAGTGATGAACCCACATTAAGACTTCCCTCATTCCACACCACCTCCCCAGGGTTAACCTCAGTACCACCATCACTGATGGAACTTACTGTTACACCCGAGGGCAAAAAGGCACGCAGCTCGACTGTGGTCAGTGACCCTGCA
>JAADGF010000013.1 GCA_013152545.1 Gammaproteobacteria bacterium
TGAGGTTCCAGTATCAGTAATGGAAAGCAAACAATTCAAAGAAATTTGTCCGTCATCTGCAACAGTTATGTGCCGAGAAATATCCGATAGACTCCCTGTTAGACTCCCTGTTAGATAAGGGTAACAAACGCCCTGAAAATCACATTATCATATAGTTAATAACAGAATACGAACTCCCCCCGTTTAAGTATTTTCATCAGTCATTTTGCTCCGCACTTGTCCCGGCTGCCGATGGCATGGACAAATAAATAATTAATGAATCAGAGCTGGTTCATTGACACGAACAAAGATGTTCATACTACAGACGCATTGTCTTTACATGGTCTTTAGGTATGAGCATCTTTTTTTTTGGAATTTTTTTATAAATTTTCGTAAATAAATACTTGTAATGAACTTTTAGAAAACTATGGCTGCAAAAGCAGAAGAAGTATTTAATTTTGACATCCCAACTAGTTCGGTTCCGATCGTAATTGTGGGCGCAGGACCTGTTGGAATGCATGCAGCTAATGAAATCATTCGACGCGACAAGGGTAGAAATCTCGTCATTTTTGGAGATGAACCTCGGGAACCCTGTAATCGTGTTAAATTATCTTCATTACTGGCTGGTGATATTCGTTTACCAGGTTTGAGCATCAAGCTTATAGGGGCTTGCGACAATCGCGTTTGGCAGTTTTATAACAGCGCTATGTCACCTGTAACAATAACAGAATACAACTCTATTCAAGGCTGATACTGGCAACAGGGTCACGCGCACATATTCCCGCTATATCCGGCACTGATTTATCTGGAATATATACGTTTCGTGATCTTAATGATGCACAAAAACTACTTGCACGGCGTGTACGAAGCCGGCGCACTGTTGTTCTCGGTGGAGGGTTGTTAGGTATTGAGACAGCCAGGGCAATGCAGAAAAACAGCACTGAAGTTTTTATTGTTGAGCATGGTACTCATTTGATGCAAAGGCAGCTCGATGAGACGGCCTCAGATCTGCTACGCGAGGACCTGTTATCCATGGGGATACATGTGATCCTTTCGGACGGCATTAAAAAAATAAAAGGCACAGAAAATGGATCAGTAGTAGGCATCAAGTTGCACAGAGGAAGGAATCTCAAGTGTGATACCGTAGTGATTGCAACCGGAATAAGGCCTAACAAATAATTGGCTCTCGATAGCGGATTACATGTGGGTAATGGCATCAAGGTTAATGATGCCATGCAAACAAATGACCCCGATATATTTGCTGTAGGGGAATGCGCCGAACATCGTGGGCAAGTTTATGGTCTGATTGCGCCAGGCCTGGAACAAGCATCAGTCGCGATTGATAATATACTGGATGGCAGGGCTACTTACCTGGGGTCCAGTAAAGCAGTCAATCTAAAAGTCATCAATAAAAATGTATTCTCCGCAGGCGTCAACGGTAATGATGTTGAGCCGTATATGGACAAAGTATTTACATACGAGGAATCGAGTAAAAATTTTTATCGCAAGCTTATCCTACGCAACGGAAAGTTAACTGGTTGTGTCGCACTGGGGTCGTGGAGTGAAACTAATCGCATACACGAAACAATTATACACAAAAGAAAAATCTGGCCTTTGTTATTGGTTTACTGATATTCAGCTTACCACAGGTACCTTATTCGCAAAGTGTGCAGGTTTTTAGGCTTGATGTACTGTGGATAGATTCATTTTGGAAGCAGGTCAGTGGTTTTGCCTTGCTTGGCCTGTCCATTATCGGTCTTGCATTAAGCTTACGGAAACGCAATAAAAAAATGTCATATGGTGATTTTTCTTCCTGGAGGATATTCCATACTCTGACAGGTCTGTTTGCCTTGATGGTATTGTTTATTCATACAGGCTTAAATCTTGGTTCTAATCTAAATTTTCTATTACTGAGTAATTTTATTGTGTTGGCCATATTAGGTTCGCTGGTAGCAGGATTTGTCACATTGGAAAATAAAATTGATCCTTTTACAGCAAAAAAATTGAGAGGTGCTCTAAATTTAGCGCACATCATTTTATTCTGGCCAGTATCTGTATTACTTGGCTTCCATATTACTTCTGTGTATTACTTTTAAGGCAAAGGCTGTGTTTGAAGCACTAAATACTAAGAAAAAATATTACTGGCTTGCATTGTTGTTTATAAGTATTTCACTTGCCAGTTATTATGCGAACGCTCTGGTAGGTGACGATAAAAGCTTATTCCTGCCGGGAATTACAAGCTCAGGTCACTACCAGATAGAAATGGCCTGTACTGAGTGCCACAGCGAATCGTTCAGTGATGATCTGGTTTTGCAGAAGGTCTGTGTTAAATGTCATGGAAAGGAACTAAAATCAATAGACGACTCCCATCCCAGGAGTAAATTTACTGATCCACGAAATGCGGATAGAAAGAGATCTTAAAGCATTTATTCAAATTAGGTGACACTATGGGCGGTGTTGTTATTCGTATCCCCATTGCCGGATAACAATCAGCATAAATGGAAAAACTCAATACCCCTATTTCATGCTTCACGCTGGTCTGGATAGACTATAATTATTATATGGAAGGAAATCTAATTCACAATACGGATATTAGATATGTTCCGGACTATAAACAGAAAAAACAATACACCAAGTCGTTTTCTATTTAATAGTTTACGAAAGTGGTGTGTTAAATCTAAGTTGTTGATATTTTTCATATTAGTCGGCACATTCATTCTCCCAACAGATCACGCGGTTGCTGAGGCAATCGGCATGTCAGTTATCGCAACGCCACATATCGGCTACGCAGCGGGCATAGCAAATGTCAATGTAGGCGATCCTGATAGTTCGACGAAACGGGTATGGATATTTCAACCGTTCAAATTAATTTATACCGACAAAATTACCAGTGGTTTCCCGTATCGATACTGGACTGAGTTGTACTATCAGGAAGTTTCTCTGGATGCGTCTGTTACTGACATTGGACAATTTATCAAACAGTATGGGATTCGCGTTTCGATGCAACGCAAAATGTGGCGAACCAGTGGCTGGAATACCTGGTTTGGAGCCGGATTTGACATTGCGCAGACAAATTATGCTGACCGGCATCTTATTGATAACGATGGTTTCTTAACTACCCGATTTGAAGACCGTGAGGAGGGTGAATTTGGTGTGTTGATTAATTTTAGTGGTGAAATCGGTCTTGCTCAAAATGTTGTGTTTAGTGTCAAAGTAGAGCAAGCGTTCGTCGCCGATAAAGGCATCGACACGTTATCATTGTCGGCTGTATTTTTATACAGGTTGTAAAAAAATTTCAGTGGAAAGAGGTGATGAATAAGCATTCGATCAGTTGTATTCTAATTGCTATCTGGATCTTGAATTCTTGTCATGGAATTGGGGAAAACCCAGATGCGCTTCCGCCAGAAAGACCCGCTGGAACAATTAGTGGACGGGTTGTTGACGGCACTGTGAGTGACAGCCGAATAAATGTTTATAGTTTCGAAAACGGCATCATCGGTGAATTGTTGGGAAGTACAATAAGTGATATGCAAGGTAGCTATACTATTGGGCTTCGGAAGAAGAGTCAACCCGTGTTAATTGAAGCGACCGGCGGTAGTTATATAGAAGAATCATCAGGAGTCCGGGTTTCGTTGCAGCCAGGACAGCGACTACGGTCAATTGTTTATTATGATTCAGGCCAACTCGATGTAAACATTACTCCATTAACCCATCTCGCGGTAGCGTTAACTGAGCAAAAAATATTACAAGGAACAACAGTGGAAGACGCAATAGATGATGCTGTTTTAGATATCTCAGACCTGTTTAATATTGATGTCATTGAAACTACCCCACTTGATATTACCAACCCAGGTAACACAACTTCGATGCTTAGTAATGGTCATTTATATGGATTTTATTTGGCTGCATTGTCCAGTTTCACGCAATGGGCAAGTGAAGTAAATGCAATTGCAACGCATACTACTTATACCTCAATTGGATTGACGCAAGTTCTTTACGCGGACATCCTTGCTGATGGCAGGCTTGATGGCAAAGGTAAAACTGCTCATGGAGACCCTGTTGATCTGGGGTTGGGTGCCGTTGCGATAAATGAAAATGTACTACGTGTTAGTCTTGCCCAACACATGCTGGCGATGGTTAACAATAAAGTCAACCAAACGCTAATCGCCTTTTCTGACGTGTTGCCAAGTGCGCAACGATTGGCGGGCAGTCGTCATGCCTTGTTCGGCGGCGAACCAGCTGTTGTCTCAGGCGACACCATACCTGCATTATTTACAATTGAACCCGACATAAATATTGACAGTAATGTATTTTCATTTGGTACGCTTT
>JAADGF010000076.1 GCA_013152545.1 Gammaproteobacteria bacterium
GAAATACGTGAGCGTTTCATCAGGGGTAATACGATACAAACGAAAGTGCGGGGAAGATAGCGGTTTAGAGAAAAAAGTTGAGTTAATTAAGTGTCAATTATATTAAACATAGACGTGACCCTCTTTTTAGACTTATATTAAACATAGACGTGACCCTCTTTTTAGACGTGACCCTCTTTTCCCTTTGACCTCTTTTGGTTGATGTTGTCGTGATTGTTCGGCATGTCGATGTAAAATGATAAATGGAATTTACCATTGGGACAATTTGTTAAAAATAAACGTTTATGGTTTTCGTTAATATTTTCACTAAGCGTTCACTTTTTTTTGTTAATTAATGTTGTGGATTCAAGTTGGAGCATAAAAAGCCAGCTAATAGACCACTATCCGACGCTTGTGGTAAGTCTAAGTACTTTATCACCTGAGAAATTATTACCTGAAAAGTTACCATCTAAGAAAATAGCCAATAATCAGGCGCCTTTGCCTTTATCGGTGCAGCGCGTCGAGCGCCGTATATTTCGAAAAAAACAGCAAGAGCACAAACCTGTTACTCAAAAGCAAGTGTCACCATCGTCCACGCCTTTGCCATCTGACCAAAAATCAGAGCAACGGATTTTACGACCGGATTATAGTGTTAATCATCTCGGTAACGCAGGCATGAATAAAGCGCTAGTATTGGATGATAATGCAAAACACGAAATACAGAAAAAGCGACTTATAAGTACGCCTGGTGCTGCAACACTGATTGCACGAAGTATTGCAACGGTTCGCAATGACCCGAATTTGGGCGTCGAAGAAGAGAGGGATTTTAGCCGTTACTTATTAAAGAAACAGCTTGAATCCATGAATCGTCTGTTGCCTGCGTTAACGGAATCAACATTTTCATTAAAGGGGGAGATTGATGAATTCAAAACAGCATCGGGTGATACGGTGCTTACAATGCACCTGGGAAATGGCAAAAAAGTTTGTGTATCGATATCGGTGCACGATTTTTCGACGGTAGATATTGCCGAAAACCCAGCCGCCTGGGTGTTGGTTGCCTGTTAATTAGTTTTGATCGATTGCAGCGGAGTTGCTTCAATCGATTGCTTCCAATCAATATAAAGCAGGTTGGCTTCACCCTCAAGGGTGTCGGTACCGAGATTGCTGCTTGCCTTGTTACAATGACCTATGGTCGAGAAGCCTCTAGAGACTGAATGATTGTTTCTCGCAATTTATTTAATTGTTCGACGCTCTCAATGGGGTCGTTTTGTTTGTTGGTGATGTAGAAAATATCTTCGGCTTTTGCACCAAAAGTGGCAATTTTTGCTTTATGGATATCGATATTGCATTCAACGAGGGCTTGGGCGATACGGGCCAGCAGCCCGGGCTGGTCATGGGCGATGACTTCCATAATTGTTACCAGGCTGCGGGTGTCTGTACGAAAAGTAATATCGGTTGCCAGAGGGAAATGTTTTAATTGCCGTGATAGCGGTTTGCTGGGTTGACTGGCGATGATATTTTCATAGGATGGGTTAGCCAGTATGCGTTTTATCTTTGTTTTAATATCGGTAATACGGTGTGGATCTAAAATAGGTTCGCCGTTATTTTCCAGTAACATAAAGGTATCCATGGTAACGCCATTTTTTGACGTTATAATGCGTGCATCAGTGATGTTAAGCCCAAGTCTGGCAATAGCGGCTGTGGTGAGTGCAAATATATAGCTTTCGTCCTGGGTGCAGATAAATAATTCGGTGCCGCCACGGTGGGTTTGTTCGCGTATTAGCACGAGCGGATAATCTTCTGGCTTGTGGTTGAATATGGACTGAACATGCCAGATAATTTCATCTTCAGAGTGACGTAAAAAATAGTCGTCATCAAGTGAATCCCAAAATACTAAAATGTTATCGTCAGTGAAGCCTTGTTGACGTAAATGATTTAACGCAATTTCTTTGGTTTCAGTAATGCGTTCAGATTGATCAATGGGGTTTTGCAAGCCGCGCCGAAACGCTCTGCTGGTGCTGTAGTAGAGGTCAGCAAGTAATGAGTCTTTCCAGGAGTTCCATATGGTAGGATTGGTAGCGCGGATATCGGCGACGGTTAACAAGTATAGATAATCCAGATGTTCTTGGCTGCCAAGCATTTCTGCAAAGTCATTGACCACACCTGGGTCGCTAATGTCCTTGCGTTGTGCGGTGGTTGACATGGTAAGGTGGTTTTGTACCAGCCAGGCGATTAAGTTGGTGTCGTATTGACTGAGGCCATGTGACCGGCCAAATTTCGCCGCATCCACTGCGCCCAACGTAGAGTGGTCACCACCGCGCCCTTTGGCGATGTCGTGAAAAAAACCCGCCAAATAGAGTAGTTCTTGTTTAGGGATGTTCTTGATTATTTTACTGCAAAGCGGAAATTCATTGGAAAATTCGGTCACGGTGAAACGCCGCAGGTTCCGGACCAGAAACATGGTGTGCTCATCGACGGTGTAAGTGTGAAACAGATCGTGTTGCATTTGCCCGACGATGTTGCCAAAAACAGGCAGATAAGCTGCCAACACACCGTAGCGATTCATGCGTCTTAATTCATGGGTGAGTCCGCTGGGTTGTTTGAAAATTTCCATGAATAGACTCTGGCAACGTACATCGTTACGGATGTTGTCGTCAATGAGGTATCGATGGTTTCGGATAAGACGGATGGTTTCAGCGCGTACACCTCGTAATTCTGGGTGCTGTTGCATTATTAGGAATATTTCCAATAGCGCAAATGGATAGCGTTTGAATATATTATTATTGGTGACTTCCACAAAACCGTTGCGAGCTTGAAAACGTTTGTTGATGGCGGTGATTTTAAATCGTTTACCCTCATTTAATGTCGCTTCTTCAAACAGTTGCAGCAACATTTCATTGAGCCGATTGAGTTCAAGTACGGTACGGTAGTATGTTTTCATAAACTTCTCAACCGCCAGACGGTGAGTGTCATCCGTATAGCCGAACAGTTTGGCCAACTCGCGTTGATGGTCAAACATTAGACGATCTTCTCGACGTCCTGTTGCTAAATGTAAGCCAATACGGATACGCCAGAGAAAATTTTGGCTTTCGATAAGGGTGTGGTGTTCGTCTTGCGTTAAAAAGCCATATGCGACGAGGTCTTGTAGCGTGGTGGCGCCAAAATGGCGTTTTGCCACCCAGCCAATGACCTGGATATCGCGTAAACCGCCAGGGTTTTCTTTAATGTTCGGCTCTAAATTGTAGGCTGTATCGTGATATCGGTGATGGCGTTCAATTTGTTCGGCAAGTTTGGCGCCGAAAAACTTCCGGCTTGGCCAGATTTTTTTTGGACCGACTTTTTCTGGCAATTTCAGGTAGAGTTGCTCAGGGCCTGCAATAAGTCGGGCTTCCATTAAGTTGGTGGCGACAGTGATGTCTTTTTTAGCTTCGGTGACACATTCTTTGATTGAGCGTACACTTTGCCCAACCTCAAGACCGATATCCCACAAAAAAGTTAGAAAATGCTGGATACGCTCGGCGTATTTGTTGTGCTGATTGCCCTCTAGCAAGATAAGTAAGTCGATATCCGAGGCTGGGTGCAACTCACCCCGGCCATATCCGCCTACCGCAATTAACGCCAAGCTTGGCTCCGGGCCGATAAAATGTTTCCAGGCGCGTTTTAGTAGATGGTCGACAGTGTTTGCGCGTAATTGCACCAGTTTGTCGGCTGGCGCATTGTGTTCAAATTGTTGTTTCAGGCTATTCTGAGTATGACTTAATGCTTCACGAAACAACAAAATTAAGTTGGATGTATTGCTCAATGCAAGGTCAAACGCATCCCAGTCGTATTGAGGTAACTTAATGTGTTGCTTGATGTTATCTGGCATAGCCATAAATTCTGTATTACTGACTGTATCACCAATACGGTTATGGTTATGTGACACATAAGGGGTTATAAAGAAATAACGTGAACATTTTGCTTGTCTATCCTTGTGTTTTCGACGTTGCGGAAAAGGTTACAGATAATGAGTATGCGCCCTGAAAGAAGTGCCCTTTGGGGCGCGCCCATGCCTATATGGAAGTAGATACGGGGCGTGAGCCATGGATGGCGGAAGCCTTGAAAACGAAACGATATCCGGTTATAACCAGATTGGACGAGTGTTAAAATATCGGCATCAGCTATTCCTTTACCTTAATATATTTATATACGATACCCCGAATTGATCCATTAATCTATAGCTTCCCCCTGTGAAATGCCAACTCAACTAGTGCAGCAGAGGTTGGGACTGTCAGGAACCTTCGGGAAGCGCTAAACAGCCATTTATGTCGTGAAAATCATATATTGGCTTCCGGTCGTTTCGTTAATACATCATAACCGTTGTCGGTCACTAGAATCGTGTGCTCCCACTGTGCGGATAAACTTCGGTCTTTGGTGATAACCGTCCAGCCATCAGGCAACAGTTTCACATGACGTTTGCCAGCATTAATCATGGGCTCAATGGTAAAGATCATGCCAGGCTCCAGGATTTCCCGTGTCCCCGGTGATCCATAGTGCAGTACTTGGGGGTCTTCATGAAACTGGCGTCCGATACCATGACCACAATATTCTCGGACGACGGAACAGTTGTTTGATTCGGCGTGTTTTTGGATAGCCGCTCCTATGTCACCTAAGTGTCTGCCGGGTGAAACCATTTCCACTGCGAGCGCCAGGCACTCATGGCTGATACGGCAGATGCGTTTGGCGAGAATGGATGGTTCGCCTACAAAAAACATTTTGCTGGTATCACCATGAAAACCATCTTTTTTTACGGTTATGTCGATATTGACGATATCTCCGTTTTTGAGCAATTTGTTACTGGGAATTCCGTGGCATACTTGATGGTTGATCGAGGTGCAAATGGATTTCGGAAAACCATTATAATCAAGGGGAGCGGGGATGGCGTTTTGAGTGTTCACGATATAATCGTGACAGATGCTATTCAGTTCGTTAGTGGTGACGCCAGGTTTTACCTGCGGCTCAATCATGTGGAGTACATTCGCCGCCAACTGACCGGCGACGCGCATTTTTTCAACTTCTTGTGGTGTTTTAATATATATTCCCATCTTATTGATATCTAAGTCTATGTTTAGTGAATTCAGGGTTTGGTTATACTTGAGGACATAAAAAAACTGCGCCTCAGATTGTTGTAATGGCGCAATTATGGTATAAAGCCCGCGCCTTTATGGCAAACAAAAACTGGTATTTTGTTAAATTAACACAATACTTTAAATCCACACATGGGCCGACACATGTATTCGGGTGCCTGACATGCATAGCGCTGACACATTGCGTTGTAGGTGCATCTCGGGTTGATATATGGGGTCCATGGAGGCATAACCCAATACATTGGAGTGAATCTTATGGCATCAGTCACAATGCGTGAAATGCTGGCCGCCGGCGTGCATTTTGGTCATCAGGCGCGTTTTTGGAACCCGAAAATGGCACCGTATATTTTCGGCGAACGTGATAAAATACACATTATTAATCTTGAAAAGTCCCTTCCCCGATATAATGAAGCCGCAAATTATGTAGGGAAACTGGCCTCGAAAAAGAAAGGTAAAATACTTTTTGTTGGCACCAAGCGAGCGGCGCGTACTATCATCCAGGAAGAAGCTAGCCGTTGTGACATGCCGTACGTTAACCATCGTTGGTTGGGTGGTATGCTTACCAATTTTCATACGGTTAAACAATCCATTAAGCGTCTGAAAGAACTTGAAGCTATGGCGATTGACGGTAGTTTTGCCAAGCTTAATAAAAAAGAAGCGCTGATGTTAACCCGGGAAATGGAAAAACTGGATCGCAGTCTTGGTGGTATTAAAGCCATGTCAGGTTTGCCGGACGCCTTGTTTATTGTGGATGTCGGCCATGAAAAAATTGCGGTGCGTGAGGCAAAAAAACTGGGTATCCCTGTTATTGGCGTCGTTGATACTAATAATAATCCTGAAGGTCTGGATTACGTCATTCCCGGCAATGACGATGCGATGCGTGCTATTAAGTTGTATGTTAGTGGAATGGCTGATGCGATTAACGACGCGGCTCCCACAGCCATAGAAATGGTCGGGTCAGAGGACGGTTTTGTTGAACTTGATGAGAGCGGCGAAGTCATCCAGGAGGCGGCTAAAACGGCTACAACAAAAAAGAAAGTAGCGAGTGCGCAACACAAAACCACCGCGAAGAAGCAGGTGGAAGCCGTCAAAGTGGAGTCGGATGAGCCAGCCAAAGATTCGGCGGTGATCAGCGCTTCATCAGGTGTATCCGGAGCACCGTGATTGTTCGGCAATCATATACCGTGTGACGTGAGGTAGGTTTGTTGACCGGGAAAAGGAGGGGGCGTTGTCCCCTTTTTTTTAAGATGGATTATTTTTCAATGAATAAGTGGATGTACAGTGGGCATGATTGCGGGAATTCTGCGACCATAATGCCAATTCGTGGGGAAAAATGCTGAGAATTAGTATGGGCGTTTACGCACGTTAATACAGCATTGAGATGGTTTCTAGGTGAATGGGAAGCGTCAAATAACGACTATGTTTTAACGACTATGTTTTTAGATCGAAAATATTTTGGTGAGGAATAAATTATGGCAATTACAGCAGCTCTTGTTAAAGAACTTCGTGAGCGCACGCAGGCAGGCATGATGGAATGTAAAAAGGCGTTGGTGGAAACCAATGGTGATATTGATGCCGCTGTGGAATACATGCGTAAAGCTGGTTTAGCCAAGGCGGATAAAAAATCCGGCCGAACGGCAGCGGAAGGTCAAATTGTTATAGAGACTTCGGCTGATCAAAAAACTGTTGTTATTATTGAAATAAATTGTGAAACAGATTTTGTGATAAAAAGTGATGATTTTCAACAATTTGCCAGCCAAATTGCAGCATTGGCGATTGCAAACCAGCCTGATAATATCAATGCCTTGTTAGGTATGACGATGGATTCCGGTAGTACTGTCGCAGAAGCCACAAAATCGCTTATTGCCAAGGTTGGCGAAAATATAAATGTACGTCGTTATGCAAAAATCACCTCAAATGGTGTGTTGGGTAGCTATCTCCACGGTACTCGCATTGGTGTTATCACCGAACTTGAAGGGGGGGATATTGGTCTGGCGAAAGACATTGCGATGCACATTGCGGCTACTAAGCCGGTTTGTGTCAGTTCGGACGAGGTGTCGGACGATATTATAAACAAAGAAAAGGAAATTTATACTGCCCAGGCAGCTGAGAGCGGCAAACCTGCTGATATTGTGGAGAAGATGGTAACGGGCCGGATCGCTAAGTTTTTGAAGGAGATTACCCTAATGGGGCAATCTTATGTCAAAGACCCAGACATTACCGTTGAAAAATTGATAAAGAAAAATAAGGCTAAAGTATTGGGGTTTTACCGCTTTGAAGTTGGTGAGGGTATTGAAAAGAAAGAGGAAAATTTTGCGGAAGAGGTCATGGCGCAAGTAAAAGGCAGTTGATAAAACCTGGGTTAGGACATAAAAATATGCCTGAAAGTAAGAGCGATACGGTTTACAAACGCGTTTTACTAAAACTGAGTGGTGAAGCCTTGATGGGGAATGCGGAATTTGGCATTGACCCGGAAGTGATTGATCGTGTCGGTGGTGAAATTCTGGAGATGACCCAGGCCTCAATTCAAGTGGCGCTGGTGATTGGTGGTGGTAACATTTTCCGTGGGGTGAGCTTGTCTGCTAAGGGCATGGATCGCGCAACTGCTGATCACATGGGGATGCTGGCAACGGTGATAAATGCCTTGGCAATTCAAGATGGCCTGGAACGCAATGGCTTGCAGGCACGGGTAATGTCTGCACTGACAATTAATCAGGTCGCGGAAGATTACATCCGACGGCGCGCCATACGTCACCTGGAAAAGGGTCGTGTGATTATTTTGGCAGCTGGTACGGGGAGTCCTTTTTTTACCACAGACTCTGCTGCCAGTTTGCGTGGCATCGAAATAGGCGCGGATATTGTGCTGAAAGCAACAAAAGTGGATGGGGTTTATTCGGCGGATCCAATGTTGGATAAGCATGCGACACTTTACTCAGAATTAAGTTATGACGAAGTGTTGATGAAAAAACTGAATGTGATGGATGCCACTGCCATTGCCTTGTGCCGGGACTATAAAATGCCGGTACGGGTATTCAATATGAATAAGCCTGGATCATTAATGCGCATCATGCGAGGCGAAAGTGAAGGTACTATCGTCAGATAAAGGGGTTTTGATTAGGTATTGTTTATTGGGTTTCATGAGTGAAAAAATATAGTCTATATCTATCGATTACAATGTCACCAATATTCAGGGAAAACGGTGTATGATTAATGAAATTAAGCTAGATGCTGAGTCGCGCATGAAAAAGAGCATCGAATCGCTGAAAGCTGGACTCACTAAACTTAGAACCGGTCGTGCGCATACCAGTTTGTTGGATCATGTTACGGTTTCCTATTACGGTAGTGATGTGCCACTGACTCAGGTAGCCTCCATTACAGTAACAGATTCCCGGACCCTAACGGTTTCGCCTTGGGAATCGAATATGGTGGCTGCCATTGAAAAAGCCATTATGTCCTCAGATTTAGGGTTGAATCCAGCGACCTCAGGTAAGGTGATGAGAGTGCCATTGCCACCTTTAACTGAAGAAAGGCGTAAAGACATGATCAGGGTTGTACGTCAGGAAGGTGAGCATGCCCGTGTTGCCATTCGTAACATTCGGCGTGATGCTAATAGTGATTATAAATCGCTATTAAAGGAAAAAGAGATTACTGAGGATGAAACGCGTCAAGCAGAAGATGCAACGCAAAAATTGACGGATAAATATATTAAGGAAGTGGATGCTATTCTGGATGAAAAAGAGAAAGATTTAATGGAGGTTTAACAATCCTCAAAAACTGAATATGCAATTAGGCAATTGGTTATCATTAATTCTGCCGCTCCGGTGTCATAAACCATAGGTTAGCAGCCTTGGTTCCTGTCGTATCCTTGTGTATTTGTTCTCCTGGCAATTTAAGGTAGACCCATTATGTCTGGTGAACTTGAAGAAACCCGCTTGTCGAGCAATGTGCCACGGCATATTGCGATTATTATGGATGGTAACGGGCGTTGGGCTAAGCAACGCCTAATGCCAAGATTTGCCGGGCATAAAGCCGGCGTTGAGGCTGTGCGCGGCGCTGTGGAAAACTGTGCTAAATTTGGCGTTGAAGTGTTGACGTTATTTACCTTTAGTAGTGAAAACTGGCGTCGGCCTGCTAAAGAGGTGGGTTTGTTAATGGAACTGCTTTACACAGCGTTGGGTCGTGAAGTGAAGCGTTTACATGACAATAATGTACGTTTGCGTTTTATCGGTGATCGTAGTGCTTTTAGTGAAAAATTACAGTCCCGGTTAAGTGACGGTGAGCAAACCACTCGAAATAATACCGGCATAACATTAGTCATCGCCATTAATTATGGTGGTTGGTGGGATATCACCCAAGCCGCGCGGCATATTGCACAAAAAGTTGAACAAGGCGAATTGCGCGCGTCGGATGTGAGTCAGGACTTGTTTAGCGCTTATCTTTCTTTGCACGAGTTGCCTGATCCGGATCTGTTTATACGCACGGGCGGTGAAAAACGCGTCAGTAATTTTTTATTGTGGCAACTGGCGTATGCTGAAATGTTTTTTACCGATACGCTATGGCCTGACTTTAATGAAGCCACGTTGGTCGAGGCGATTACGTCTTTCGCAAGTCGGCAACGCCGGTTTGGTCGAACTGGTGAACAGGTGGAGAAAGAGCAGGGTGCTTAAGCAGCGGGTCATTACTGCGGCAATTCTGGTCCCGATTGTTGTTAGCAGTATATTGTATTTGCCTTATCCTTATTTTGCATTATTGCTTGCGTTGTTTGTTGTGCAAGGTAGTTGGGAATGGACCAACATGGTGCAGATCCGGTTCGTTCTAGGGCGCATCAGTTTTGTGATGTTAGTTGCCGCGTTGCTTTACGGTGCATGGTTATCCTTTAGTGCGTCATCTGCGTGGCTATTGTATGTGTTAATTGCAGCCGTACTGTGGTGGTTGTTCGCGTTGTTTCTTGTCATCTTGTATCCAAAATATACCGTATTACGTAGCAACAAAGTGATGCAGTTATTCGCTGGTGCACTGATATTGGTGCCAAGCTGGGTTGCGCTCGTACGTCTTCACGCGAGTGATGAACAAGGGCCGCTGTATGTACTGTTTTTATTGATAATAATTTGGGTTGCTGACAGTGGCGCCTATTTTGGAGGCCGCAAGTGGGGTAAAAATAAACTTGCTCCCAATGTTAGTCCAAAAAAAACCTGGGAAGGCGTTGCCACTGGCTTGGTTTGTGTCGCGCTATTGTCAGTGTTGGGTGCGCTAATGTTTGGCTATCAAGATCAGGCAGGAAGTCGCGTTGTTGTGTTTGTTGCAATTTGTATTATCACGGTGCTATTTTCAGTGCTGGGGGATTTGACGGAAAGTATGTTTAAACGGCAGGCTGGGCTAAAGGATAGTGGTGCTTTATTGCCTGGCCATGGTGGTGTACTGGATCGCATTGATAGTGTTACAGCAGCAGCACCTGTGTTTCTAATCTGCCTGTGGTTGTTTTTAGGCGTTGAATTGGTAGCGCTATGAGGTTGGGGTCCTTGCTTATGCAGAGTGGGTCTATTGAATAAAATGAATTTGTTTTTAATTGGGTGTGCCAGGTGTGTGCACATAATAATATCTCTATTTGATCATACCTCTGCTTGGCCGCGTTACAATATCGAAAAATAATTTAGGTACATATTATTTCTTAATAGCTTGGTATTTAATCAATCGTCATATCAGTGAGTTCACAATCCATGTCCAGTAAACCAGTTTCCTCATCTACGATTGATCCTTCAGCGCCAATCGGCGTTACGATTTTAGGGGCAACGGGGTCTATCGGGATCAATACGCTGGATGTGCTTTCCCGTCACCCAAATCGATTTCGCGTTATTGCTTTAACGGCGAACACGCAAGTGGATCGTTTATATGAGCAATGTGTGCAATTTCAGCCGGAATATGCAGTGATGGTCTTTGCTGATGCTGCCCAGCAGTTGGATGTGAAGTTAAAGCAGGCAGGCCTGATGATAGAGGTGTTGACGGGGGAGGATGGTTTGGAGTTGGTGGCATCATTGGCCCAGGTTGATTATGTGATGGCCGCAATTGTCGGTGCTGCTGGGTTGCGTTCAACCTTGGCCGCCGCCAGAGGCGGAAAACGCGTCTTGCTCGCGAATAAAGAAGCGTTAGTGATGTCAGGTAAGCTTTTCATGGATGAAGTCCAACGCAATAATGCCATGCTTTTACCCATTGACAGTGAGCACAATGCAATATTTCAATGTATGCCTCCCAACTATGATAACGGCTTGGAATCGATAGGTGTTAGGCGTATTTTATTAACCGCATCAGGGGGGCCGTTCCGTACCACACCAAAGCAAGCCTTGCAAAAGGTAACGCCAGCGCAGGCATGCGCACACCCTAATTGGGATATGGGTAAAAAAATATCAGTTGATTCCGCCACAATGATGAATAAAGGACTTGAAATCATAGAGGCGTGTTGGTTGTTTAACACGAATGCGGATAATATCCAGGTGGTGTTGCACCCGCAAAGCGTCATCCATTCTATGGTCGAATACACCGATGGTTCTGTGTTAGCGCAGCTTGGGAATCCAGACATGAGAACGCCCATCGCTCATGCGTTAGGTTGGCCAAGTCGAATTGCCTCCGGCGTTAAAAGCCTCGATTTATTTGAAATAGCAAAATTGAGTTTTGAGCCACCGGATTTAGATCGATTTCCCGGTTTACGCTTGGCAATGCAGGTTGCCCGTATTGGGGGGACCAGCTCTACGGTGTTGAATGCAGCAAACGAAGTGGCGGTGCAGGCGTTTTTGGATCGAAAAATATCGTTTCTGGCAATTCCGAACATTATTGAGCATGCGTTGTCTGAAATTTCAGTCGAGCCTGTCGATAATTTAGAAAAAATATTTCAAGTTGATGATATTACAAGAAAAATTTGTCAAGAATACATTGACCGGAGGCAGTCATCATCTAACACGTTGCATTGATCTAAACCGAATACATCAGTGAAATCTACTGAGCGTGACGATTTAACTGATTATTGGAGGTTAATTTAAGTAAGTTAAGTAAGCGGCAGCATGGTATTTTCTGGAGCCAGTTTAGTCATGAGGCTAATGGTATTTATCGGTAGCGTAACGATGGGTAACGAATAGTGATAGGAAGCATTTTAAGTTCAGCGTTGGCATTTATCTTCGCAATCGCTGTTTTGATTGCGTTTCACGAATTTGGTCATTATTGGGTGGCCCGCCGTGCTGGTGTGAAAGTGCTACGGTATTCCATCGGGTTTGGTAAACCTATATGGATGAAGCGAGCTGGCCCAGATCAAACGGAATATGTGATTGCCGCTATTCCCCTGGGTGGTTATGTAAAAATGCTTGATGAACGGGAGGGTGATGTTGATGAACATGAGGTGCATCGCGCATTTAACCGGCAACCCGTTAGCAAACGAATTGCCATCGTTGCAGCAGGGCCAATATTCAATTTTATTTTTGCGGTAGTAGCCTACGCCGTGATGTATCAAGTGGGGGTTCCTGGGGTCAAACCCATCATCGGAGAAGTGGTGTCTGCATCAATTGCTGCGCAGGCGGGGTTGGAGGCACACGATGAAATTGTTGCTGTTGAAGGGGAGGTGACTCCTACCTGGAGTAGTGTCAGAATGGCATTATTGCAAGCCGCATTAGATCAAGAAACTATAAAAATTGAGGTTCAAAAAAGTTTATTGGGTAATGGTCTAGTCGATAATCGTTTATATAATGGTCAGGCCGTGACTGATGCGTTTGCACAGCGTCGCACCATCCTGCTCCCAGTGGGTGATATTAGCACGGAGTTAAAACAAAGCCAGTTATTGCAGCAGGTTGGTGTGCAGCCGTTTCGGCCACCAATACCAGCGGTGATTGGTAAGCTTGAATCCGGCGGTGCCGCAGAGCGCGACGGCTTATTACCCGGTGACCGGGTGGTAACTGTTTCCGGTACATCAATAAAACAATGGAGTGACTGGGTTGAGATTGTGCGTGCGAGTCCGGATGAAATGTTAACCGTGGAAGTAGAACGAGGCACGCTTACCCAGATAGTTGAGTTAACACCAAAATCGATGGACATAGAGACAGGCGTTATTGGCCGCATTGGTGCTATGCCCGAAATGATCACATACCCTGAAGAGTTGCAGACGGTGGTGCAGTACTCGATTGGTACAGCCATCTATACTGCGGTAGTTAAAACGTGGCAAATGTCAGTGCTGACCTTGCGCATGATAGGAAAAATGATTGTAGGCGAAGTATCAGTAAAGAACTTAAGTGGCCCTATTACGATTGCAACCTACGCTGGCTATACTGCCAGTGAGGGTTTTACGACATTTCTCTCGTTTTTGGCGATTGTCAGTATTAGTTTAGGTGTTTTAAATCTATTACCCATACCACTTCTGGATGGCGGGCACTTATTGTATTATCTGATTGAAATTGTGAAAGGTAGTGCGTTGTCTGATGAAATACAGGGGTTGATGCAACGAGTGGGTATTGTATTGTTAGGGTTGTTAATGATGCTGGCTTTTTATAATGATATTCAGCGGTTGTTTTCAAGTTAAGTGTTTTCAAATTAGGTGTTTTCAAGCTAAATCGCAGCTTTATTATTACGCCGTTTTCAAGTGTTTTACAAAAACGAATTCTATTCGGTATCCTGTGTCGCCTATGTAGTCGTTTATATTGTAGTGATGAAGGCAATGTTAATGCTCGTTAATGTCGACCTGTTAATGCCAGTTGTTGGTGACCTTCAAAAGTAAATGATAGATAATAAAAATGCTAGAGCAAAAATCATCCGTTGGACAGATTGTCCACAAAAGTGCTGATGCCGTTAATGGTCGTCGATCTGTAATGAAGGTTAGGCCAGCATCAGGGTCGCTTGCGGAGGTGGGCTGTGCGAGGATGTTTTTTGTTGGAAAAGTGCAAGGTGATTTTCCTGATAATTCGATATGTTGCAGTACATTGATCTTGTGCAGACTTTATTTCTTCTCCAAATTGCAAATGGACAGTAAACCGTTGAGCAATTATCAACCGTGTTATGAACGATTGCAGCAAATTGCTGCGGGATATGGCGTAAACAAAAACAATAAAAATGGACGTTTTTTATGAGGTTACGTTGTCTCGGCTTAATATTATTGTTGCTTGTTGCCTGTGAGAAAGGTTATGCCTATGAGCCCTTTGTTATTAAAGACATCAAAATTGAAGGTTTACAGCGTATTTCTCTGGGGACAGCATTTAATTATCTGCCAATTAAGCTAGGGGAAACCTTAAGTAGAAGACAGGCGATCAGTTCAATTCGTGCGCTGTTTAAAACGGGGTTTTTCGAAGATGTTTGGTTTACCCAGGAAGATGGCATATTGGTGATCCATGTTATTGAACGGCCATCAATTTCCAGCATAAAAATATTTGGTAATCGTGAAATCAATACTGAAGACTTAACCAAGGCGTTAAAGCAGGTTGGTTTGGCAGAGGGTCGGGTGTTTAATCGGTCATTGTTGGATCAGGTTGAACAGGAGTTGCACAGGCAATATTTTAATCTTGGTAAATACGGTATAAAAATCAAATCGACAATAACACCTCTGGAGCGAAATCGCATCGATTTGGAATTTGATATTGATGAAGGTGACGTTGCTCGTATTCGTCAAATTAAAATTGTGGGGGCAAAAGCGTTTGATGAAGTGGAGTTACTGGATAAACTTGAATTGAGTATGCCCACTATGTTTTCGGGGTTAAGTGGTAGTGACAAATATTCTAAACAGCAGTTAGTCGGTGATCTGGAACGTTTGCGCTCGCATTACCTCGATCGTGGGTATATCAACTTTGATATTCATTCAACCCAGGTGTCGATTAGTCCAGATAAAAAGGATGTTTTTATTACGATTAATATCACGGAAGGTGATCAGTTTACGATTAAAGAAATTAATTTCTCTGGTGATATTATTCTACCGCGAGAGGAATTCGAGGCATTAATGGTGTTAAAGCCTGGTGATACTTTCTCGCGACAACGGGTATTGGAAACAAGAAATAAAATTGTAGATCGTCTGGGTATTGATGGCTACGCTTTTGCAAACGTTAATCCAATTCCAAAGATTAACAACCAAGCGAAAGAAGTTTCGTTGTCTTTGTTTATAGACCCAGGCAGTCGTGTTTATGTGCGACGCATTAATATTTTAGGTAACACTAAAACCAGGGATGAAGTTATACGCCGAGAATTAAGACAAATGGAAGGCGGTTGGATATCGACACCACTTGTCAATCGCTCAAAAATTCGTTTGCAGCGGCTTGGCTTTTTTGAGAACGTGAAAGTGGATACACCTTCTGTGCCTGGCACCACCGATCAAGTGGACATTAATTTTGAGGTGGTGGAAGGTTCCACAGGTACATTTACGGCGGGACTTGGGTATGGCCAGGAGGGTGGCTTCTTATTTAATACCAGTGTTACCTTAAATAACTACTTGGGGACTGGGAAGCGAGTTAGTTTAGAGGTGAATAACAACCAAATTAATCAAATCTATAGTTTTTCGTATAATAACCCTTATTTTACGGATAGCGGTATTAGTCGCGGGTTTAGTTTGTTTTCACGTCGAACCGATTCTGCTGCAGCCAATTTGGCTGAATTCTCCACGGACAATATAGGCGCAAAAATGAATTTCCGTATACCGCTTACCGAGTATACGTCGGCGTCATTTGGTCTCGGTGCGGAGAGCACTCAATTGCAGGTTAACGAATCTGAGGCGCCCGAATATTATAGTGAATGGGTCGACGATAATGGTGAAGACTTTACCACTTTTTCATCGACCTTGAGCTATGCTTACGACTCTCGGAACAGAGCCATTTTCCCCGATTATGGCGTATTGTCTCGGTTATCAGCGGAAATCGCGATACCAGGAGGCGATCTGGAGTATTATAAAGCAAGCTATCGCATGAGTTGGTACCGGCAATTGTCCAGCCGGTTAACATTAATGATGGGTGGCGAGTTAGCGTATGGTGATGGTTATGGCGATACTGACGAATTGCCGTTTTTTGAAAATTACTATGCAGGCGGTTCACGTTCAATTCGTGGATTTCGCGGCAATACTATTGGTCCGTTAGGCATTGTTTGTGACAACGTTATCGATGCCAGCGGTGCTGCGACAGAAATATGCGAACCCGACGAACCTGTCGGCGGGAATGCGAAAGTGGTGGGAAAAATTGAGCTGTTTTTTCCGTCTCCCTTCGAAGAAGAGGTGAGTAGAAATTTTCGTATGAGTACGTTTTTGGATTTTGGTCGGGTGTTTACAAATCTGGAAAATAACAGTGTTATTGAAGACGATCGTCTGAGAGCCTCCTATGGTATCGGGGCTGTCTGGATCACACCAGTGGGCGCCTTAACCTTTAGCCTCGCATGGCCATTGGAATCTGATTCTGGTGATGATACTGAACGGTTTGGATTTAACATTGGAGCCCCGTTTTAATGTTAAAAATGACGTAACTACCTCAGTGTACCTTTGATTTGTCCTATTACTGCATTAGAAAGCTGCGTCAAAAGCACTCATTTACAAGGATAAACGCCGCTCTTTCCTTGTTCTTCTAACAAGCCAAAGGCAATCTGAATCGTTACGGTATGTTTATATGTTTAAATAGTCATCGTAACAAGATGACCATGCTTTTATTGCGACTAAAGTCGTATTAATCGATATTGTTGGTGTTGCTATATGAACGAAAAATGTACTGGGCTGGATGAGTGTGATGATTGTACCCTGTTACAGCAAATGGGAGCTGGTTCCTTCCGGGCTTGTAATATGACGACGAGGCTACCGGAACTGAATAATTCAGTTGGTTTTGCTGCTAGTCTATAGTGATAGTAGAATTCCTAGCGTTAATATCCGGATTTATAGGGTTTTTTGGGGTATGATGGTTTCGTGGTCTAAGCCTTTAAATTATCGATGTGCTTGACGTTGCGTTTGACTCAGCCCATTAGGTTTGCTTATTTGTGGTTAGGGGTTGCATATTTCCAGATGACTGGATTTCTCCTGTTATCTTTATCTTAAATCGAAAGTATAGCTTTTGGAGGTGTTGCACTGACTGGTAGTGTTAAGTGATAACAATTTCAAAAAGTTTGGAGAGTGACAGTAACTTTGAAGAGTAACAATGGTATTTTAATGAGTACCGGTGTTGCGCTAACGAGACCACAATACAAAAAAATAATAATGCAAATGGCAGAGACATTGGCAGTGTCTCGATTTTAAATTATGAGTAGGAGCGCGTGTATTACATGTTGATCAAAACCTGCAAATCGAAAAAATGGTTTTTTAGCCTATTGTTTGTCGTGTTTGCTGCATTTCCTTTCGTCGGCCATGCTGAAACAAAAATCGGATTTGTGAATGCAGCGAGAGTGCTGGAGGATGCGCCGCAAGCGGAAGCGGCGCGAAAGCAGTTAGAAAAAGAGTTTGCGCCGCGGGACCAAGCAATTGTAGGGATGCAAAAAGATTTAAAAAAATTAGAGGATAAATTAGCGCGTGATGGCGCAATTATGAGTGAGACTGAACGACGCAAACTAGAACGCGATGTGATATCCCGCAAGAGGGAGGTTAAACGAAAAAAGGAGGAGTTTAGAGAGGATCTCAATATACGCCGTAATGAAGCGTTCGAAAAGCTGCGCAAACGTGTTTTTGAAGTTATTGTCAATATTGCTGAAAAACAGAAATATGATCTTATTGTGAGTGATGGAGTGGTATTCGCGAGCAAGCATATTGATATTACGCATGATGTTGTGAAGCGTCTCAAAACAGAAATGTCATCGTCTAAAAAGTAAACTGGCGTACTATTGTGTATACACTGGGAGAGTTAGCAAAGCGGGTTGATGCGGAGTTGGTTGGAGATGCCAATTGTGTTATTGAGCGACTTGCTACGTTAAAAAATGCTGGGGCTGGTGATATTGCTTTTTTTTCCAACCCCCGTTACCGAAAGTATCTGAATACGACTGCTGCGTCAGCGGTAATTATCTCGGTAAACGAGAGAAAAGTGTTAAACACAAATGGCTTGGTGGTACAAAACCCTTACGTTGTTTATGCCCGCATAGCGGGTCTGTTGCATCCCAATGTTGTTACAGAGCAAGGCATTCATCATTCCAGCATTATTGATGGGAGCAGCCAAGTTGATCCAACCGCGTATGTAGGCCCCAATTGCGTCATTGGTGCGGGTGCCGTGATAGGTGCAAATAGCTATATTGGCTCGGCTAGCATTATCGGTAAAAATGTTTGTATTGGTGAGCAGGCGTATTTTTTTGGCAATGTAACAGTGTGCAGTGACGTTGTGATAGGAGACCGTGTCATACTTCACCCTGGCGTGGTTATCGGTGCTGATGGCTTTGGCTTAGCCCAGGAAGAGGAAGAGGGGCGATGGTTGAAGATACCACAACTGGGTGCTGTGCGAATTGGAAATGATGTGGAAATTGGTGCCAATACAACGGTCGATCGGGGTGCAATAGAAGATACTGTTATTGACGATGGTGTTAAGTTAGATAATCTGATTCAAGTTGCGCACAATGTTTGTATTGGTGCTCATACCGTCATTGCTGCTCTGACGGGTGTCGCCGGGAGTGTTAAAATAGGCAAACACTGTACAATAGCTGGACAAGTCGGGTTTGTGGGGCATATTGAAATTGTTGATAATGTCGTCATTACTGGCAAGTCGCTTATAACTCGTTCGATTACCAAGGCAGGCACTTATTCATCGGGTATGCCGATGATGGAGCATAAACAATGGCGGCGAAATTCGGTGAGATATAAGCAGCTGGACGAAATTGCACGCAGGCTGAAAACCTTAGAGGATAAATATCTTTAAGGAAATTGTTTAACCATGATAAGAATCAGGTCTAATGGATAATTCTCAAGAAACGCTTGATATATACGAAGTATTAAAATATTTGCCACATCGTTATCCTTTCTTGCTCATCGACAGGGTTATTGAGTGTAAGGTTGGTGAATCGCTGACGGGCATTAAAAATGTTTCTTATAACGAACCTTACTTTCAGGGACATTTCCCTGACCGACCGGTGATGCCGGGGGTTCTAATTTTAGAAGCACTGGCCCAGGCAACCGGTATTTTGGCGTTTAGAACCAGTAATAAGCGACCAGAAGAAGGCTTACTATACTATTTGGTTGGGATCGATGATGCGCGTTTTAAACACCCTGTTGAACCAGGCGATCAGTTAATGTTGAAAGTTAAAGTGATTAAATCAAAGCGCGGTGTCTGGAAGTTTAATGGCGAAGCCAGTGTGGATGGGAATATGGTTGCCAATGCGATGTTAATGTGCGCTGAGCGGCCAGCGGTATCATCTTGAAATTTAAATCAACTGATGTGGTTTTGTTGTATTTACAATCAATCGTGTAACAATATAAATGATTTAAGGGTTTTCGGAAATTGATTCATTCAACTGCAATCGTTGATAAATCGGCAAAAATCGCTGAAGGGGTACGTGTTGGGCCTTATTCGATTATTGGCCCAGAGGTGGAAATAAAATCTGGTACAGTTATCGGTCCGCATGTTGTGATTGAAGGCCCCACAACGATAGGCCTGAACAATAAAATTTTTCAATTCGCCTCCATTGGGGATGCGCCGCAAGACAAAAAATATGCAAACGAAGCCACATATCTTGAAATCGGTGATAATAATGTTATTCGAGAATACTGCACAATCAGTCGAGGTACTACGCAAGATATAGGTATTACCAGAGTGGGTAATGAGAATTGGATCATGGCGTATGTTCATATTGCTCACGATTGCCAGGTTGGTAATCATACTATCTTTGCCAATTCGGCGACATTGGCTGGTCATGTTGTTGTGGAAGATCATGCCATATTAGGTGGTTTTACATTAGTGCATCAATTTTGCAAATTGGGTGCACATTGTTTCACTGCCATGAACAGCGTGATATCGAAAGACGTACCGCCATTTATTCTAGTGTCAGGACATATGGCTAAGCCATGCGGTTTAAATCAGCAAGGGCTGAAGCGACGGGGGTTTGAGCCTGATGTGTTAAGTCAATTACGTAACGCCTATAAAATATTATATCGCTCAGGTAACACTTTGGATCAGGCCATCAAAAAAATTGATGTTTTGGCAAAAGAGTCTTCTGAAGTGGCGCAATTTGTTGCTTTTCTTCGTAATGTTACCCGGGGAGTGTTGCGTTAGTCGGGTTTTATAATTCTCAATTCATTCGTTAAATCTACCTGGTAATTGCCTTTGTATTGCTGCCATTCAGCCGGTGTGTGGCAATGATCCAACGAATCATTGGGAAAAATCTGTTGGATCAAGTGTCCATGCAATTTCTTGTTGATGTGTCTGATCGAGTGCAACTTCACTCTTCGTTGAACCTACTGCGAATGCTGGTGGTATAGAACCTAAACGGTTTTTCAGACTATTTTTGTCTCATCGTATGGGGGTGTGCTGTTGTCCAAAATAGTCTGAAAAACTATTTATCTTCGATACCCACGTTGAGTTTTTTAGGAACTTGTCACAGTTAAGGAGTGTCGTGAAGCGAGTGGCAATGAGGTTGATTTTCCTTCCGGTGACATCTTGTTCTCTGGTAAGAGTTGTTGGGCCAGCTTATGAGTGACACAATTTAATTTGAATGTACTAAAACCCGAATTGATATGCGTATAGGAATTGTAGCCGGAGAAGCGTCTGGTGACTTACTCGGCGAAGGCCTGGTAATACAGCTGAAAAACCAATTACCAGAGTTGATTGCTGATGGTATTGCTGGGCCAAAAATGATAGCTCAGGGTGTTCATTCGCTATATCCCATGGAGCGGCTCTCTGTTATGGGGCTCACTGAGGTTTTTAGTCGTTACTTTGAATTGGTAAAAATGAGACGTGACCTGGTTAAATACTTTATTGAGCAAAAAATTGAATTGTTTATCGGAATTGATGCCCCTGATTTTAATTTGGGCCTGGAACAGCAGCTACATAAAGCCGGAATTAAAATAGTTCATTACGTTAGTCCCTCTGTTTGGGTGTGGCGCCAATATCGCATTAAAAAAATAGTTAAATCCGTTGATCTGATGCTAACACTTTTTCCGCATGAGGCCCGATTCTACCGGGCTTATGATATGCCAGTGGAATTCGTCGGTCACCCGCTTGCGGACCATATTCCCGACGTAGTGGATAAGCCCGCTTCACGAAAGCTTTTAGGTTTACCTCATGATAAAAAAATTGTTGCCATATTACCTGGAAGTCGTAGTCACGAGTTGCATTATCTTGCGGATAGTTTTTTATCGGCAGCGCAATATTGTGTTCGTGAAAGGGACGATTTGCATTTTATAACACCGTTGGCCTCTCCTGAACGGCGGTTGCAATTTGAAGCTGCTTTGAGGCGGCAAACTGATTCATTGCCGATAACATTGGTCGATGGTTTATCGTTTGAAGTAATGGCTGCAGCAGATGTGGTGTTGTTGGCATCAGGCACAGCAGCATTAGAAGCATTGCTCATGAAGCGTCCTATGGTTGTCGCTTATCGTGTAGCGCCACTGACCTATTGGATTAGCAAATGTTTGGTGAAGACATCCGTTTTTTCTCTGCCTAATTTGCTTGCACGGGAAAGCCTGGTGCCTGAGTTTATCCAGTATGACATTGTTCCTGAAAAGCTTGCGAGGTGCTTGCTGGATTATATCGACCACCCTGATAAAGTGCTGGCGTTGGATGCTCAGTTTAGGGCAGTGCATGAATCTTTAAGAAAAAATGCAAGCGTTGCTGCCGCAAATGCGATTTTAAAAATATATCGTGGCTAGAGGAGTAAGCATAGTGGAACAACAACCATTTTATTTTAGCCATAAAGTAAAACGCCTCGCTGGTGTAGATGAAGTCGGGCGTGGTCCCTTAGCGGGGCCGGTGGTAACAGCCGCAGTAATATTAGATGATAACAAGCCGATCGAAGGTCTGGCAGATTCGAAAAAATTGACTGAACTGCAAAGAGAAAGACTGGCAAAGGAAATCAAGCATAATTCAATTGCCTGGGCTTTAGGGCGGGCAGAAGTGGCGGAAATTGATGAAATTAATATTTTGCAAGCAACCTTATTAGCGATGCAACGGGCAGTGCTGGCGCTGACAATTGAGCCGGACTATGTTGTGGTCGATGGCAATCGTTGCCCAACGTTTTCGTGCCCAGGGGAAGCCATTGTTCAGGGGGATGGTCTTGTCGCTGTTATTAGTGCAGCGTCAATTATCGCGAAAGTGGCTCGCGATCAGGAAATGGTATTGTTGAGTGAAAAATTTCCCGGTTATGGTTTGGAGCGCCATAAGGGTTATCCTACAAAAGTACACTTAAGTGCTTTAAATACGTTAGGGGTTAGTGCTGTTCACCGTCGTTCTTTTGCGCCAGTGAAAAAATTACTGTAACTTCAATGGATTAGTATCGGATACTAATTAAGCCGTTGAGTTGGTTTATGGTGGTATCTGCTTTTATTGTTTTATGCGGCATTTGCCTCAAGCTAACACCATCAGTTGAATGGCATGTAGCGTGCTCACCCTTTGAGTGAAGTTGGTAAAACACAATATTTCAGTTGTTCCAATAGTTAGTGCAACTTATAAATGTTCAATTGACTAATTTACAATTCGTATGCAGTTTCTGCCGTCACGCTTCGCTCGGTATAACGCCTCATCAGCGCGGCCTAAAAAAGTTTTTTCGTCGTCAGATGGATGCAATGTGGTGATTCCAAGGCTGACCGTGATAGCGATGGTTTGCTTGTCAATAATACTTTCCAATTTTTCCACTCGGCGACGTATTCTTTTTGCCAGTCGTAATACACCCGTTTCGTCAGTTTCTGGTAGTACGATTACAAATTCTTCTCCACCATAACGGAACATCCGGTCGGAAATGCGTACACTTTTTTCTGCGCATTCCACCAGTGATTGCAACAAAAAATCACCCGTTGAATGGCCAAATTTATCATTAACGTTTTTAAAGTGATCGACGTCCATCATGATGACACCCAATGAGCGATTGTGACGAAATGCCAATTCGATTTCGCGATGCAGCGTTGTGCTCATTGCGGCGCGGTTGCCGATCCCGGTTAGGGGGTCTTTGTGTGCCGCATTCACTGCCTCCTGGTAAAGTAAAGCGTTTCGCAGGGGGTAGTGGATTGCGCAAATCAAGTATTCCAGTTCTTTGATTTCAGATTCGGTAAATTTTTTATGTCGTGTCAAACTCAGTATGCCGAGTTGACTATTATTGATGCTGAGCTGGTATGTGCATGAATGCCGGGCCCGTTTACCGATAACAAAATTGAGGTTGGTTTTTTCATAGACATAATTTAAGTGCTCATGGGGAACACTGCTCTGAATCTCATTGCCAAATTGTGTCAGGATTTCTTCGACATTAAGTGTTGTTTGCAATAATCCGGCAATCTGTAAAATGCGGTCACTTTTCTGGGGGAACGCTGCAAATTGTTCTGGACCCAATGCGGCGGCAAGGTTGCCATTGCTTTTGACTGGCCGGATTTTGTTATCGGTTTGTGGAATAGAGGACATTTAAATTCACCTTATTGTTATTCGGACTTTACCCGTCGTTGAAGGCGAAAATCGTGCCAGATTGTTTGTTTTAGAGGATGATGTTAATTTAACAAGGACTTATTGCAAATAATTAAATTGACGACGTAAAATTGTCGGTTGTTATACGTCAAAATGGTAGCGCGGTTGTGTTGCGGTCGGAGTTATTTCTTATGATTGAAATTTATACATCGAAGCGTTCGCCAGTAACGCCGATGCTGTCTGGCCCCATTAAATACAGGTATACCGCCATGATTTGCTGAGGAGTTGGTAGGGTGTTGGGGTTATCGCCAGGGTAGGCCAGTGAGTTCATGCGAGTGCGTACTCGGCCAGGATCAATGCTGTTGACACGAATATTGGTATTCACTTCCAGTTCTTCTGAGAGTATTTCCATTAAATTTTCACTGGCAGCTTTAGAGACAGCGTAGGCTCCCCAGTATGCCTGCCCTTTGTAGCCTACATTGGCAGAGGTGAATACAATAGATGCTTCCGGTGATTTTTTCAATAATGGCAAACAGGCTTTGGTAAGCATGAATGGTGCATTTAAATTGACATGCAATACATGCGCCCATAGTCGGTTATCATAGTGTTCAATCGGCGTTAATGTGCCTAATACGGCGGCGTTATGCAGTAATCCGTCCAGGCGGCCAAATTCTTTATGAATCGTCGCAGCAAGAATTTTACATTCTTTGGGTGTCGCTAGCTGTAATTCCAGTGGATAAATAGCGGGTTGTGTATAGCCCGCTTGTTCAATGACGTCATAAACGGCTTCCAGCTTTTTTTGCGTGCGACCTAACAAAACAACAGTGGCTCCATACTTGGCGAGTTCTTGGGCTGCTGCTGCACCAATACCGTCACCTGCACCTGTAATTAATATGACGCGGTCCTTTAATAAGCCGGGCGCCGGGCGATACTTTTGCATTAAACTGTGGCCCTCTAGTGTTCTGTTGCTAACTTAAGTTCATCTGTGATTAAGGCATGGGCATGCAATAACTTACTGATCGGTTTAAGTTATGCCCCGTTCTTAGGTGCCTGTCCCAGAATAGAAAGCTGACTGCGAAAACGCCATATTGGCCCATTTTTACGATCATTTTGTTAAATAGGCTCAATATTCGCTTCAAATACCAAAAGTAGGTGCCCGATGCAATCGAAAAATGGACTTAACATGGCGTTCCCTCGCGACAGCGGCTATTCTGGGACAGGCTCCCTCCCCTAGAAGGTCAGCATTGCAATGACTTGACAAGAGTATGTGCACAACGTGACCCACTGCGAACGGCGCTTTCCAATGTTGCTGGAAGCCCGGTATTAGTATAGTCTCCAGCTACCCAAAGTCCGTTAACTGCTGTTTTATTTCCCGGTCTAAATTGGTTGCAGTTAGTTGTGCTATGAAAAGTAGCACGTTTTTCGCGAATTACCATTCTTTTTAAGGCAGATGACCATTGTGGAAACAGCTCGCTGATTTCTTTTTCCACTAATTCACAAAGCGCATCATTATCCAGCGACATATGATTGCCATCACTACTGATGACAATCGCCATTAATCCGAATTGACCATAAATAGATCGGTCAAAAATCCATTGAGACGTTGTACCCTCCAAGCCGATCATTTCAGTATTTAGTCGGGTATTGCTTGGATATTGCAGGTATACCGTACATATGGGTTGGTGATCAAGTTCTTTGAGTTGATCGTGTAGTGGTCGCAATTCGGTGTAAGGGGCTGTTAATTTTTGCGTTACGCTGTGAGGGGTTGCCAGTATTACCTGTTCGCATTCGATTGTGGTGTTATTCAATTTAACGCCTTGGATGCGTAAATTTTTAATATTAAGCTCGATTACACGCTGTCCCAGTCGAATGTTGCCACCGTTTTTTTCAATATACTCCATGGCTGGTTCGGGAAAAGTTGCCCCCAGGTCGGTATAAGTATAGAGGAAATCAGAGTCAGTGCGGGCATGGGTAAACACTTCGCGTAACATACGCAAAAAAATATGTGCAGAGGCAATGTCTATTTTGGTGTTTAATGTTGCCAGACACAGTGGTTCCCAGAGGCATTTGATGATAACGTCTGTTTGTTGATATCGGTTGAATAGGTTCAGGCAGCTTTCGTCTTTATCGAGGGTAAAATCGATATTTGACATGGCGGCACAAAACGTTAGTGCCCTGATTCGATCTGTAATAGAAAGCCCCCTGGCAAACAAAAGTCCCCAGGCAATATGTAGGGGGGCAGGGAGTCGCCCTGCGGTGATTTTGACGTCACGTCGGTATCGGCGCTTGATGTTTAATGTTAACCTTTGCCGTTTTAAAATGGAGTCTTCACGTACACCGATAGTACGAAAAATCGATAAAGTAGATTCGTAAGCACCGATCAATAAATGTTGGCCGTTATCGACTGGAATAGCGGCTTGTTTTTTTGGCGATGTTTCGGCGTCGCTATTGTTGATGGCACAGACCTTATTTTCAAACGGTACCCGTCTGGCCCGACCTCCTAATTGTTTGGCGGATTCCAATAAAATAGTGGGAATTTCGTGCCGTACTAATTCGATAGCCGCTGTTAGGCCAGCCCAGCCTCCTCCCACGACAATGACCGGTTTAACCTGCTTCACGACACTGTGCTTATTGTGGTTAGCGTGGGGGCTGCGTGGTAGTGCTGAATTTATGTGTGGCATGTTTGTAAATATTTTTTGTGACGTTTTTTTTCGATGCGGGAGGTTTGCCAAGCCAACCATAGTTTTTTAATAGGTGTTAACGAAACTCGTTGATCGAGAACTTGATCGCTGTCTTGTTCTATTGCTTTTAGGGTATTCAAGTAAATAGTAGCCATAATCAGTCCGCTACGCTGTGTATATCGGTCTTGTTCTGGCAGGTGATCAAATGCTTTTTGATAATAATCGTGGGTACGGGCAGATTGGTGCTTCAGCAGAGCCTGCATCGGGTCGCTTTTTTTAGTGTTGAGAATATCCTCTTCGCTGATACCAAATTGTTGTATTTCATCTTGTGGTATGTAAATTCGATTACGTAAAGCATCTTCACGTACATCACGCAGTATGTTAGTGAGTTGAAATGCAGTCCCTAGATAAAGGGCATATTTGCGGACGGTATGGTTTTGGTACCCAAAAATTTCAGCTGCCAATAGGCCAACGACACCAGCGACCCGATAACAGTAGAGAGACAGATCCTTAAATGTGGCATAGCGATTGTTGTCAAGGTCCATTTCCATGCCGTCAATAATTTCTAAAAAATATTCCAGCGGCAAGTTGAATCTCTGTAGTGGTTTGGTTAACGCGACTTGTACGGGATGTTGTGGGGAACCGTCAAAGGTTTGTTGCATGGTGCTGCGCCACCATTGCAGCTTTACGCGGGCAATGCTTGCTTCACTGCATTCGTCAACAATATCGTCAACTTCGCGGCAAAATGCATAAAGTGCAATGATTGCTTTGCGTTGTTCCTCTGGCAGAAACAGAAAACTATAATAAAAGCTGGAACCGCTTTTAGCCGCTTTGTCTTGGCAGTATTGGTCAGGCGTCATTGGGTCTTAGTGATCACAAAATAAAAACCATCAAAACTAACTCTTTTCATTCAACGTCGAAAATCGTGATTATACAGAACAAACGTGCAGGACACTATTGCTCTATACTTGGAATCGCAATGCTTTAATTCTCCGTATTTTTCGCGATCGTTTTCTTAAGTAGCGCATAACCGCCGATATTTATCCAGTCACGGAACTCTAGTCTGGGGCGGCTAAAATAGTTATTTTCTTGATTTTCAAGATGTTTTAGTATTTTTAAGCCACCATTGATCATTAGCCGTAATTGTAAACCAAATCTACCGCTAATAGCATTACCTAATGGTGAGCCGGCGAGCATCATGGTTTTAGCGCGCCGTAGTTGCTGTTTGATGAGCAAGCGCATGGCCGCGTCGCTACGTTTTTGTTGTATGTGGGTCTCCGTTACCCCAAAGTGTGCCATTTCATCCATTGGTAGATAGATGCGGTTGTTCTCTTGATAGTCCTGATGGATATCTTGGAGAAAATTAATCAATTGCAAGGCACTGCAAATGGAGTCGGACCAGGCAAGGTTTTGGGGCGAGGTCTGTTTTGTTAAATGCAGCAATAATCGACCGACTGGGTTTGCGGAATAGTGGCAATAACCCAATATTTCTTCAATGTTGCTGTAACGTGTTTTCGTGATATCCTGCTTGAAGGCCGTTAATAAGTCGAGGAACAGTTGCAATGGCAGTTGATGTTTGTCGATAACTTCTCTAAGGGCAATAAACAGATTATCATTCTCAGCGTATTGTTCGATGTTGCTTTCTGTTGTTGCTTTCTTCATTGCGATCAGATTAGCTTCAAAGTTATTTAATTTAGCGAGACGTTCATGAGGCAAACACTCACCTTCATCGGCAAAATCGTCCGCTGTTCGTGCAAAGGCGTAGATTACTGCGATTGGCAGGCGCAGGTTTTTTGGTAGTAAAAATGAGGCAACTGGAAAATTTTCGTAATGATTGTGTGCAATACGCAGGCAGTGATCGTAGGCTTTGTGTATTTGAAGTTGTGTTTGAGTGGCCATGTTGTTCTTTATTTTTTTGGCAAAATTATACATTAATGTCAAATGATGAATGTTAAATGATGAGTATTAAGTTTATTGTTTTTGTTTCGCAGGGGCAAACATACTGATGGGTATAAAAAAATATATTATCGGTGCTATTGTTGGTGGGGTTATTGGTTTATGGTGTGGGATTAATATTGGCAAAGATAAACCCATCTGGAGTAACCCGATCACTAATGAAGAGCGTCGTATCGCGGACAAGGCAAAAAGCAAGGCGCAGGAATTAATGAATGACGCTAAAAAAGCGTTGCGTGAAACATTAGAGGAATAATCTTCATGAGATTTTCCATGCAGTGATGGTGATGAAGGGAGTTCAACGAACTGAGTCGGCGATTTGTTCTGGGTCAACTGGAGGCTCTATGCAGCGTGTTGTGGTTTCAATTTGATGAATCTTTATGTCGTCGTGCTCGTCACTAATTCGTCGGGTGTGCCGGGTTTGACAAAATGCATTAAATAATTGATGTCGGGGTTTTTTTTCAGGGCATAGTGCTTGGTGATAGGGTTATAACTCATACCCTTAATGTCAGTGATGCTAAGTCCTGCGTCGCGACCCCAAGCGGTCAGTTCTGAGGGTCGGATAAAATTACGGTATTCATGGGTGCCTCTGGGTAGTAAACGTAACAAATATTCTGCACCGATAATAGCAAACAGAAATGACTTTGGATTACGATTGATAGTGGAAAAAAACACATGGCCACCGGGTTTTGCTAACTTGGCGCAAGCACGAATGGTGGAGTCAGGGGCAGGGACGTGCTCCAGCATTTCCATGCAGGTGACAATATCAAATTGTTCCATTTGTTGTTCTGCAAATGCCTCTGCACTGATTTGCTGATAGTTGATATCAATACCCGATTCTATGCCGTGCAGCCTGGCAACGCGTAGTGGTGTTTCGCCAAGATCAATGCCAGTTACCGACGCGCCGCGTTGTGCCATGCTTTCCGCTAATATACCCCCACCACAGCCTACATCCAGGATTTTTTTTGTTGCTATAGGTGTGATCATATTGATGTAATCAAGGCGTAGTGGATTAATGTCGTGCAAGGGTTTGAATTCACTGTTAGGATCCCACCAGCGGGATGCCAGTGCTTCAAATTTAGCGATTTCTTTGGGGTCTACATTCGGATTGCTACTTTGAACAGTTTCACTCATGATTATCTCAACGGGGTCGTGTGTAAGTGTTGGTTTTAATGGTTGATGCAGCCAGTACAGACGCATCAACCATGTTAATGTTCTCTTGCTTTTTTCAGTGGCCCGGTGTTGCAATTCCAATCCCTCAGTATTTGAAGTGATCAGGCTTTCGGTGTTATTGCAGGTCCACTTGATTTTACGGTTGTGTTATTAACACTCTCTGGCAATAGTCTGACGGGCTATCCTGCGCGTTGTGTTCGCACTGTTCATCTCATTGCTAATTGCCTTGGGTATTGTTCTCTATGTTCTATTCGTTGCGCCTTGATTTTTTCAAAAACGCTACGGGCGTTTTGTTCGTATACGTTTTGTTTGTATAGTCATGCATCCCGACTAATTTCAGTCGTATTGTTTGATTTTTTCTTGCCATTCGACAGCTTTTGTGAGGACATGTTCCTCTTCAATGGTGGTGAGGGTTTTGTCTTTTAAGAGTTGTTTTCCTGCAACCCAAACGTTATTGACCTGATTGCGCGTAGTGGAATACACTAACTGAGAAATAATGTGGTAGATGGGGTGTGTCTCAATATTGTTGATATCAATGGAAACAATGTCTGCCGATTTGCCGGTTTCCAGTGAGCCTATGGTTTTTTCCATACCCAGGGCTTTAGCGCCATTGATGGTTGCCATGCGCAGAGCCTGATGGGCAGGCAAAGCGCTGGCGTCGTTTGCCACGGCTTTCGCTAGTAGCGCCGCCGTGCGCATTTCGCCGAGCATATCAAGGTCATTATTGCTTGCGGCACCGTCGGTCCCTAATGCGACGTTAATTCCGGCTGATATCAGTTGCTGAACGGGGCAGTGACCACTGGCCAATTTTAAGTTGGATTCTGGGCAATGGACGATGCTGGCATTATTTTCCGCCACCAACCGAATTTCTTCGTTATTCAGTTGTGTCATGTGCACGGCGAGTAAACGCGGCGTAACAATGCCTTTTTCGTGTAAGCGCTGCAAGGGCCGCCGTGAGGTTTGTTCAATGGCTTGTTTGACTTCAAACGCCGTTTCATGCACATGCATATGAATGGGGATATCCATTTCTTCTGCCAGTGCGGCGATGTGCTGCAAAGGTTGGTCTGATACCGTATAGGGGGCATGGGGGGCAAATGCCGTCATTACCCGGGGATTGCTGCGGTAATGATCGTACACTGCCAGTCCTTTGCTAATATATTCGTCTGCATCATTAGCCCAGATGGTCGGGAAATCGATAAGGATTAAACCAACGATGGCCCGCATGCCGACGTTATCGACAACACGGGCAGTGATATCTGGAAAAAAATACATGTCGTTAAAACAGGTGGTGCCGCTGCGTATCATTTCCGCCGCTGCATGTAAGCTGCCGTCGTGAACAAATTCATCACTTACCCATTTTCTTTCTGCGGGCCAAATATGGCCTTCCAGCCATTCCATTAATGGCAGATCATCGGCAAGGCCGCGAAACAGGGTCATGGCGGCATGGGTGTGTGCGTTAATCAGGCCGGGGATGAGTGCCTGACCGGAAAGCTGATGTTCAGTTTCGGCATTATACTGGGCACTGGCCTGGGCTGATGGGAGAATATCCACGATACAGCCTTTATTAATGGCAAGGGCATGGTTTTGCAATGTGGTATCATCCGCGTCGACGGTGATGATCCAGTCAGCAAATAATAGGGTGTCGATGTTATGTTCGCTATCTGATATGGCGCCTGAGGTTGGTGTACTTGTTGTCGGTGTTTTTGGCATTTGGGAACCTTACCGGCAACGCTGTCTATAATGCAAGGCAAGAATGCAAATTTAATCTTGATGTTCACCTAGGCACCTGTCCGAGAAAAGCCGCCGTCGCGAGGGAACGCCATTTTGAGTGTGTTTTTTCGATGGCATCAGGTACTTACTTTTTTTGGCATTTGAGGCGAATATTGAGCCTATTTAACGTAGTGATCGTAAAAAAGGGCCAAAATGGCGTTTTCGCAGTCGGCTTTCCTATTCTCGGACAGGCCCTCTCCTAGTGTCGTCGTTAGCCCAGTAACTCATTGTGAAATAAGGTAAATACAGCCATTATGGTAAGTGAGATGGGAACTGAGGTTGAAGCTGTCCAATGGCTAAATGGCGCTTTAACGCTATTGGACCAACGGTGTTTGCCGCAGCAGGAAGTCTATTTGACATGTACGGATGTGGCAGCGGTTGCGACGGCGATTCAAAAAATGGTGGTTCGTGGAGCGCCCGCAATTGGGATTGCAGCGGCTTATGGTGTGGTTTTGGCGGCGAAACAACGGTATTGGCAAGCTGCGGAGGAATGGCAATACCATATTGATCAAGATTTAACCTTGCTTGCTCAATCCCGTCCCACGGCGGTCAATTTGTTTTGGGCCATAGCGCGCATGCGTGAGCGTATTAAACACATTGGTGGTGATGATCCTGTGCATCGATTGCTTCACGAGGCCGAATCGATTCACCATGAGGACAACCAGGCAAACCGGTGTATGGGGGAGTTGGGGGCCCGGTTGATTACGGCGTCTTGCAATGTGCTGACTCACTGTAATGCGGGAGCATTGGCGACGGGGGGGTATGGTACTGCGTTGGGCGTGATTCGTTGCGCATTCAGATTGAAGAAAATTCACCAGGTTTATGCCGACGAAACACGGCCTTGGTTACAGGGGTCGCGCTTAACCGCCTGGGAATTGTTACGTGATAATATCCCGGTTACTTTGTTGGCCGATGGGGCGGCTTCGTACTTAATGAAACAAGGTAACATAGGCTGGGTGATTGTGGGTGCTGATCGGATCGCCGCGAATGGAGATGTGGCGAACAAAATTGGCACCTTGGGTTTGGCCGTTAATGCTCGTTATCATGGTGTAAAGTTTATGGTGGTGGCGCCAACCTCGACAGTTGATTTATCCCTTTCCCACGGCGACGCGATACCCATTGAGCATCGGCCTGCGGCAGAAGTGCTTACGCTTGGTGGTGAATCTGTGGCGGCGACTGGAGCGCAGGCCTGGAATCCTGCTTTTGATATCACCCCTGCTGCATTAATTGATGCTATTGTGACCGAAAAAGGTGTGATTGAATCGCCGGATCAAAATAAAACAATGGCACTGATGCAAAATGAGGTATATCTACCCCAAAATTAACGCCAGACGCCCATAAGCCATTTCTGATCGTTTTTATTCTAGATGCAGTGGGGTAGAGTAGTATGCTATACTTCGCCGGATAAGCCGGCACTCGGCACTGATATAAGGTGCTGATATAAGTTTAAGCAAGCTGGACACGATTTTTTTGGCATCAACCTGGGGGAGGAATGCCACTGGGGATAAATAATAACGCGAATAACTAAGTAATAACGATGAGGGGGCGTCTTGCCCTTATCTTGATGAAAAAGATGAGCATGAAAAATGAGAAATAAAGCGATAATTCGCTACGATTGTCGGGGTTTATTGATTTGTGGGCGTGTGCCCGGTAAATGTTGGATCCAATAGCCTCAGTATCAAAGAGGTCACCAAATAACTAAAAAGAGTGAAATAACAGCAATATTTCTAATAATAACTGATATATATCCACTGAATCTCATTGGGTGTAAATTGCTCACATTTTCACAGCCAGAAATTTTCACCCTAAAAAATTAGAAGCCCACTATGGTTGATTTTGCAAAAGAAGTGCTCCCCATCGATATCGAAGAGGAGATGAAACAGTCGTATCTCGCTTATGCGATGAGCGTCATCGTAGGCAGGGCCTTACCCGATGTACGAGACGGATTAAAGCCCGTTCATCGCCGGGTATTATTTGCCATGAGCGTCTTGGGTAATGATTGGAATAAACCGTATAAAAAATCCGCTCGTATTGTTGGGGATGTAATCGGCAAGTATCATCCACACGGCGATACGGCGGTTTATGACACTATTGTTCGTATGGCGCAGCCATTTTCGTTGCGTTATATGTTGGTGGATGGCCAGGGGAATTTTGGCTCGGTTGATGGTGATGCGGCCGCTGCGATGCGTTATACCGAAGTGCGTATGTCACGTATTGCCCATGAATTGCTGGCGGATATCGATAAAGAAACCGTTAATTTTGTACCCAATTATGATGAGTCTGAGCGCGAGCCCACGGTATTTCCGTCCCGAATTCCTTCCCTGTTAATTAATGGTTCTTCCGGAATTGCGGTGGGTATGGCCACTAATATTCCACCTCACAATTTAACGGAAGTTATTAACGCGTGCATTGCGTTTGTTGACGACAACAACCTTGATGTTCAACGCTTGATGGAACATATACCAGGGCCGGATTTCCCCACTGCAGGGATTATCAATGGTACCCAAGGTATCCATTTGGCGTACCGTACCGGTCGTGGGCGTGTTTATGTTCGAGCCAGAGCCGAAATAGAGGAAGATGCCAACGGTAAACAGCGTATTATTGTAGCTGAGCTGCCTTATCAGGTAAATAAGGCACGCCTGATTGAAAAGATTGCGGAGTTGGTCAAGCTTAAAAAAATTGAAGGGATTACCGAACTGCGTGATGAGTCTGATAAGGACGGCATGCGGATTGTGATCGAATTGCGCCGTGGTGAAGTGGCTGAAGTATTACTGAATAATTTATATTCATTAACACAAATGCAATCAGTGTTTGGCATAAACATGGTTGCACTGGTCGATGGTCAGCCCCGCTTGCTCAATTTGAAGCAGATTATATCGGCCTTTATTGACCACCGGCGTGAAGTGGTTACCCGGCGAACTTTGTATGAACTGCGCAAAGCCCGGGAAAGGGCGCACACCCTCGAAGGCTTGGCGGTAGCGCTTGCCAATATCGATCCTATTATTGCCTTGATCAAGGCGGCTGCAAACCCTGCCGAAGCAAAACAAGGCCTGCTTGCGAAGACCTGGGCTCCGGGTGTTGTTGTCAACATGTTGGAGCGCGCGGGTGCGGAGGCTTCCAGGCCTGATGGTTTGGCGAAAGAATTTGGCTTAAGTGAGAGCAGATATCGACTCTCGGAGGCTCAGGCCCAGGCAATTCTTGATTTACGCTTGCACCGTTTGACTGGTTTGGAGCAGGAAAAAATCATTGTTGAATATAAAGAGTTATTGGCCACTATTCGTGATTTGCAGGGAATTTTATCAGACCGCGCCCGTTTAATGCAGGTCATACGCGACGAGTTAGTGGACATAAAAGAGCGATACGGTGATGCACGCCGCACCGAAATTAATGAAAGCCAAGCGGATCTGAATATTGAGGATCTGATCAGCGAAGAAGATGTGGTTGTTACCTTGTCTCATGAAGGCTATGCCAAGTCGCAACCATTGTCTGATTATCGTGCCCAGCGCCGTGGTGGCCGAGGAAAAACCGCCACCACGATGAAAGAGGAGGACTTTGTCGATAAGTTGTTTATTGCCAATACTCATGACACGATATTGTGCTTTTCAAGTTTCGGCAAAGTTTACTGGAAAAAAGTGTATGAGTTACCGCAAGCCGGTCGAACTGCCCGAGGCAGGCCCATTGTTAATTTATTGCCGCTTGATCCTGAAGAACGCATTAATGCGGTATTACCTATTCGGGAATATGCGGAAGATAAGTTTATTTTCTTTGCCACGACAAATGGTACGGTAAAGAAAACCCCATTGAAGGATTTTTCCCGTCCACGGGCCAATGGCATTATTGCGATTGATTTGCGTGAGGGTGACCGACTGGTGGGTGTCGATATTACCGAAGGTCAACGGGATGTGATGTTGTTTAGCAGTGCTGGTAAGGTGATTCGTTTTAATGAAGATAATGTGCGTGCGATGGGCCGTAATGCCAGTGGTGTGCGCGGCATCAAATTGCAGAAAGATCAAACGGTGATCTCGTTAATCATTGCCGAAAATGGTGCTGTGTTGACAGCCACAGCACAAGGCTATGGCAAGCGTACAGACTTGACTAATTATCCAGTGCACGGTCGCGGTGGTCAGGGTGTTGTTTCCATTCAGGTCAATGAGCGCAATGGCAATGTCGTGGGTGCGGTGTTAGTTAAGGACGACGATGAAATTATGTTGATAACGAATGGCGGTACTTTGGTTCGCACCCGTGTTTCCGAAATTTCAGTGTTGGGTCGCAACACCCAGGGGGTGCGCTTGATCGGTTTGAGCAATGGTGAAAAACTGGTTAGTATCGAGCGGATTGTTGAAGACCAAGAGGAGGCTGATGGAGAGGTTGACGCTGATACTGATGGCGCAGACGAGGTAGGCGAATAATGGCGACTCGATATTATTATTGTTCGTTTAAAAGGGTTGTAAAAACTGACACAATTAGCTTTTACTCTCAGGGTGATTGCTATTCTTGATGGTGGCCCGGCTTGGCTTATGGGCACCTTAACTCACCTTGCGATGTAAAAAAGAATGATTTGGAGGGATAACCTCCCTGGTTTAACGTTGAACAGCAATAAAACTCACGAGAGGAAGTTAAATGGCGCGCGTGTATAACTTTAGCCCTGGACCCGCAACGATGCCTAATGAAGTCCTGGTACAGGCCCGAGAGGAATTATTGGATTGGCATGGCTCGGGGATGTCGGTGATGGAAATGAGCCATCGTGGCAAAGCGTTTATGTCCATCGCGGAACAGGCGGAAGCGGATCTGCGAGATATAATGGCGATTCCGGATAACTATAAAGTTTTATTTCTGCAAGGTGGTGCGTCAATGCAATTTGCGATGGCGCCGTTAAACTTGTTGCGAGGCAAGGTTTGCGCTGATTATATTAATACCGGTTCCTGGTCAAAAAAAGCGATTATGGAAGCTAAACGTCATTGTCATGTTAATATTGCGGCAACAACCGAGGAGAGTAAATTTACCGAAGCACCAGCCCAGGCGCAATTAACGTTGGACCCTAATGCGGCTTATGTGCATTACACGCCTAATGAGACCATTGGTGGTGTTGAATTTGCCTATGTGCCACAAACCGGTGAGATTCCCCTAGTCGCAGATATGTCATCGACAATTTTGTCACGCCCTATTGACGTGGGTCGCTATGGTGTTATTTACGCTGGTGCGCAAAAAAATATTGGCCCTGCTGGCCTCACGGTGGTGATCATTCGTGATGATTTAATCGGCCATGCAGGTGAAAATGTCCCTGCAATATTGAATTATAAGACCCAAGCGGAAAACGATTCCATGTATAACACGCCATCGACCTACGCTTGGTATATGGCAGGTTTAGTGTTTCAGTGGATTAAGCGTAACGGTGGGCTTACCGCGATGGCGGAAATTAACCAACGCAAGGCGCGTAAACTTTACACCGCGATAGACGATTCGACCTTTTATAGCAATCCGGTGGCGCCGGAATCGCGTTCCTGGATGAATGTGCCTTTTACCCTCGCGAATGCCGAGTTGGACGCTGCCTTTTTGGCGCAAGCCAGCGAGCAAGGCTTAGTTACTCTTAAAGGACATCGTTCCGTTGGTGGCATGCGAGCGAGTATCTACAACGCCATGCCGGAAGAGGGTGTTGATGCCTTAATTGCGCTCATGGTTGCATTTGAAAAACACAATGCTTGATGGTTTTTTTCGTGAGTTGATCTTAGGGGATGGTTTGTAAGGTGCGTTGTTTTTGCGTCGTTGCACGTAAAGTAGTGCGTCGAGAGGAGTAAGGACTAGATTCTATGTTTAAGATTTTAACCTTGAATAATATATCGGTGAAGGGGTTGGATCGGCTGCCGCGCGATAAATATGAAGTGGCTTCAGAAATTCAACACCCGGATGCTATTTTGTTGCGATCCTTTAAAATGCATGAGATGGCGATACCAACAGGGCTGAAAGCTGTCGGGCGTGCAGGTGCGGGCGTCAATAATATTCCGGTAGATAAGCTAAGTGGTTTGGGTATTCCGGTGTTTAACGCCCCAGGTGCCAATGCTAATGCCGTTAAAGAACTGGTACTGGCCGGTTTATTGTTAGCCTCACGAAATATTTGTCAGGCTTGGGCATTTGCCAGGCAGTTAGAGGGCGGCGACGAGGAAATCAGCAAGGCGGTTGAAAGCGGCAAAAAACAATTTGGTGGTTTCGAGTTACCTGGCCGGGTATTAGGGGTAGTAGGGTTGGGTGCTATAGGCCGTTCCGTGGCAAATGCTGCCGCCATGTTGGGTATGAAGGTGATCGGTTTTGATCCTGGTATCACGGTGGAAGGGGCTTGGAAGTTATCGTCAAATGTGGAGCAAGCTAAAAGTATCGATGATTTGCTAACCAAGGTGGATTATGTCACGTTTCATGTACCATTGGTGGAGAATACTCGCCACATGATTAACGCTGAACGTTTAGCGTTAATGAAAAAAAATGTAGTGATTTTAAATTTTTCCCGAGCAGGTATCGTTGATGACCAGGCCGTGTTAGAGGCGATAGATGCGGGCCAAATTCACGCTTATGTTTGTGACTTTCCAAGTAACTTATTGCAGAATCATTCGCGTGTGATTGCTTTGCCGCACCTGGGAGCATCGACCGTGGAAGCCGAAGATAATTGTGCAATAATGGTTGCTGATCAGGTGCGTGATTATTTGGAAAATGGCAATATTGTGAATTCTGTTAATTTTCCTTCGGTGGTGATGGCGCGCACTGAGGGTTGTCGTATTGGGATTGTGAATTCCAATGTGCCCAATATGGTAGGACAAATTTCCACCGCCATGGCGAATGCGGAACTGAATATAGTTGACATGTTGAATAAGTCTAAAAATGATTTGGCTTACACGCTGATTGATGTTAATCAGCCGGTGCCCAATGCCGTAGTGAAACAAATAGCCGACATTAAAGGGGTGCTGGCAGTGCATTCCTGTGATGCTATGCTTGCGTAAACTTGTAGCATCGGATCGGATATCTTGATGTGTTGGATTATGCTGAGCAACGGGTAAGTTATTTTGTGCCCGTTCTTTAGCCGAGAGCGGTAGATTAAGGAATGGCAGACAAGAAAAAGTTACAAGCGTTACGTAGCCGTATCGATAAGCTGGATGAGAAAATCCAGACGCTGATTAACGAGCGAGGTGAGATTGCACAGGAAGTCGCTCACCTGAAACAAGCATCCGGTGATGCTAGTATGTATTATCGGCCAGAAAGAGAGGCGCAAGTATTGCGTGATGTTATCGCGCGTAACCAGGGACCGATTTCCGGTGAAGAAATGGCGCGCCTGTTTCGAGAGATCATGTCGGTTTGTCTTGCTTTAGAAAAACCCATGACGATTGCCTATCTGGGGCCTGAAGGTACTTTTACGCAAGCGGCGGCGTGGAAACATTTTGGTGATTCGGTCAATACCCTTGCGCTTGGTGCCATTGACGATGTATTTCGAGAAGTTGAGTCAGGGGCGGCACATTATGGTGTGGTGCCAGTTGAGAATTCGATTGAGGGTGTTGTTAATCATACCCTGGACCGTTTCATGCGCTCTTCTTTAAAAATTTGTGGTGAGGTGGAGCTGCGCGTACACCATAATTTAATGGGTAACATGACGGATGTGGATGAAGTAAAAAAAATCTATTCCCATCAACAGTCGTTGGCTCAGTGCCGTGAATGGTTAAATACTAATTTATCCGGCGTGGAGTTGGTTGCTGTGAGCAGTAACGCCAAAGCGGCACGCATTGCCGGTGAGGAAGCGGGTGCTGCTGCAATTGCCGGAAATATTGCGGCGGAAATTTATCATCTGAATGTTTTGTGCCGAAACATTGAAGACTGGCCTGACAATACCACACGCTTTTTGATTATTGGGGAACAGGAAACACCACCGTCTGGTGTCGATAAGACATCATTGTTGGTATCCACCATGAACAAACCGGGTGCCTTACATCGTTTACTAGACCCGTTTGCCAGTAATAATATTTCGATGACACGCATCGAGTCGCGCCCATCTCGAATGACAATGTGGGATTACGTATTTTTTGTAGATATTGAAGGCCATCGTGACGATAAGCCTATTTCTACAGCAATCGTGGCATTGGAACAGGAAGCTGCAATGCTGAAGGTTCTGGGGTCTTATCCAAAAGCGGTGCTGTAGCGATCAGATGTGTCAGGTTTAATGTTTTACACTTAACGATTTACACGTAGCAATATACTTTTGATGTGGTCATCGGATAACTCAACGGTAAGGGGCTGTAAAAAAATAAGTTGCACAGATTGCGCCGGTATCGTTTCGTCTTCAAGGCACGGAAATGGGCGCACTCCACAAGGGCACTTCTTTCAGGGCGCATACTCGTTGTCTGTAAGCTTTTGCGCAACGCTGAAGACGCCAGGATAGACAAGCAAAATGTTCAAGTTATTTTTTACAGACTCTTAGCTCAGGAATGTGCACATTTCTGAATCGCTATAGAAAATTTATCTTATTGATTTCAGAGTGTTGCCAATTATTTTCGCCATTGTGCCGAAGGAATTGGGAATGCTTCTGCCTAACGTGGATGATGTGATGGATTATCTGGACTTGGCCGCACCTGGCCTTAAGAGCCTGCACCCTTATCAACCAGGCAAGCCTATTGATGAATTGCAACGGGAATACGGTGTTGCACGAGTGGTTAAACTGGCATCGAATGAAAACCCATTAGGTCCTAGTCCTCGGGTGCTGGAAGCGTTACGCACTGAAATGACCGAGCTTGCGCGTTACCCTGACGGCAATGGTTTTACATTAAAAAAGGCATTGTCTGAGCATCTACAGGTAGATGCGGCACAACTGACAATCGGTAATGGTTCCAATGATTTATTAGAGCTTATTGGCAGGGCGTTTGTCACGCCAGCCAATGAGGTGATTTTTTCAGAACATTCATTTGCGGTTTATCCGTTGGTGACCCAGGCGTTGAATGCTCGGGCGGTGGTAACTCCCGCCAAAGACTGGGGTAACGATTTAGATGCTATTCGCCGGGCGATTGTGCCTGATACCCGGCTGATTTTTATTGCTAATCCAAATAATCCTACAGGCACTTGGTTGGATAGTCAGTGTTTGGAAACGTTCTTAGCGGATGTGCCTAAGCATGTTATTGTAGTGCTCGACGAAGCCTATTTTGAATACGCGAGCGGTGCTTGCATGGGGGTAGCGGATTACCCAAACGCGTTACAATGGTTAAATCAGTATTCAAACTTGATTGTTACCCGCACGTTTTCCAAGGCGTATGGGCTTGCGGGATTGCGTGTAGGGTATTGCGTGTCGCACCCACAAATTACGGATTTGTTAAACCGAGTTAGACAGCCGTTCAACGTTAACCAATTAGCGTTAGCGGGGGCTAATGCCGCGTTACAGGATAACGCTTATTTAGAGCGGGTTGTTGCACTTAATTGCAGCGAAATGCGGATGCTGTGTAAAGCTTTTGATACGCTGGGTTTGGTCTATATTCCGTCAGTTGGCAATTTTGTTGCGGTAGATGTAGGGCAAAACGCGGCAAGTCTTTATGATGCTTTGTTGCATGAAGGTGTGATTGTGCGTCCTGTTGCTAATTATGGTATGCCTCAGCATTTGAGGGTAACTGTGGGCACGGAGGAGGAAAATAACATTTTTGTGGCGAGCCTGAAAAAAGTGTTGGGTCGTGTCAAATGATGCTTGCCATGATCGGAATGATGCGCGTGCGATGGGTATATGATCGTTTTGTGTTGCCTGGATGAATAAACTGATGGACAAAGCATTTGATTAATCAATTGACCGTTATTGGTGTTGGCTTAATTGGCGGCTCGTTAGCACGATCGTTGCGCGAAGCGGGCGCAGTCGGTACCATTGTGGGTTGTGGCCTTGATAAAAACCAACTGCAAAAAGCCATTGATCTCGACATAATTGATAAATATGAAACGGACGTGGCCCGGGCGGTTGTGGGTTCTAATCTTGTGGTTGTAGCGGTGCCTGTTGGTGTGATGGAATCGGTATTTCGTCAACTGAAATCTCATTTGGCCGAAGATGCTGTTATTACTGATGTTGGCAGCACTAAAGGCAGTGTTGTTGAAGCCATGCGCAATGCTTATGGTGAGGTGCCTGAGCAATTTGTGCCTGGGCACCCCATTGCGGGTACGGAAAAAAGCGGTGTAGACGCCGGTTTTGCCGGACTGTTCCATGGGCGACGTGTATTGTTAACGCCGTTGCCCCAAACCAGTCCGCAAGCCATTGAATTGGTGCGGTATATGTGGCAGAAAACCGGTGCGGTGGTGAGTGAAATGGACCTTAAGCACCATGATGATGTATTAGCTGCTACCAGTCATTTGCCGCATTTATTGGCTTTTTCTCTAGTAGATACGCTTGTGGCGATGGATGAAAAAGCGGAAATTTTTCAATATGCAGCTGGTGGTTTTCGGGATTTTACCCGCATTGCATCGAGTCATCCGCAGATGTGGCATGACATCTGTGTCAATAATCGCGAAGCGATTTTACAGATTTTAAAACGTTTTCAAGTTGACTTGGATAAATTGGGTTGCGCAATTGCCAATAACGACAGTGACTATATACTTGATGTGTTTACACGGGCTAAAAAATCGCGAGATCAGTTTAGCAATAACTAGACGCCTGTCCGAGGATATTAAAACCCTCACACTTATTTTTAGAGCTTACTTTTAGAGTTTTCCCCATGAGTCATATTATTTCACAACAGAATATTCAATTCTGCGTTAAACCTGGCGGCACCTTAACGGGTGAGGTACGGGTGCCAGGCGATAAATCCATTTCTCATCGTTCTATTATGCTGGGGTCACTGGCGGAGGGCGTTACCGAAATTACGGGTTTTTTGGAGGGAGAAGACAGTCTGGCGACATTGGCTGCATTTCGTGCAATGGGTGTTGACATTGAAGGGCCAAACAACGGGCGGGTTGTTGTTCAAGGGGTTGGTCTGCACGGCTTGCGAGCACCTGATGATGCGTTGGCTCTGGGGAATTCCGGCACTTCCATGCGTTTATTGGCGGGATTGCTGGCCGGCCAATCTTTTGATGTGTCCTTAGTAGGCGATGCATCGTTATCAAGCCGACCCATGCGCCGGGTTACTGAACCCCTAGCAAAAATGGGGGCGCTGATTGAGGCAACCGATGCGGGCACTGCGCCACTGCACATCAAAGGCGGTCAAGTGTTGCGGGGTATTGATTATGAAATGCCAGTTGCTAGTGCGCAGGTAAAGTCTTGTTTGTTGTTGGCCGGTTTGTATGCGCAGGGAAAAACCTGTGTAACCGAGTCAGCACCCAGTCGTGATCATACTGAGCGCATGCTGATAAGTTTTAATTATCCCCTGGAGATCGGTCGGCATTCTGTCTGTGTGCAGGGTGGTGCAAATCTGAGTGCAAATGCCATTGAAGTACCGTCGGATATTTCCTCTGCCGCCTTCTTCCTTGTTGCCGCGAGTATCGCGCCGAATTCTGAATTATTGCTGCAAAAAGTGGGTATCAACCCAACCCGGGACGGTGTCATCACTATATTGCGCCAGATGGGGGCAGATATTACCGTGGAAAACAAATGCCAGTTTGGTGGTGAGCCAGTAGCTGATTTACGCGTAAAATCTGCTTGTTTGCGCGGTATTAAAATCCCGGTAGCGCAGGTACCCTTGGCGATTGATGAATTTCCCGTTATATTCATTGCGGCCGCCTGCGCATCGGGGCAGACTGAACTTACCAACGCACGAGAGTTACGTGTTAAAGAGAGTGATCGAATTCAGGTAATGGCTGAAGGGTTACAGGCATTGGGTATCGAGGCCCAACCCACACCGGACGGTATGGTCATTCGCGGTGGTCAAATGTCGGGAGGTCGGGTACATAGTCATGGCGATCACCGCATAGCAATGGCTTTTGCTGTTGCGGCGTTGCGCTCATCCGAGTCTATCACCATTGATGATTGTGCTAATGTCAATACGTCCTTTCCCGGATTTTTGGAATTATCACGAAAAATTGGGCTGAAAATCGCTTTGCATGGCTTAGATGGTTAACAAACCTCACGTCGGTAAATGCTGTGCTTTTCCCCTTTCTTTGAATAAACAGATGAACAAATCAAAGGCAATCTGAGTCGTTACTGAACATTTAAACCATTAGGTGGAGTCGTTGCGTTTTCCTCAAAGACAGCAGTATTATTTTTTGTGTGTGGTGGTTTTTTTTATTAAAATCAGCATATTAAGTTAATTTTAAAATGAACAACCCCATTTCTGTTATTACCATCGATGGCCCCAGCGCTTCAGGGAAGGGGACCGTCAGTGCCCTTGTTGCTCAGATGCTAAACTGGCACTTGCTGGACAGCGGTGCTTTGTATCGTCTGGTGGCGTTGGCTGCGCTAAGGCGCGGCGTGTCAGTGGCTGACAGAGCGCAATTAGTGTCAATCACGCAAAATCTTGATGTGGCGTTTCGTGTAGCGACGGCGATGCCTGGGGCTTACTCAAGTTCTGAAATTGAGACGATTGCCAAACCAGTGATAAATCGGCAATCTCCGGCAGCGCAACAGCCCAAGCCCACAGAAACGACATTATTCCTTGATGGAGAAGCGGTTACGCAGGCAATCCGCACGGAACAGTGTGGCGAAATGGCTTCGCAAATTGCAGTTATACCGGAAGTACGATCCGGATTACTCAAACGTCAACGAGATTTTCGAAAGTCACCGGGATTGGTTGCCGACGGCCGTGATATGGGTACCGTGGTGTTCCCAGACGCCTTGTTGAAAGTGTTTTTGACCGCAAGTGTTGAAGAAAGGGCGAAAAGGCGCTATAAGCAGTTGATGGAGAAGGGCGTAAGTGTTAATCTTGCCGATCTTTTTGGCGAGATTTCGAATCGGGATAAGCGCGATAGCCAACGGGTTACTGCACCTCTAAAACCGGCAGCGGATGCTGTGAACATTGACACGACGGATACGACGATACATCAGGTTGTTGAGGAGATAATATCACTTTATCATCGAAGGTGCGGCGGTTAACAGTAGTTGTTGGAAGCTATAACTAGCTTATCTGGAACAACAAGATTCCGGTCTGCCGTCACCATCGGTAATTCCCGCCAAAGAGACGTTTATTTGCTTCAACGGTACTCTGTATTACAGTAAAAACTTAAGGTAGTAAACAACGGGTTCGAGGCCTCGAAATTGCATAATTTTCCGGGTGTTCGACATTAATTTAAATTAACTTTAGCCTGCGTTAGCCATAGCTGGCGTCTAGGTGAGTCGTTTTTGTCATCGTTTCCTGCAATGGGCGTGTTTGCTTATATATCCAGATTAGCCGCTGGTATATCGAAACACTTGTATTATTGTAGAGGCACGTGTGGTAACTGAAGCGCCAAGGATTATTGACTTATGAGCGAGAGCTTTGCCGAATTATTTGAAGAAAGTTTATCCCAAACCCAAATGCGTCCCGGTTCAATTTTATCCGGTATTGTTGTTGACGTTAGTCCCGATGTTGTTCTGGTAAATTGTGGACTAAAATCTGAGGGTGTGATTGCCGCGCAAGAATTTTATGATGACAACGGCGAGATTACTGTACAACTTGGCGATGAAGTTGAAGTTGCGTTGGAGTATGTGGAAGATGGTAATGGTGAAACCCGTTTGTCGCGCGAAAAAGCCGTGCGAGCCCGCTCATGGATAGTGCTCGAAAAAGCCTACGAGGCTGGTGAAAATGTTGTCGGTATTATTAACGGCAAAGTGAAAGGTGGATTTACCGTTGAATTGGATGATGTGCGCGCCTTTTTGCCAGGCTCCTTAGTGGATGTCCGGCCAGTTCGTGATTTATCCTACCTAGAAGGTAAGCAACTGGAATTTAAGGTTATTAAGCTTGATCAGAAGCGTAATAACGTTGTGGTTTCTCGTCGTGCTGTTGTCGAAGCAGAATCCAGTGAGGAGCGCGAAGAGCTGATTAAAAATCTCCAGGAGGGTCAAGTTATTAAAGGAATGGTTAAGAACCTTACCGATTATGGAGCATTTATTGATTTAGGTGGTATTGACGGCTTGTTGCATATCACGGATATGTCATGGAAACGCATCAAGCATCCGAGTGAAATTGTCAATGTTGCGGATGAAATTGAGGTGAAAGTACTTAAATTTGACCGTGACAAAACGCGTGTGTCCTTAGGTCTGAAGCAAATGGGTGAGGACCCATGGGAAGATATTACCCGGCGTTATCCTGTCGGTGCACGCTTGAGCGGCAAAGTTACGAATTTAACCGATTACGGCTGTTTTGTTGAAATCGAGGAAGGTGTTGAGGGCTTGGTTCATGTTTCTGAAATGGATTGGACCAATAAAAATGTCAGCCCGAGCAAGATTGTACAGCTTGGTGATGAGGTTGAAGTGATGGTGTTGGATATTGACGCTGAACGTCGCCGGATTTCGTTGGGCATGAAACAAGTTAAGCCAAATCCATGGGACGAGTTTGCCGCACAGCATAATAAAGGCGATAAAATTGTTGGTACCATTAAATCCATTACAGACTTTGGGATTTTTATTGGTTTGGATGGTGGCATTGATGGTTTGGTGCATTTATCTGATATTTCTTGGAATGCGGTCGGCGAAGAAGCTGTCAGAGATTTCAAGAAAAACGATGAAATTCATACGGTTATTTTGGCCATCGATCCTGAGCGTGAGCGTATTTCCTTGGGTGTGAAGCAGCTTGAGCAAGATCCTTTTAGTAATTATCTGGCTGAAAATCCCAAGGGCAGTGTGGTTAAAGGTCAAATTATAGCGGTTGATGCGAAGGGCGCTGTCGTGAAGCTGATGGAGGGTATTGAGGGGTATTTGCGAGCCTCAGAAATTGCCCGTGACCGTGTAGAAGATGCTCGTACCGCATTGAAAGAAGGTGATGAGGTGGAAGCTAAGTTTATTGGTGTCGATAGAAAAAATCGAACCATTAATCTCTCCATAAAAGCTAAAGACTCTCAAGATGAAGCAGAAGCGATGGAAGACTATAGTCGGTCCAGCGAGTCTCAAGGGGCGACAACCTTGGGTGATTTGCTGAAAGAGCAGATGGATAACAAAGAAAACGTTTAATATTTGGGTTATTTTTGATCGATTAATGGCGTGTTAGGAAAATGTTAGGCAAAACGTAGGCTTATGCTATTATCTGATTTCCGGTATTAAGCCTACGTAGTGTTGTTAAGGTTTTGTTTATATTGCCGCTAGTAGGGTATGTGGGTTCGTAAGCGTTTGCTTGCGATGGAGAATCATTCGGTCAGCAAACACGCAGGCCTTAAATTTAGTCCTGGGGAATCGCGAAATGACGAAATCAGAATTAATCGAGCGAATAGCAAAGAAGCAACCCCATTTACCGTATAAGGATGTGGAGTTGTCCGTCAAAACATTAATAGAGCAAATGGCTCAGAAGCTATCGACGGGTAATCGCATCGAAATTCGAGGATTTGGAAGTTTTTCATTGCATTTTCGTCCGCCAAGGGTGGGGCGTAACCCAAAAACCGGGCAGGCTGTTTCTTTGACAGGTAAATATGTGCCGCATTTTAAGCCAGGTAAAGAGTTGCGCGAGAAAGTGAATAATGTTGTAAAGTAAGTGGGTGTGGTCTTTTTGCCTTATACCAACTTAATATTAAAGAATTGATGACAAGTTTTTGTCGCGTGATTGTTGTGGGGTTGTTGCAAAGTTAGGTGATTGTAATAACGTGTCACAACAGCGAGTCTTGTAATTTGTTTATCGAAAATCTCGATTCATTGAGTGTGATACGGTAGCCTCAATCACTGGAAGATCGCCCGGCTATTGGATTTATCATGAGTGATCTGAGGTTTAGAACGGTATTGGCGAAGGCGCCCTTACCGTTTTTTTATGCCTGTAAAAAATAATTTATTGTCTGTGTAGGACCAGTGTTATTTGTGGAGAGCTATAAGGACGAGATATAAATGAAACGTATATTATATTTGATCATTATTTTTTTTATTGCAATGTTTACAATTTCGTTTACTTTATTGAATTCGCAGTCCGTTACCATAAGTTATTATTTCGGGAATAGTGAGGTCGATCTTTTGGTTGTCCTCATTGTTTGCTTTACACTAGGGGCGCTTTTGGGCGTTTTTTCCGTGTTGGGTAAAGTGTTTAGTTTAAAGCACGAAATTATAAAGAAAGAAAAAGAAATAAAAATTGCAGAAAAGGAAGTGGAAAATTTACGCGCCTTGCCGTTCAAGGATGAGCCTTAGCGGGGTGCCGCGCGGACGGTTCGGGAATAGTTGCCTACCGCGAAAAAATCATTTTGGCCTGGTGTTTCGCTCATATTTGTTAAAATAGAAATAACTATTTGTCTCAAATGATTCAAAAATTGAACTCAAAATGCTCCTGCCTGTGCTCGTGACGATTGCTATTATCGAACCGCCGCCTGGTATTCGAGAGTACTTGAAGCAATGCGCTAGCTGGCTGTTCTCACGGCTATTTCTGATGTGTTTGATTTAATGAAAGGAAACAGGCTATCTAGCGTATGGATATAGCACTACTGTTTTTGCTTTTACCCGTGGCGGCGGTATCAGGTTGGTGGCTTGGGAAGCGTAATATTGATATCTCGGGTAGTCAGTCGAGCGCGGGGTTGTCATCCGAGTATTTTGCTGGTTTAAATTATTTGCTGAATGAGCAACCCGATAAAGCGATTGACGTATTTATAAAAATGCTTGAAATAAATAGCGACACAGTTGAAACTTATTTGGCATTGGGTAATTTATTTCGTCGCCGAGGGGAAGGAGATCGAGCCATTCGGATTCATCAAAATTTGATCGCGCGTCCAACGTTATCGAAAACGCATCGTACCCAGGCAGTATATGAACTGGGTAAAGATTATATGTGTGCGGGTATTCTAGGTAGGGCGGAAACTTTATTCCTGAAATTGGTTGATGATAAGATTCATCGTATCGCTGCGCTTAGAAATTTACTCGATATTTATCAGCAGGAGCGTGATTGGAATCAGTCCATTACCACTGCACGTAAAATTGAACGTTACTCTAATCAAAAAATGGGCACTGAAATAGCGCAGTATTATTGTGAGCAAGCTGAAATTGCCATGAAAAATATTGAGCATCAAGTGGCAATGAAATTATTAAAAAAAGCCCTGAGTCATGACAAGCGTTGTGTGCGCGCCAGTCTGTTAATCGGTAACATAGAAAAAGCTAACGGTAATCACAAGGCCGCCATTCGTGCTTTTAAGCAGGTGGAAAATCAGAATGCAAATTATATTTCTGAAGCATTGGAACCCATGGTGGCATGTCATGAGGCGCTTGGGAAAATAGATGAAATGGCAGATTATCTTAACCAGGTACTAAAGCAGCATGACGGCATCACACCAATTGTTGCTTTGTCAGAAGTGACTCGCTTACAGCACGATGAAAAAGCAGCAGCCGATCAAATTATGCAGTCGTTGCAAAGGACGCCATCAATTAGCGGCTTGAGTCAACTGATAAAATTGAATTTGATTAATTCACAAGGAAAAATGCGTGAACAATTGTCGATACTAAATGATATCATGACGAAATTAATTGATAATAATCCCATTTATAAATGCAGTAACTGCGGTTTTCGTGGTAAAAGTTTGCATTGGCATTGCCCGACCTGTCGTCAATGGTGCAGTGTGAAGCCCATACAGTTCAGAGAAAAAGACAAATATTCCTAACTGAGGAATTGTCTTTAGTTAAGTTTTAATTAAAGACTATGCTCTTGATATGAAAACAATAATAATAACCGGTGGTGCCGGGTTTATTGGCTCGGCGTTAGTGCGACACCTTGTTCAATTTAGCGATTACAAGGTTGTTAACGTTGATGTGTTGACCTATGCTGGTAACCTAGAGTCCTTAAAGAATATATCGTTAGGTGCCAATTACGTTTTTGAGCAGGTGGATATCTGTGATATGGCGAATATGGAACGAATATTCAACGAGCATCAGCCCCATGGTGTCATGCATTTGGCTGCGGAAAGTCATGTTGATCGCTCGATCGATGGATCGGCTGAGTTTGTTCAGACCAATATTGTGGGCACCTATACTTTGCTCGAAGTTGCACGTTGCTACTGGGAGAGGCTGGATGAGTCCATCAAGTCTTCGTTTCGGTTCCATCATGTATCAACCGATGAGGTTTACGGTTCGTTGGGTGCAACCGGCTTATTTACTGAGTCAAGCCCTTATCGACCTAATTCACCTTATTCAGCTAGCAAGGCATCATCAGACCACTTGGTGAATGCGTGGTACCATACCTATGGTTTACCGCTGGTTGTAAGCCATTGCTCTAACAATTATGGGCCTTACCAGTTTCCTGAAAAACTTATTCCCTTAATGGTGCTAAATGCGTTGCAAGGTAAACCATTGCCACTCTATGGAAAAGGCGACAATGTGCGTGATTGGTTATATGTTGAGGATCATGTCAATGCATTGTTGGCTGTTTATGAACGGGGGCGGCTTGGTGAAACTTATAATATTGGTGGGCATAATGAAAAGACAAATTTCGACGTTGTTAGAACCATCTGCCGTTTGTTAGATGAAATGTTACCGGGCTCTTCTTATCGTCCCCATGAGTCTTTGGTGACTTTTGTGCGAGACCGTCTGGGGCATGATCAACGTTACGCGATGGACACTGCCAAGATTAGTAACGAGATTTCCTGGTTACCAGACGAAACGTTCGAGACCGGTTTACGTAAAACGGTGCGTTGGTATCTTGAAAATTTGGATTGGTGTCATCAAGTGCGGGATGGTCGTTATCAACAGTAACGTTTCGGTTTCAGCGATGCAGGTTGTTCATAGGCCGTTGATATACCCATAACGATTGAGATTTAGGTATATGCACGCCCTATTGATTCCATCGCGTTGTTAAAACGCTTTGCAATAGAGCAATTATATACGCATCATTTTGACTCGCGATGAAATAAATATGATGCACATTTACACCTAAACCTCAAACGCTATGGGTATATACTTGATAACACGCTGGTTTGTTGGGTTAACGATACCGATTATAAATTGCAAAGCATGGAATATTGATCATTATTAAAAATAACGTATTTGCATAAAGGTGCCAAATGTCTCCACCAGATCCAAAAATAATTGTTGCGCTGGATTTTGATTCAGCGAAAGCAGCTCGTCAATTAATGGTGCAATTAGATGCTTCATTATGCCGTGTTAAGGTTGGTAAGGAGCTGTTTACCAACGCGGGTCCTGCTTTTGTGGAGGAATTACTTCACAATGGTTTTGGTGTATTCTTGGATTTGAAATTTCATGATATCCCCAATACTGTTGCCAATGCATGTAAAGCAGCAGCCGATTTGGGGGTTTGGATGATGAATGTTCATGCATTAGGGGGGCAGAAAATGATGTCGGCGGCTGTTGAGGCAATACAATCGAGCACGCACAAGCCTCTACTCATTGCGGTGACTATTCTTACCAGCATGTCGGCGTCAGACATTCATGAAATTGGTTTGTCGGGTACTCCGGCTGACAATGTTGCTACGTTGGCCAAATTGGCTAACGACGCCGGTTTGGATGGCGTGGTTTGTTCTCCAATGGAAGTGCAGGGTTTGCGTACTTTATTGGGGACGAATTTTCAATTGATTACCCCGGGTGTGCGGCCGACGGGGTCGACGAAGGATGATCAGGCGAGAACTATGACGCCAGTGGATGCAATACGGGTCGGCGCTAATTATCTTGTAATTGGGCGGCCAATTACCCAAGCGGATAATCCGTTGCAGGCATTGCGACTTATTAACACTGAAATAGCGAAATATTGCGCTTGAAAGAAGCTTCATTCCTCTTTACCCTGGCTTTTCACATCAAGAGTTGTGTCGCAGTGGATGTGAAACACAATGACTCTTCATTCTACAACAGGGATAATGACCTTATGAAAACTATTTCCAGTATAATCATTTCGTTAATTTTTATGGTTTGTTCGTTTAGCGTATTTGCAGCGCCTATCGACATTAATACCGCAGACGCAGTCACTTTACAAAACGCTATAGGGGGGATTGGAGCGAAAAAAGCACAAGCAATTGTTGAGTACCGATTAAAGCATGGTTTGTTTGGCAGTGTGGATGAATTGACCAACGTTAAAGGTATTGGCCCTAAAACGCTGGAAAAAAATCGCGATAATTTAATGGTGGCTTCGCCAGCACCGTAGCGTTAAGCGATTATTGAGTATTTGTCCGATGTTTTATTGGAATGTAAAGTGAAATGAAATAGGTAATAAATGTATGAGTAATAATTAGGCAAATGATATACTTTACGATACCGGCAGGATTTTGGTTTTACAAAACCCTGGTCTTGCTGGTATTTTTTTATTTCTGAATTGCCAGTTGGCGAGATAACATCCCTAAGACATTACAATTATAATGACGAAAAATCGCTCTACCGAAAACCAGGAGTCCATCTCCTATTATTATGAGGATGAAATTAGTCTTATCGATCTTTGGTTGGTGCTGATTAAGCAAAAACGCAGAATTGCTGTGATATTGGTTGCCTGTATTGTAATAGGGCTGATTGTTGCGTTGTTGTTGCCAAAACAGTATAACTTTAGTACTGCGATTGAAATAGGCAGTCGAGTAATGAAAGATAGTGTCAAGCCGATAGAATCCCCGCAAACATTACTGGCAAAAATTCAGGAAAGCTATGTGCCTTTGGTGCAGCTACAATATTCAAAACAATACCTGAATGATAACCGGGTTTATCAAATCAGTGCTCGTGTGCCGAAAGAAAGCTTGCTTATTGTGCTGGAAAGCAAGGGGCTTGAAGAAGATGGTGACACGTATAAGCAATTGCAACAACTTGTTGTCGATGAGGTAAAAAAGGATCATCAGCGTATTCTGGAAATTATTCGCAAAGAGTTGGAGATTTCGAGGAATGTAGCTATCAATGAGTTGGAAGAACTAAAGGATAATCATAAGCTCTTATTGGCGAGGGAAAAACGGCTGGATGAAGTCACGTTGTTATTAAAGCAACAAATTGAAGGAGCAAAAAAAGACCTAGAGCATGCGGAAAACAACCGTCAACGTTCTATAAAAGAAGCAATCAACGCCGAGAAAGCCATGACATTGCTGATACTGGATGCTGATGTGCATAAGCAGCGCGAGCGCATCGCTAATCTGGAGGAGCGGCTTATTATCGAAATTGCGGCTGGTCAAGACGAATTAAGTAAAAGTATCTCTGATAATGCACGGGCGCAGCAGAACCAACAAGACAAAATATCACGGATCAAAGTGCAGTTGCTCAATTTAGTGGAAACGCGCTCACTAGTCCCCCCCATGCAATCCGCTAAACCCATCGGTCTGAGCAAAAAAGTTATATTGATGCTTGCAATAGTAAGCGGGCTTTTTCTTGCCATTTTCATCGCCTTTTTCGTAGAATTTTTGGAAAAAGTGAAACAACGCCAACAGCAAAATCAACAATCCATCACATCTGCAATCACAACATCGAATAAATAGCATGAATATAATACAGCCTGTCATATTATCCGGAGGCTCGGGTACACGCTTATGGCCCTTGTCGAGGGAACTGTATCCAAAGCAATTGTTACCTCTGGTGAATAACCATACCTTGTTGCAAGAGACGTTGCTGCGAGTATATACCGAAAAAAACCGTAGTGGTGCTTTCACTAATAAGCCAATTATTGTTTGTAACAATGAACATCGTTTTTTAGTTGCTGAGCAATTAAGGCAAGTTGATATACATGAAAGTCAGATTATTTTAGAACCTGTGGGCCGGAATACTGCACCAGCACTGACATTGGCAGCGTTGTACAGTGAAGATGATCCGGTTCTATTAGTGATGCCTGCGGACCATGTTATTTCAAATCACGAGGTATTGGAATCCGCCATCGAAACGGGGTATCAGCTAGCGCAACAAGCTGCGTTGGTGACGTTTGGTATCGTGCCTCATCAGCCCGAAGTTAGTTATGGTTATATCCGTCGCGGGGAAGCCTTGGGAAATAGCGAATTTCTTGAGTCGGGTAATCAGCCTTATGCGCTTGCCGGGTTTGTGGAAAAACCAGATTTGCCTACCGCTACGGAGTACGTCAGTTCGGGTAATTATTTATGGAATAGCGGTATGTTTATGATGAAGGCGTCAACATGGTTAAAAGAAATGGAAAAATATCGGCCGGATATTTTACAGGCTTGTCAGCAGGCTTATGAGGGAGGCAAAAAAGATTTGGATTTTTACCGTGTCGATGAGGCGGCTTTTACTCAATGTCCCAGCGATTCCATTGATTATGCAGTAATGGAGAGAAGTACAACGGAAGCCGTCAGTTTGGTAGAAAAACACAATGCAGTCTTCGGTGTCGTGGTTCCACTCGATGCGGGATGGTCAGACGTAGGGGCTTGGTCAGCCTTGTGGGAGGTTGGCCAGCAGGATGATGATGGTAATGTGCTTAAAGGGGATGTTAAAGCCTATAACACTAAAAACAGCTTCATGCATGCGGAGCATCGGTTTGTCGCAGGTGTCGGTATCGAAGATTTGGTGGTGGTTGAAACTGCCGATGCCGTATTGGTTGCTAACAAAGCACAGGCGCAAGACGTTAAGCAAATTGTTGAATGGCTAAAAGAACAACAAAGAGATGAACGTTTAGTGCATCGTCAGGTATTTCGGCCCTGGGGATCATATGAAGGCGTAGTTGCGGGTGAGCGTTTTCAGGTTAAGCGTATTATTGTGAATCCCGGTGCATCATTGTCATTACAAATGCACCATCATCGAGCAGAACATTGGATTGTGGTGAAGGGGACAGCAAAAGTGACCTGTGGTACCGATATTACACTCCTCAGTGAAAATGAATCCACCTATATCCCGCTGGGAACTAAGCATCGGTTGGAGAATCCAGGTAGAGTACCTTTGGAAATTATTGAGGTGCAATCGGGGAGCTATTTGGGTGAAGACGATATTGTAAGGTTTGAAGACGATTATGGTCGGTCGCATAGCGACAGCAAAATGTAATTTGGTAGGGCAGCAAGCTGGGCTATATTTAAGGGGCTGTAAAGAAATACACGCCAAGAAAGTAACTTGTTGAAATATAATGAATAATCATAAATGCAGTACAGGATGAGATTTGCGTGTCATGTGCCTAAGCGGTACAATGCAGCGCGTTATTATTTTGAACTGGACAGCATGAATTTGGGAGAATTGGGTACATGGCAAAAAGTCATTTGTTTACCTCAGAATCGGTATCAGAAGGGCATCCGGATAAGGTTGCAGATCAAATTTCTGATTCAATACTGGATGCAATCTTTGAACAAGACAACCAAGCACGGGTTGCTTGCGAAACCCTGGTAAACACGGGTATGGTGGTCATTTCAGGGGAAATTACCACGTCAGCTTGGGTGGACATGCAAGATGTGGTGCGTCGGACCGTTAAAAATATTGGTTATAACAGTTCCGATATGGGCTTCGATTGGGAATCCTGCGCGGTATTAACCTCAATCGACAAACAATCGGCTGATATTGCTGCTGGTGTTGATGAAAGCAACGACCATGAGCAAGGCGCTGGTGATCAGGGACTAATGTTTGGTTATGCTAGCAACGAGACCGATGTGTTAATGCCTGCGCCAATTACTTATGCGCACCGACTGGTAAAACGTCAGGCGGAGGTTCGGAAAAAAGGCATATTAAATTGGTTACGTCCTGATGCAAAAAGCCAGGTGACGTTTCGTTACGAAAATCATAAGCCTGTTGGTATAGAAGCCGTGGTTTTATCCACGCAGCATACACCGGATATTTCCCATAGCGATTTGCAGGAAGCTGTGATGGAGGAAATTATTAAACCAGTGTTACCCGTCGAATGGATCAATGCTAACACCAAATATCATATTAACCCCACTGGCCGTTTCGTTATTGGTGGCCCTGTGGGTGATTGCGGTCTTACCGGGCGCAAGATCATTGTTGATACCTATGGTGGTATGGCACGTCATGGAGGTGGTGCTTTTTCAGGTAAAGATCCCTCTAAGGTGGATCGTTCCGCTGCCTATGCTGGTCGATATGTGGCCAAAAATATTGTTGCAGCTGGCTTAGCTGAGCGTTGCGAGATACAGATTTCTTACGCCATTGGCGTTGCGGAGCCTACCTCTATCAGTGTCGAAACGTTTGGTACCGGAAAGCTGGCTGATGATAAAATTGTTGGCTTGGTAAGAGAGTTTTTTGACTTACGTCCGCGAGGGTTAATTAAAATGCTTGATTTGCTGCGGCCCATTTATGCGGCGACCGCTGCTTATGGACATTTTGGCCGCGAGGAACCAAATTTTACATGGGAAAAAACCGATAAAGCGGATACATTGCGTGAAGCGGCTGGATTGTAACTTTATCATTACTATTACTTAAATTGCGTGAACGTGTGAAGAGTATAGCGATCAATAGGGTCGCCATTTTTTCGGTTCGCATTTTTAGTAAAAGGTTTTCCTGATGTTACAGGAATAAGACTGGTAGTAACAATACAAAGTGCCTGAGGAGCGCTGCAGCGGGACAGATAGTTTAACCGTGAGGCTCAGGTATTTTAACATTAAGACAATTAACGGCGCTCTTCAATATGTTGGAGAATAATGACTATGAACGCTGTGATAGATTCGAGTTTTACCGATTATAAAGTTGCTGACATTACCTTGGCGGAATGGGGCCGTAAAGAAATTGCTATTGCCGAAACTGAAATGCCGGGGTTAATGGCATTGCGGGAAGAGTATAAAGGCAAACAACCGCTAAAAGGTGCCCGAATCATGGGTAGTTTGCATATGACGATACAAACCGCTGTATTGATTGAAACATTAGTTGTGTTAGGTGCGCAAGTTCGTTGGGTATCCTGTAATATTTTTTCAACCCAAGATCATGCTGCTGCTGCAATTGCTGCGCAAGGTATTCCCATTTTTGCCTGGAAAGGTGAAACCATCGAAGAGTACTGGTGGTGTACCGAGCAAGCATTTAACTGGCCCAATGGCGAACAACCGAATATGATACTGGATGACGGTGGTGATGCAACGTTGCTGGTGCATAAAGGTGTGGAGTTTGAAAAAGCAAATGTTGTTCCCGACGCCAAGGCAGACGATAACGACGAATGGAAAGCCATTCTGGATGTGTTACGCCGCAACTTAACGGCTAACCCGAATAAATGGCAGCCCATCGCCGAAAGTATAAAAGGGGTAACGGAAGAAACCACTACCGGTGTTCATCGGCTCTATCAAATGCAAGAGAGTAAAGAATTGCTTTTCCCTGCGATGAACGTGAATGATTCTGTTACCAAGTCGAAATTTGATAATCTCTATGGTTGTCGTGAATCCTTATTAGACGGTATCAAGCGTGCCACGGACGTCATGATTGCCGGAAAAATTTGTGTGGTGTTAGGTTATGGTGATGTTGGTAAAGGTTGCGCGCAAGCTTTCAAAGGCATGGGCGCTACCGTTTGGGTAACGGAAATTGATCCTATCTGTGCTTTGCAGGCTGCTATGGAAGGATATCGGGTCGTGGATATGAACGAAGTGATGTCCAAGGGTGATATATTTGTAACCACTACTGGTAATGTTAACGTTATCAACCACGACCACATGTTTGCAATGAAAAACGAAGCCATTGTTTGTAATATTGGTCATTTTGATTCTGAAATCGAAATTGCTGCGTTGGAAAAGTACCAATGGGAAGAAATTAAACCTCAAGTAGATCATGTTGTTTTTCCTGACGGTAAAAAAATTATAATATTAGCAAAAGGTCGCTTAGTGAACTTGGGTTGTGCGACAGGTCATCCCAGTTTCGTGATGTCTGCATCATTCACTAATCAAGTAATGGCTCAAATCGAGTTTTGGAATCACTCGGAAAAATATGAAAATAAGGTGTATGTGTTGCCAAAAATGCTGGATGAAAAAGTGGCCCGGTTACATCTCGAAAAAATAGGCGTTAATTTAACAAAGCTTAGCGATGAACAGGCTGATTACATTGGCGTACCAGTGGATGGACCCTACAAGCCAGAACATTATCGTTATTAATACTTTACCCCCCTTTCCCTCCCCCTGGGGGAGAGGGGATAAAAGTTGTGTATTTTACGGTTAGCTGATAGGGGGCAGTGGTAGTCTCGAGGAGACAAATAGCCTGGTTATCACAAAATACAAGCGTTATAGTGTATCAATTTCGTTATCTTTTATTAGTGAAACGAAATATCAGTTAAGTAAACAGATTTTTCGAGATTCTAATTGTTGGCGGTTAGATAAGATTAACTATAAATAAAATGACCGTAACGACTTCATCCAAACCTTTCCATACGCGTGCAGTTGCAAGCGCTTAGCGTTAAACGCTTAGAATTATTATTTTATCATGGAATCCCAGAAAAAATTTAAACCCACTTATAGCATTGAGTTTTTTCCACCAAAAACGATGGAGGGGAAAA
>JAADGF010000077.1 GCA_013152545.1 Gammaproteobacteria bacterium
AGTGACATAAGCCAAAGATACCTGAACACACCAAGACCGTTCACAAGTTGCTTCGTCCTCACTCGGGGGTGTTAACAATCATTTTGACAAGTCCTGTCGATGCTCATTTTTTATCCATCAAGGCGGCGCGAGTGTGGTGTGGTTGCTCCACATAAGCGAGCGACAACGCCGAGGGATGAAAAATGAGCATCGGCCCTTCGGGTTGCGCCCACATAGCTTTCCCACCTTCGTCCATTATCCTACGCCAAAGCATTGCCTCGATCAATAAGCCAGGAGGCTGTCCAAGAATCGGAACATGGCACAATAGCACAATAACGTCCTCAGAAACGAGCACAAAATCACTGAAACCCAATGACGCCAGATGAATAAAAAATATCGTGCACGTTCCTCCTTACCTTAACGATAATTTTTTCGCCTGAATAAATCCGTACGGCGGCTTACAACACGATCCAGGAAAAGCATACCATTCAGGTGATCCACCTCATGCTGGATAGCCCGGGCTTCATAACCTTCACAGTGATAAGACTGTTTTTGGCCATATTCATCATAGGCGGATAATTGTATGGATTGAGCACGGATCACGTTGCCAGTATAATCAGGCACCGACATACAGCCTTCCCGGCCTTGCACCATACCGTGCCACTGGGTAATCTCGGGATTGATCAACACCAGGCGGCCATGATGTTTTATGTTGGGTTTACTGGAAACATCAACAATAACGATGCGCTCAAAGCGTGCAACTTGCGCTGCTGCTATGCCCACGCCGCCAGGCCCTGCACGCATGGTTTGCTCCAGGTCTTGAATGAAATCACGTAAACTGGAATCAAAATACTCAATGGGTTGAGAAACCTGTTTCAGGCGCTCATCGGGCACCACTAACACTGCCAATAATGCCATAAACAACTCTATCCAATAAGCGTATCAATGGACTCAATATGCACCTCAGCATCCTGCTCGGTGACGTTATCCAACGCACATCGTAAGGCATCTGCCCCCTGACTGGCATATCCCTCAATCTGCATAACATAAACAGGATTATCCACAGTACCAGCAACATCCGATGTGAGATCAAAAATATTCAGGCCTGCTTGCGCCAGTGCGTTGGTGACTTGTGACACGATACCGGTACGATCTGCACCATAAACGGAAATACGAACATTTGATTCGCGATGCTCATGCAACCGACCATCAATAGCATCCACATGACAATGCAGTAACAGTTCATTGACGACGGGAGTAATGATATTTTCGAGCGCAGCGGCATCATTTTCATCATACTGCACCATTAGCATCATCGTAAAATTTCCGCCCAACCGAATCATGGATGTTTCACCCAAGTTACAGCCGGTATCAAAAAGCGCAGCGGTTACTTTGGCGACAATGCCAGGCTTGTCCTTACCAACCACGGTCAACATATACCATTGCTGTTGCATATCTTCTCTCGCTTATTATAAGCTGCTACGGTAACGACACCTTGGCGGGCTGACCCGCGCGCATTAACTTACCCTGGGTGTGAAATACAATATTAATTTCGTATTTCTGGACAGCAGCAGACACCAATTCCAACCCTACCGCCACTACCTGTCCCTGGTAACTGACCCCATCAACCTTTACTTTGGCAAACGACCCTATTTTCAAGCGTTTTGAGCGCTCACCGGACACCAGAACATTGACGGCCATATGGCCGTGCTCGGCTAACTCCACCAGGGGCCGTGCGCTTTGCTCACTCACAATAGTCTCACCCACTTCCGCATATTGACGAACCACAACGCCATCAAAAGGTGCTCGAATAGCACTATATTCAAACGCTAATTCCGCATGTACCAACGATGCCTGTGCTGATTTAAAATCAGACATCGCTTGGTCATATTGGATGTGGGCCACTTCACGATCATGGTCTGACAATAGGGTACGATCATACAATTCCAGACTACGATCCAATTCACGCTTCGCTTCTTGTTGTATACGATGCCAGCGCACTACACTTGCCTTTGCCTGCTCCACATTGGCTTTTAAAAAACGATCATCTAACTTCAGCAACACATCATCTTTGGCCACTAATGTGCCAACACTAACATTAATCTCTGTGATCACACCAGACACAGGAGTACTTAATACTGCCTTGCGATGCCAAACCAGCTTTGCGTCCAGTTCAACGGCTGTTGCTGGAGTAAACACCAACAAGCCAGCAGATATCCCGCACACAATAATCCAGCCGCGCATTTTGTTTCGCATTAACTTAGTTGTTATTAACACCATCAGCTTCCTTCGGGAATGTCACTTTATTGCCAATAAGTGCTTGTAACCTTGCCCATGCCATTACAATCTGGTATTTGACTTTGGCAAGCTGTATACGAACCTCGGAAATATTCACCATGGCATCGCCGAGATCAGACTCCACTTCCATTTCATACAAGGCACGACTCCGATCCAAATAAAGGTCTCGAAACTCAGCCTGGGCTTTTGCATGTTGATGAGATATCTTCATCGTTTCTAAATGTTGCCATGTCTCCAGCACCGACTGTGCGATGTTCATTTCCGCTGCATGTAATCGTGATTGAATCACCCGCTTTTCAGCCTGGCGTTTGGCCACTTGCGCATTGACCCGGTCTCCCACCAGCAAAGGTACATCTAAAATTATGGATGCTCGCCATTTATCATGACTGGCACTTTCACGAGCGTACTCTGATATCGCTAGCTCACTACCGAGCATGGGGTTTTTATTGGCTCTGGATGCTTGCACTTGACGTTCGGCGGCATTCATTTGAGCCCGAAGAGCTCGCAATACTGGATTGTTTTTCGCAGCTTGGTGCTGATATTCTTTTACACTGAGACGTTTTTTTTCTATAAATTTTTCATTGATAAAGAATAACTTCGGTTCTGCAACATCCGATACCAAGTCACCCGGTCGATTAAGTACATTGGCAAGTTGCGCACGCGTGTTACGCTGCAAGGACTGAGCAATAGCATAATCAAGCCGTGTTTGCTGGTAGCGACTTTCCAACGCCGATAATTCAATGTCAGACAACTGGCCCAATTCATTGCGTGATCGGGCACGATCCAAGCGAACGTAGGCTATGGACATCGCTTCGTTTGCATGAATAAATTTTAAATCGGCCAGTAGCACATCGAAAAAATCTGTCATGACAACCAAGCGATGCTGGTTAATCACATCAAAGAGAATCAACTCACTACTTTCCACACTTGCACTAACCGCCGCTTGTGCCGCACGACTACGGCCAAAATCATATAATTGTTTGCGTAACAACAAACTGACGTGATGATCGCCACGAGACTTATCCGGGGCTGATTGCGCAGGTTCGATCAGTTGAGCCCGAGCCTGTAATTGCGCCGCAAAATCATCAACGGCATTTACCCGCTGTTGATCTGAATAATGAAGCTGTAAATTTGCGGTTGCAGATTGAATATCAGGATGAAACGCAACATCCATCTGTAACACATATTCCAACGTTAATGGTTCGGGAAGAACTGCTGAGTAACTTGACAATACTGCAAATGAGAATAAAAACCCAACCAAAATCTGTAGCCTAACCGGCGTTGACGATACCTTTGGTAAATTATTTTTACTGCTGCCACACACCACAACTATAACTTAGCTTGTTTTTGGCGCTGACGTTTGTATTTTGTAAAACGCATGTTTTTATATTCACCGCTGACCACAAATTCACCAAGCCACATAAATTCCTCGACACTGGATGTTGCCCCGGTATAACGTACTATTTGTTTTCCGGTTAAATCATAAAATGCAAAAACGGGTGTTGCACGTACTCGATTTATTTTAAACGCAAATTCTTTTTGTGTCCTTGATATACCATCGAAATCCACAATTTCAATATCACCTTCGATATCCACATTAAAATTTAAAAAATGTTGCTTAAAATAAGCCTGGACGGCCGGTTGATTTAGCACGGTGCGCTTCATACGGTGACAAAATGGGCACTCATCCATTTCGAAAAACAGCAGTACGCCAGCTTTTCCTGCCTGCTTTGCCTTCATTATTTCTTCAGAAAAATCCCCCCAGGTTTCATCAAAAAAATAAACATAGGGATCTCGCTCGCTTGCTGCATAGGTATTAAAGATGGTAGCAATGGAAAACACTGTAAGCAAGAATGTTTTAATCACTGCTTTTTGAAAATCAACGATCATGCAATTCATTCCCCCTTGATTAAAAGATACTCTACGGCACATCAATTAATGTGTTGGTTCTCGGCTCTCATTCCCTCCCCCCACCATCAGGGTTTGTCTGGACTAAAAAACCTGGACCAAGAGCGAAAACCGTCACGAGAAAAAATACTATTGAATCCATTTTCCCGGTCATTTGAGACGAACAATCACTTTCCATTTAACGATGAACGAAAATAAACGCAATATGAGGCTAAAATGGCTTTTTCGTAGCAGGTTTATACCTATTTTTGAACAGCCTGCACCGCCTCAGAGTCATCATGTTGATCAATAAAATCCTCAATCATTTTTACCGTTAAGATCCCTACATGTTTAGCAACAACGTCACCACTGGGTGAAATTAAAAAACTCGTCGGTAAACCAGTAATGCGCCCCAGTGGACTCTGCTGCTTAGGACTCATGCGTAAGATGGGATAGCTGATAAAATAGCTTTCAACAAATTCTCTCAATTGTTCAGTACCTATATCCTCAAAGGCAATCCCTAATACGGTAGCGTTTTTCTGATGATGCTCGTCATAGAAATCCACTAACTCAGGAATTTCTTTTAAACAAGGAGGGCACCATGTTGCCCAAAAATTCACCACCACCCATTTGCCCCGATAGTCTGACAACTGGTGCTCCGCCCCATCAATATCGTTTAATTTGAATTCAATTGGATCAGCAGATGTGGGCTGCGAAAATAGCACAACGAACAACAATAAACTGGCGGTATAAAAAACAGTAAAAACTCTGGACAAATCTCGCATATTCCTATCCGCAATATCGATTCAAACCTAACATACCACAGGCCAATTAATTGGACTTGTTGCACCTGTTAGATTTAAGCCACTGCGGCATAAATACTGAACAAGCGCAGCGATACATATATTGAATCCATGTATAAATTTTTGCGACCGAACTTGACGACCGGGCTATTATGTTATTGACCGATTTGAACAAAAATCGTTCTATTTATACCTGTAACGATTGAGATTTAGGTATATTCCAAAACATCGTAACCTTAATAAATAAGCAGCCGAAACTAAGCCACTATCATCACCAACAATGCTAGAAACTTTAGACAAACCAAGGGAACAGGATAGCTCATCGCAGCGCATAAAACGAGATAATCAATAACACAAAAATTAAGCTGCCATTTTAAGACCGCGATAAATTATTTATCGCAGCCACATAACACAGAAAACAACACAGAGAATAGGGCTCCAAAACGACACCCGATCCGACCGAGCCAAGCACGACAATGCTGTGGCAGCAAATTTGAGAGCGCTCTACGATCAAAGCGCTAAACACCCAGTGTTGTTGGACTTTCGCAACATAGGGTCATCGTTAGCGCTTTGCTAAATCGGTACTCTGGTTAATACACTATACTAAAATAAACCAAAGGCAACCTGAGCTGTTACTCTACATTTAATCTTACAGATAGTTAAGAATGCTACATTAAGCTTGCCGCTTCGCATACATCATCCACCACGCCATAACGCATGGCAAGACGAGTCAATGCAACATCACTGCTCACTCCCAACTTGTCATACAAACGATGGCGATAGGTACTAACGGTTTTGGGACTTAAACAGAGTTTATCAGAAATTTCTTGCACTTTAGTACCTTGTGTCAGCATCAACATAACTTGCAATTCACGCGGCGACAAGGTATCAAATGGTGAGTCTTCACCACCCGGCATAAGCTTCAATGCCAGTTGTTGGGCAACATCCGCGCTAATATAACGACGACCTTCGTAAACTTCCTTTATCGCAGTAACTATTTCTTCCACACCGCACCCTTTGGTAAGATACCCCATTGCGCCAGCTTGCAACATGCGAGAGGGAAATGGGTCATCCATATGAATGGTAACCACGATTACTTTTAAATCCGGATACATTTGAACCAATTTTCGGGTGGCCTCAAACCCACCAATGCCCGGCATATTCACATCCATGAGCACGACATCCGGCTGGTATTGTCGAATCAATTGTACCGCTATTTCCCCGCTGGAAGCTTCCGCCACAACATCTATATCCGGTATATCGCTTAAAAGACGAATAATTCCCGTACGAACGAGTTCATGGTCGTCGACAATAGTAATTTTAATCATGCATAACCCCCTATGCTTTTCTCCCAATTGTGCTTCCAGCTGTAATGGTGCATGCTTGCCTAAATACGCCCTGAAGCACGCCCAACAGCCCCTGTTGTTACCATTCCCTTTTTCAAACTATCCGTCGTTATATACCCGTAGCGATTGAGATTTAGGTCTAATTACACGCTCTATTACGCCATGGCTGCGTTGAAATTCCTTGCAATAGAATGACTATCTCGCGTCATTTCGCCTGACCATGAAGAAAATATGACGCACACTTAAAGCTAAATCCCAAACGCCACGGGTATAGAGTTGCTCTAACGTCGAAGGCGGTGGTTTACCTGAATTCAATTAATTTACAGCGCAAGACCAATTAACGCAAGGGGCGACTGACGTTAAATAACAGCCTGTGTGTCGCACACAGCTCATTGATTTTTGTTTACTTTCTGCAAACGAGCCACCGTTCCGATATCATCCCAGTGACCTCCAAAATATTCGCCAGTCACTTGCCGCCGTTCCATGGCTTCGACTAAGAGTGGCGCCAGCGGAAAAGCGCCTTGTTGACAGTGCTGAAAAAATGCCGGTCGGTAAACACCCATGCCACTATACGTAAGCTTTTGAGCAGCATTTTGCCTGACTTCACCGTTTTGCAAAGCAAAATCTCCCTGGGGATGTTGTTGCGGATTACTTACCAGTACTAAATGAGCAAGTTTTTGCGGTTGTCGCAAAAGTGAAGCATAAGAATAATCAGTAAAAATATCACCATTTATCACCAAAAAAGGAGCAGAACCCAGCAGTGGCAGCGCATTGTAAATACCACCACCCGTATCTAACGCCCGAGACCCTTCAGGTGAATATTGTATTTGGGCACCCCACTGCTGTCCTGTACCCAATGCTTGCTCAATTTGCTCACCCAACCAAGCGTGGTTTATAACCAAGTCTGTAATACCAGCCGCCACCAAAGCTTCGATATGATGCTGTATTAAGGGTTTACCGCGAACCTGGACCAATGGTTTTGGTAGGGAATCGGTAATGGGGCGTAGCCTTTCACCACGTCCGGCAGCTAAAATCATGGCTTTCATCTGCGCGACCTAATCGTTATCACTGAATAAATTAAATTGAATGATCTAAAAAAAACAGCGGTAGGTTTAAGAAATACAACAACACAAATCAGGATAAACGCCCGACCGGCAATTGCGTGGTTAGAAAACCATTTAAAGCATGAAGCTCATCATAGCGGCCGCTGACATCAACAACGTAACTCAGTGTACGCGGTATCTCTTTTAAATACTGAGATTTGCCATCGCGGTGTTGCAATCGCGCGAAAATTCCAACGGCTTTCAAGTGACGTTGCACGCCCATCAAATCGAACCAGCGTAAATAATCTGCACGATTACTCGTCGTCAATATTCCTGCTTCAACTGTTTTTTGCATAAACGAGACTGCCCATGCCTCCACCCTTTCCCGCGGCCAGGCAATATAACAATCTTTTAATAGCGATACCAAGTCATAACTGAAGGGACCGGCAACCGCATCCTGAAAGTCGAGCATACCCGGGTTACATTTATCCGTTAGCATTAGATTCCGAGAATGATAGTCCCGGTGCACCAAAACGGTAGGCTGCTCTAATGCGGTGTCGCATAATACACCAAACGTCTGATCGATAATCTGTGATTGTTGGTCCGTTAGTTGTAAACCCAAATGATGAATTAAATACCACTCACGGAATATCTCCAGTTCTTGTGACAACAATTGAAAATCGTAAGCAGGAACAGTAGCAATGGCAGCAGCCCCATGCGTTTGTAGCAGCAACAACGCATCAAGGGCATCTGCATACAGTGAATCGACGTTGCTATCCGATAATACAGACAAATATTGCTGACTACCCAAATCGGTTAATAATAAAAACCCCAATTCAGTATTCTGTTCAACGACGATAGGGACATTTAACCCCATTGCCGTTAACAACCCCGCCAAACGCACAAAGGGTTCGGTATTTTCCTTGCTCGGCGGTGCATCCATTACCACCAACGACGCCACTTGATAGCGATTAAATACCCCCTGCTTAGGCGTTATTCGAAAATAACGGCGAAAACTGGCATCACTGGACGCGGGCTTAATGTCGTATTCCGGGAGATTCAGCGTGCGCTGCAACCAAGTGTTTAATTGTTGTAAGCGTTGAGGCATTGTATTGTCTTAGGATTGTTTTAATAATATAGTCTTAGGCACAGTAACTTAATTCAATGTGAAGTACAAATGACTGTTAATTCCAAGCTTGCCGCCAATCAACAAAAAACGGTGCTGGTTACCGGTTGCTCGAGCGGCATCGGCCGCTGCGTCGCCCTTGGCCTGCAACGCCGTGGGCATAACGTCTTTGTAACAGCCAGACACGAAACAGATCTAAAAAATTTAAAAACTGATGGCCTACAAGCTATCCAACTAAATCTTAACGACTCTGATTCGATCCACAGCTGTGTTGCGAATCTGCTGACGCTGACCAACGGGCGTATTGACGTATTGTTTAACAATGCCGCTTATGGCCAACCCGGCGCCGTAGAGGATTTAACACGCCAAGCTTTACGCGCACAATTGGAAACCAACCTGTTGGGGACACTGGAACTCACCAATTTGCTGATTCCGAATATGCGCCAGCAGGGCTTCGGCCGCATCATACAAAACAGTTCTGTGCTAGGCCTGGTGGCATTACCCTATCGCGGTGCCTATAACGCCAGCAAGTACGCGCTGGAGGGATTAAGCGACACACTGCGCCTTGAATTAAAAGGCACCGGAATTCATGTCGCATTGATTGAACCCGGCCCTATTGAAAGCCAATTTCGGGCGAATGCATTCGCCGCCTATAAAAAATATATCGACAAGCGCCACAGTCCTCATCGCGACACTTACCTGGCAATGGAAAAAAGACTAAACAAAAAGGGAGCGGCCGTGCCCTTTACCTTGCCGCCCACTGCCGTACTGCGCAAAGTAATCCATTCCATCGAAAGCCCACGGCCTAAAATTCGCTATTATGTCACTTTCCCTACCTATTTGTTTGCAACACTAAAACGGCTTTTGCCCCATACAGTACTGGACTGGGTGTTATTACGCGTATCACGCAATGAGCACCAATAAACCAAAGAACGTCAGTGCACGTTTTCCTAAGGGTCTGTAAAGAAACTAAGTTGCACAGATTACGCCGGATATCGTTTCGTGTTCAAGGCGCACAAAAGGCTGCGTACTCGTTGTATGTAACCCTTTGTGCAACGCAAAAGACGGAAGGATAGACAAGTTATTTTGTCATACCTCCTTAGCATTATCCCTGCAATGGGAATCAAGATCCAACATTCGTTGAACATCAATCATTACCATTGATAAATAGGCTTCGATTTGTACCTCACAACGATCAAGCTCAGCCAATACACCAGCGGCCTTGTTCAGTATCTCTTGCAAAACCACCCGTTGGCTTGCTGACAATGTTAATGGTGCCAACGCCCCATTCATATAGTCAATATAATTCACAACTGTTTTTTTATTTTGCGCATTATGCATGTCAAAGGTATCGTTGATTTTATGAAAAGCACTACGCACTGCATCCGCTACGTTAGCCAATAACGTTTGCTTTTTCGTTAATGCGCTCGCCGTCAACAATGCAACCACTCGTGACTCGATGCTTTCCGCCAAAAGTATAATATTTTCACGCAACCGTTTAAATATTATTAAGTCATCGGGCAGTCGGTTTTTAATTAATATTGAAACATGTTCAAAATTAATGACAGCTTGATGACCTAAATCGATAAAGGCATCTTCGCTGTGAATTTTTTTCACCACTGATTGCTCCAATGGCACCACAACACCGTCACTGCTTTTATGTGTTACGTTTTCACCAGCGCGAATTTGCACGCTACCCTGCACCCCAAGGGTCTCAAGAGTATGACTGGCGGCATTTGCCAGTGTTTCAATATCATCACAAGTAAGACTAGTGCGCAAAAATTGCAAAATAATACTAAGCTCATGATTCATCGTCAGTGCCGTATTTGCTTTACTCAGCGCCCGATTGGCGTTACATCTTAGACTTTCTTTTTCCTTTCGGTATTGAATGGCGACATTAACCCTTCTTAGCAACTCCTTGGCTTCAAACGGTTTAGTGATATAGTCGTCGCCCCCCACATCATAACCTGCCAAGCGTTCCGCCAGCGTGTCCAGCGCCGAAACAAATGCAACCGGAATATCTTTCGTGCTCGGTTTTTTTTTAATTTCCTGGCACACTTCGTAACCACTCATTCCCGGCATATTAATATCCAACAATATTACATCAGGCAACGAAATCTGCAAACTTTCCAAACACTCGGAACCTGAGCTGGCATAGCTGATATCGTATGTATCACAAAGAATTTCCTCCATGATTTCAAGATTAAAAGGCTCGTCATCAACGACTAAAATTTTAGCCTTCACATCATAGGGGTGCTCTTCGTTTAGCACAGTCATGTCAGTGGTCTCCTGCTATAGCTGCATAGGCTATCCGTACACAGACTATTGGTGCACAAAGCATCCGCTATTGCCCCCAACACGGGTATTCTTGGTAATATTATATGAAAGCTTGCACCATGATCCTGGTTGTTTTCAGCAAATATGTTACCATGATGTTGTTCAATAATTTCCTTACAAATTGCCAACCCCAAACCTGTTCCGCCCGCCCCTGTACTGGTTTTTGTTGACTGCACAAATTTGTCAAAAATGCTCACCAATTCGCCTTTGGGTATCCCTATCCCTTGATCACGTATCACCAACTGTAAGGCCTCAACGTCAGGATGGTTTTTTGAAGTCATGATGACTGAATCGATGGACACACTCACTTCGCTATTATCAAATGAAAAATTAATGGCATTTAGCAATAAATTTCGTAACACTTGCAGCATTTTTTGCGCATCAAAACAGGCCATGGTTGTTTGCGCTGACTTGCGCCAAACCAGTCGAACATTTTTTTCCTGAAAAAGCGCATGAAACTCATTAATCGCTGTTTCCACAATATCTTCCAGATCTAAGTGTTCTATATTATAAGTGACCTCACCGGATTCCAGTTTTGATAAATCTAATAAGCCGTTCAGCAGTAACAATAAGCGTTTACCACTTTCTTCTATTCTTGAAAAATAAACCTGTAACTTTTCACGGGAACTGTTACCAACCTTTTCGATCCCTATTGTGGCAAAGCTGAGAATCCCATGCATTGGCGTACGAATTTCATGAGACATATTTGCCAAAAAATCAGATTTGGCTTTATTTGCCTTGTCTGCTTCCAGTTTCGCCAATATTAATTTGGACTCCACTTCCATGGTCGCACATATATTAACGAGGCGATGCAATAATAATGGCCAACAAATAGGCTTGGTAATGTATTCAGTTGCGCCAGCGTTAAATGCTCGATCCACGGATTCATCATCTTCAAGACCACTGACCATTAATATCGGGGTATTGATTGCGCTGGGAAATGATTTTATAATTCGGGTTGCCTTGCAACCATCCATTCCAGGCATGTTAGCATCCATTAGCACTATATCCGGTGAGTTATCCGTAAACAACTCAACCGCTTTCTGACCGCTACTCGCTTGCAACACCTCAAAACCGTGTTTTTTTAACCTTTCACTCACCACTCCCCGTAATTGCGCATCATCATCCACCAGCATAACACTTGCTGGTTTGCCGTTAACCCATGTCCTGAGCTGATTCAGTGCTAAGTACGCCATTCAATCGCCATCCAGCTTATTGCATATTAACCTTGAGCCGGACTTGGTTACCGTTACCCAAGTATTCAAGCTCATCAAAACTCAATGTTTTCGCAATGGCAATACCCCGGCCATGTGAATTAGTCGACCGCTCCCGATTAAACTCCAGGTAGTTTTCGTAATCAAAACCCATGCCATCATCCTTGATGTCAAAGTAAATAGCCTCATTTTCAATACAAACCTTCACCCTGACTTTTTTGTCCCTATTTTCAGGTAACTGCAAGCGACGTTCCACTTCGGCCAACCAGTTTCCCTGCGCAATCAAATCCAGCTTTTCCTGATAAACAATTCCCAAATTACCATGCTCTACCGCATTAACAAAAAGTTCGGAAAGACCAAGCTCAATGCGCTGAGGATCAGGACATAAACTCGACAATAGAGAAGCCGTATTACGTGCTTCATCCATAGAGCAAAATTGAAGCTCACCTTCGCAAAATTGTTGGCGGGGTTGGTCGGTCAAACAAGAGTCCGAATCCTTGCCGTTAAAATAACCTGCAACAGCCGTATCAACAATTGCCAACAATTGATCTTTAGTGAAAGGCTTGGGCAAATAGTACAGTACCCCAGCGTCCAGCCCCTCTTGAACATCCTGCTTCGCAGCTTTCGCCGATTGCAATATCACCGGAACTTTTGCCAAGTGTGGCTGACGTTTAATATAATGCCACACTTCAATACCGTCGATGTCCGGCATCATCCGGTCAAGTAAAATCATTTGATATTTATCCGGGTTATTTTTTATTAAATCACAAGCGTCATGACCATTTTGCGCCGTTTCGGTGACATAACCGCAGTCCTCCAGAATTTCAACAAGAATCTCCAGATTAAAAACCTCATCGTCAACCAGTAAGATACAAGGCTTCAGATCGTCAATATTTTGTATTCTCAAGCCTTTCATATTGTTACGCTGCATATTGCTTGTATTGCATCGCCTGGTTTGTTATTTGCGAGAATGATAGACATTGTATTTTCAGTTAAAAAACGTACGTTATGCGAATCGACAGTTTCCCACTGCTCCTAAAGATACGTGCACTATGCCGTACTGTTGTGTGATAATACCTCTTAGCTTTCGTCAGTTAAAAATCAAACTTGAGCGCTTTTTTACCCAACGGGCATTACCCTCTCCTCATTTTAATGAAAAGAATCGATTCAGACACGGGTATAAAATAACTTAAGGCTAACATACCAGTTGCAGCGTCACGAAAGCGACTACGAAACGTGCTCCACATGTGGTATACCCATAACGATTGAGATTTAGGTATAGCGTACCCCCCTTGAGTGGCGCTGGTAAAAAAACAATATTTCAATTTTTCAAAAGGTTAGTAAAACTTAAGTAGGTGAGCATAATTATTTTAACAACGTTTTCGCAGGATATTTTATGGCCTTCAAGACGCTGCGAAGATCAGCATAGTGAGCTATGTGACCGTAGCAGCAACGCCGAAGGCCGGAAAACAGACAAAAAAATATTAAAATAATTGCGCTCACCTACTTACTACACGCTCAACGGGTGGCTTTAAGTTAAATTCAGAAAACCCAGTTGAATCACATAGTATTCGCACAATCATTTGATGTGTACAACTTTATCTATCGACGTTCAGGCGAGTTTTTAAGTAACATACCGCAGCTACAATTAAGCCTAAAAACTGAATCAAGGCGTCTTGGCACACCTAAAACCGATATCATCGCTTGCGGTTGAAGGGGGAGCGTAGCTACGCGCTGCACCTCGAAAAAACAAACTTAATGCATAATGCCCCACACCACCGCCACCACCACGCAGAACTTTATTGGTTTCTCCAAAAGCTTTTCGCTCTAGCGTCGAACCAGTGTAAGGCTGATACCAACTCGCCACCCATTCCCAGGCGTTACCCGACATATCATAAACCCCATAATAGGAGTTATTATTAGAGTAGTGACCTACGGGGGTAATCCCACCAGGCCAATCGGTATTGTCACCGGTATTGGTAATATTAGGGTCCCATTGATCCCCCCAGGGATATTCCAAACCGTTAGGGCCCCGTGCCGCTTTCTCCCACTCCTGTTCAGTTGGTAAACGTTTCCCCGCCCACTGACAATAAGCTGCCGCATCCTGCCAGGTCACCATAGTGACGGGCAATAAACCTTGTATGCTGTGCTGTTGTTGCATTGCATTCAAAATTTGTGCTCGAGACATTTTGCTAGCATCAATGTCCAACTTAAAATACTCAGCGGAAATCCAGCGCAAGGTATCAAGGTCTGTTGCTTCGAGACGGGGTTTCGTCAGGTTGTATCCATTTTGGGTCCAACCGAAGGGCTCTTTATGTTTTGTTTGCTGCACAAACACTTTATACTGAGCATTGGTAACCTCATAAACATCAATATAATACGCATCAAGATTCAATGTCTGCTGAGGATGCTCATCAAGATACAGTGGATTAATCAAGCCATATTCCTGTTGTTTACCGGTGTTATCCGTTTTGTGACTGCCCATAACAAAATCGCCCGCAGGAATTAACACCATTCCCTTGAAATGACGATCTGTTAGTGGTGAATCCACATCACGAGCCGCCGGTTCGGCAGGTTGCTTGGATATCGTGGGTGATTGATCATTACAGGCCACCAACACCATTATAATCAATATTATTCTCAATGTTACTCTCAGTATATTCACAATAGGCGCTTTAAAAAACTGACCAGCAGCCGACACTCACCAGCGTAACGTTATTAACGCTAACACTGAAATACCCCCTCTGCCCGTGCTTATACCATTGTATACAAGCCCGTCGTCCCATGGCCAAGATAGTCTATACTCCTCACAAGTCGGCTGCCTATTTTCTGCATACCATGGTTGGCAACACTATTATATACCCAAAGCATACCCAAAGCGTTTGAGATTTCGGTGTAAAGTGTGCGTCATATTCATTTCATGGCACCACCAAAAATAGGCGTTTTTAGGCGAAAATCGATGCTTTATGAAAGGCGAAATGACGCGTAATAGCCGGACGGACTATTGCGAGGAATTTCAATACAGTCATGGAATTGAAAGAAGGCGTACAATAAAACCAACATTTCAATTGTTATGGATATATATGCCATAAGCTATTATCTTCAATAAGATAGGGATGGATTCGCGCAACAATTAAATGCATAATTTCCAATCAATGTTCAAATATCGTATCTCACCACATTACAACAGTGAACAAAGACGATAAAAACGATAAACACATTAGGCACACCAATGGCACAAGCATTGCACCCAATTAATGCACATAATAAACATGTAACGAGAGCAATCACGTATTTAGGCAATAAACGCCAACAATTTGGCCGATTAATAGCCAGGCAACATGAATCAGCAGTGTGATGAAAAACAGTCAATTAAGATGAACGTTATTACAACAGAACATAATTCCCTGGCTAAAGGAGCGGTAAAGAATTCAACTTGAGCAGCGCTTGCGCCAAATCTGCAAGACAGAGCAAGCTGCTCAAGTTGAATTCTTTACCGCTCGTTACGTTTGTTCAATAAATCCTGCCCAATCGCGAACCAAACAACCGTTTTAATGCTAGCGTTTGAAATAATGGATTTTGAAAAAAAGATAAGACCAAATAAGTTAATAACACTATAAAAATTCGATTTAGCAATGATTAAGGACCCTCCATGACAGGCACACTTTTTTCACTTGAAGTTCAACCAAGAATACCCAATCAATTGGCCCGCCTGGAAGAATTGGCAACAGATTTGCTTTACAGTTGGGACCGCAATGTGCGGGCTTTGTTTTATCGCCTGGATATTGATCTGTGGCAAAGCTGCGGTCACAGCCCCAAAGTATTTCTTCGCCGGGTTTCACAACAACGCCTGGAACAAGCAGTGCAGGACCAGGCATTCATGGAAGACTATACCCGCGTCTTGTCGGTATACGACTCTTACCTACAACAAACCCAGGCCCGCGATTTGTATGGACTGGAACCTGCTTCCGATTTAATTGCCTATTTTTGCGCCGAGTTTGGTTTCCATGAAAGCTTACCCATTTATTCCGGCGGCCTGGGAATATTGGCTGGAGATCATTGTAAAGCCGCAAGCGACTTAGCAATCCCGTTTGTGGCTATGGGGCTTTTGTATCGGCAAGGTTACTTTACTCAAACTATCGATAATCTTGGTAACCAAGTTGCCCATTACGCAACCACTGATTTTGCCGACTTACCCATTGTTCCGGCATTGGACAAACAGGGTAATGAACTGCATGTCAACGTCACCTCAAATGGTTACACCATTCACATTAAGGTTTGGGAAGCACGTGCTGGTCGCATAAAACTGTATTTATTGGATACTGACGTTAGCGAAAACGACGAAAAAATCCGCTCAATCACCCATCGGCTTTATGGTGGCGACAAAAGCACTCGTATTTTACAAGAAATCGTTCTGGGTATCGGTGGCGTTCGAGCCTTGATTGCACTTGGCTTAAACCCTACTGTATGGCATATAAACGAAGGCCATTCCGCATTCCAAATCGTTGAACGCTGTGCCCAATACCTGAAGCGTGATCTGGACTTCGATAGCGCACTTGAATTAGTCGCAGCAGGTACGGTCTTTACCACACACACACCAGTACCAGCTGGCCATGATATTTTTGAACATCACCTCATTGACGAATATCTTGACGACTACGAAACACAACTAAGCATTGATCGCGATAAATTTTTAAGCTTGGGAGCCAGTCCAGGCAATGAAGGTAGCTTTAATATGACCGCCCTGGCCCTGCGCGGTTCACGCTTTCAAAATGGCGTAAGCCGGATTCACGGCGGTATGGCATCACAAATGGAGGGCTATGTCTGGCCGCAAATCCCCTATGAAGAAAACCCTATTTCATACGTCACTAATGGCGTCCATGTCCCTACCTTTTTAGCCCGTGAATGGGTGAACTTATTTGACATGCATTTTCGAGAATGGCGTAACGAACTAAATAACCCAGACTACTGGCAATGTATTGATAGCATTTCCGATCATCGATACTGGAGTTTGCGCCAGTCCCTTAAGGGCGAAATGATGGAGCATGTATTACGCCGGGCAACCCATCAGTTAAGACGCAATGGCAGCAGTGAAGCACAAGTCAAGCGTTTAACACGTTTCATCGAGCCTCGGGAAACCGATATCCTCACCGTAGGGTTTGCCCGGCGCTTTGCCACTTATAAACGGGCGGCCTTGTTATTTTCCGACCCCGAACGCTTATCCCGCATCTTGAATGATCCCCAACGACCGGTCATGCTGGTTTTTGCGGGCAAAGCACATCCCAACGACAAACCAGGGCAGCACCTAATACGCATTATCCACGAGTTTTCACGTCGCCAGGAATTCGAAGGCCGCATCCTTCTGCTTGAAGGCTATGATATGTCTCTGGCCCGTAAATTGGTTGCTGGTGTTGATGTTTGGTTAAATACGCCAGAGTATCCTATGGAAGCCAGCGGCACATCCGGTGAAAAAGCCGGTATCAATGGAGTCGTCAATTTAAGTGTGCTTGATGGCTGGTGGGGAGAAGGCTACACTGGCGACAATGGCTGGGCCATTGCTCCGCACGGTCAGGAGTTTGAACCGGACTACCGTAATCAAGAAGAAGCAAAAGATTTACTGGATATCATTGAAAACGACGTGGTTCCCCTATATTACGAACGCGATGGTAGAGGCTACTCTGAAAAATGGGTCCGTATTTCAAAAGCATCCATGCGCACCATCATTCCGAATTTCAATGCGCAACGCATGGCAATGGATTACGTAAAACACTTTTATACCCGTGCCAGCAAACACCACAAACAATTGTGCTCCAACAACAATCAACCCGCACGAGCACTTGCACAGTGGAAGAAAAAAATCGCGCAAATTTGGCCTGCCGTTAAAATTCGGCGCATCGATGAGTCGGATAACAAAATCTTTGCAGGCAGCCACCTGGCTATTCGCGTCGCTGTTGAATTAGCTGACCTGAATGCGGACGATGTCATTGTTGAATGTATCGTTGGTATAGAAAACAAGCATAATGAATTCCGCGTGCATGAGCATTTTATACTGGCGGCGACTGACAGTAATGAAAACGGCGAAACACTATTCAGCATTAACTTGCAGCCCAACCTGTCGGGCAGACAATTTTATAAAATAAGAATGTACCCTTCGCATCATCTACTGGCAAATCGCTTTGAGGTAGGCTATATGTTGTGGCTTTAGAAAGATAAGAAGCAATTACAATCATGCCAACTCAACGGCGTAACAAGCAAGCGTTGCTGAGCAATCGATCATAACGTCCTTTTTCCAAAGGATTGGTTATGAATAATGCAACTCTTTCAGACGATAATTGGAATAGAATACTGGCTTTTTTACGAGAGGAAGAGACGATTTATATCGGGACAGTACAGAGTTGTCGCCAATTTGCAGAGGCAGTGCTCTGGATGCTGCGTAGTGGTGCCCAATAGCGGTTTTACGTATTTTATTCGTTTTTTCAGCCGCCTTGATAAAGTTACGCTGACATGTCAACAGAGCTTAGATTAATTTAGGATTAAGCCTTCAGCATACTGAGTCTGGAACACTGCCCGAGATACAAAAGTTACGCAACAAAGAGACTAGCAGCCAAAAAGTTTCGTTTCACCTTTGCCCTGTCGAGCAACAATAGGCACCTGGTCGTCCACCAGATCAACAACTGTGGTTGGATCAATACCGCAATAACCGCCATCAATCACGAGATCAACACTATGACTTAGCGAACTAAATATTTCATCAGGGTCTGTCAGCGGCAGCTCCTCCCCCGGCAATATCAAGGTTGAGCTCATTAATGGTTCACCCAATGTCGCTAGCAAGCTGGATGCAATCGCATTATCGGGCACCCGTAGACCAATAGTACGCCGTTTCGGGTGTTGCAAACGCCGAGGCACTTCGCGGGTAGCCTTAAGAATAAAAGTGTAGGGTCCCGGCGTTAAACTCTTAATTAGACGGTAAGCGGCATTGCCCACTTTAGCGTAAAGCGCAATCTCTGACAGATCGCGACAAACTAAGGTGAAATTATGTTTTGCATCAAGATCACGAATACGTCGTATTCGTTCCATGGATGCCTTGTCTCCGATATGGCAACCCAATGCGTATGCCGAATCTGTTGGGTATACGATAACACCGCCATCACACAGAATATCCACCGCTTTTTTAATTAACCGTGACTGCGGATTATCGGAATGTATTTGTAATATTTCGATACTCATATTGTGGTAACTTTTGTTTGAGAGGACAAAAAATTCTGCATCATTCGGCTTAAAATCATTACAATTTGCACAAACAGAGTCAATCAAAGATAAGTTGAACCGTTACCACGATACAGATAATCACCGCAACGGAACACGATAGGCGATGGGATTTTGAAAATTAAGCCATGACATCAATTCCATTGACACCAGATTGGGATACACTCCTCAGGCATTGCAGGCATCCTGCCTAATTCAGCCCAGGTCTGTTCGGGACCGTGATAATCAGATCCGCAGGACGCCAACAACTCGAACTGCGTAGCATATCGCCCCATGAGTGCACACTCAGATTCATTATGACTGCTGGAGACCACTTCCAAACCAATACCACCAGACAATCTAAACGCTTCAAGCAAGCAACGTAATTTCGTTGCTGATAATTTATAACGGGCTGGGTGCGCAATAACAGCTTGCCCACCAGCACCAGTAATCCATTCAACAGCTTGCTCCAAACTTGCCCATTTTCCAGCTACGTAACCAGGCTTATTTTTCACTAAAAAACGTTTAAAAACATCTCTAACATTTTTTGCATAACCTGCCCTGACCAAAAAATGTGCAAAATGTGTTCTGCTAATAATAGCACCGGACGCGAAATTTTTAGCCCCTTCTAATGCGCCATCAATACCGCTGTCCGCGAGACGCTTTGCTATTATTTCAGCTCGCTGATCTCGACAGCGCCTTAGTTCAGATAAACCTTGTAATAAACATTCGTTTTCCCGATCAATGCCCAGCCCCAGCACATGAATCGTAACATTATTCCACGTTACCGATATCTCCACACCCGGTATCAGTTTCAACCCTAGACTGATTGCGGTTTGCCCGGCATCCACCAAACCGTCAACAACATCATGGTCCGTCAGAGCCAAGACATCCACTCCTTGCAATTTTGCTCTTGTCACTAATTCAGTCGGCGTCAAAGAGCCATCGGATGCACGGGAATGGGAATGTAAATCATACGTTAATGTCATAACCGACCATATTACTCTATTTTCAAATACAAATCTGCAATACGCTGAAGCCAAACTGCGAACACCGGTCACACAGCATCTAAAAATCTTTTACCTTCTGCGCTCTCGCGACGATTCAACTGATTAATGTAGGATAATCGATTAAATTTATGTTTTTCTCATCCATTACAGAGCCACCAAATTAATTGAGTTCAACCTAAAACCATCCGTTACACCGCATGTGAGAGTGCCCCTCCCCTTTGCCTTTGATCAAAAACAGTAAAAAAAACAATACCTCAATTATTTTAATGGGTTATTTAGATTCAAGATGTTAATTTTCAATGATACAATACTTAGAAACACACTAGACGTGAAATTATTATTAATGGTCCTGTCTACTCGGCTGAAAATATGATAAATTATGGCATTTTATTAGAATGGAATTGCCCGCACTAACTAAAATAAGTTGGATGAGTTAAGCATAAGTGAGTTTATTGGTATCCCAAAAGGTCAGCAGCACGGAGGGCCGCATCGCTAGTGTATGTGTGCCTCTTGTCCTCCAGCGCCAAGCGATTCTATTTAGTATCATTAGATAGTCACGAACATTGAAATAACCGCACTCCCTTAATTTAAGACTAACTTAATGTTAAGACTAAGGTCGTTTGTTTAATAATATCCGGCAAATTATTATATCGTCGCGTGCGGACCCTTAATCTCCAACGCAATTTGCTAAGAACGATAAAAATACGGGGTTCTGTGCTATCTACACATCCAACATTGATTCAACATTGAAGTTTAAGCCTTTAACTTGTCACAACAACATTCAACGGCGTTTCTGATTTAATGATAAAACTATTAGTAGATTTTTTTCCCATCTTATTGTTTTTTCTCGCGTACAAACTCTACGGCATCTACACCGCCACTGTTGTGGCAATTGTAGCTTCTTTCGTGCAAGTAGGATGGTATTGGTTCAAGCACAAACGATTTGAAAATACACACCTGATCACACTGGCCATTATTTTAGTGTTTGGTGGCGCCACCCTATTACTGCAAGATGAATTATTTATCAAATGGAAGCCCACCGTGCTAAATTGGGTATTCGGCATTGCATTTTTAGCGAGCAACTTCATCGGTAAAAAAACAATCGTGGAACGCATGATGGGTAACAATATCAGTCTTCCTGCCAACATCTGGAATAAACTTAACCTAAGCTGGGTCGTCTTTTTTATTGCCCTCGGATTCCTCAACTTATATGTCGTGTATAACTTTGACACAGACACATGGGTAAACTTCAAGTTGTTTGGTATGATGGCACTCACAGCGATCTTTGTTGTTGCTCAGGCAATCTATATGTCACGCCATGCAGAAACACCAAAAGCCGAAGAGCAATAACCATGTTATACGCCATTATATCCCTTGATGTGGAAAACAGCCTTGAAAAACGTCGTCCTGTACGTGAAGCACACATTGAACGACTCAATAAACTAAACGCAGAAGGTCGTCTGGAACTGGCCGGCCCTCACCCCGCAATTGACAATGAAAACCCAGGCTCGGCAGGCTTTACGGGGAGCTTGATCGTTGCACAGTTTAATTCGCTTGAAGATGCGAAACACTGGGCCGAAAGCGACCCCTATATCGAAGCTGGCGTATACCAGAAAGTGACCGTAAAACCATTTAAAAAAGTCTTACCATAGGTCGTTGCTCTAGTTTGCTTTCGATAGCGGTATTTATAACACCCTCCATTTCACATTAAACCTTAACAAAACAAGGACAATAAGCATGACAGGCATGAACAAATTTTACTCGTTATTTATTGTCGGCAGTTTGACCTTTACGATAAATATCAGCCTGGCTGAGGAAAATAATACAAAGATATTAGCGGAAGTTAATGGCAGTAAAATTACAACTAACGCATTGCAACGTTATCAAAAACGCCGAGGCATACCCGGCGATGCCTCCCCTAAACAACAACGCCAGATGATGATTGATGAACTTATCAATCGTGAATTAATTTTCCAGGATGCATTAAAGGTCGGCTTGGATAAAGATATAGAGATAATGGCCGAACTTGATGTGATGCGCAAAAACCTGCTTGCTAGTGCAATGCTGCGCAATATAACCACAACGGTCCCGATTTCAGATGAAGACCTTAAGAAGGAATATCACAATCGGACTAAAGATGCTGGAACACAAGAATACAAAGCGCGTCATATACTGCTAACAGAGGAAACCGAGGCCAAAGAAGTTATAAAATCGCTATCTACCGGTGCAGAGTTTGCAGAGCTCGCTAAACAGAAGTCTACCGGTCCCAGCGGCACAGAGGGTGGCGACCTCGGCTGGTTCAAACCACATGAAATGGTCAAACCGTTTTCCGATGCTGTAGCTAACCTTAAAAATGGGGAATTTACAAAAACAGCAGTGAAATCAGATTTTGGCTGGCACGTCATTTTACGTGAAGATGCACGTGTAATTCCGCCTCCTCCCTTTGAATCCGTTAAAGAACAACTTCGTATGCGTCTTCAAAACAAGCAAATTGAACAATACATTGCCACGTTGCGAAAAAACGCAACAATAGAGCATAAACAATAGTAACGACTCAACCCAAGCATTCAGCTCCATCGTCACGATAACAATGATGGGGCTGAAGATAAAAGGTTTTTAGAATATCCTAGACGACAGCGTACAATTGTAAATAAACACTTTTACCCCAATTTTTACCGCAATAAATACCATAAAGTAAGCTGAGAAGTAGTGACCACCAATAATGAATGTAACAAATACGCTCTCTATGCGCTTTGGTTTGAGACTCTGTGAATCAACTTACCGCTCGGAACAGTCCCATCGATAACCCAGAACAATTCAGATAAACCTTGAGAGATTCGTGCAAACCCTATTATAATGCCGATTTTTCCAGATTAAGCGCTCGATCCAGGTTAATAATCCGGTTCATATTCTTAGCGCCACGCAGGTTGGCACCTTTCAGGTTAGCACCACTAATATCAGCACCAGAAAAATCGACTTCCCGCAAATCACTCCCCGTCAGATTAGCGGCAATCAATTTGGTAAAATTCAATTTTGATTTCCTAATGCTAGCATCCACCAATTTTGCGTTACTGAAGTTGCTGGATGAAAAATCCGATTTTCGCATAATTGCACCGGTTAAGTCTGCCCAAAGAAACGTTGTATTATTAGCAGTCACTTCAAATAAGTTGCATTTTCTCATATCAGCATTTTCAAAATTAGATTCTGTTAGCGTTGCCCCCCGCAGTTGAGCTTGCACCAAGGTAGAATCAATAAAAGAGGTACGGTAAGCACTAGCACCCCGTAAATCAGTTTTATACAACATTGCGTTTCGAAAATCAGCGCTGAAAATCAGCGTATGTTGCAAATTTGCTAATGACAAATCAGCACGCGCCAAGCTGGCACCCGTAAGATCGGCATGACTCAAATCCACCGACTTTAAGTTGGTGCCTTCAAAATTGGCACCTCTTAATATAGCGCCGAATAAATCGGCACCACTTAAATTCACTTTTCGTAGATCAACATTGCTTAAATTGCTGTCGCCGAGATACACTTTTACTAAACTTGCATTTGTTAATTTCGCACCGGCCAGATTAATATTACGCATACTGGCACGGTCTAATACGGCGTTCGTAAGATTGGCATTGGATAAATTAGCACCATCCAAAACCACACCACGTAAATCGGCATCCTCCAGATCCGCACCACTTAGATTGGCTCCCGCCATCAGCGCCCCTTCTAAATCAACATCCCGGAAATCTGCGTTGGATAGATCAGCGTTTTGAAAATCCGCTCCCTTCAAATCGCTATAACGAAAATAAGTGGATTTTAAATTAGCACCGCCAAAGTCAAAGGAGGCCAAATCAAGATCGGATAAATTTTTGCCAGACAAATTCACAACCTGTGAACCCCTAGCAGCAATGATGCGCATTACATCCACTTTAGCCATGGGTTTTTCATATTGGCTACTACTAAATAAGCTGGAACAGGCGCTAATGACTGTCAGCAACAACAATAATATAAATCGCTTCATAATCAATAAAATAGGAGGCAGTGCAATCAACTTGTTGTTATTAGGACTTACTTATCACCATAAGGTTGCCGATCATTTGCAGGGGATAATAAATAACGAACCCGCTCGGGTCTACTAGGCTCTGAGCCAGAGGCATGCACAGTCGACCCAACTAACATTGTGCTCGGTAAAAACCATATATACCCATAACGATTGAGAATCAGTCAATTTTCATTAAATTTGCGGCGCTTCATTCATTTCGATTAATTCGTCATAGATTCATTAATAGAGCGCTGCACTATTTAGACCACATACTACTTAGATCACATACTACAAGGCCTACAAGGCATGATTAGCAATCATTGCTGGGTTTAGCGCGCCTGTTGTATTATGTCGGGCTGGGTTTAACCGCAACACGGTCCCGTAAATACACAGGAACAGCTTGTGACGCCGCTAAAATTTGCCCCTTGTTATACCCGACAACAGCCAACTCAGCAACGCTTTTTGCTTGAGGTAACACCTGTCCATCAAACCCATTGACATTGGGTAACAATTCACTGAGTTCTTCACCGTAGGTTTGCCAGCCACTTCCAATCCCGACGCAATTGGTTTCGCCGTTCACTACCACTCGGCTTGGCGCTATAAGTTGCTCCCTGCCTTGCAATACCACCTTATCCACACCGGGGGGGCGGGTATATTCTCCCCAATAAATCTCTCCCATGCGCGCATCAATTGCCGCTAAGATATGCTCTCCACGACCTCCCTGCGCCAGTGCTGCCAAGCTCGATATTGCGACTACCGGTAGGTCTGCGCCGTAGGCAATTCCCTGGGTGACACTAGCGGCAATGCGCACACCAATAAAGGACCCGGGTCCACGGCCATAGGCAAAAGCATCCAGTTGCGACAGCGTAACCCCGGCTTCCGCCAACAATTGATCTATCATCGGTAAAATCAGTTCCGCATGCTGGCGTGGTGCAAACTCAAATTTTTGTAGCGACTCACCATCAAGCATCAAGGCGGCGGAACAAGCCTCTGTTGCTGTTTCTATCGCTAATATTTTCACGCTACGGTCTCTATCATAAACGATTCCACATCCATTATATTGGTGGTGACCTCCATGTCGGGTAAATTTTTCATAAAAATTTTACCATAAGGCTTGGTCCTTAAACGCGGATCACACAACATAAGTATGCCCCGATCATTACCATCTCGAATGAGACGACCCACACCCTGTTTTAAACTAATCACTGCTTCGGGTATCTGATAACTTAAAAATGGGCTGTCACCCCGGTCCCGGATCGTTTTTAAACGTGCCTGCAAAATGGGGTCATCAGGAGCCGCAAAAGGCAATTTATCAATAATGACACAACTAAGCGCATCCCCCTTGACATCGACCCCCTCCCAAAAACTACTGGTACCAATCAAAACCGCATTACCTAATGTTCTGAATTGGTTTAAAAGTTCAGTGCGTGGTTTTTGACCTTGAATTAACAAGGGAAATCCGATGGCAGACGCTAATAATTGTGCGGCCTCGTTAAGTGCCCGATAACTGGTCACTAACAAAAATGCCCGACCACCACATGCATTAATGACAGGAATGGCAGCATCAACCACCGCTTGAGTGTAGTGTATTGTATTGGGTTCTGGTAAATTTAACGGCAAATAAAGCAACCCTTGAGAACGGTAATCAAAGGGACTGTCCCATCGCTGGCACTGCGCATCTTCAACACCCAGGTTTGAAGCAAAATAATCGAACCCCTCACCAACGGCCAGGGTGGCTGAGGTAAAAATCCAAGCGGATTCCCGGGAATTCATATAGCGATGAAAGGTGCTCGCAATGGTGATCGGGGTTAAATGCAGAATAAAACCCCGTTTGCTAATTTCATACCACCGAATATAACTGGCCCTATGTTGCTGATGCTGCCCCTGTTGCTGATCCTGTTGCAAATCCTGCGGCGACTGACCAAAATCCTGCTCACAAATATGTTCGTCGTTACTTTGGAGAAAAAAACGCAACCTGTTCAATACATCTAAAACACGTTGCCAGCATTTTTCGATTCCGGCACTTCTTTCCATGTGTTGTTTAAGCAGTATTTCCAATTGTACAAACTGCTCGTTAACATGAATAAGACTTGACATGACATTTGTTCTTTTTTGTAATTCAGCCCACGGTGCGCGACGTTCGTTGCCTTGAAATAACAGGCGAAAATCTTTTATGGCTTTTTGCAACCGATCAGTGACGTGCTGAATTTGACCTTCATCGCCTGCATCCTGCAATACTTCATTTAACGCGTCCCGCGCAATATCCAACAACTGTCGACTACTGATATTAATACCAAAAAACTGTGGTGCCACATCCGCCAACTGATGAGCTTCATCAAATATAAAAGCATCCGCACCCGGCAGTATTTCACCAAAACCTTCATCGCGCAACGCCAAATCGGCAAAAAACAAATGATGATTAATTACTAATACATCAGCCTTTTGTGCCGCTTTACGCGCCTTTAACACAAAACAATCAGTCACATTTGGGCATTCTGTGCCGAGACAATTATCGGTAGTAGACGTGGCTTGCGCCCAAATAGGAGCATCTTCCGGAATAACATTTAATTCTGATATATCCCCTCTGCGAGTGGATTCCAACCAGTGGCTGATTTTACTCAGCTGATCCAATTGTGTTAATGCCAACCGCCCATCGCGCTGTTTTTTTTCCAAGTGATAATGACACAGGTAATTAGCCCTCCCCTTCAGCAAAGCGATTGAGGCTGAAACACCAAGGGCCCGGCGCACCATCGGCAGATCACGGTAAAACAACTGATCCTGAAGGTTTTTGGTCCCGGTTGAAATAATCACTTTTTTGCCGCTTAACAATGCGGGCACCAGGTAAGCAAAGGTTTTCCCTGTTCCTGTTCCAGCTTCTGCAATGAGTTGTGAACCCTGGTCCAGAGCATCGGCAATGACTTGCGCCATCTCCTGTTGCTGCGGTCGCGGAGCAAAACCGTCAATAGCTTTACTCAACGGGCCTGTTGGGCCTAACAAATCCTTGATGGTTTCCATGCCTTTTACGATAGTGAATAAATATTTATTGCCTTAGCACTATGGCTACAGTGGCCACTAAGGGTCGGTAAAGGGGTCTGTAAAGAAATAACGTTGAACATTTTACTTGTCTATCCTGGCGTCTTCGGCGTTGCGCAAAAGCTTACAGACAGCGAGTATGCGCCCTGAAAGAAGCGCCCTTTGTGGGATGCGCCCCATTTCCGCGCCTTGCCTATATGGACGTAGGTAAGGGGCATAAGCCATGGATGGCAGCAGTCTTGAAGACGAAACGATATCCGACGCAATCTGTACAACTTATTACTTTACAGACCCTAACGGGTACTTTCCTTGCTCTGTGACCACACACATTGCCCAATGTTTTTAAACCTTGCCACTGACATAGCGCCTCGATTGCGGCGTTTTTTGCTGGACTGTTTGACAACATTGACAATCGTTTCTCTATCAGCTTCATGGATCTCTACCGGTTCATAATTCTCATCCAAAAGAATCAGCATCACGGAATCCCATTTTTGCTCAATTTTAATCTGGCCAATTCGATGACTGGATGTTGAACCTGATACAATACTGCGGCCCTTGATTTGTATACGCCGCCCTTCTCGCTCGCCTTTGCCAATCGCATCATAACCACCCGCATTGGCATCAACTGCCTCTAAGTTCATAATACGTATTACGTCGTATACTGCAATTTCATTACTAATGCCTAAAGGTTTACCTGTCGCGCGGCGGTATTCTGCCGCCAGCTTTCTTGCTTCCAACATTAATTTATCAACATTGTAAATCGACAATTGCGCAGACCTTATATACTTGAGTTGTTATCCTGAATTCAATTAGGCATACGAACCAGGGGCTGTTGCCCAACGCCACGGCGATATACAAATACCATCTTCGTTTTATACCCATAGCGTTTGAGATTTAGGTATATAACACCGTTAACGCAAATAAGCCCGACGTTGCTGCACCTGCTGAATAATCTCAGCATTTTTTTGCTTTAAGTGCCAATCACCAGCCGCCAGTGCCGACGATTTTGCGGCTAAACTTTCTGCCTGAACATATTGTCCCTGCTCAAACCGGATAACAGCCAAACGATGCCAGAGCCGGGCGTTCTTCGGTTCTATACGCAATGCACGTTCCAATGCCGCCGCCGCCCGCTCCGGACGCCCCAGTTTTTCCTGCTGGCTGGCCCGATCCAACAAAGCCAGTATGGTACGACTGGTGGATGTAGACTCGTTGGAATAACCAGGAGACCGCAATATGCGATCCTGTTCTGCGTGCAACCCCTCTTTAGCAGCGTCAGGTTCATTTTCGGGGAATTCGTAGACGGGCACAGGACGTCGAATGGAATCATCAATTTCAGCATTGGCAATATCCGGAGCCGATATCGGTGGCGTTTCTGGCGTACTGGCGCAACCCACCATCACGACAACAATAACAGCGGCTATGACAAAACGGTATGTCTCCTTAATGCCATTAACGATCAACCTGGAAGCGGCAAATAGGCTTGCCAATCTGTGTTGCTGTCCCAAATCACCTTCTTTCAATAAGCATGCGTTCATTAAAATAACTCCTTAAGCCACTTCATTGTACCGCCAAAGCGTTCTGAACAGCTAGAGACCTCGACAGGAGCGGAACCCATTATAAACGGTAATTCTACATTTTCTTTGCAGCGAAACCCACCTCTTAAACCCGTTTTTACGTCAATATCAACCATCTCGATGTTTTGGGGTATTGATTCCACGCTCGGTGCAATATCAATATTCTTAAAGGTATCGGCCCAAACCCGTAGCGCGCCAGACGCACCAGTCAAACCAGTTGGTTCATTGTTATCCATACCCAGCCAAACAACACCCAATTTATCACCTGCAAACCCGGCAAACCAGCTATCACGCAGATCATTGCTCGTACCGGTTTTACTGGCAATCACCAGGTCGTTAGGCAACACATTATACACGGCCCGTCCTGTGCCATGTCGTGCTGCGATACGCATGGCGTAATTCACTAAGTATACCGGTGCAGTATCTAACACCTGTTGAATGGACAATGGATAACGCTGCAACGGTTCCCCTTTTGCAGTCAGTACTGCCGTGATTGCACGCAAAGGTGTGCGAAAACCACCAGTGGCCAAGGTATGATAGACTTGCGCTATCTCCCACGGAGAGAGCGCAACAGCCCCTAACAACATAGAGGGGTAAGGCTTAACCTGACGTTCCACACCCAACCGTTTAAATGTTTTGATAATTTCAGGCAAACCAACATCCATCCCCAAACGCGCGGTAGATACATTATAAGAATTGGCTAATGCCTGATAAAGTGGCACTAAACCATGGCTTTTCTTGTCGAAATTTTCTGGGGTCCACTCTTCACCACTTTCCAATTGTAGCGTCAGTGGGCTATCGTCAATCAGGGTGGCCAACGTATATTGATCTGGCCGCGATAATGCCGTGAGATAAACCGCAGGTTTTACCAGCGAACCAACGGGCCTGACCGCATCTAACGCCCGATTAAAGCCTGCAAAACGCGGATTACGGCCACCGATCATTGACAACACTTCACCGCTTTCAATGCTAACCACCACCGACGCTGACTGTAATATTGCCTCTTCCGTATCCCGTGATTTAGCCAATTGATTAACGCGTTTTACCAGTGCTTTTTCACTTTCAGTCTGTACAATGGGGTCAAGGGTCGTGAAGACCTGCAAACCTTCCGAATTTAAATCCTGCTCTCGATAGTCACGCTTTAGCTGGCGCCGCACCAAATCCATAAAGGCCGGGTACGAAGTAATACCACTCTTGGCCCGCTGGGTGACCCCTAAGCCACGGGCTTTAGCCAGCAAGGCTTCTTTTTCTGATATTTCCCCTTGCTCGCTTAAGATTTGAATTACCAGGTTTCGTCGATCCATAGCACGTTTAACATACCGGCGTGGCGAATAATAAGAAGCACCTTTAACCATCGCGACCAATAAAGCCACTTCATGGGTATCCAAATTTTTGAGTGACTTATCAAAATAAAAACGACTTGCCAAACCAAAACCATGGATGGCGCGCCGACCATCCTGGCCTAAATAAATTTCATTAATGTATGCCTCAAGGATTTCCTCTTTTTCATAATGGTACTCTAGCAGCAATGCCATGATCGCTTCATTGAATTTTCGCCATAATGTACGTTCATTAGAAAGAAAAAAATTTTTCACCAATTGCTGCGTTAAGGTACTGCCACCTTGCACGGTGCCTCCCGCCCTTAGATTGGCAAGAAAGGCACGAAAAATAGAGCGTACCGAAATACCTTTGTGACTGAAAAAATTCCTGTCTTCCACCAAAACCAACGCTTTTTTCAACGTCTGCGGTATTTCGTCCAGTTGCACTAAAACGCGATCTTCACTGTGCGAGGGCCATATGCGACCAATCGTTGCGGGGTCCAAACGCACCAATGGCAGAGAATCCCCATTCTTGGCATGATTCATACTGATGACATGATTATCTCGAATACTAACCCGCATGGGGACGGATACTTCGGGACTGTCCCAAAAAATAAAATCCCGTGTAACCACATAAAAACGCCCGCCATCACGCCAGTAGTGACCTGCTCGCTTGGGCAATTTTATTTTTCGATACGCTAATATCAGCAGTTCGTTTTCAAACTGATCAGCACTAATTTGCTTACCGGGATACAACTCAAGCGGGCGCGCATACACTCTCGCGGGGATGGACCAACGTTTACCTTCAAATTGAGAGCGAATGGAATAATCCAGGTACATCACATAAGCGACAAACGCGGCGCTCATCAGAATGCCGCTTAACAATATCCAGCGTATCCACGACCAGGAAAGGAATCGACGTGTATTTCTTCTCTTACGTCTCGAACGTCTCGTCATAATGAAGTTGGAACTTACTCAGAATCTTAAGGGTTCTTGCATCACGTACCGCAGCTAGGAGCCTCTCATCCATCTTGAATTGGTTTCCATGTGTATACCGAAAATCCGATCTACCATCACTTTACATCGGAACCCTATTCGCGACGGATATATTTTCAATATTATAATTAATAATTGGTTTATTATCATAAATTTATTAATTGAACGATCACAAGAACAGCAAGCATGCTAGCATTTCAAGTGCTGATTCGGTGTTTTTAAGTCGGTGGCAATACGAAATTGAGGGTTTTATCACGCAGCCCGTTCGAAATATTCGAATAATGCATTAATGCTTAGCGCTTTCAATACTTTTAATCGATTTAAGAAATTAATTGATGGCTGCCTAATTATTTTTTCGAACAACGTCGCCAGGCAATATTACCTTACAAGCGTGGGGTTATTTTTGTTTGTTTTAACAATTTTATGAATCTCTCCAGCAAGGTGTAATACGTACAATTCGCCATCCTTACCCTCCGAGAATGACGCGATATTCAAACCAGACTCGATGAGCTTAACGGCTTGGAATTGATCTTCTCTTTGTTTAACGATCCCCCAAACAGTGCCGGAGCAATAATCACCATAAAGATATACCCCCTGTAATGTTGGGATTGCCTTGCCACGGTATACAAATCCACCAGTAATGGAACACCCTTGCTTATGGGAGTATTCTACAATGGGATTCTGCAAGGTTTTATCATCACAATCCCGCGAACGATAACAATGTGTACCTTCGCGAATATTCCAACCGTAATTGCCGCCCTTCTTGATGATGTTAACTTCCTCCCAATTATTCTGACCAACATCCGCAAGCCACAGCACCTGTGTTTCCCGGTCGAAGCTCCAGCGCCAGGGGTTGCGCAACCCCCACGCGTAAATCTCCGCCAAACCCTGCGCCTTGCCCACAAACGGATTATCATCAGGCACTGCATAAGGGTCAGCTTTATCCACATCAATTCGCAACAATGCGCCCAAAAAGGTATTCACGTTTTGGCCATGCCGCTTGGGATCACCACCTGAACCGCCATCACCCAAGCCGATATACAAGTAGCTATCGGCACCAAACACAATATGACCACCGTTATGATTGGTATAAGGTTGTGGCACTTTAAGCACCACATGTTCAGAGTTCGCAGACAAGCTACCTCCACCATCTAAACTTTTAAATCGTGTCACATAAGAGGTCAGAGGTGAACCTGAGCGGGTATATGATAAATAGACGTGTTGATTGTCCCCATAATTTGGGTGAAACGCCATACTCAACAAACCACCTTCATTCGTGCTGTTATCCACACGATCGCTGATATCCAAAAAAACCCTGCTTTTAGTCACCTTATTTTCATTTTTGAAACGAATAATACGGCCGCTTTTTTCCAGTAAATACCAATCGTCATCGGCTACTGGTGCTTGAGTCAACCACAGCGGTGATTCAATATCGATATTCTCAAATACCCGTTCCAATCCAATGGTTGGCAAAATAGGAGATTTCGGGTTCGCTTGTTTGGATGTTGCAGAAACATTATTATCTGAGCAACCGATAATCGCTACTAACGTAGCTATCATTAACCCTAAGAGTCTGTTCGGCAATAAAGCGACAACCGACACACGGAGTAAGCGAGACTTTAGCCTATGCGATATAGCAATATTACACATTGATATTTCCTTATGCCCATACATCAAAACTTCATGTACCAGTCTCATGCACTATCCTCATGCACTATCATGCACTAAACATGGTAAAGCCAAAGCGGTAGTGCTTTAATATTAACACAAATACTTATCGCGTTTACCGCAGGCCAACGCGAATAAATACTTGCGTGCAAATTAACCACTGTCTACACTAGATCACTTTCACTGGCTCGCCTGAAACGGGTGGGCTTGATTACACATCCATCAAAGATTATATTAAACAATAAGTTATAGACATAACACAGCAACAATCTCGTTGTTCACGAAACTAAAACTCAATGAATATGATAGACAATAAATTTGAACCTTTAAAAAAAATGGCCGCATTTACCGACGATATGTTCAACCGCATCATCGCCTTTCAAGAAAAAGAGCATGCCGCCTGGAATACCACATTGGATTTTGACAAACGCATCGAAGGACTGCCTTTACACAATTTAATTTTCAGTAACCCAGACCGAGATCCCAAAAAATTCGCCGCGACAGTGGCAGCATTTTACCCATTACGCGTGGAGAATCAAAAGCTGGCGGCATATGCTAAACAAGTGGCGCAGCATCCCGTCATTATCGATTGGTATCCCGGTAATGGCTTTATTGGCAGTTTGTTGGCACGGGAGGGCGTCGATGTCAAAGGGATAAACAATAACAACTTGCACCCAAATCAAATACCCTCTTTATTTGATGCCCACTGTTATGAATTCTGCGACGACACAACAATAGAAGAAAACTGCGATATGGTATTGGCTTCCTGGATGCCGAGCAACCGTAATCCAACCGCTGACATACTGCACTTTACACCTAAAATCATTAGCTACATCTACACAGATCACATTAATGATGCCACCGGAGAACGCCAAACCGGCACGCATGACATGTTCACGTTACTGGAAGAAAACTATACGCTGACAGAACAATGGATCACGCAACGCCCTACAAACTTATTACATGAAGTATGGCCTGACATGACACCGAGCATTGAAGAGACCCGTATCACGCGAGTTTATGCACGTCACGATATCACCCTTGACAAACCTGACACCTCGACACCGGATGCTCCCTACGACTGGGAAAAAGAATTACGCATGGCACTATTGGCCTTGGAAGCCAAACAACTATTACGCTCACAAGGTGTATCGATAACATAAATGCCCGGCGCAACAAATCAGGTCCCGGTGACTCATGTCGCCCCCGGAAATACCAACGAACCGTGTCAACGTATCGCACGTGACCTTTCCAAGCAGCTGGGACTACCCTTTCGCCTGACAATTAAAGACGTAGACCCGGCTGATATTCACTATCTTTTAGTCGTTGCATTCCACCCAGTATACGATTATCAATTGGAGCTGCACAAAATCGGGGACCGGTGTTCGCCTCTGGTCGTAAATTTTCTTGAAGGCGCCCTAGCCCATCGAGAAAAGTTTGGCGGTGGTCGCAGCCAACCCCTGGCTCGAGCCCTCGGTCTGAAACGCGGCAAGTCACCCAACATTATTGATTTAACAGCAGGACTTGGTCGAGACGCTTTTGTTATCGCCACGTTGGGCTGTAAAGTACAAATGATAGAGCGCCACCTCATTATCCACCAACTATTAAAGGATGGCATACGCAGAGCAACCCTTGCCAAACATACACTCTTTACAAGCAAACACTTGTCATTACATTACGGCAACAGCATCAAGGTGCTTGACACTATACCCAAGTGTGATCAAGACGTTTTGTATCTCGACCCAATGTACCCTGAACGGACAAAATCAGCCTTAGTGAAAAAAGAAATGCGTATCTTACGACAACTGGTTGGTGATGACCTTAATATAGAAAATTTACTGAGCAACGCAATTAAGTATGCGCAGCACCGTGTTGTGGTTAAAAGACCTAAAAACGCACCGCCCCTAACAGGACTGGCACCCTCTTACAGCATCGTTTCAAAAAATACCCGTTACGACGTGTATAAATAACGACTATTAATACTCGGGATGGTGCAACCTGCACAACCTAAAGCAACAAATTGTACAGGTTGTCATAACCCTAAACCGGGAAACCATGCCTTCTCATTGTTTGCCATTAACATCAATGCATCAACGGCACCTCAACGTTTAACACATTTAACGCTTACGCCATTTCGACCGAAAGATTGAGCGCTTCTGCAAGCTCATTGGCACCAAACGGTTTAGCAAGACATTTTTCGGCACCCGCTTCAACAACAGACTCGACAACACCATTGCCCGGAAATCCCGTCATGCCAATCACTCGAATAGAACGAGTAGCTGGCGTTTCCTTAATGAACCGGCAAACCTCAATACCGTCAACACCCGGCATACGCACATCCAACAAAATGACATCAGGATTAAAGCTATGAATTTTGCTTCCTGCAGAAAAACCATCCTTAGCCGTTGCCACTGCTATTTCATCATCAATACTATTAAGCACTTCTTTCAAAGTACTAACAAATTGTTCGTTGTCGTCCACGATCAGAACACGTAACGCTTCGTTTTCAGGACGAAACAGCGTTAAGCCTCTTTCTTTTGCGAAACGCTCTACTTCTTCTATGGTAAAACGTCGATGCCCACCTGCTGTTAACATGGCATCCAACATACCCTTTTGGGCCCACTGGCGGACGGTGACTGGAGATACCATTAATAACTCTGCAACTTCATTAGGAGCTAAATACGCTTTATTGTTCATGCTAACCTACCTTCATATTGTAATTTAAGAAAAGAATGTTTATTTACTTCAACTCTCTCCAATGTAACGCCGCCCTATATCCCTCATTAATTTAATTGTCACTGTCTTATCAATTATTTTATATTGCAAGCTTAATAACTTAAAAATTAACACATTAAATCAATAACGCTCCGTAACACTGCAAAACAACCTACCGCAATGACATTTTCAATTATTATTATAGTTAACACCGTCCATTTGTATTAGTTAGTCGTCGCCAATCCGCAAAGCGCATATCGTTAGCTTGCTGCAACGATGATGACAATCATTATGTTTACACCCCGCCCCAAGTCACCTTAGCTTCAACTTATACCGTTGTTTGCTCCATCCATGCACGTTATCATGTGCTTCGATGTACACAAACGCTACCCCCGACGGTATGCTGATATTCGCTAAACTTCGAGTAAACGGCTGCTCTTTAACGTGCGGATGGTACAGCGTTCTTTTTGCCAATTCGCCACCATCTTTTGCAACCACCCGCCATGCATCTGCGTAATGATCCCACCCCGTATCACTATGTTTTAGCGTTACGTGAATTGTCCAGTTCACATGCTGTTTCTCTGCTTTGGCATTGATAATTTCAACATCATTGGCATATGAATTAACCACCCACATTACAAACACCAGCACAAAAAAATGCACCACTTTGTGTTTCACTGTATCCGACAACGTTGCGCTCCTAACTTAACTCACCCTCATCTCCAACGACTGCTCCAGCTTATTCGGCTACTTAACATTTCGATAATGCCAGCAAAAAAATAGCGGCCATTATTGTTACTGATACCTTTCATCCAATACTTCAATGGACACCTGAGTAAGTGGTAAGTGCTGCAAAAATTAGCACCAAAGCAGGTCCCCAGAAACAACAAAAGCACCGCTCGATACTTTAACACCAAACATGATAACAACCGCGCTCAATTAGCGTACATAGTCAGTAACTGCAAGCCAATGAAAGCATAACAAGCCGCCAACACATCGTCCACCATGATCCCAAATCCACCGCCTACTCGTTGATCACAAACCCCAATCGGCCAAGGTTTCCATATATCAAAGAGCCTGAATAACACAAATCCGATAAAGATCCATAACCATCCTGAGGGCGCAGCAATCATCGTAATCAAGTAACCGACAATCTCATCCCATACAATGGCAGGATGATCGTGCACCCCTAAACGCCTGGCGGTATAACCACAAACCCAAATACCCACAATCAATAATATCAATACGATGGCAAGGTACTGCCAAAGTGCCAGTCCATTGATCAATAAAAACAGCGGGATTGCGGCAACAGTACCAAAGGTACCCGGCGCCACGGGTGCCAAACCACTGCCAAAACCAAACGCTACCCACTGTATCGGATTACGGCTCAGACTCACCTGAGGAGAATGCTGCTTATCACCATCAGGTAATTTTTTATACTGAAACATAAGAACGTCGCGGACCAATTAGAATAGTAGTTTTAGATGCAATCAATGAAAACTGTGAAATCGATTTTTTACAAAATTTTTACAATTCCGTGACAAATCGACATACTGCAAACCCAATAAATATCAAGAAGATAAAATAGTCTAGCGCAAAAAGCCTAAAATCGCTATCAAGAAATACGATTATAAGAAAAACTACACTGTTTTAAAATGATCGAAACCGAAACAGGGAAGTGCAACAGCTTGCCCCTGAGCGTCAAGTTGCAGCCCTTTTTTTTTCTGAATTTTTCCGATTTCACTGACTTTTACACCCAATTGATTCGTTAAGTGACTCAATGCATTGATATTGTTTTCGGGGACAGTAAAACACAATTCATAATCATCACCTGCTGACATAATCAAAGAATATATATCGAGCTGATTGTTCAGAATGGACATGCCTTTAGAAACAGGCACCCGACCTAAATCGACCTTGGCACCACAATCACTGGCCTCCAATATGTGATTTAAATCAGCCGCCAGACCGTCAGAAACATCAATGGCAGAAGAAGCAATCCCGCATATAGCCGCACCCAAAGCGAGTCGAGGAACCGGTCGGTGAAATTTATTTAAAGCTTGTTTTTTCAGCTCAAATTGTTGTTCTGGCCATACAATTTTTTTTTCATACGTTAACAATCCTAAGCCAGCATCACCTATATTACCTGACACAAAAATGCGATCACCTGCACGTGCACCATGACGCGTCAACCCAGCGCCACAAAGTAAAAAACCACTGACATGAACACTAATACTCAGCGGCCCGCGGGTAATATCTCCCCCCACTAGTTGCATGCTATAGCGATTTGCAATCTCAAAAAATGCCTGTGAAAAATCCATCAACCAGGGCGTATTGATTTCCGGTAATGTCAGGGCCAGCGTTACCCAGGCGGGCTCCGCTCCCATAGCGGCGAGATCACTGAGGTTAACCGCCAACGCTTTGTAACCAATATCGCTAGCACGAGCATCCGCCGGGAAATGTACGCCGGAGACCAGCGTATCAGTGGATACTGCCAGACAATGATTTTCCGGGACATGTAGAATAGCGCAGTCGTCACCAATCCCTAATGGCACGTCATTGCGGTGTAACCCCTGATTCGCGAAGAACTCCTTGATAATATCAAACTCAGACTGCGGCATGGCGTGGTTTGCGATTGGTACGTGAATGCTGTGAGGATAAAATTGTTTACTTGACCGGCTTTAACCACATAAAAAATACGTATTAAGAGGATCGTTTCGCTTTCAGCTTTGCGTTTATCTCGGTAGCTCGCAACTTTTTTGCTACCCCATCCAGAATGCTATTAACATATTTATAACCATCTTCGGCACCAAAAACTTTGGCAAGCTCAATACCCTCATTAATAATAACACGGTATGGCACATCCAAACGGTGTTGCAATTCATAAACACCCATTCGCATAACAGCACGCTCCACGGGGTCCACCTCATTAAATGGCCGATCAAGCAAAACTCGAATATGCCCATCTATTTCGTCAATACACGCAGGTACTTTATGTAATATTTCTTTAAAATATTTCAAATCCACATTTTTCATGTCGTGTTCAAGCACAAACTGTTGATCAATATCGGATAAATCTACGCCCGTCATCTGCCACATATATAATGCCTGCACGGCACGCTTGCGTGCCATACTTCGGGATCGGCTCATGTTATTTTCACTCGGTATTTTTCGATTAAATGCATTTTATTCTATCTGTTTTTAACATAAATTTAGCGTCTGCTAAGCATAACGTCGGGGATATTTATTGCCTATGGCTCACTAGTAACATATTCCACCACCTCCAAACCAAAGCCTGATAAACCATGTATCCTTTTCGGAGCGCTCATGACACGCATTTTCCGCACATTCAGATCCAGTAGAATTTGCGCCCCAATACCATAAGTACGTAAGTCTGGGCTCGCGTCACGACGCACCGGGGATTCACCACGATCCTCCAATTGATAATTCTGGACACGACGAAAGATATCCTCTTTTTCATTTTGCATGCTCAACAAAACAATAACACCTTTGCCCTGCTCTTCCACATGCCGCATCACATCCTCCAGTGGCCAACCGCTGTCTTGCCTCTGTATATGTAGGACATCATGCAAATAATGTGGCATGTGCACACGAACCAATGTCGGCTCATCACCTTTAATGTCCCCTTTGACAACCGCCAAATGATGTTGACCACCGATGCGGTCCTTATAGGTTATTAAACGAAAAACACCAATATGGTTTTTCAATTCACATTCCGCAACCCGTTCCAGACTTTTTTCATTTGCCAATCGGTAGCGAATTAATTCAGCAATAGTCCCTATTTTCAAGTCAAATTTTTTGGCGAAAACCTCCAAATCAGGTCGACGCGCCATACTACCGTCTTCATTCAAAATTTCCACGATAACACTGGCGGGTTCTAATCCGGCCAATCTGGCTAAATCGCATCCTGCTTCAGTGTGGCCCGCCCGAGTTAATACGCCGCCCGGCTGTGCTGTAATCGGAAAAACATGCCCTGGCTGAACGATATCTTCCGCCGTGGCATCCGGCGCGACGGCGGCCCGAATCGTCGCGGTTCTGTCTGCCGCAGAAATCCCCGTAGTTACGCCACTGGCCGCTTCAATGGATACGGTGAAATTAGTACTAAACGACGCCGTATTATTGTTCACCATTAACGGCAATTTAAGGCGTTCGCAGCGCGATTTATTTAACGTTAAGCAAATCAGCCCCCGCCCATACTGTGCCATAAAGTTTATATCAACGGCACGCACATGGGCAGCGGCCAGAATCAAATCGCCTTCATTCTCCCGGTCTTCGTCATCCATCAGGATGATCATCTTACCCTGACGAATATCATCGATAAGTTCTTCTGAGCTATTTAGTTTCATACTTTTATTATCTAACAAATATAGATTGATAACAGATCAATTTTTCTCACTGTTAGGGGGATTAATCACCAGAACTAAATTAAACAAACATGAATTCAAAAACGTCGCAGTTGCCTGATATAACAACGATGGCAATTGACCTGTTAGATTTACTCGGATAAATTAAGTTGATTTTCGAATCTGCTCGGCGTATCGCAAAATTGTGCCGCGCTCTGTACTCCCACTGGGTTTTCTAAGGGTCGGTAAAGAAAGTAAGTTAGACAGATTACACCGGACATTGTTTCGTCTTCAAGGCTTTCGCCATCATCCACGGCCACGCCCCCCTTACCGACTTCCATATAGGCAAGGCGCGGAAATGGGCGCACCCCAAGGACACTTCTTCCAGGCTGCATACTCGTTGTCTGTAACCTTTATCCGCAACACCGGAGACGTAAGCAAAATGTTCACGTTATTTCTTTACTGACCCTTAAGGGGTGTTAACACCCCTCTAGCTTATTGATTGGGCGTGATAAACCCATACTCAATTAACAGCTCCTTGCTAATACTTTCTGCTAAATTTGCATTCTCCAAAGCAGCTTTATCCCCCAACAATAAGCGCTCCAGATAACGCGCAACAACATCCACTTCCAAATTAACACCTTGACCCGCAACATAATCAGCCATTGTTGTTTGTTGCAGTGTATGGGGAACGATCATTATCTCAAACTCACTACCGGACACGGTATTGACCGTTAAACTAACACCATCGATGCAAATTGCCCCCTTAGCCGCAATGTATTTAGCCAGATTGTCCGGCGCTTTAATGCGAAGACGTTCAGAGCGTCCGTCTGGCCAGCGTTTTACAATGTTTCCAACACCATCCACATGCCCGCTTACGATATGACCGCCTAACCGACTGGCTGGCGTTAATGCCATTTCCAAATTTACCCGAGAACCCAACGTCCAGTCACCTGCGGTGGTACAGGACAATGTTTCACCGGAAACATCAGCCGTAAAACCTTGCGCTGTCTTTTCCGTTACAGTAAGACAAATACCGCTCACTGCGATGCTGTCACCCAATTCAATGACGCTCAACGCCAACTGACCAATATCCAGCGAAACACGCATATCAGCGTGTTTTTTTTGCAACGCTGCAATGTGACCGGTCGCTTGTATAATGCCTGTAAACATAAGTTAAACCTTGATCAATTTACAATTAATGCCCGTCTCTTTAATTAAGTAATACGGCAATTGACATTTTTGCATCGTTCCTCTCCAATTCCGCATCTTCCTCCTGGCCTGCAATATACCCGTAACATCGCTATTCGTCCTTACCTGAAATATTAGCCAGACTCCGAGCAATAATACGCCAATCCCCCCCTATCTGGCGAGTATCTACTATGGAGAGTACCCGCTTTTGCACCATCTGGGTTATTTCCGGCAAATGAAATGCACCAAGCGCCTGATCCCCCATTATTGATGGGGCTATATAGAAAATTAATTCGTCCACCAAATCCGCCATCAACATCGCGCCATTTAAGCACGCACCAGCTTCCAATAGTACGTCATTAACCTCTCTTTTCGCTAGGTCGATTAGTACCCGACTTAATGTTAGCCGCTTCTCAGCTGACGGCAAAACACAAACTTCGGCGTCACGGTGTTGTAATGCCGCTATTTTTTGTTGATTATCGTTTAACGTGTAGATTAGCGTCTGACCCGGTATTTGCAATAACGTTGCATCCACTGGCATTCGTAACTGTGAATCCAAAACCACCCGTAACGGTTGATCCTGGTCTTGAAAATCAATGGCCTGGTTATACTTATTACGACAAGAAGAGGACAATAAATGTTGCTCATGCCCGCCCCATTGAGCGGTTTTTTTGGTATTTTGGTCTGCGTAAGGGGGGGAGGAATGGGGCGCATCACCAAACCTGACGTTTAATGAAGGATTATCGGCGAGAACCGTGCCAATTCCGGTCATAATAGCAGCACTGCTGGCACGCCAGTGATGCACATCGGTGCGCGCATCCGCACCAGTAATCCAACGACTCTCGCCTGACGCCATCGCAGTACGCCCATCAAGGCTCATAGCGATCTTGCAACGCACATAAGGCAGTTGCTGCTGCATGCGTTTTATAAAGCCGGGATTAATGCGCTCAGCCGCTGCTTGCTCCATGCCACATTCGACGGCGATACCCGCCTGCTTTAATTTTCGCAAACCATTACCAGCAACCAAAGGATTAGGGTCAAGCATTGACACAACAACCCGTTGGAGCCGCGCTTTTATTAACGCATCGGCACAAGGGGGGGTTCTGCCATGATGACTGCATGGTTCCAAATTGAGGTAAGCAGTAGCACCCACAGCCGTATCACCCGCCTGCTGTAGCGCAACAATCTCCGCATGGGGGCCCCCCGCACGCCGATGCCAACCCTCGGCAAGAATGGCGTCATCCTTAACGAGTACACAACCGACTCGGGGATTTGGTTTTGCCGTATACAGTCCCCTCTCAGCCAACTCGATGGCGCGCGCCATAAAACGGCGATCGAGATCCGATGCCACGCCTAATTTTCCTTTTCTTCTTTCTTTAACTCTGCTTTTTTGGACTTGGCCAATTGCACTGCTTTAGCACTAACACCAGTAGTGGATTTTGATTCAATAAGATCCAATTGTAATTTTCTCAATTCCGGCGTGGGTTGTTTTTCCAGGCGTTCAATTTCTTCACGGAAAGCATTCACATCCTGAAAACTGCGATAAACTGAAGCGAAACGAACGTAGGCCACTTGATCAACATTTTTTAATTGCTCCATCACCCATTCGCCTAACACACCCGCTTTAACCTCACGTTCACCTGTGGAGCGCATGCGCTGTTTTAACTGATTAATAACCACTTCCATCGTTTCCGATTCCACCGGGCGCTTCTCCAACGCCCTAATAATACCGGTGCGAAGCTTTTCTTCATTAAACGGCTCCCGTCGCCCATCATGTTTAACGATCTGAGGCATGACCAGCTCTGCTGTTTCAAACGTGGTAAATCGCTCACTGCAATGCAAGCACTCTCGGCGCCGACGCACAACAAAACCTTCCTCGGCAAGCCGTGAGTCAATGACTTTCGTTTCTTCTGCTTCACAAAATGGACAATGCATCGGTTTTTAACACGCATTCATACTGGCGTTTAACTCACAGAGAAAACGACCTTAAAAGTGGTCAGTCTTTGTAGACAGGGAAACGCGCACACAAAGCCAGTACCTGGGTTTTAATCTGCCCAATAGTGGCAGTGTTGTCGACATCATCAAGCACATCACAAATCCAACCAGCCAATTCACTGACATGTGTTTCTTTAAAGCCACGCGTTGTCGCCGCTGGCGTACCAATGCGCAAACCACTGGTTACAAACGGTGACTGAGGATCATTGGGGACACTGTTTTTATTCACGGTGATATTTGCGCGCCCCAATGCGGCGTCCGCCGCTTTGCCCGTAATACCTTTATCAATCAAATCAACCAGAAAAAGATGGTTATCGGTGCCACCGGATACAATTTTGTACCCTCGTTGCGTGAATACACCGGCCATAGCTCTGGCATTCGTTACCACCTGTTGCTGATAAATAGCAAAATCAGGCTCCAACGCTTCCTTGAACGCCACCGCTTTAGCGGCGATTACATGCATTAATGGTCCACCTTGGATACCGGGAAAAACCAATGAGTTCAGCTTTTTTTCCAGTTCGGGATTGGATTTTGCCAGGATCAACCCACCCCGTGGACCTCGTAAGGTCTTGTGAGTGGTCGTGGTGGTGACATCAGCAATGTTAACCGGACTCGGATAAACACCAGCAGCGACCAGCCCCGCGACGTGAGCCATATCAACAAATAAATAAGCACCAACCTTGTCTGCGATTTCACGAAGACGCTGCCAATCAACCACACGGGAATAAGCGCTAAACCCACCAATAATCATTTTTGGGGTGTGCTCTAGTGCCAATGACGCCACATTATCGTAATCAATTTCACCATTACTGTCACTAATACCATATTGCACGGCGTTAAACAGTTTGCCGGAAAAATTAACGGATGCACCGTGTGTCAAATGCCCGCCATGCGCAAGGCTCATCCCTAAAATGGTATCGCCGGGCTTTAACAATGCGAGATAAACTGCCGCATTCGCCTGGGAGCCTGAATGGGGCTGCACATTGGCATAATCGGCATCAAATAGCCTTTTGGCACGATCAATCGCTAATTGCTCGGCAACATCCACATACTCGCAGCCCCCGTAATAACGTTTACCCGGGTAGCCTTCTGCGTATTTGTTGGTTAACACTGAGCCTTGCGCCTGCATCACGCGCGGACTGGTATAGTTCTCTGACGCTATTAATTCAATATGCTCTTCTTGGCGCCGTTCTTCGTTTTGAATCGCTAACCACAATTCATCATCAAAACCGTCAATACTCATTTTTTTCGCAAACATAAAGCTAGGCACCCAGTAAAATTAATTGAGGTCGTTTAGGCTTATTCCTAATCAATGCTACCGACATCACGATAGTCACATACAATAAATTACATAAAACTCAACAAACTCTTCACAAAAAACTATGGTAAATCACCTTCGCTTTCAAGTAAATCCTCTTTCTTCACGGGTATCAAATCAGCTTTACTGACACCCAACATAATCGCTGTGGTACTGGCAACATAAATAGAGGAATACGTACCCACAACAACACCAATGATCAACGCGGTTGCAAAACCATGAATAATTTCGCCTCCCACGACAAACAGGGCCAGTAACACCAGCAATGTTGTAACAGAAGTCATTAAGGTGCGCGACAATGTCTGGTTTAATGAAGTATTAACAATTTCGACGGTGCTGCCTTTACGTATTTTGCGAAAATTTTCACGAATACGGTCAAAAACAACAATGGTGTCATTGAGCGAATAACCAATAACCGCTAAGCAGGCGGCTAATACGGTTAGATCAAAATCCAGTTGAAACAGAGAAAACACACCTAATGTTATTAACACGTCATGAAATAATGCCGCAACGGAGCCCGCCGCAAAACGCCACTCGAAGCGGAATATAACATAGATAAAGATACAGATAAGCGCATACAAAACCGCCAGACCACCGTCTTCGGTAAGCTCTTCACCAACCTGAGGGCCCACGAATTCCACACGCCTTAAATCGATTTTGTCTTGCGAGGCATTCTCGAGTGTTCTCATGATTTTTGTACTAAGATCGGCGTTATTTTGACCTTCGGCTGGCGCGATACGCACCAGAATATCTTGCGAAGTACCAAAATGCTGTGCAATTGCATCCGGGAAACCACCCTCTTTCAGTGCACTGCGAATCTCGGTTAAGTCCACGGGTTGCTGATACCCCAGTTCAAGCAACGTACCGCCACTAAAATCCAGGCCAAAATTTAACCCCCGGGTTGCAAGGGAGCCAATGGACACAATAATCAGCAAAACAGAAATAGACAACGCCATTGTACGTTTGCTCATGAAATCAAAATTTGGTGTTTTGTTAAATAGCTGCATATTGCATCCAAATTAGTGTTAGGTTTATAAATAACGATGTTTAAATTGTAAAGATCCCAGAGCGTACTCAGTGCGGCAACAGCACAGCACCTAAATCGATAATTTCTCCACACGTTTGCCGCCGTACATTAAATTCACAATGCTGCGTGTCCCCAAAATTGCAGTGAACATCGAAGTGGCAATTCCGATGGACAAGGTAATTGCAAAACCTTTTATCGGACCAGAACCAAATCCCAGTAAAATAACAGCTGCGATCAAAGTAGTGATATTTGCATCTGCAATCGTCGCCACCGCTTTGGCATAACCAGCGTGAATACTCGCCTGGGGACTATTACCATTACGCAACTCCTCTCGGATACGTTCAAATATCAACACATTCGCATCCACGGCCATACCAACAGTGAGCACGATCCCGGCAATACCAGGCAACGTCAGTGTAGCTTGTAACATCGACAATACAGCAATGATAACCACTAAGTTAAACATCAAAGCTAAATTAGCCACCATACCAAAACCACGATACCAAATAGCCATGAAAGCCAGCACGAGTATAAAACCAATAATGACGGATAGCGTACCTTTATCGATATTATCCTGCCCCATGCTTGGACCAACCGTCCGCTCTTCCACAATATCAATGGGCGCTGCTAAAGCGCCTGCCCGCAACAATAATGCAAGATCACGCGCCTCGCGGGTACTGTCCAACCCTGTAATCATAAACCGTTTGCTTAACTGATCCTGGATACGGGCGACATTAATCACCTCTTCCACCGTGCGTTTTGTTTTGATTATTTCACCATCAACTTCACGGCTATCGATTTTGTTTTCGATAAACACCACGCCCATCAACTTTTTAATGTTTTCGCCCGTCACCTTACTGAATATGTTTGCCCCTTTACCGTCCAGTGTAATAAAGACCGTAGGCCCTCCATTTTGCTGATCAATACCCGAAGAAGCATCAATGATGTAATCGCCCGTCAACATAACACGGTTTTTAAGCAATACATGCCCACCACTGCGTTGTTTGTAGAGCTTAAACCCAGCGGGTATACGCCCATTGACAGCGTCCTGCACATCATGGGTTTCATCCGCTAAACGAAACTCTAATGTTGCCGTTGCCCCTAAGATTTCCTTGGCGCGTGCAGTATCCTGGATGCCCGGTAACTGCACCACGATACGGTTGGTACCCTGCTGCTGAATAACAGGCTCCGACACTCCAAGCTCATTGACTCGATTGCGTAAGGTGGTAATATTTTGTTTCAATGCAAGTTTACGCACCTCATTTTTTTCAGTATCACTCATGTTTATCCGCAAAAAATAAAAACCATCTTTTTCGTAAGATTTTATTAGCAACTCGGGATATTCATCTTTAATTTGAGCGTCACCCTTGTTACGCATTTCTTCGCTACCAAAGCGAATTTCGACGCCGCCATTACCACCATCTTTTAGTTTGTGCTGATCAATTTTGCTGTAGCGAATACGGTTTTCACGCAGCAAAGTTCTAAAATCACTAATATACCGCTCCTCAGATTGTGAAACGGCTGCATTTATATCCACTTCCATTAAAAAATGAACACCGCCCCGCAAATCCAACCCCAGATACATCGGCGACGCATTAATGGCCAACAACCAATCAGGCGTACGCGGCGCCAGATTCAGTGCCACCACATAATCATCGCCCAATCGCTGGCGCATCACATCTTTGGCTTTCAATTGATCTTCAGTATTATTAAAAAGCACTAAAATCTGTTCATTGGCTAATACAATACTTTGATAGTCGATGCCTTTATTGACCAACACACCGCGAACCAACTCCTGGGTTGCCAGACTAACTTCGGCGCCACGAATAGCGGTTACTTGCACAGCCGGGTCTTCTCCATACAAATTTGGCGTTGCGTAAATAACGCCCACCAGTAGTACAAGAAAGATCAACAGGTATTTCCAAAGTGAATATTGGTTTAACATGAATGGCTACCGAGTTTGTTGTTTGGTTTGATTGTTTGTTTGATTAATAACGGTCTTTATATCGTTTAATTTGAAAGGCTCACTGAGACGGGACATCCCCGGCACCAAAACCTTTTCTAAGTTTGCACTGACAGCGCATTGCGACACACATTAACAAAAGGAAGGTACTTTATATGCTACTGAGAAAACACCCATACTCTACAGTATGCTAGTACCGCCTCTTAATTTGTACACAACGCTGTTTCAATCACTTTTGCTTCGTATTGCATTCCTTGATCAATAAGCCTAAATAAATCCTCAAAAAACGGTCTATCGCGCCACAAAACCACATCAACGTGGTTTTTTAGCGATCAACAAACTGGGAGGCCAGCCAAAAATAGGACGCCTACTGTGGATAATCATTTTGGGCCTATTTTTCAATTCATTATCACTAAACAGGCACCTCAATTCACTTCAAATGACCGAAAAACTGGCCTCCCACTCGCGACGACACCTATCCCTGACATCCTCCAGCCCTAAACATTGGTTTTAACAGTGCCCTTCGGCACCAAGCTAGCAACGGCATTACGCTGTAATTTTACTTCGACACCCTCGGCAATTTCCAAGGTAATAAAACTATCGTCCACCTCAATTGCACGCCCTAACAAACCGCCATTAGTAATCAATTCATCCCCTTTGGCCAGCGCTCCAACCATCTGTTTGTGTTCTTTGGCTCGCTTTGCCTGAGGCCGAATTAATAAGAAATAAAATACGACAAAAATTAAAATAAGGGGCAAAAACCCTAATAAACCGCCATCTGCCGACGGTGCGGCTGCGCCTTCGGCGAATGCCTCGGAGATAAAAAAACTCATGACTCAATATCCTTTTAATTTTTTTGTTAAAATCGATTGTTTTGGGTTAATTCGCCCGATCACTAAAAAATCTGACTATGCGGAGACAAACCACTCAGTGGATTTGCCATTACCTCTTCTTGTGTATAGAGGTCGCTAAGCGCTCGTGACGCAAGCAGGTCAGCCACCCTTGCCACAGAGCAAGCGGCGCTATTATTACATAATTACAGCATTTGTTGCATAGGAAACAAACGCAAACAGAAATTTCGCTTAATTAGTGACGCTAACTGATACATCTTGATCAATCCATTTAGCGCCGTTGAGCGTAAAATTCGGCGACAACATTTGCCAGATTTCCTGCTGTAATGGCCTCGCGCAGGCTTTTCATGAGATTTTGGTAATAATAAAGGTTATGGATGGTATTCAAACGGGAACCCAGAATTTCACCGGTTTTATCTAAATGCCGCAAATAAGCACGACTATAATTCTGGCAGGTATAACAACCACACTCTGGGTCCAAAGGCTGGGTATCATCCCGGTATTGCGCATTACGAATTCTGATTTCACCCCGACGGACAAATAAATGGCCATTTCGGGCATTTCGGGTAGGCATCACACAATCGAACATATCAACCCCTCGGCACACCGCCATAACAAGGTCCTCAGGCGTTCCAACGCCCATTAAATAACGGGGCTTGTTACTCGGCATCTGCTCCACCGTGTGATCCAATATACCGAGCATTGCATCTTTGGGTTCACCTACTGATAATCCACCAATGGCGTAGCCATCAAAACCGATATCCAGTAATCCCTGCAAAGCAGTATCTCGTAATTGAGGGTACATTCCACCCTGGATAATACCAAACAAAGCGGCGGGATTATCCCCATGCGCATCCTTGCTGCGTTTAGCCCAACGCAATGACAATTCCATTGAGCAAAGCACTTGCGCTTCATCTGCGGGATATGGCGTACACTCATCAAAACACATGACAACATCTGCGCCCAAATCCCGTTGTACTTGCAAGGATTCCTCAGGCCCAAGAAAAACTTTACTGCCATCAACTGGTGACGCAAAAGTAACACCATGCTCAGTGATTTTCCGGCGAGCCCCAAGACTAAACACCTGAAACCCCCCAGAATCTGTCAAAATGGGGCCATGCCAATGCATGAAATCATGCAGATCACCGTGTTTTTTCACCACCTCGGTACCAGGACGTAACATAAGGTGAAAAGTATTGCCCAGAATTATTTCTGCGCCGATACCCTGCAATTCCTCCGGGGTCATCGCTTTGACGGTGCCATAGGTACCCACTGGCATGAAAGCCGGTGTCTGCACCACGCCACGCTTAAAAATCAAACGCCCGCGCCGAGCTGGACCATCATTGCTTAATAATTCGAATTTCATTGAGGGGTTAATTCAGTAATAATTAATATCAGCGCTTTAATGATACTCGTCATCCGGCAAATCATCGGTAAGTTAGTTGCAAAGCTCAGCTTGCCATATTACCCAGAATCGCCGACTTAACAGCATCCATCGTCGCCTCAACACTCGTCATGGGGGCGCTGCTTTGATTAATAGCCGTATCGGGGTCTTTTAAACCATGCCCCGTCAGAGTGCAAACAATTTTACTGCCTTCAGGAATTTTACCGGTTTTTACATCGTGCAATGCACCAGCCAACGAAGTGGCGGATGCGGGCTCACAAAACACGCCTTCATGCTGCGCCAGTAGTTTCTGTGCAACAAGAATATCTTGATCCGAACATTCGTCGAACCAACCTTGGCAATCTTTTTGTACCTTCCAAGCTGCATCCCAGCTTTGCGGGTGCCCGATCCGAATAGCGGTGGCAACCGTTTCTGGGTTATCCACCATTTTACCGCGTAAAAATGGTGCTGAACCAGCCGCCTGATAACCAATCATTACTGGCCGGTTATTAACGATGCCATGTTCATGGTATTCACTATAACCCATCCAATGTGCGGTAATATTGCCGGCATTCCCCACTGGAATACAATGATAATCAGGGGCACCACCCAACTCTTCAAGGATTTCAAAGGCTGCCGTTTTCTGACCTTGTAAGCGGAACGGGTTAATGGAATTAACAATGGTCACAGGGGCCTCTTCAGCCACCTCCTTAACAATGCGCATTCCGTCATCAAAATTCCCCTTAATTTGAATAACAACCGCGCCGTGCATCATGGCTTGTGCAAGTTTGCCCATGGCAATTTTACCCTCAGGAATCAACACAAACGCAGTAATGCCAGCACGAGCTGCGTAAGCTGCCGCAGCCGCAGACGTGTTACCCGTAGAAGCGCAAATGATAGCACGACTACCCGCCTCAACGGCTTTCGTGACTGCCATAGTCATGCCTCGGTCTTTAAACGAACCGGTAGGATTAAGGCCTTCATATTTGACATAGATATCCACCTCTTTTTTCAATTGAGCGGGGATATTATTTAAACGAATTAACGGCGTATTTCCTTCACCCAAACTAATGATGCGAGTATCATCATGGACAGGCAGGCGATCGCGGTATTTATCAATTAACCCGGTATAACGTGACCGAAATGGCATGTTGTGACCTCTGAAAAAAAATAATAAAATATAAACAAACAGCAACGATTCCACTTACCATTAAGTTGTCTAGTAAGGGCATCAAAGCTGCGTATTGACACAGGCAAACCCTGCGCTTTTCCTTTTCTTTCAAATAAAATTAAAAGCGAAAAAATCAACGCTACAGTGAGCAGTTACTATCAATATAAAATATTTTGTTATACGCCAAATTAACCTGTAGCTGAGTTAAAACTATTATTCATTGAAAACACCCTCCCCCTCGTGCCACGTTTCACAAGAAACCACGAAGTGGTGCGACACACAGGGTTATTTCGACAAATGCTCCACACGAATACGCATTGCCGCGCCTTTTATCGCATCAAGAGCTTCGATCTGCGTAATGGCTTGATTCATACTGCCTTCAATAACGCGATGGGTTAGTATAATGATCGTCGCCGTACGGTCTTGCTCCGGACTCGTTTTTTTAGGCTCTTTCTGAATGATGGCCTCAATACTAATACCGCGTTCAGCTAATATTCGGGTGACATCCGCTAACACGCCTGGCTTGTCCTCAGCTTGTAATTTCAAATAGTAGGCAGTTTTAACTTGATCCATTGACAAAATAGCAACATCACTCAGGGCATCAGCCTGAAAAGCTAAATGAGGAACCCGGTTCTCCGGGTCAGAAGTCAAAGTACGCACCACATCCACAATGTCCGCCACTACCGCAGACGCTGTCGCTTCAGCACCGGCACCGGCACCATAATACAACGTGGGACCCACGGCATCGCCTTTGACCAAAACGGCATTCATTACCCCATCAACGTTTGCAATTAAACGTCGCTCGGGTATTAACGTAGGATGCACCCGCATTTCGACTCCTGTACCAGTACGCTGGGCGATACCCAAATGCTTTATGCGGTAGCCCAGTTGTTCTGCATACTCCACGTCCTGCTGGGATATGTTGGTAATACCTTCGGTATATACTTTCTTAAACTGCAACGGAATACCAAACGCGATAGCAGCCAAAATAGCCAGCTTATGAGCCGCATCAATACCATCCACATCAAAGCTGGGATCAGACTCGGCATAGCCCAAACGTTGCGCTTCTGCTAGCACATCGTTGAAGTGACTGCCTTTGTCCCGCATTTCCGTCAGAATGTAATTACCGGTACCATTAATAATACCCGCCAACCATTCTATACGATTACCTGCCAAACCTTCCCGTACCGCTTTAATGATGGGAATCCCCCCCGCCACAGCCGCTTCAAAAGCCACCATAACACCTTTATTTTGTGCAGCCGCAAAGATTTCATTGCCATAGTTAGCAATTAAGGCTTTATTAGCGGTAACAACATGTTTGCCATTGGCAATGGCTCGCATAACCATTTCGCGGGCAAGTTTTTCACCACCAATCAATTCAACGACGATTTGCACGTCAGGATTATCGACAACGCTCTGAAGCGACGTACTCAACTGTATGGCCTCGGTATTACAAATCCGCACTTTATTCAAATCACGCGCTGCCGCGTGGCTGACTTGGATACCACGTCCGGCACGACGGGTAATTTCCTGTGCGTTGCGCGACAGCACATTGACAGTACCACCACCGACCGTTCCCAAGCCTAATAATCCTACTTTAACAGGTTCCACTACTGTCTTTCTCCTTAGCTGTATCGTGCGCATTAATTTTAATAAAAAACATCAATCGCTCACTGCCCAGGGGATGTAAGGTTAAGCCCCTTAGGATCTGTAAAGAAATAACGTGAGCATTTTGCGTCTATCCTTGCGTCTTCGGCATTGTGCAAAAGCTTACAGACAACGAGTATGCGCCCTGAAAAAAGTACCCTTGGGGCGCCCATTTCCGCGCCTTGCCTATAATGAAAGTAGGTAAGGGGCGTGAGCCATGGATGGCGGAAGCCTTGAAGACGAAACGATTCCGGCGCAATCTGTTCAACTTACTCTCTTTACAGACCCTTACCCAGACTTTTGATCCGCTCTAAACATATCACGAATACCACGAATAGCTTGCCGAATGCGATGCTCGTTTTCGATCAAGCTGAACCGTACATAATTATCACCATAATCCCCAAAACCCACTCCGGGTGACACCGCCACTTTGGCTTCGTGTAATAATTTTTTTGCAAACTCCAATGAACCCAGGTGATTATATTGATCGGGTATGGGCGCCCAGACAAACATGGTTGCTTTGGGACGATCAACTAACCAACCAACGGCATTGAGACCATCACAAAGTACATTACGGCGTTCATAATACATGTCACGAATTTGCGTCACGCAATCCTGCGGGCCTTCCAACGCCGAAATGGCGGCCACTTGAATGGGTGTAAACATACCGTAGTCGAGATAAGATTTCATACGCGCCAACGCTTCTACTAACAGTGGATTACCGCACATAAACCCTACCCGCCAACCCGGCATATTATAACTCTTTGACAAGGTAAAAAATTCCACTGCCACTTCTTTTGCATCCGGTACTTGCAATATGGATGGCGGTTCATAACCATCGAATACAATATCAGCGTAAGCTAAATCTTGGACCACCCAAATTTCATGCTCTTTAGCAATTGCCACTACTTTTTCGTAAAAAGACAGTTCCACGCACTGTGTAGTAGGATTCCCGGGGAAATTAAGCACTAACATTTTTGGCTTGGGCCAAGAGTTTTTGATGGCCTTTTGCAATTCATTAAAAAAATCGCCACCGGGAATCAACGGCACATGCCGAATATCAGCCCCTGCAATCACAAAACCATAAGGATGAATGGGGTATGAAGGATTAGGTACCAACACCGCATCACCCGGCCCCACGGTGGCTAACGCTAAATGCGCCAAGCCTTCCTTGGAGCCAATTGTCACAATGGCCTCCGATTGTGGATCTAAATCGACGTCGTATCGTGCTTTATACCAATTGCAAATCGCGCGGCGCAGCCGCGGAATCCCCCTGGACATGGAATAACGGTGAGTATCTTTGCGCTGCGCCACTTCCACCAGTTTATCCACCACATGTGACGGGGTAGGCTGATCGGGATTTCCCATGCCAAAATCTATAATATCTTCACCACGGGATCGCGCTTCGGCTTTCAACTGGTTTACAATGTTAAACACATACGGCGGCAAGCGCTTAATTCGAGGAAAATCTTTTATCAATACTGTTACCTACTGTATTTTTAACTGCTTACTTTTTAAGGCACCAACGCATGTTTCAATCCGCTTTAATCAACAACATCGACACGACGGTAGCTAATATTGCTCAGTCAAACACGGTGTTGACGTGTGGTTTCAGTCGTTTTTATCGCAACTAAACATACCTATATATTTGTTATTCTACAATCAATACTTTATTTAGAGATGAAAAACGACGCATAATATTTGTACCACCAAGCTCAGGAAGCCAATAAAATTCTTTATTTTCAATGTATTATCGATTTTCAAAAAACTCAATCGGTGTTAACTTACTGACACCACCTTACCGAGAATTTTATGTAAATTCGTTGGTTTGGGTTATTTGTGCAAAAAAAGGGAATACAGTACTCATTGCCTAAATGTGTGTCAATTAGCAATCGAGTATTTCTAGCGGACGGGCTTGGGTTAAATAAATATTTTGGAGAACAATAATGCAATTTAGTCAAGATCAAGATGTAGCATCGTACACTATCCGCGCCTATGCAGTGGGGAAAATCGATATCGTGGCCCCCGCTGGAGGGATGTCGTCAGGCAGCCAACCCCGCGCGCAACAACCGTATGTAATGACATCCAGTTTTATAATGACCGCCACTTGCTTAATCGACGATTGGCCACCGCAATCGGTCAAACAACTCTCCGACGACAATTTAAAACTTATTGTCGCATTGGCACCTGAAATGATCCTGCTGGGAACGGGCAATACACTGCAGTTTCCAGCCTCACACCTGACGGTCGAATTAATGGCTCAGGGAATTGGAGTAGAGATAATGACGACACCAGCCGCTTGCCGCACGTACAATATTTTAGTGAACGAAAATCGCAATGTTGCACTAGCAATACTGCTCTAAGGGGACGTGCACGCACACACCCCTTAGCGGGGAGACTGAATTCTGTATCACAGAGAATCCAGCAACCCCGCTCACTATCATCAGCACACCATTAGCGGCACTAATTGAAGATACTAACTTAACAAACTAATTTAAAAGATTATTTTAAGATATTATCAACAGAATAACCTTCGCGCTCCATAATTTCCCGTAACCGTTTTAACGCTTCCAGCTGAATCTGGCGCACTCGTTCACGGGTAACACCCAATTCATTTCCCACTTCCTCCAGGGTGGCCACTTCACGACCATGCAAACCAAACCGATGCTCCACCACTTCACGCTGTTTATCATTTAATTGCGACAACCATAATTCAAGACAATTCTGGATATCTTCATCCTGTAACAACACGGCTGGGTCCACATTATGCTCATCAGGAATTGCATCAAGTATGGATTTGTCGCTATCCCGCCCCAAGGGAACATCTACCGACGTGACCCGCTCATTAAGTCCCAACATCCGTTTTACATCTTCGATGGGTTTATCCAATATTTCAGCGATTTCTTCAGGGCTAGGCTCGTGATCTAATTTTTGCGATAAATGTCGAGCGGCGCGCAGATAGATATTAATTTCTTTAACCACATGAATTGGCAACCGGATGGTTCGTGTTTGATTCATGATGGCCCGTTCGATGGTTTGCCGAATCCACCAGGTAGCATACGTTGAAAAACGAAACCCTCTTTCCGGATCAAATTTTTCGACGGCGCGTATCAGTCCCAGATTGCCTTCTTCAATTAAATCAAGCAAGGCCAAACCACGGTTAAGATATCGCCGCGCTATTTTGACCACTAAACGCAGGTTACTTTCTATCATGCGCTTACGGGCACTTTCATCCCCTTTATTGATTAATCGCGCATAATAAACTTCTTCTTCCGCGCTCAATAGCGGAGAAAACCCGATTTCACTTAGATACAATCGAGTCGCATCTAAATCTCGGTCAGTAACCTCGCTGCGTGCATAATTCACTTTCTTCTTCGCAGCGGGAATATCCTCGTTATCAATTGGTTCTAAACCCAATTCGCTATCCTCAACATTATCAACGCCAATATTTGTAGTTGCTTCGTTTTCCTGATTCGTCATATCCTCAAAATTTTACCTTTATGTTTAAACCATACACACATCATTAAACACTAAAACCATGTCACTACATCTGCACGTTAATTCGCTTTATTGAAAGAATACATTCGATAACGTCTGTCTCCCACGAAGACTGGTCAGGGTTTTACCAATACCTGCTCCACCGCAATTTAACACAGCTTATCCACGATTAAATGATGCCTTCCAGCTTAAATAGTTATTTTCTGTTAAATAATGAGTAACAGTCCAGTTTTCATCTGTTTTACCGCATTTTACGAGGCAAATAACGCAAAGGATCGACAGGCGTCCCGTTACGCCGTATTTCAAAATGCAATTTTGTCTTATTGGTTCCAGTACTCCCCATTTCGGCTATTAATTGACCAGATTTGAGTGATTCACCCTCTGAAACCAGTAAACGCTTATTATGCGCATATGCACTAAGGTATGTCTCGTTATGTTTAATGATGATAAGCTTTCCGTACCGGGTAAGTCCACCTCCACTGTAAACAACACGACCTGAAGCGGCAGAATAAATTGCTTGACCGGATATCCCCGCCACATCCACGCCTTTTTTACGAGGATCGTTGGCATCAAATGTTTGTACTACCTTCCCCTTTTTGGTAGGCCACTGCCAGATAAAAGCCTTATTATTCTTCGCATGGGCTAAACGCTGGTGCTGTAAATCCGTTTCGCTCAAATCACCATATCTCAAACCTGTTTTTGAACGAGAACGAGTCGTATTGTTTTTATCGGCTTTCTGGATTGAATCTTTACGAATACCACGTACCCCCGATAATGCTTTGTTTTGATTATGCTTATTATGCTGCGAATTAATCAGGGTGTTTTTAGCCTTGCTTATTGGAGCAACGACACGCAATCGCTGGCCGCGGTTAATCCGATATGGCGACGCAATCCTGTTCCATTTGGCGACCTCCCGATAATCATGGCCATAGGCCCAACTAATTGAATACAGCGTTTCACCCGGCTCAACAAAATGATAAATATGACTCCCACAACCTTGCAGCATCAATAGGAGGAGAGAAAGCGGCAAGAATGGGAGTAAGCAAGAGCGGTACTGCGGAACGTTGTTGCGACACATTTTATTGATATTATATTGGCAATTGATGCATCTAAAACGATTTTTTCGATAACTGGTATCGCTACCACCCATCGTGGCAGGTATATTATCTGGACTTAGATCATGCATAGTCCTAAACCTAAGTTCATTCATCGCGATTTTCCTGTCACCGCAAAACCTGTTAGGTAAAAAAAATACAATCGCCAATTTATTATAGCGTCTCAATAAAAATTTATAATGTAAATTAAGGCCAAATTGTAGCCAGCCCATAGTGTTGACTCCATAATATAAAGGAATATCTTAACTTTCCTTGATAATAACTGATGTTACGCAAGCCTCAATAAGAAT
>JAADGF010000010.1 GCA_013152545.1 Gammaproteobacteria bacterium
CAAAAAGGTGAAGACGTCACCAAACGGCATCGCGGATTTGAACAGAAAATGGTCAAAATCGGGAAATACGCAATAACTTTAATTTGAACACTGTGGAGGATTTATCCATGCAACACGTAAGAACAGCACAAAAGGGTTTCACGCTCATCGAACTGATGATCGTGGTTGCTATCATCGGCATTTTGGCCGCGATTGCTATTCCGGCTTATCAAGACTACACGGCACGCGCCAAAGTTTCTGAAGTCATGGTTATTGCCTCGGCCGCCAAAACCTCAACATCGGAATATTACATTTCAACCAACAGAATGCCAGCCTCCACTGGTCAGGCCGGTATCAATACCAGCGCCGCCCAGAGCCAATTCCTTTCTGGCATTGGTTTCACCACCACCAGCACCGTGGCCATACTAACCTATACCACATCAAACGCGACCGTAAATAACCTTCCCAGTGACGCCCAGGGCCAAACCATTGTCTTTACAGGTACCGGTACCTCCAACGGTGTACAGTGGTCTTGTGCATCGACGACAGCCTCCATGCCTGCTAAATATCTGCCAGCGAACTGTCGCCCATAAACAGAAACTGTTTAGCATCTCGCAGAGCCTCATTCATCGGAGGCTCTGCTTTTTTTGTGCGTATCAATATTTCAAATTCTGCCAGTTTTAAGCCTGAATGTGGCGGCTGGCATACACCTCTCTCGCTCACCAATTAGATCCACAACCATAATGCCGGTATCACCCAAAGATCTCAGCAACAAGTTACTACCCGGTTTATTACTACTCTGCGGCCTCATCAGTTCCAGCCTCCTCGTCTACTGGCCAGGTCTCAATGGCGGTTTTCTGCTCGATGATTTTGATAATCTGCAAAGACTTAACCATTATGGTGGAGTCACCAGCCTGGACACGGCAATACATTTTATTTTCAGCAACACATCCGGGAGCCTGGGACGCCCGGTATCCATGCTGTCATTTCTAATTAATGATCAATACTGGCCAGGAGATTCCCGGCCATTTAAATACACCAATCTGATGATCCACATCATCTGCGGGCTGCTCATCTTGCAACTCACACTCCGGCTGCTACCCTGCACTTCACTGCCACGCCAATATCATTTCTGGGTCGCGAGTTTTGTTTCGGCTGTGTGGCTATTGCACCCATTAAATTTATCCACAACCCTGTATGTCATCCAGCGCATGACCCAGCTAATGACGCTGTTCACTCTGGTCGGCCTAATCCTCTATTGCGCAGGACGCATTCACATAGGACAACGAACCAGACAAGGGCTAACGCTGATGACCCTGGGGATAGTTTTCTTCGGCGCCCTGGCAACCCTGAGCAAAGAGAACGGTGTATTAATTTTGCTCTATGTTGCTATTCTGGAATACACTTTTTTTCGTCATCTGCCAAAACCTGCGGCGTACCGAAGGTGGTTTGTAATTTTCATTGTCATCCCCGGGCTACTCTTTCTGGGTTATATCATAAAATCTATTCCCGGATATCTTAATGTTTACGAGGCAAGAGCCTTTACACCGATAGAACGGCTACTCACTGAAACCCGGATACTGATCGATTATCTTGGCCAAATCCTGTTACCACGAATAAAAGGAACAGGACTTATACACGACGACATCGTATTGTCCCAAGGTCTGCTGACCCCTATTAGCACCTTATTCTCATTAACTCTCATCGCAACATTACTGATAGTCGCTTTTCGTTCACGGATTCGACACCCAATACTCACACTGGCAGTATTCTGGTATTTTGGCGGGCACCTTTTAGAATCAACTTTCCTTCCGCTAGAATTGTACTTTGAGCACAGGAACTACCTACCTATGGTCGGCCCCTTGCTGGCAGTGGGTTATTATTTGGCTGTCCTGGCAGAAAAATTCCCTCGTAAAAGAGTACAAGTTGCCCTGAAAGTAACCCCTGTCATCCTGGTCGTATTTTCTGGCCTTCTCACCTACCAATCAGCCAAGGTCTGGGGCAGCACCATAGATCTGATAGCTGTGTGGGCCTATGAGCATCCAGACTCCTTGCGCGCACAACGTGTCTATGGACAAGTACTTGGTAAACTGAAGCTGCATGACGTGGCTATAAAGCTGCTTGATAAAACCTACAAAAAACACCCCGAAGACGTGGGCCTGCCTATCGCCATGTTAGGATACGCTTGCGCGAGCAATGTTTCACCACACTACTCTGTCGAAGATATCATAAGACAAAGTAGTTATGCCGAACACAATGGCGGACTAAAAACTATCATTCAAACCTTTGTCACCTCCACATTTGATGAAAATTGCGAGTTTGTATCCCGCCAGGACATCCACGAACTGCTAACGGCAATGGAAAATATAAACGGTATAAAAGGAGCTGCAATGGCACAGCTTCTTCTCTTGCATGCAGATATCTACACATTGGAAGGACAGCTTTCCCCGGCGATACAGCTACTCGACAAAGCATTAGAATTCCATGAAGATACAATCATCCCTGTACAACAAGCAAGACTTTTAGCCTCAGCTGGCCTATATGATGAGTCACTAAAATATCTAAAAATCGCTTTTGAAATTGAGCGTAAAAAACCTCAACCAATGCAATTGCGAATACCCATGTTGAATCACCTCAAGACAAAGGTCTCCAATGCAAAATCAGTCTCCACTTCACATGAAGCCAGATAAAAAAACATTATCTCTGTCTATAGTCATTCCTGCCAAAAATGAGGGCACGGGACTACGCTCACTACTTCCCAAACTTACTAATAATTTCCCTGATGCAGAAATCATTGTTGTTAATGATGGCTCAACGGATGAAACGCCAGAGATTTGCAAGGAACATCAGATAATCCTTATAAACCATGCCTATAGCATGGGCAATGGTGCTGCAATCAAGACAGGTGCGCGTACTGCAACGTCTGACACGATTATTTTTATGGATGCAGACGGCCAACACAATCCTGAGGATATTCACCGCCTTATTGCTAAAATGAACGAAGGCTACGAGATGGTTGTTGGTGCAAGAAATGCGGACGGGCAAGCATCTTTTGCCCGACGTATAGCCAATCACCTGTATAACAAGCTGGCCTCCGTTATGACTGGATACAGAATAGATGACCTGACTTCTGGATTCCGTATCGTACGCGCCCGACACTTCCGCAAATTCCTCTATTTGCTGCCCAATGGATTTTCCTATCCTACCACCAGCACGATGGCCTTCTTCCGATCAGGGTTAGCAGTCGGCTACATTTCAATCCATGCTGCAAAGCGAGAAGGAAAGAGTAATATCCGTCTGTTTAAAGATGGGCTTCGATTTTTCATTATCATTATTAAGATTGGTTCACTTTTTTCTCCTATGCGGCTATTTTTGCCAGCAAGCGCCGCACTATTTGTCCTCGGGCTAAGTTATTATTTTTTTACATTTATTACTGAACACCGCTTCACCAACATGAGTGCATTATTGCTTACCACTTCTGTGCTGGTATTTTTCATTGGCATACTATCCGAACAGATTTCAGCCCTGCATTATAAAGACAGTGATATGGAGCGACGTCGAACCCGAAGGGATAAAGAGTAGATGCCCAACATCCTTCTAATCAGCACTTCCTTCCCAAAAGATGACAATGACTGGGCTGGGCGCTTTATTAAGGACATGGTAGATGCCCTGTCCCGAAAAGAAAATATAGATCTGCATGTATGGTGCCCACCCGGAAACTTTCCTGAAAACGTCACCTATGCTGCCACTACCACTGAAGCCAACTGGCTTTCCCAGCTCGTCAGCCAGGGTGGAATAGCTCATCTGCTACGAGATAACCCTCTACTTGCTGCACCAGCAATAATACGCCTGCTTTATTATCTCCGACAAGTCTATCGACGTTACAAAAATGCCGACCTGCTGCATATAAACTGGCTACAAAATGCCATCCCGCTCGGCAATCACGGCCAACCTGCTCTGGTAACTGTTTTAGGAACAGACTTTGGCCTGCTACAAAATAAAACCACCACTCAACTCATAAAATCTACATTATCGAAACGACCTTGTATCGTTTCACCAAATGCTAACTGGATGACTGGCGAACTAAACCAAAAGCTGGGACACAGCGCCAACATCCACCCTGTGCCTTTTGGCATAGAAAAATCCTGGTTTAACCTGAAAAGGAAAATCGATCCCGGGCAACCCAGAAAATGGTTAGTTGTATTACGACTCACGC
>JAADGF010000029.1 GCA_013152545.1 Gammaproteobacteria bacterium
CCTACTTATAACTTGTCAGGTAAAATGCCCGCACTACTTACTCATTGCGCCAACAGTCACAACACACAACGACAATGCCGCCTTCACCTTAATAAAAAATGACCCATTGGGCGACGTACAATTCGATGTTTGCATTCATGTAGCCATAACAGTAGTCATTTTATCTTAATGAAAAATTTAAATGATTGATGAGAAAAAAAGACAATTGATAAATAAAATAAGTTAGGCAACCACAGTGGGCATCTTTCACGAGCAGTATTGTGTTGCGGTTAGACTTAACATCAGCAACTCGGAACACCACTATCGTTATCATCCATTACAAAGCCACATTATTCACTAAATACTCTACGCATGCTTGCTCCCCGGTTAAATATTAATAATAATTCACTGATTTTTCACAAATCAAACGACGAAAATGCATGAATTGTGAATACCATTAGGAGGGTTAATTTTACAAGCGGCCGTTACTGCTTGTAATCGTTCGGTTTTTAAATCCACTATACTGGACAAAACCGTGAACAAGTACATTTGCAAGGCTGCTTATGACTTGATTGCTTGCATTTTGTAACCCAAAACAGTTAGTCTTGGCGATGCTTAATACATCGTTATTTCATCAACTAAAACTGACTAATTAAAGTTCTAATACGACGTATCAGAGAGAGGCAAAATACCCAGTCAATGAAGCGGAACAACTCCAACTCTAGCACTAAATTCTGGCACTAACTCTGGCACTAACGAACGATACTAACTAGATCGGCACTATAACACTGGCAAATTCAGAATTGAAAAACCCAACACCTATATTCATTGATCGAAAATAGAATACACCTAAGCGCTTCAAAACGATATACTCCTTCTGGCATATTGCATCACCAGGAAATTCCGATTAATTCAACATTCATTGACTGGCAAAGCCCAAGAAAAAAGATAGCAATGCGATATAAATATCAGTTCAAAAAACAACACAACACCTTCATTGACTTGACTCTAATAGGCTAGCAACGTGGTATTAAGTGACATTTTAATTCTTATCGGTGAGTATTCGATGCTGCTTGTGTATGCGCTGCCCATCGCCATCGCCCTGCTGTGGACACATTACCGCAAGCGTAATAAATATAAGATACACAAACAGGCATTAGAAGAGAATGTAAAAGCTGGTCTGACAGAACCCGCTTCGTTGCACCCACTGATCGATCCTAACCTATGTATTGGCTGCAATTCCTGCGCAGATGTGTGTCCGGAAAAAAACGTCATAGGTATCATTGAGGAAAAAGCCGAGCTAATCAACCCCACGCATTGCATTGGCCATGGAGCCTGCGCGGAAGCATGCCCGGTTGATGCAATAACGCTGGTATTTGGCACTGAAACACGCGGCGTAGATATCCCAATTGTCAACGAAAACTTTGAAACCAATGTGCCAGGAATTTTTATCGCAGGTGAATTAGGCGGCATGGGGTTAGTGCGAAACGCCATTGAGCAGGGCCGCCAAGCAATGCGATCAATCTGTAATAGAGATGGCGTGGGTTCCGGCGATAACATTGATGTCGTCATTATAGGTGCAGGACCATCAGGATTTTCTGCAACATTAGGAGCACATGAGAAAAAACTTAAATATGTCACCATTGAACAAGAGTCCTTAGGTGGCACCGTTGCCCATTTCCCCCGCGGCAAACTGGTGATGACTCAACCCGCAGAGTTACCCATTGTTGGCAAAGTAAAGTTTACCGAAGTATCAAAAGAAGAGTTGTTATCGTTTTGGCACAGTGTTGCCACAAAAACAGGTATACAGATTAATTTCAAAGAACGTATGGAGTCAATTACAAAGACACCCCATGGATTTGAAGTCAAGACCACAAAAAACACGTATCAGACGAAAAACGTTCTGCTCACCATTGGCCGTCGGGGCACGCCAAGGAAATTGGGGGTACCAGGAGAACAATTAACAAAAGTTGTTTACCGCTTGATCGATCCTGAACAATACCGTGAACGTAATGTGCTTGTCGTCGGTGGCGGCGACAGCGCACTTGAGGCTGCTGCAAGTATCGCTGAAGAACCCGGCACTCAAGTCATCTTATCTTACCGCAGTGGCGCATTCACTCGCGCAAAAGACAAAAACCGAAAACGTGTTGCCGCCGCCGAGCAAAAAGGTAATTTGCGGGTCATGTTAAAATCCAACATCAAGGAAATTCAACAGGATAAAGTTATTATCGACCACGATGGCAATATCATCGAAGCTGAAAATGACGATGTTATTATAAGTGCTGGCGGTGTTCTTCCGACAGGTATGCTAAAAGACATCGGTATTACCATTGAGACCAAGCGCGGCACGGCATAACACACNNNACACACCCATGGGGCCGCCCTCCCCCCAAACCTCGTTCATTCGACCGATTACAGGGCGAAAAACAAAAACATGTGGGTTAGCAACATTGTAATTGTAGCGACTCAGCAGGCTTATCTTCGATTTGTTCGAGAAAAAGGAAAAAGCGCGGCGTTTACCGATGTAAATGATCGCTTTTAAGTCAGTAATCGGAACAATCAAAGATAAGCTGAGATTAGTTACCCAAATTTTTGAAAAAACTACCCGCGTGCTATACACAGCGTTAACACCCACTAACTAAAATGACCACTCCCGCCATCCTCTTAACAATGGGAAATACAGACCAAGACGAATTGGCCGTTCTTCCATTTTCTGCATAACACTTGCGTATCGCTGTAGTTGTTCGTAATAGCGCTGCTGCTCCCGGTCGAGAAATTCTTCGATGCCTGCGCCAGTATGGGCACCTGTTTTGTAATCAATAATCCAGCGTATACCTTCATCATCCACAAATGTCCGATCGATTACCATGTGATCAACACCACCATTACGCACGCTACTCAATGCCAGTTCACAACTCGCTTCGTGGTGCTGATCACTTAAAACCCATTTGCCCCGCTCATCGTCCAGTGCTGCCTGTAGAGCCGCACCGACCTTTTCAATTGCGACGTTAAGACGGCCACTTGGCACGCCCAACCGAGCCAGCATGTTGTGAGCAGTGTCTGCAAAACAACGCAAATCGCCCGACTCAACAGAATCGGCGCCAATTTTTGCTATGTGTTGCAGCAGTCGATGCACCACAGTGCCCACTTGCCGCGCCGTCTCTCCTGCCCAATCAAACTCCACTAACTGGTCCACGACAGGCTCCACTGTAATGCCTGCAACTTGAACAGATGCAGGCGGAACTGGCAAAGACCAGTCCAGAGCCAAACGGGTTCGTATACCGGTACCGTCTAACGGTTCAAGCCTATCGTTCAATGCGGCTGTCTCGTCACTGCGTTCGTTAAGTAAGGCTTGAAAATCATTTTTCACGACCGGCCATAGTCGAGCCAAAAGGGAGTCATTGGGGGGAGGCTTTAATTCACCACTGTCCTGTTCCTGAACACCAATATGTCCCAGAAGATGTAGGCGCTGCTTAGCTCGGGTCACGGCAACGTACAACAAACGACTATCCTCAAAACGGCCTTTTTCTTTATCCAACCGACGCAGGTATGCCGCCATGGGATTTTTTTCCTCGCCGTGGGCACTAATAGGCGCAAGCAGTAGGTCTCTATCATTGAGTGCCTGAATACCTGTTGCCTGAGCATCTATTTCCTGAGCATCAAATTCTTGAACATCTAGGTTTCGAACACGCTCCAACCAAGTTAACAACTTTTCGTCATCATGTCGCGGGCTTCGTCCCAGCCCAGGCAGGATGACGGTATCGAACTCCAGTCCTTTGGCTTTATGGATCGTCATGAGTTGAAGGGTATTGTCCGCCGCCACATCCGGTAACGCAAATAACCGCTCAACTTGTTTGTTAAGTTCATGAAAATCCGGCGCATCACCTGCGTTACTACCCCCTAAGCTGTCCACTGAGCGTTCAAGCGTTTCAAGTAACTGAAAGTAGACTTCCCCATCCTCCTGGTCCGTCTCGTCAGTCACGCAGGCCGCCCCCCCCAGCGCAATCCATACGCCTTCAATGTTACTGCGTAGGGAACTACGCGCTTGCTGCGACAATGCAATATCCAACACAGGCAATACTCGGGCAATGCGGCGACGACCATCGTTACTCAGTTGCTCAATACGCGCTTGCTGATGCAATAAATCAATGACTGTTTCACTTGACGTATGCCCTGCCAAACAATACAGATCTTTCAGCGTCAGGCCACAATATGGCGCACGGAGCACCGCCAACCAGGCAATACGATCGCCGATATGGCTCAATGCCCGGGTCAACGCCAATAGATCCTGCACAACCGGCCGGTGAGCCAATCGCTCGATTTCCACTGCCTGAAAACGAAGTTTAGCCCGCTTGAGTTGTTCTATGATTCGCGCCAGGTGAGTGCGTCCCCGAACCAGAATAGCGGTAGTACCGTTTGGATGCGCTGCCATTGCCTGCTGCACAATCGACACAACCTGACGTGCTTCAGCGATGTCGTCATAGTCAAGCGACGGATGGACAGTAACGGCGTCTGTTTCCAATTTTGGGTGAAAAGATGTCGATGTGACATAGGACACGGCACCACTGGTAATGTTGTCTTGCAACGGCAGTACAGTCGGAAAATGTTGATTAATCCAATCGACAATCCCCTGTTGTGAACGAAAATTGACCTTGAGGCGAAGAAACTCAAGTGGCACCTGCCCGATACCATGCGCTCTAGCGGTAAGAAACAATCCCACTTCAGCTTCTCTAAAGCGATAAATAGACTGCATGGGATCGCCCACCACAAACAAGGTGTGGCCATCCCCCGGCTGCCAGCCAGATGTCAAACGTTTGAGTAATTCGTACTGATTGAAGGCTGTATCCTGAAACTCGTCCACCAATAAATGTCGAATACGATAATCCAGCGCCAAGGCAAGATCCGTTGGTGCTTCAGGCTCACCCAAAGCCCTAATTGCAGCCTGAACCAGGGAGGGAAAATCCACTTTGCCGTGCTGACTAAACACCAGTTCCAAGTGAGCGGCAGCGACACGCAGCAATGCAACTAAGGCCTGCAACGTCTGCCATTCATCATTATTATATTGATGCGGTGGTAACTCTCGCAACAACGCTAATTGTTCGCGAAAAGTGTTTTCGTCTTGCAATGATTCCAGCAATGCCATCATGCGCTGCTTCATCGCCGTAAAGCGGGCTTTCTCTACCTTGCTCTTTGCACTCCCGGGTGCTGGGAATCCTTCATTTTTGGTCAAACGCTTTCGCCAGGAACCATCTGCCGTCAACAACAATGCCGCAAGGCCTTCCCATTGCTGGCGGTCCGTCGCTTGTAACCCTGGCAAGCCTTGCAGATCAGCACATGCAACAATGGGGAAGCCCGTACCGTCCAGGTTCGACGCTGCGAATCGCGCTAATTCGATCAATTCTGGCACTGACAACGTAGGAACATGCTTTGCCAATTCCTGCAACACGTCGGTGACCAGACGGACCATCGCCACTTCCAGGCTTTTCCGTGTCAATCCTGGATGGTCTGGATTAGCGACATGGCGTAACCATTGATCACGCCGGGCCAGCATGGTCGATATTAGGCCCTGCAATTTATCCAGCCGATTATCAAGATGCATAACCAAGTGCGCGACGGCATTTGACCATTCGGCGTCCGATTCCAATTCTGCAATGGTATTTCTAGCGGCTTCAAGATACAGCGGTTCGGCATCGTCAGCAATGGCAGGCACTGAACCAAACCGCGAGAGTATGGGCATCTGTCGCGCCAAAGCGGCACAAAGGGCGTCGATCGTTTGGATACGCAGCCGCGCCGGGTTATCGAGCAACTGCCAGCCCTGTTGTTTGTCACGCGCCAGTGCTCGCCGAGCTAGCTCCCAGGTGTGCCGTTCATGATGCTGCTCTGGCGGTTGATCACACTTGGCGCATGCCAATGCCTGCAATATCCGTTGGCGCATCTCACTTGCTGCCTTACGGGTAAACGTAATCGCAACAATCTCCTCCGGCGCATCAACACTGGCCAGCAACACCAGAAACCGTTGACTAAGCAAGCCCGTTTTACCCGAACCCGCTGGAGCCTGAACAATAAACGATGCAGATGGATCAAGGGCGCGTAAGCGTGCATCCTGATCAGCTATACCTGCTTGATTGTGGTTGCTCATTTGTGGCGACACCAGGGAGGTGCAAAAATTATGTTGTGCCTTTTCATACTTGACACTCCGTATTCGGTGACGCACTATCTAATATTGCTTTGGGACGGATATCTTTATATTGCATAGCGCATGGTCGGTCGGGCGCGACCATCTCGTTAATACGGCACAATGGCTTGAGTTCACAGTAAGTACAGGTCTGTGGATACTGCTTTGGATCAACCGATGCCTTTCCACCGCGAAAAGCCTCACCCAATCGTTCCATTGTTGCGCGCCAATCATGCAGTACATCCGACCATGAATTCATCTCGCGCGTTTGCAGCAATTTTTTATAAGATTTCACGCCAAGCACTAACTCGTCGTCTGCAGCAACACCGTTAAACCCCATACCACCTGCCTTCACTTGCGCGAATAATACGCCAGCAATGTCGCCAGCAACAATCATGCTATAGAGTGGCAACTGAGGCTCGTCCGGGCGATCACCAAACCACTGGGTTGGCTTAACCGCTCCCGTCTTGTAGTCAATCACAACATAACGACCATCGGCCAGTTCATCAATGCGATCAATTTTCAACTGCACACGAACCCCGCCGACAGTGGCTTCGTATTGTCCCTCCCACGCGACAACACGAAACGGTACACGTCGCTCCTCCAGCGCCAACCATTCTAACACTTGCCTGCTCAGACGTTTGGCTTCCATCATACGAAAACGCCGGGTAAAAGTTTGCGGATAGCGGTTAATAATTTCATCTATTGCATCGGCAACAATGGTGTTCACCACGGTTAACAGCTCTGCACGATCCATGGCGACTAACTGTTCGTGCGACTTCAATACATGCCACACTTTCTCAAGAACACGGTGCATCAACGAGCCGCGGGTCATGGCATCCAAACCAATGTCAGCGTGCCCCAATGCACGCGCACCCAATCGCAGTTCCGCGAAAGCACGAAAAGGACAGGCGGCCTGGAGTTTGAAAACAGCACTTCCACCGCTGACTTTTTTATCTGTAAGCGGTGGTGCAACATCGTTTTCCAGCAACGTTAATTTAGCACTACGGTGAACGTCATCCCGCCACACAGGTACTGAATACAACCGTAATTTTTCCAAGTCTACTATGGGGCAATCAGTAATTAACGGACTGGGCCGCTGTTCCTCATCACCATTACGCAGTGGAAAACTCACGACCACCTCAGCTGCACTCGTCAGCATCCGCTGAGTAATGGTGCGTGACACCTGTAACTCTCGCGCCTCACTGGAATGAGGCAACCCGGCATTTCGCTGTAAAGGCAATGGAATGAATGGATTCGGCCGCGGCGATGCTGGCCAACTGCCATCATGCAAGCCCATAATCCAAAGACAATCGAACTGTAACCCGCTGACTTCAAGCACTCCCATTACCTGCACTGACACTGTATCGGTTTGCGGTTGAAACGTACGCTCCCCAGCCATATAACGCAATTGAGCCAGCGCAGTAGCTGCGCTCATCGGCTCCTCCGTCACCTGATCAAGGCTGGCAAAAGCACTCAAGAGATCCCGCCATGCTTCAAGGGCTTGATACTCTTCACTTGACAATGGCCGCCCGCTCGCCCAACCAATGCTTTTTAATAATGTCACAAACCGTTCTGACCACTGTCCCGGACGATCAGTGCGCGGGCAATCCAGCGCGGCGTGTACCCAAGCATCAAGCTTTTCTGCCAGTACAGGGCTTGAATACAAACGGTTAGCTTGTGATGCATGGTAGCGTAACGTTTGCAACGTCACATTAAGTTCAGCCGTTTGCCGCAATCGCCCATCGAGCAACGCCCGGGCACTGGCTTCCTGTTGCCACCCGGCAATAAACGGGGAACGAAGCAAGCTACCGGCATCTTTCAGGCTAATGCAGGGCCCCAAGAGGCTCAGCAATGTTAGTGCAGTACGGATAATGGGATACGCACTCAACGGCACACCAAGCGAGATATTATAAGGCCGTGCCACGGATTGACACCCCGGGTACCGCGCCTGTGGAACTAACACATCATCAAGGGCATGAATGACGATATGCCGTTGTGACGCGAGTTCTGGTACAACGACACCAATCTGCGCTACGGGGTTTTCATCAAGCCGTTGCCGCACCCAACGGGCCATGGTCATGGCCTCCTGACGTGTATCGACGCACCCTACACCAACGGTCTGGCTTTCCACGCCAGCCAGTTGCATCCAGTGCACATCGCATCCCGACTCAACTAGCGTTTGCAATAATGACTGTTGCTGTGGTGTCAGCTCATCGAAACCGATCAACACCAGTTCCGATGGTACCGCTAATGCGCCTGATTCAATGCTACATTGCAGTTTCTGTGTAAGCCCTGCCATGGGCAACCAGGCGTTCTCTTTGCATTTTTCCTCAAATTTTGATGCCCAGTGCCAAAACGCTGTGCTGTCACTGTTGTAAGCAAACAATGTTTCATCCAGCAACAATTGCCATGCTTGCATTAACTGCCAGGCATCTTGTGCCTGACGAACCGTACCACTCATTTGCTGTAACGGTTGATCCAGCCCCGCCTCGACAATAATACTGTCCCAGATGCATTGCTCCTGCTGAGACGTTAATAAGAGCTCAGGTGCAGACAAAGCCCCCAACACCAACGCTTCTTCCCAGCTCCGTTGCAACCAGACAGACCAGGGCACTATATCCGGGGTTGGCCAAACACCGAGGTCTTTATTAATCGCCGCTTGTTCAAAGGCCTGACGGATAACACCTGCCAAGCGTTTATTGCCAGTAACAACTGTTACGCCGCGATCCAGTGCATCAAAAATTTTCGCATCTGAAACACTCTGTTGATTAATCACATACGTTCCTATTAACCTGCATGCATATATACCCAAAGCGTCTGAGGTTTAGGTATAACATCATATTCCTTTACCGCAATATGAGTAACAATACGCAGAACAACATTCATAATAATAAAAGCGCTACAGAAAAAGACGGTGATTTTTCTTTATTTCATGCGCCAAATCATCAAAAACACCGGCTTTATTAGCATAGTCGCTCCACTTTTCCACTACCGAGATCACTTCATCAATAATCAAACTCGATTGCTTTTTAAAATTACCAATTAATGCACCTACCGCTAATAAATCATCACGGCGAAAATGATCTCGCTTGCCATTGATGGTCATTTGATGAGAATCAACCCAAGGAGAATCTTTTTTGTAGCTATAGGCTAAATCAAAGGCGGGGGATAAACGCCACTGACTATCGTTAGCATTTAACAAAAAACCAGTATTCTTGGTATGATCATCATGGTTTCGTGCCACCACGTTAAACACCATACGCCGATAAATTTCAATCGCATCCTTTCTGGGTAATTTCAAACGTCGTGCAACGGATAATAATTGCTCATAACTATACGAGCCACGTTTTTTATAATCAGCATGGTCCATTGAACATAAAGAAACATAATGTATTTTTTTATTGCCATTACGATCGAAGCGTTTTGTCATAAAGTGAGCTCTTGCCCCATCAATTAACAGCTCTGACGGTGACATATTAACCCCTACATCCATCGCCATCAGATAATACGCATATTCCATACGACCAAACCCCTTCGGGTCGCCAAACACCTGGCTATTCATTTTATGCTCTTCTACACCGTCAAATTTCAATAAATAATGCTCAAAACCTTGTGGAGCATCCACTTGACCGGAACGTAGTTGAGTTCTATCCGCATTCACTGCAACCAACGCTTTCGCTCGCGCACCACCAGCCGAAGTACCTACCTGAAATAACGCCGACATCGCATCCGTATTTACCCGGTCAGGCAACACATCCATTGTAAGGTTGGTACGCTGGTCTAGGATTACCTGCGCCATTTCAATTAATGAAACAAGCTCTATCTGTTCACTACTGGTGGTAGTTCCTGATATGGCCGGTTCAAACTCCAACGCTCCCATGCCACGATTGCCAGTGTAAAGCAAACGTTCAAGTGACGTAAATGAGTGAATATCCCGCCCCTTTCTTGTCAACCAGGCATTGATCACCGCATTGCCAAAATCATCGGGTAAGGTGTCAGCAAATATTGCCGGTAAACCTTTGTAGGTTGCCAGGTTTAAACCTGGAAATTGAAATAATTGTGGTGACAAAGGCATTCGTAACGGTGCAATATCGACACCACTGGCCAGCCATTCTGGGGAATACTCAAAAGTGCTTATTTGCGACACAGGATCATACGCTAATGCCCCAACTAACCCCCCCCATAAACGAACTTCAGCAAGATGCTGCATTACCAATCCAACGTTGTCTTTTGTTTATTGGTGTTTATATCCGCATTCCCAGCATGCCCACCTGTTGCACGCTGCCTTTGCTTTCCCTTTAATTTTAATTGCTCCATCGGGCTGAAGGTTGTTTCGGGCACAAACTGCTCAACTAAATCCAATCGGCTCAAGACACGAAGTACGGCAATAACATTTTCAAACTTACCTGCACCAGCAGCTAATTTGCGATAACTCACACGCGACAAACCAACCTCATCAGCCACTTGTTGCTGAGTAAGGTTTTGCTCCAACCGAATTTGCTCGATGCGACGACCGATCTCCGCTGCAATCGATTTGTCTGTCATTGCCTCAAAATTCATAATGATAACTTTTGTTATCTTAAATAGCGAAATTCACGATTAATGCTTATATTTATATACATAAAATATAGCTTTGAAATTCATTAATAGCAAGGTTTATTATCATATACAGCATTTTTTGTCTTTAATGATAACAATTTTTATCATTAAAAATTATCAGTCGGATACTATGTTAGGGTGCATTTTTCACGATAAAATCGTGACTGGCGGAAGCGCGACGAGGCGTAATAGCCGGACTATTGCAGCGATTCGCACGATGCCAGAGGCGATAAAAAACGTGCGCCACACCGTCGCATGCTTGCCCTTTGAGCAAAGCTGGAAAAACAAAATAGTTAAATTATTTCAAATGGTTAACAAATAACCCCAACCACTCAACTGATGCCTTTAGGATGATGTATCGCGAAGCAATTGAATACATTGAAAATTGATAAATTTCAGTCAACTCGCTTAAAAAATGAACATGCGGTGTCTTCAGCGCTCATGGCACTTGCTAACAACATCATCGGACAAACCAATCCCATAAACAAAACAGTGATGTGAATTTTAAATTTATTGTATTGCCATAGGGGTTTGTTGATGCGCATTGGGTATAGCAGGGTGACCTCGACTGGTGAGCTTATTTTGCTGAGGACTAAAGGGCGCCACATATTGCTGAAAATATTCGCGAGACAGCATTGTCGCATTATTGAGCAATTCCGACGACATACTTTTTGCCAATAGGTTTCTATTATCTAATGCGGCAGTTAACCCCTGCGAAACAGCCAAGCTAAACCATACATAAGCTTTCACTATATCCTGCTTAATACCCTCTCCATTCGCATACAACACACCAAGATTTGATTGTGCAGATGCATTGCCTTGTTGTGCCGCCTTGGTATACCAATTTTTAGCGAGTATAAAATCCTGCTTAACCCCCTCACCACTGTCATATAAATGCCCCATATAATATTGGGCACTGGCCAGGCCTTGTTGCGCTGCTTTGCGAAACCAATTTACCGCTTCATCGGCATCCTGCATTACCCCCTTTCCCTGTTTATATAAAATTGCCAGATTATATTGTGCTTCAGCATCCCCCTGTGCAGCGAGCTCTTTGAACATCGTATACGCACTCATATAGTCTTCATTCTCTACGGCTGAAATACCGTCCTCAATGCTCGCAATCACCGCATTCGTTAAAAGCAACAGCAGCATAGCCCCAACTAGTTGAATAATATGATTAAAATTGCAGAGTCTGTTCTTCATCATTTAACATAGCTCCTCTAATACCGACACACCAAGCCTAAAAGCTAACACGGCTCATGTGTTACTTGTTCACATGACGATAGCGCTCTTAATAACGTTCACAGAACATCAATATCACACATTGCTGACAGGAACGTGCGCGCATATCCCAGCCTAATCATTGCATGGCAATGCCTCCACCGAAAATAACCCTTTTCCTATCCATGCTGAGTCTAATGAAGAATACCTTGATTTTTTAGTCCCGTCACGGGCAAATACTGTTTTTAAAATCGCCAACAATAAACTGTCAAAATCCCGATTTAAATAATTCGTTATCGAAGTAACAACGCTGGTTAAAAAAGCAAAATCCGGTTGTTATTTCGGCAAATTATTTTTTTACAGACTCAGGGAAGCAGCGATGATGACTGATGATTGCGTAACGGCGGTATTGCAACAGAAAAAACCAATCACGCTGCGACAATAAAGTTTTTTCGCTTCCGCGTGCGAACGCTTGAGCGTGGTAAGGCTTGAAGTAAAGTCTAATTTCAACCAATTAGAGAAAACGCGTTTATTCCATGTCTATCATGAAACGTTGATCTAAATGATTATTTTCATCGACACTGGAATCTGATTTTTTCTTCGGCTGTGCTTGGAGCGTCGATTCAGTTGAACGATACGCATTTAAATCCGGCATCTCATTATTAGTCGGTAAAATACTCAAGTTGTCATAATCCATAAATATCTGTGTACGCCGCTGAACATCATAAATACGCTGAACATTATCCTTATCCGCCGCATCAATCGCCTCCTGACTGTTCTGGCGTTTGGGCCCAGTTACCTTGGCTTTGTGCGTCTTGCTAACACTAAGCCTGATACGTTGAGCCTTTAGTTTTTCTAAATATTCCTCGCGCGTCCACAACAACAACGCTTCAAGATATTTTTCTTTTAAAATAGACAGGATACGCTGCGAAACCGATACTTTTAATTTTAGCTCATGCAGATTCAACCGAGTAATACGCCCGGACAGATTCGGTGCGGTAAAAACATAAAATTTATTTCTTGCAACTTTTTCTCTCAAAAAGTGGTAGAAACTTTGCGGTTTTCCATAATGAAATGAAATCGTGGGTAATTGCCAGTTGCGTTTTATTTTATCAAATTGCGCAGCCACTAGATCACCCTGCTTGCTGGTGACACCATCAATATTATCGCGCAGCAAACGCAACGGCTCTGACTGAGTGCGCTTGAATGTACCGTCCGCTTCTTCACTATAAAGCAAAATGTGATGAAGGCTATTCTCATCAGAGTATACAGGCACTTTTATTGGCATAATTATCTGCCCCTCTTAAAAATTGATTAGTTCAGGACTTAACGACTTCACTTTCACTATTTGCCATTTAATTTATTTTGTAACCACCCAACTTGCCTTTAACATTTAACTTACTTTTGATTTGCCCGATGACTGCCCATCAACACTGTGCCTTTCTCCTGATTATCCAATAAACCGAAAAACAATCCAAGCCGTTACTCTTCATTTTAAAATTACACCAAACCAAGATAGCTAGTCATTAATTCAGATTCCATAAATTCGTCATTGTAAATAACAATGGCAAATAACAATTCCGCAATTCGCGAACACTCTCATCATGACCACAATTAACAGGTAAACCGACATTCTTCATGCGCTGATCATGCTGTTATAATACTCACAATGTGAATAAATTAGCAATACACCGAATTTTACCGTTATTGTATTTTCTATGACGGCAAAAGACTCATCGGGCATGCTCTTTTTCTAAAGAAGTTAATGTTTTCGTACTGAACACACTAATATTCTGCAAAACAAGCAGCATAAAACTCGACCGCACAAGCAGTTTACAACGTCTTACTTAAGTAGCATGCCAAGCGAAAAATCCTTAGCTAATCTTAAAAAATAATGCCTTAATAGCTTATTTTTAGACGAAAATATAAACCGGATAGAGTGACAATGAATAATCGCTAAAACTGAATTTATGTACTGAATTTACACACGAAGAGGCATAACAAAAATAATCTCTGCCATTTGTCAGCGCCCACCCATTCATCACTGACAGTAATAATAACAGACCGGTTAATCTTTTTTAATGCACAACCAACAATGGGCAATTTACAGGGTATTATAGGCTAGATACACAACATTAAAATCAAAAATAATTTTCAATTACGCTCCTAATTCCCTCGACTTACCATACCTTACTTAGTTTAGCATTTTTTTATATATAAACAAGAATACGGTATCCCCCCTTTCTCGCGAATATTCCCATCACTGAAGATGACTATTAGCTCAACCTCAAGGCAGTAAAAAACCTTGAAGCTGCGCACTAAGAAAACGCATTACTCAAATTGCCGTTGATTTATTCGAGAATAAGGAAAAAGCGCAGAGTTCATCAATGCGATGCAAATGAGCACTGTTAATGCAGTAACCGGACAACACTGCGTAAGTTGAATAGTTTCCTGCTATTTATAAATTACCGATTGGTTACGCCCTGCACGTTTTGCCTCGTACAACGCCTGATCCGCACATTGCAACCACTGTTTATGTCCACTCATATCGTCCTTAATTTCAGCAATCCCCAAGCTAATGGTATAACGTATCTCGACCCCATCATGGAAGACCGACATAGCTTCAATTGCCTTGCGTAAACGTTCTGCAAGATACAATGCGCCTTCTGCTGGTGTATCAATTAAAATAATGCCAAATTCTTCACCGCCATATCGGCCAGGAACGTCCGTTACCCGCACCTTTTTAACCACCTCCGCCGCCGCCGCTCGGATAACTTCATCTCCAGCTTGATGGCCATAAGAATCATTCACTTTCTTAAAATGATCAATATCAAACATAATAAGCGAACTCGGTCGTTTGGTACGTTGGACACGCAAAAATTCCTGCACTAAACATTCTTCCCAATGACCTCGATTATTGAGATTCGTTAAGCGATCCGTCCTACTCAGCACCTCCAGTTTATGATTAACTTCTTCCAACTCCGATTTATTAATTGCGATATCCGTAACATCATAAATAGCAATGCCTAAATGATTTATTTTACCATCCACCGACGCTAAAGGAATATAGGTTATATTTTGGTACATAAACTCAGCGGAACCGGTGATCGGCCGATAATTTTTAAAATTGAATAAATACGGCCGCTGCTCCCAGGTAGTAAAAGCACGATTGTTTAATAAAAACACGGATTCCACTTTACGTTTAAACCAGGTTTCTGGCACATCACTAAAGGCTTGAAAAATATTTTTACCAATAATTCCAGAAGACGAAATTCCACTATGGTTCGCCATAAAACTATTCCATAGCTGCACATTATATTGGCGATCAAGCACCAAAAGCCCCACATCAATGGACTGTAACATATCCATCAACCAGTGAAATTCCTTAATATCTATTGTTGCGCTTTCAGTTTCGCTGTCTGTTGCACTTTGCATGGCCTATCTCTATTCGCTACTCCACCACTAAGCAGGACACAATATCGTTAATCGTTTCCAAAGAATCTTCCGTAAACAACAACAATAAATCGCAGTTAATATTTTTATTCTCAAACCGGTATCCCATTTCTATCGCCAGGGTCTTGTTCCAGCGCGATGCATTGCGTTTAATAATATCGCCAATTTTCACATGCCGCCCCAATACAACCGGATGGCCTTGGCTAAAATCAATGTCCATTTGGTCTGCGATACCTTTCAGGCATGCTCCTATCAGTATATTTGAAATATCCATTAACAATTCAAGCTCTACCGTTTCATCGATGTTACCGGTATGCTTCATCATATCCGCTATATCCGTAAAACTTGATTCGTTAAAAATCAGCAACGCCTCTCCTGCAATACCAGACCCAATAAATCCCTGACAAACCGCAGATATTGTTTCCCCTTCAGCAACGTGGTTCAGCGCCATGTGTAATTCAGATGTCTCTATCATATTCACATTCGGTATGGGCATGACCACAAAGACATCGAGCAACCTTGCCAATAAGTCCGCTGCGCGCCCCATAGCCACATTTGCAATCTCCCGACAGCCGTCCCGAACATCTGTCTTGATACTGATCGTTTCACTCAAGGGACTGTAGCTATTTTCACGAACACCGTGTTTAGTCAGAATACTGGCAACTTGATCCTTTCTTACCGGTTTTTTAATGAACTCTACAGCGCCCAGATCCAGCACTCGCTGATGCGCCTCAGGTTGAATATCGCCTGAAACCACAATGACTTTTGATGACAAACCTTCACTATTCATGGCCTCAAGCATTTGATAACCATCCATAACAGGCATATTGAGATCCAGGAAAACATATTCAGGATGGCCACATTTCAGGGCCGCCAGTCCCTCGGAACCATCACAGGCAAAAGTAACTTCAACATCCCAACCATCCGGTAACGCACGCGCCATTTGCTTGCGGGCAAAGCTGGAGTCGTCAACGATCATTATTGGCGTTGGCATTTTATGCTTATCCTACAGTGGTTTGTCGGCGGGTTAATTGGGATTTGACATTCATATTGCCTCTTACAGGATTGAATTATCCAATAAAACAAATATTTCATCGATTTCAATATTGATTCGAATTAACAATCACCTAGGAACCTGCCCGAGAATAACCGCCGTCGCGAGGGAGCGTCATATTGAGTCCATTTTTTCGATTGCATCAGGCACCTACTTTTGGCGTTTGAGACGAATATTGAGCCTATTTAACGTAGTGATCGTAAAAATAGGCCAACATGGCGTTTTCGCAGTAGGCTTTCTCTTCTCGGACAGGCTCCTAGGGACCGGTCCATGAATGGATAACTCAATATACACACCAATCCAGACTGGATTAACAACAGTTATCGCTTCATATCGGCAAGGAAATTTACAACTTAACCAACGCCACCAAATTTACTTGGAATGGACGCACAGCGTTTGTATTTATGAATGGCTAATCATCATCAGAACAAAAGATGAGAACAGCGAATAATGATAGTTCAACCACCGAACAACCCCATTACTAAAGTAAATGAATCAGTTGAGAGTCTGAAATGTAAATACTTTTAAAGGTAACCCTTGAAGCTGGCTATTTTTCAGTTTCATTTCAGGTTGCATAGCTATTGTATACCCATAGCGTTTGAAATTTAGGTAGTCAGTATACTTCATCTTCATTTCATGACACTAAAAAAGTAGGCGCTTTTAGGTGAAAGTAGGTTCTTTAAGAAAAGTGAAATCTCAATTTCTACGGGTATTGAGTTGTAACACTAACATCAAGGGAGTATTCAAAATGTCTAACACCAACGAAATTAAAGTATGGGATCCAGTAATCAGAATATTTCACTGGGTATTAGTGGCTGCATTTATGGTGGCATACTTGACCGAAGATGACTTTCTCGATCTTCATGTATTTGCGGGTTATGTCCTGGGAGCTGCAATCATTATAAGATTATTCTGGGGCTTCGTTGGCACCAAACACGCTCGTTTTTCGGACTTTGTAACCACACCTAGTGCCGCACTAAAATACCTCAAGGAAATATTGGTGCTTAAAGCCAAGCGATATTTGGGCCACAACCCAGCAGGTGGCCTGATGATTATCACAATGCTGATGAGTCTTACCCTAACCGTTATCACGGGTGTCGCACTATACGGCGCAGAAGAGCAGGCTGGACCAATGGCAAATTGGTTCTTAAGTAACGCCGATGCTTGGGAAGACGTGCTGGAGGAAACACACGAATTCTTAGCTAACTTTACGCTCCTACTAGTCGGCCTGCATGTACTTGGCGTTATCGCCGAAAGCCTGATTCATAAAGAAAACCTAGTACGCGCCATGATAGACGGCATTAAACGATCCACCTAATCCCTAAACCTATAAACACAGAGGAACATCCAACAATGAATCATAAGCGCATTATTGTGGCCATTATACCTTTAACGCTAATGTCAGTCACTTTGTCTGCATCACCAATAAATACGCTTTTGGGCGACTACGCGAAAACCAGCGACAAGCCATTTAGCGCAGAACGCGGACAACAACTATGGACACAGGAGTTTCCACATACTAAATCAGGAACCTTGCGCAGCTGCTCAGTTTGCCACACCAATGAATTAACACGCAAAGGCAAACATCAGCGTACGCAAAAAATAATTGATCCTTTAGCGCCATCAGTCAAGCCATCACGCCTCAGTGATGTTAAAAAAGTGAAAAAATGGTTAAAGCGCAATTGCAAATGGACACTTGGGCGCGAATGCACACCGCAGGAAAAAGGCGATTTATTAACATTTATTCAATCAAAATGAAAAATCACTATTTATTAAGAGGACTCGACCCATGAAACCAAAACTATTTATCATACTCAGTTTATTAACAGCATTCGTTGTTGTATGGGGACTATCATTTGCCGACAGTGATGGCGACGATGATAAAAATATGCGATTATGGAGTAGAACGACTGGCGTAAGCCCAAATAACAACATCTTATACCAACAGGAATGCGGCAGTTGTCACTTTGCTTATCAGGCCGGCCTTTTACCAGAGCAATCATGGCGCGCTATCATGACCCAATTAGACGAACATTTTGATGAAAATGCAGAACTTGATCCCCAAGAGCATAAAGAAATTCTAAACTACCTGACAAACAATAGTGCGGATAAATCCAATGCCCGGCGCTCCCGACATATCATGCGTTCCTTATCCCCCAACCAAGCACCGCTACGCATTACCAATATCCCCTATATTAAAAAGGAACATCGGGAAATTCCAGCACGCCTAATCACAGGAAACCCGAAAGTAAGCAGCCTGAGTAATTGTGACAATTGTCACCAAAACGCAGCACAAGGTTCGTTTAGTGAGAATGCCATTAAGATACCCGGATATGGCAAATGGGATGATTAAGCACTAATGTCTTATCAATCAACAATCATCTCAATCCTTGTGAGTCTTTGGATCACCACAAACGCTTGGGCTGGAAAATATGATCATGACGATGCCCGGCGTTTGCGTGACGCCGGTGACATTGTCTCCCTTGAAAGTATTATTGATGCGGCAAAAACACACCGACAAGGACGAATCATCGAAGTGGAATTGGAAACGAAGCGAGACAAAATCATTTATGAAGTGGAAATAGTCGATGAGCAGGGTATTGTCTGGGAACTGAAGTTTAATGCACAAAACGGGCAATTGCTGGAACATAAAAAGGACGATTAAATGCGCTTGCTGGTGGTAGAGGACGATATTGAATTAGGCCCTTTGTTAAAAAAAGAACTCGAAAAGGCCGGCTATGCAGTAGACTTGGTTGACAACGGCGTCGATGCAGAAATTATGGGTAAAATCGAACCCTACGATGCAGCTATCCTTGATATAGGCCTGCCGAAACGATCAGGATTGGAGGTGCTACGTCATTGGCGGGAACAAAAAAACGCTCTAGCGGTTATCGTGTTAACCGCTAGAGATGCTTGGCACGAACGTGTCGATGGATTTAAAGCCGGAGCAGATGACTATCTAGGAAAACCCTTTCATACAGAAGAACTGATTGCCCGCCTCAATGCACTCATCAAACGAGTCAATAAGCAACCAAATACATCATTGACAATTAATGGCATAAGCCTGGACGAAGACCACCAACAAGTAACATCCAAACAGGGGGAAACCTTTGAACTCACAGCAACGGAATACCGCTTACTGCGTTATTTCATGTTAAATCCGAACAAAATCCTCTCCAAATCACGTTTAACAGAACATGTTTATGAGCTGGATGCAGACAAAGACAGTAATGTTATTGAGGTTTATGTCAAACGATTGCGGAAAAAATTAGGCAAAGACGTCATTAAAACCAAGCGTGGCCAAGGTTATCTTTTTGTTGCATAGCGCTTGGTACAACAACGATAGCGTATAACCGGCGAAACAATCAACATGCACGCGATACAATCCCGGCTGGCAACCGGTCTTATTTTATCACTCACTTTCCTCTTATTGGTCCAGTGGATTATTATTTCCTCGTCCATTCACTATTTAAGTGAGCAATATATTTCATCTCGACTAGTACACGACTCCGACACAATTATTGCTGCACTCAACATCATACCGGGCAACCCAAACGTCAGTCTGGCAGACAATCAAATAAGTGCGATTTACAAACAACCTTTCTCTGGCCATTATTTTGAGATTAAAACGGAACGACAAACCTTACGTTCCCGCTCATTGTGGGACGAAACCTTGCCACTGACTAACATTACAAAAGGACAAGCAAATATCATTTATATACCGGGACCACAACAACAACAATTAATAGTATTACTAAGCGTATATCAAAAAAAAGGGCAAACGGTTAAACTTGCCATCGCCGAGGACGTATCGGAGATAAACCGCGATATTCAAGGTTTTTTATTTCGACACAGCGGTGTTTCCTTTTTAGTTTTTATGTTGCTGGTGCTATTGCAAGTACTCATTATCAAACGCAGTTTGAAACCACTGGAACAAGTGCGCAATGATTTGCAGAAACTCGAAACTGGCGAAATTGACTCACTCAGTGAAGCTGTCCCCAGCGAACTGAAACCATTGGTCCAAGAATTGAATTTACGACTGGACGCAATGGCCCAGCGATTAAAACGATCACGGCACACAGCCGGCAATCTAGCTCATGCCCTAAAAGGCCGTCTAACCTTAATTACTCAGGCACTAAATGCCGAATCTGCCAAATCTGACTCAACATTTTTGAAAAACCTCAACAAATACACCAATGAGTTACAACAAATTATTCACAGAGAATTAGTGCGAGCCCGAGTTGCAGGAGCAGGCATTGGTGCCCGGCAGGCAAAACTAGCCCCCGAAATCACTGCATTAGTAAAAACCCTGTCAACAATTTATAACAATAAATCAATCAATATAAGCCAGGACGTTCCCGAGCAAGCAACTTGTTCGCTAGAGCGAGAAGACTTACATGAATTACTAGGAAACATCCTCGACAATGCCTGTAAATGGGCAACGCAACAGGTACACATCAGCGTACAGGAGAACAGTAACGTACGTTATATTATCGACGACGATGGCCCAGGGTGTCAGGAAAGCGAACTAGCCTCTTTATCGACTCGTGGTGTACGACTCGACGAACAGGTATCCGGTTACGGTCTGGGCTTAGCTATTGTCAAGGATATTGTCAATAGCTACGAGGGGTCCATACATTTTTCACGATCATCTTCATTGGGAGGATTACGAGTTACCGTCAGCATTCCTAAAAAACATGCCTTGACTGCGCAAATATCACATTCTCATCAATCGAAGCAATAAAGAAACGACGTATTAAAAATAAAATTGGAATAACTTAATGGAAAACAATAAACCTAAAATCATCAGTTGGACACTTATAGGTTGCAATAAGTTTTGGAAAAAAGTACATTTTCTTAACTAGCTTGCTTTATCAAGCCGGTTCGCAAGTAATATTAATTCTGCTTCACCGTGGGCAATACCACAATCCTTGATAACCTCATTAAGCTCCGCACCGCGTTGTGCCATTTTAAGTGCTTGCTTATAACTTCGTTCAGGGGCTTCCTGCATTTCCAGTTTATCTTGGCGCACCGTAAGACTTCTTGAATTTTCTTCCAAACGAGCAACATGCTCTCCTATACCAATAGCACCCGCGCATAAGGCACTAAGATCATCTTTGAGAATCTCAATGGTAATTTCCTGTTGGTTTAACATTTTATTGAAATAGCGATACATAATCACCATGGCAATTAATATCAGCATGGAGATAGCACTCATTGCCAACGTAGCCAGTGCGAGAGAAGTAACAGGAACAGACGATAATACGCTATTCATGAGATACCCCAACAACCATTCAGAAATCAGGCAAATTCGTCGATATGTGGTTTGCCGTCATTGGGGTGATCATCCTTTAATTCCCTATGGTGTTGTTCATTTTTTTCCTTTTGATCACGTTGTTTCCGTTGTTGTTCCCGTTGCGAATTCACTTGAAAACCCGGATACCCACTTCTAATTCCTTCAAAACCTACCATATTTTCACCTTAACTTATATATACCCATAGCGTTTGATTAGTGTAAAGTCCTGACTGGCTACTACTCATCACAATGGTAAAGCGCGTATTTACATTGAGCTAGCGTCCGGCCATTGCTCGTCCGAAAGTAGTTTATTGAGATCGACAATGATCAGCAATTCTCCTTGCTGACTGGCAACACCCTGTATAAATTTAGCACTATCCTCAGTACCCACATTAGGAGCAGTTTCTATTTCTGATGCTCTTAAATCAACAACTTCCGCCACACTGTCAACCAAAATACCAACGACTTGCTCGTCAGATTCTATAATCACAATACGTGTGGACTCTCCCATTTCCTTTACCATTAGCCCAAAACGTTTTCTCGTATCAATCACCGTAACAACGTTACCACGCAGGTTTATAATCCCCAACACGTAACTAGGTGCACCAGGTACAGGGGCAATCTCAGTAACACGTAACACCTCTTGCACCTGCATTACATTGATACCGTATTTTTCATTTTCCAATCTAAACGTGACCCAACGTAATATTGGATTATCCTGATTTTGCGCAGCATTAGTCATAGCCATTTATCTTAACCTTTTTGTCACGTTTGTATTACTGAAACCGAAAATCCGATACGTCAAACACCAGTCATATTATTGAAACCCGAACAACATGAAGCATATTTCGTACCATATTAAAAATACGAAATTGCTCGCCGTTTTCCTGCCCGTTTATCTACCGGTGCTTTTCAGAAGAGTGGCTACTACACCTGGGAGAGATAAACGCTCATGGAAATAACCTTAGAGTCTGTAAAGACGTAACATGAATATTTTGCTTGTCTATCCTTGCGTCTTTGACGTTGCGAAAAAGCTTACAGACAACGAGTATGCGCCCTGAAAAAAGTGTTTTTGGGGTACACCCATTTCCGCACTTTGCCTATATGGCAGTAGCTAAGGGGCGCAAGCCATGGATGACGGGAGCCTTGAAGACGAAACGATTCCGACGCAATCTGTTACAATTTATTTCTTTACAAACCCTTAGGAAGGCACACGTTCATCAAAACCCCTGTTGTAAACATTCAATCAAAACATCCACATCCAACAAAGCACACATTTCCTTCTTCACTGTACCAACTAACCATTTTTGATTTTTATTATCATGCCAGTGGACCTCATTAGACGCTAACGTAAGCACATCTGAAACTGATTCGCTCACAACACCCCAGTGACCATCATCGATTAACATGATATATCGGGCACGTTTTGACAAAGGCAACAACAAATCCGGCAACGCTGATTTAGCTTTTATGATGCTAGCTAAATCGACCACCTGGACATTCTGATCGCGATTACGCACCAAACCAACAAACCAGACAGCATGTCCCGGCAGGACAGTAACCGTTCCAGGCCATTCTAATATAGTATTTAGTCGTTTCAACGGCGCAGCAAGATTTATTCCTGCCACTTTAAACATTAAACATTGAAAATAAGACTGGCCCCATTCAGGAACTTTTAAATGGGTATCAGCACTTGGCTCAGGCGTAAGTGTTACTCGCTCCACAGCCCCATCCAATATTTCGAGCACTGTATTATCATTATCGTGCCTGTATTCCTGGCTCTGATCTTGCGCTACAATTAAGTTCGACTCTAATAAATGACTGTTTTCGACCGGTGATTGAGACAAAAACGCCGATGCCTCAACGCTTACCGCTACAGTATCTGTTGGGGGTATCACCAACGTCCTGTCGGCATCCTCGTTCAGTAACAAGGTCTCGTTTAGAACGTCATCATCAGCACCAACATCCTCAGCAAGCAAGGAATCAAAATACATGCGAAGCGCATCGCCTTGGTTGCTCACTGGGGGTGCTTTAGACTTTTCAGTTAAAATCGACATTTTTATGCCACTGCGCAAGAGAACCCATCTATTGTCGACTTAGCTAACATGTCCTGTAAAAACAGTTCATATGCCAGTGCCCCCCTATCCCGAGGCGAACGAATCGGCAGCGGAATACCTGCACGACTGGCTTCTCGAAATTGAGTATCAATAGGAATCACTGATTTCCACATAAATTTTTCATATGTCTCCCGAAGTACACGTAACGTATTTAATGATGCTCTCGTTCTGCGATCAAACATAGTCGCTAATATCGTGTAATCCAGTTGTTTTTTTTGCGATACAGCAATCATCTTAAGGGTTCGCAACATCCGTTCCAAACCTTTCAAGGCAAGGAACTCGGTCTGGACAGGAATAATCAAATGCTGACAAGCAGCTAGCGCATTAACCATCAACACACCAAGCTGCGGTGGACAATCTATCATTACGTTATCAAACTGATGCTCCATCGCTTTTAAAGTGCGCGTAATGACTAAACCCATGCCATCCATTGCGCCTAACTGCCGATCCAATGTTGCCAAAGCAGTGGAGGCTGGTAACAAATATAGATTATCAAATCGTGTTGCTAACACTAACTCATCAGGCATTTCTAACTCGCGTTTTGCTTTTTTCTCAAATAGCTGGTACAGGCTTTTTTCTATCGTATCTGGGTTATGCCCGAAATACGAGGTCATTGAGCCATGTGGGTCCATATCGATCATTAATGTTTTAGTCTCGCGTTGTGCAAAAATACCACCCAGACTAACCACTGTTGTCGTTTTCCCTACACCACCCTTCTGATTTGCCACAGCCCAGACTCTCAACGACTGTTCCCCTGACGTTGGTTTTGCATTATTGGCTCGGGAAGCGGTAATAATTGCGGCGTAGTGGACGCATCATGTGACGTGGCCGGAAATGATTTAATGGGCAACTTAATAAATTCATGGCGTTTTATGAGAGCGGAATTGGTTTTTGGCTGGCTGTTACTGCTGCCACTACCCAGCAATATCGGTGCTCTTATATCTGATTTTTTGGGTTTCTTGGGTTTTATGTTTGGTGATTTGTCGTTTCGGTCAAACTTCGTGACATCATTTAAGATTGAATTATTTATTGAGTTCTCTAGCTTACTGCTAGATTTTTTCTGATCAAACAACTGCTTGCGACGTTCATTCGGTCTATTAAGAATTAATATGGCCACTCTGCGGTTTTTTTCTCGACCTATACTGGTTGCATTAGGTGCAACTGGCTTAAATTCACCATACCCAATCGCAGCGAGGCGCTTGGGCGCCACGCCTGCTTGAGTAAAAAGATGCACAACACTGGCAGCACGAGCCGCTGATAATTCCCAATTTGAGGGGAAAGCTGCCGTTTTGATGGGTACATTGTCTGTAAACCCCTCCACATTAATTTCATTGGGTAATTTTTTTACTATTTTTGCTATTTTTTTGAGCACAGGCGTTGCTCCAATATTTAGATAAGCCTTGCCGCTTTTAAATAAAATACTTGATTTAATTTCTATCTCCACGCCTTTATTCGTTTTGTTGACATTGACAATATCCTTGTCGATCATGTCTTTTAAACTACTTTCCACTTCATCAGCAATTTTATGCATTTCGGCAATTTCCTTAGGGGACGGCATTACCTGGTAATCGACCCCAATTCGGCTTACATCGTCATCCTTTTGCTTTGGCATTGCTTGATGCTGGATAATGGGCGCCCTCAGCGGTGTTCCTTGTTGAATTGGGTCAACGGTTTTAGCCGGTTGACTAAAGGCAGCCACTATCGAACTGGACAAGACACGATATTTGCCTTCGTTAACGGAAGAAATGGAATACATGACGACGAAAAATGCAAATAGCAACGTGATAAAATCGGCATATGAGACTAACCACCGTTCATGATTTACATATTCCTCTGGTTTTCGCCTACGAGCCATGTTGAATAGAACCTAAAGAACGTGCACACAATAACTTCCCTGTTTGGCATCTCATCTTCAGCTCGTTTTCGCTTAATGCGCCTACTTTTGGTATCCGTTCTTCAATGACAAAAGCTCGAAATAAGAGCAACTATACCCAAAGCGTTTGAGATTTCGGTGTAAAGTGTGCGTCATATTGTATTCATAGCAAGGCGAAATGACGCGTAATAGTCGGTCTATTGCAAGGAATTTCAACGCCGCTATGAATGAAATAGGGCGTGCAATTTACCCTAAATTTGAAACGCTTTGGGTATATACCCAAAGCGTTTGAGATTTCGGTGTAACTGCTCCTGCATCCATATAGCCGGTTCATAGCCATTCCTTAATCTATGCCTGTATAAGCAATTAGAACCAAAAATACACATTAAACCTGACAATCGTATCAGTGTTCGCGACATAGCCCTATCAATCGGCTATTAACCAACAAACCCCTGTAACTTTGTTTCTATATTTCTTGGGTTTTCTCCTTCGGCTATTGAGATAACCCCTTCAACCATCATTTCGTGTAGCTGGGTATGCGAGTGAACTTGCGCTTTCATTTTGTTTGCAAATGGCAAAAAGACAATGTTAGCCAACCCAACACCGTAAATAGTCGCGACGAATGCCGTAGCAATTCCAGACCCCAGTTTACTGGGGTCTGCCAAGTTTTCCATAACGTGTATTAATCCCATTACTGCACCAATAATACCAATCGTAGGGCAATATCCGCCCATTGCTTCAAATACTTTGGCGGCTTGAATATCGTGATGCTCCTTGGCATCCATTTCCACTTCCATTACGCGGCGAATAACGTCAGGCTCACTGCCATCAACTAATAACTGTAAACCTTTGCGTGAAAATGAATCCGTTTCAGTTTCGGCTATGGCCTCCAGGCCTAACAAACCTTCCTTACGTGCGATATTACTCCAATCCATGATTTTCTCTATCATTTGTTCAGCACCCAATTTAGGCGGAACAAATATCCAGTACACCATTTTAATTGAGTGCATAAACACCGACATTGAGGACTGCAACATAACGGCACCAACCGTTCCGCCCATCACAATAAGAAACGCAGGCCCATTAACTAAGGACATGATATGCCCACCTTCTAATGCCTGACCGCCGATTATGGCACCTAGCCCGAGAAATAAGCCGATAATACTTAGCTTGTCCATACTACTAGACCCCTTGCGCTAAGTTCGCTCCAATGTCATCCAACGAAAAAACATTGTCAACGATGCCCGAATCAGCAACAGCTGCTGGCATACCATAAACGACACAACTCGCTTCATCCTGTGCCCAAACAGTCGCACCACCACTTTTAAGTAACTTCGCACCTTCACACCCATCGGACCCCATTCCAGTCAATATAATAGCCAGGGTTTGGCGCGATATTTCTTTTGCGACGGATGAAAAAGTGATATCGACACACGGCTTATAGTTTTGATCCTCAGTAGCATCGGAAATGCGCACAATACTGCTGATTCCGCTACGTTTAAACTCCATTTGCTTACCGCCAGGTGCTAGTAAGGCCACTCCGGCTTTAAGTTCATCGCCATCTACCGCTTCCCTCACATGAATAGCACAACAGCTATCCAAGCGTTGTGCAAACGCACCGGTAAAACTGCCAGGCATATGTTGAACAAGCAACAGTGGCTGACTAAAATGTTTTGGAAGCTTAGATAATATTTTTTGCAAGGCAACTGGACCACCTGTTGATGTTCCAATTACAATAAGTTTATACCTACCCTGGTTTGCTAAAATACGGCTAGTCGATTCAGACGCGCTCGCAGCGTTGGTATTCGCTTTGCGGCTAATATTTATCGTATTACTTTTAAAATCTGTTTTTTCGAAATTTGCAATTGATTTTACAGTCCCGCCAGACGTTGACGGTAAACGTTTTGTCGGCATCGGTCGCCGCTTAACCACAGCCTTAATTTTGTCGCATAATAATTTTCGAGCTTCTAATTTATCGGCAGCAATGTCTTCGAATCGTTTAGGAAGATAATCTATCGCTCCGGCATCTAAGGCATCAAAGGTCGCTTGAGCACCTTCTGTAGTGAGAGATGAAAACATCAATATAGGAATGCGTTGCACGCTTAATATTTTTCTTGTTGCCTCGATGCCATCCATAACAGGCATTTCAATATCCATGGTGATCACATTCGGTTGCAAAATCCCGGCTTTATCAACAGCAACACTACCATTTTCCGCTTCACCAACGACCTGAATAAGTGGATCAGATTCAAGCATTTCCTTCACTCGACGACGAAAGAATCGGGAATCATCTACGACCAAGACCCGTACGCTCATAGTCTCAGCCCCCTCAAATCCGCCTAGCGTAACTTTGCATTAAACCTGGAATATCAAGAATCAACGAAATACGACCATCACCGGTAATCGTTGCGCCGGCAAGACCTTTCATTCCATGCAGTAATGCACCTAACGGTTTTATCACTACTTCTTCCTGACCTATCAATTGGTCAACGACGAACCCAATACGTTGCACGCCCATGCTAACCACCACCACATGGCCTTCACTGGGAAGCGACTGGCCGCCAGCACCATTGACCAACCAATTGCGTAAATAAAAGAGTGGCAGCGCTTTATTGCGAACCATAACCACCAACTGACCATCAACCACATTGGTTTGTGTAAGATCAAGGTGAAATATTTCGTTGACACTAACAAGTGGCAAAGCGAATATTTGTGTTTCCAGCATCACCATTAATGTCGGCATAATAGCCAGGGTTAGTGGCACTTTAATGATAATAACACTGCCACGCCCCTGTTTTGAGTCAATTTCAACACTGCCATTTAACTGCTCAATACGGGTTTTAACCACATCCATACCTACGCCACGCCCGGAAACGTCTGAAATTTCCTGCTTTGTGGAGAACCCTGGTGCAAAAATCAAATTATAACAGTCTTTGGGTTCCAAACGATTCGCCGCTTCCTCATCCAAAATACCTTTGTCAACCGCCGCTTTCCGAAGTTTATCCGGGTCCATGCCCTTACCATCATCTTCGATGCGCAATAGAATATGGTCACCTTCCTGCTCTGCGGTTAATATCACAGTACCGCTTCTTGGTTTGTTATTACTTTCGCGTTCAGCAGGCATTTCAATACCATGATCCACCGCATTTCGCACCAAATGTACCAGTGGATCAGCCAACGCTTCTACCAGGTTTTTATCTAAGTCGGTTTCTTCTCCCTGTAATTCAAGATTCACTTCTTTGTTTAAACTACGCGCCAAATCACGCACGACGCGGGGAAACCGACCAAATACCTTTTTAATCGGCTGCATGCGGGTTTTCATTACCGCTGCTTGTAAATCTGCGGTAACAACATCAAGATTCGCAACTACTTTCGACATTTCCTCGTCGCTACTAGCGTTCTCCAATGTTGCCATTCTATTGCGAACTAAAACCAGCTCTCCAACCATATTCATAATATCGTCAAGCCGTTTTGTGTCAACACGAACCGTTGACTCTGCTTGTGATATTTCTTTTTGTTTTGCTCCGCTCTTTGCTCGCGTTTTTTGTGTCTCCGCACTCCCTTGTTTGCCTTCAGACCGCTGCGCTTGCGATACACTAACCGGCTTTTCAGTTGCCACATCTGGCGTCTTTTTATCGACATTCACTAAGGGAGCGTTGTTGCCGGTGGGCATTTTCTGTGACACGGACTTATCCTGCGCGGATACCGGTTTCCCTTTGCTGTGTAAATCATCTAATAAAGCGTCAAACTCATCATCGGTAATTTCGTCACTCACAGGTACTGACTGCACCTGCTCTTTAGTTGGTTCGTCCTTGGCGGTAATACCAGTTCGTGCTGTCTGCATATTATCCAGCAACGCATCAAACTCTTGTTCAGTAATTTCGTCTGAGTTTGGGGTATCAGTTGATCCCTCAGATTGACCACTGGCAGCACCCTTAGCCTGGTCCATTGAATCCATTAAGGCCTGATATTCTTCAGCCGACAAGTCTTCTTCCTGGGCATCCGAATGTTCGACCGGCGCTGATGCTTCCTGTCCCTTTGGTGCCTCTGAGCTACCAGTACTAGGTACCGCAAGCTGATCCAGTTTTTTCAATAATTCCGGCGAAGCATGCTCAGGCGTCTGCCCCAAACGAATCGCTTCAAACTGCTCGTTAAGAACATCCAATACTGGCAAAATCACATCCATGACCTGGGTATCAACATCACGCTCACCATTGCGCAATATATTGAATACATCTTCAGAACGGTGGCATAGTGCAACAAGCACATCCAGATTAAGAAAGCTGGCACCTCCCTTAATGGTGTGAAAACCACGGAAGACGGCATTCAATAAATCCCGATCGTCTGGACTATTCTCCAGATCAACTAATTGTTCACCTAATTGTTCAAGAATCTCACCCGCTTCTACGAGAAAGTCCTGTAGCAATTCGTCATCTTCTTCCATTGACATTATGATTTATACCTTTACAAAGTATAATTACGTGCACTAAAAACCTAAACTCGATAATAAATCGTCCACATCGCCCTGGCTGGTAACAACATCACTTTTACCAATACCCGGTATTTGTGGACCTTCCGCTTCAATATCCTTTTTTGGTTCCTCAACGGTTGGTGTCAATTTATGGCCAGTAATCCGAATAAGTTCAACCAAATTATTTTCCACATCACCAACCAACGTGATTACACGTTTTATAATCTGGCCCGTTAAATCCTGAAAACCCTGCGCCATTAGTACTTCGTTGAGATTACTTTTCATTACACTGGATTCTTTTTCAATATCAACAAGAAACTCCTCAATGGAACCGCTCAAGTCTTTGAATTGATCAACGCTTAATTCGCGTCGTTTAAAGCGTTGCCATACTTCACGCAATTCACCTGCGCGGGTTGAAATGGTCTCTGCCAACGGTATGGTTTCTTCAACAGCATTCAAGGTGCGATCAGCTGCCTCCTGCGTCATGGTTATAACATAATTTAATCGCTCACGGGCATCGGGTATCTCAAGTTCAGCCATGCGATCAATATGTGAATCTTCGCAGAAAGAATTAAGTGTATTATGCAATTGACGCGTCATTTTGCCCACTTCCTGAAATAACACAGACTCACGCGCATCCGCTATGGTTTTCAGCAATTGATCAACTTGCTCTTCGTTGCCCTTTTGCAGTGCCTTTAACATTTCTTCCGCCTGAGACAACATATCCTCTTTATAAGCGGCATTGGAATCGTTCATTATATCCTCTTTTTCCCTATCCTTCTGCACTCAACCGTTCCCAAATTTTATCTATTTTTTCTTTTAATGTTTGGGCCGTAAAAGGTTTCACAATATATCCGTTGACACCAGCCTGTGCCGCTTCGACAATTTGTTCCCGCTTCGACTCAGCGGTAACCATCAAGACAGGCAAACTACTGATATTTCCTTCGGCCCGTACGGCTTTTAGCAAATCGATACCCTGCATACCCGGCATGTTCCAGTCAGTGACTAAAAAATCGAACTCACCAGTCTGGAGCATGGGTAATGCCGTATTTCCATCGTCGGCTTCCTGGGTATTGTTAAATCCTAAATCCCGAAGCAAATTTTTGATAATCCGTCGCATTGTGGAAAAATCATCCACGATCAGGATTTTCATATTCTTGTCCAAGACAAACCTCCGCTTTTGTAAGAAATGCTACAAGTCAAAATATTCATCCAAGCCTAGCGAATAAAGCATTAAATTTCATCAGGCGTGATTAAGCCCCAACCCATTGCGTCATACGTGACTGCAACCTTATGACAGCTTGACTATGAATCTGGCATACTCGCGACTCACTAACACCAATAACGGCACCTATCTCACGTAAATTTAGCTCTTCATCATAATAAAGTGACATAACCATTCGTTCACGCTCGGGCAGCCCTGCAATTGCCTCAGCAAGACTCCGTTTAAAGTCTTCGGTTTGCAACCCCTCTAGTGGTCCTTTTTCTCTATCAGCAAGTCCTGCAATCCCACCGTGCGCTTCTACTTCCAGTTCTTCATAACTGAATACACGATGACCACTCGCTTCCTGTAATAATTGATGATACTCGTCAAGGGATATATTCAACTCTTGAGCAATTTCGTGATCTCTTGCATCACGGCCTGTCCTGTGTTCAATGTTACGCACAACTTCTGCCACCATTCGGGCTTTGCGATGCACCGACCGTGGTGCCCAATCGTTTTTACGAATTTCATCAAGCATGGCACCTCGAATTCGAATCCGGGCGTAAGTCTGAAAACTTGCCCCCTGGGTTGCATCATAATTTCGTAACGCCTCTAACAAACCAATTAATCCCGCCTGAATCAAGTCATCCTGCTGCACACTGGGCGGTAGTCGTGACATCAAGTGATAAGCAATGCGTTTTACCAACGGCGTATATAAGACAATTTGCTCACCGTCGTTTTGATCATACCCTCGCGTATCTGCATATGCGGCCATCCCATTCATAACGATACTCCTGTTCCGTGTTGACTAGCCATAATGAGTCGCTCAATAAAGAATTCCAGTCGACCCCCTGCCGATGCCGGCATAGGCCAACTATCGGCCTTCTGAGCCAGTTTCTTAAATGCCAGTGATGATTTACACCGTGGGTAAGCATCTGAAACTGCTTTCTGACGCTGGACTGCCTTGCGAAGGTACTCATCATTAGGAATGACACCTATAAAATCGAGCGCTACATCCAAATAGCGATCGGTTACTTTTACTATTTTCTGAAAAAGGCTTCGGCCTGCCTGAATATCGGGAACCATATTCGTTAAAACACGAAAGCGGTGCAAACCATACTCCCGACTCAGCAGCTTAATAAGCGCATACGCATCAGTAATTGAAGCAGGTTCATCACATAAAACGATAATGACTTCCTGTGCTGCTTTGGTGTAGCTCACAACACTATCTGAAAGGCCAGCGGCAGTATCAATAATTAAAAAATCTAACGGTATGCTAAACTCACTAAAAGCGTGAATAATGCCCACATGTTCAGCCGGTGCCAGCTCCACCATTGCCTGCAATCCAGATGAAGCGGGGACAATACGCAACCCCTCTGGCCCGATAACAACAACCTCCTCCAATGAGCATTCGCCTTTAATAACATGTGACAAATTTAATTTAGGGTGCAAGCCCAACATTACATCGACATTAGCAAGCCCTAAATCCGCGTCCATTAACATCACTTCTTTACCCATACTCGACAGGCAAACACCTAAATTTACGGCTATATTGGTTTTACCAACGCCGCCCTTACCACTAGTGACAGCGATAACGCGAACGGGTTTTGAACGCGCAGCCTGCCTCAGTCCACTGGCTTGATCTACTGTTTCAGATACCAACATTGGTTAACATTCCATTAAACGCAAGTTCTACTGCTTCCGCTTGTAAGGGCTCATCCACTTGGTCCGCAATGGATACTGCGCGACTGATTAGGTTGTAAGCACGGGCAAGATGGAAGTCCTCTGGTACTTTTTGCCCATCACTGACATATGCTATAGGCAGGTTGTTAAGTAACGCGACTGATAGCGCGCCACCAAGGCTTGTTGTTTCATCAATTTTTGTCAATATACAACCATGCAACTGAACACCACTAAACGCTTTTACAATTTCTTCCAGGCCAGCACGATGTGTTGTAGCCGATAAAGCTATAAACACTTTGATTTTTGGAACGCTATCTTCCAGTAACGCAAACTGTTCCGATAATCGAATATCGCGCTGCCCCATACCGGCTGTATCAATGAGCACCAGTTCTTTATCCGAAAACGACATGAGGATATCCGTCAGCTCAGATTTTTCCTTGGCAACCCGAACCGGAATATCCAGAATACGCCCGTAAGTCCTCAGTTGTTCATGTGCAGCAATACGAAAACTGTCGGTGGTAACAAGCGCCAGTTTATTACGTCCTTGCCGTAACGCATATCGCGCCGCCATTTTTGCTATAGTTGTCGTTTTTCCGACACCAGTAGCACCTAACACGGCAACGATTCCACCTGTCACAGTAATATCGCCGTTATAAATCGGTAACTGATTAGCAAAAAAACTCAGCGCATTTGGCCACGCTGTTTCGTAATTTGATGAAGACGATGCCAAAGCATCTACAATTTTTTGAGATAATACCGGACTAATATCCAATTGCAGTAATTGGCGTATTAGTTTTGCCCGCACGGGATTACGCCGCGCCATATCCCCCCAAGCCAGTCCTGTTAGTTGCTGCTCAACCAAACCACGTAAGGTTTTAATTTCGTTACGCATTTCAACTAATGTCGGTTCCTGTGACCAAACCGATCGGCTAGATGTTTCATGCTCCGAAGATTCGTTATGGACAACCGGATTATCCCTCACAGGCGGTTCAAAAAGTGTATCGCTGACATTCACCTTGTCGAATTTAAATGCCCCGTCAATACCTTTATCAGAATTTATCTCTTGGGAAAAAGAATCATCTAACAACGTAAATTTAAAGTCTGCACTATCGTGATCCTTTTTATGGGTGTCAGCACGTTGTGAAATTCTTGATACCGTACTTTCAAACGGATTTTTTTCAAGGGAAGTGATAATCGTTGGCGAAGATCCCGGCAATTCCTTATCGATAGAGTCCGTTACAGAACCTGCTTTGTCCAATGATTTGGATGCTACATCAAACAGTGGCTGTGACAATGACGTTGCGAAGTGATTTATTTTCACTTCACCGGAGGATTCATTTAGTTTTTCTTGTTTCCCTTCAGGTGCTTCACCTAAAGAATACTCAAAATAGTCCGATTTTTTGTTGGCTTGATCCTTCTCAAAAAGAGCTTCGTCATAATCAACAGCAGCAATTACCTCAACACCACCGTTAACCCGGCTATTGGAAAGTATTACCGCATCCGCACCCAACTCTTCACGTACCATGCGAATTACATTACGCATGTTGTGTGAGAAAAATCGTTTGATCTTCATACTGCACCTCAGATCTCAGACTAATACACTTGCATGGTAGTATATGGGAAACCATTATTACGCAGCATTGGCGGCACCTACAGTTGCGGTTATTCTGACTTGTTTGTTATCCGGTATTTCTTCAAAGGCCAAAACATGTAAATTTGGCACGCCATGCCGTACGAATCGAGCAAGCATCGAGCGTATCGATGATGTGACCAGAAGGATTGCGGTATGACCAGCAGCTTCCTGACGTTGCGAGTGCTCTGCCAACGACTTAAGTAAGTTATCTGCCAACCCGGGTTCGAAACCCGCTGCCTGACCAGTACCACCTTGAATAGCCTGATGCAACAATTGTTCCAGCGCCGGCTCCAAAGTGATAACCGGTAGTTCCGAGCCTGTACCAGCAATGTGTTGTGCAATAGACCTTCTTAATGCTACCCGCACTGCTGTTGTTAAAATGCCAGGGTCTTGACTGTCCGAAGTGTGTTCCGCCAAGGTTTCGGCTATGGTTCTTATATCTCTTATTGGAATCCCTTCTATTAATAGGTTTTGTAGTACTTTTACAACACTTCCCAGCGACAATTTTTTCGGTACTAGATCTTCCACTAACTTAGGAGCTATTTTTTCCAGATTATTCAGAAGATGCTGAACCTCTTCATGACCTAATAGCTCATCGGCGTGTTTTTGCAGAATGTGACTTAAATGAGTCGCCGTTACAGTGCTTGCATCAACAACGGTATACCCCAAGCTCTGAGCCTGATCCCGCAATGCAGGCTCCACCCAAACGGCCTCCAAACCAAAGGCAGGATCGGTAGTGGGAATGCCTTCAATTTTACCAAACACCTGCCCTGGGTTAATCGCCATTTCCCGGTCAGGATGAATCTCCGCTTCTCCAGTTATGACCCCCATTAACGTTATACGATAAACATTCGGCTTGAGATCCAAATTATCCCTAATATGCACTGGTGGAATCAAAAAACCGAGTTCCTGAGACAATTTTTTTCTAACACCTTTAATCCGCGTCATAAGCATCCCCCCCTGATTCTTATCAACCAATGGTATCAAACGATACCCTACCTCCAAGCCAATCAGATCTACTGGTGTGACATCATCCCAGCTAAGTTCTTTCGGTTCTGGCTTAATTTCCTTAGGTGTTATTTGAGCCTCGGCCAGAGCCACTGCCTTACGGTGTTTCGTAAGCATGTAGGTAGTCACACCCGCCGCGCTGGCAAGCAATAGGAAAACAAGATTGGGCATTCCGGGTATTAGTCCCATCACCCCTAATACACCTGCCGTCACCCCCAGCGCCTTCGGGCTTTCAAACAATTGTGAAATGATTTCCGTGCCCATATCATGGGCAGAGGATATGCGTGTCACCATCAAACCAGCAGCGGTAGATAACAATAGCGATGGAATTTGAGCAACTAAACCATCCCCAATAGTGAGCAGTGTATAATTGCGCATTGCATCGGAAAACCCCATGTCATGCTGCACCATACCAATGGCCAAACCACCAACGATTGTGATTACCAGTATCAAAATACCGGCAATGGCATCGCCACGCACAAATTTTCCAGCACCATCCATCGAACCATAAAAATCGGCTTCTTTACCCACTTCCTCCCGACGAATCCTGGCTTCTTCCTGAGTAAGAACACCAGCATTCAAATCCGCATCAATCGCCATTTGCTTACCGGGCATCGAGTCCAAGGTGAATCGAGCACTCACTTCTGCAACCCGAGTTGCACCTTTAGTAACCACTACAAAATTAATAATCACCAATATTAAAAATATAACAAGGCCTACTGCGGTATTGCCACCAATGACAAATTCGCCAAAGGCCTGAATCACCTTGCCGGCAGCATCAGTACCAGTATGACCATCAAGCAGTACCACACGAGTGGACGCAATATTTAAACTAAGACGTAGTAATGTAGCCACAAGTATTACGCTAGGAAACACCGCGAATTGCAATGGCCTTTTCACATAAACTGAGGCCAGCAAAATAACCAATGCCAGCGATATATTAAAGGTAAACAATAAATCCAAAATGAACGGTGGTAACGGCATCACCATCATCGCAAGCATTACCATAACCAGGATCGGGGCACCAAGCCCGCTACTCATTATGTGCTTAAGTTTCGTAACAACATTATCTGGGATGCTTGCCATCTACTTAGTCTCTTCGTAAATCATCTGGCACTGTAAAATCCATTGTCGGTTGTGGCTCTACGCCCCCGTATGCTTTGTATTGTCGTAGTTGATAAATATAAGCAAGCACTTGGGCCACAGCCAAATACAACCCTGCGGGAATCTCTTCACCTAATTTTGAATTATAATAAAGCGCCCTCGCTAATACGGGAGCTTCCAGCACCACTACATCATTAGACTCCGCCACACGTCGTATTTGTAGCGCCAGCAAATCAGCACCAATCGCTACAACAACGGGCGCCGCCGCGGCATTTTGTTCATACTTTAAAGCAACGGCGAAATGAGTGGGGTTGGTAACGACAACATCGGCCTCTGGAATTTCCTCCATCATACGACGTTGAGATATTTCCCGTTGAAGTCCGCGTTGCTTACCCTTAAGCTCCGGGTTTCCTTCTGTGCTCTTAAGCTCATCTTTTACTTCCTGGAGCGTCATTTTTTGCTGACGCTTATGATCCCAAAGCTGAAACGGAACATCGACTAAAGCAACAAAAACCAAGGCACTACTTAACAGTATAAATACCCATATCAATTCTTCACCTAAATACGCCAGGCTAACGCCTATATCGCCTTCACCGAGAATTAAAAATTCCGGTAATTTTATTTCAAACAAAACATAACCAACGCTTGCGACTATAATTAACTTTGCCAGAGACTTTAATAACTCTATCAATCCTTTCCATCCAAATATTTTTGTAATTCCCTTTATAGGGTCCATGCGATTAAACTTTGGTAGCAACGCCTTCGTGCTGAAATTCCAGCCGCTCATTGATAGAGGGGACACTACTGCAGCAACCACCATTAAAAATAAAAATGGCACGATAAAATTCAATGAGCTAATAATTGTTTCCCAGAATTTTTTTGCTAAATTTTTTTCTTCAAAAATCAAACTCCGATTAAGATCAAAGCTAGATTTCATAATACTTAGCAAACCTTCAACTATTTGGCCGCCAAAAAACATAAGCCCTACGCCAGCAAACAACAACATCATTACCGAGTTCAGTTCCCGTGATCGTGCTATTTGGCCCTCACGCTTGGATTCATCCAATTTTCGTGCGGTGGGTTCTTCAGTTTTCTCCTGCCCACTGCCACTTTCTGCCATTTAAGGAGCTCCAACAGCAATAGATTTCATTAATTCAAATGCATTGCTTATTTGCGCGATGATTTGCGGCAGCATCGTTGAAAACGTTGCCATAATAATAAAAAAACCCAGCACCATTGTTATGGGAAAACCAACCGAAAAAATATTAAACTGAGGAGCTGAGCGCGTTACAACACCAAACGTTAAATTAATAAGCAATATGGCCGCTATCGCAGGCAGCGCAATTTTAACACCACCAAGATACATCTGAGACCCCCAGTTAACCAAACGCCACATGGAATCCATTGATATGCCATTAACCGCAATTGGCATACTCGTAAAACTTTCTGCTACGACTTCTATCATGATTAAATGACCGTCTATGGCAAGAAAAATAAGTGTTAGCACCACAATATAAAACTGACTTATTACCGGCACTTGCAAACCTGTTTGAGGATCCACCATTTGCGAAAACCCCAGGCCCATCTGATAGGCAACAACTTGCCCTCCAATGACAAACATACCAAACACCATTTTCATCGAAAGCCCCATCGCCAACCCTATTAAAATTTGTTGTAAGGTAATAAGCAGCATACCGCCTGACAACATATCCACCGCAGGTGCCTTAGGGATCGTAGGTGCAATAACCAACGTTAGCACTACGGCAAACCCGATTTTAATTTTAGGCGGCACATTGCGAGAGCTAAAAATAGGCGCAACCGCAAATAGCGCCGCGATCCGGGTTAGTGTCCACATGTATGTACCAATCCATGACGTAATTTCTTCGCTAGTAATAACCATGCATTTAAACTTAACTTAACCAACAGCTAAAATTATTGTCATTATTCAGTAAATGACATAAGGAATGTTTGCAATCAACTGATGCGTAAAACCCGTCAACATGGCTAACATCCAAGGTCCGGCGATCATCAAGGTGAGAAAGGTGACAATTAATTTTGGAATAAAACTCAATGTTTGTTCATTTATTTGTGTGGCTGCCTGAATCATACTGACAATCAACCCCACCACAAGCGCTGGCAGTAATATAATCGTTGTTAATATCAGGGTCACTTCAATCGCCTGTTGAGCGATTGTTAACACGAATTCCGGTGTCATAGTATCCCTCCTAAAACGCTATGGTATATTAAGCGCTAGACATAAAAACTCGATGCCAGTGTCCCCATTATTAGTGCCCAACCATCAACCAGAACGAATAACATTATTTTAAAGGGTAACGAAATGATCATAGGCGATAGCATCATCATACCCATCGCCATCAGTACACTGGCAACCACTAAATCAATCACCAGAAAAGGGATAAATATCATAAAACCTATTTGGTAAGCTGTTTTCAATTCACTGGTGACAAACGCTGGCATGAGGAGCGAAAAAGGCACATCCTCAATAGAATCCAGTCCGTCCCTACCCGATATTTTTGTAAACATCGTCAAGTCTGAATCTCGGGTTTGCTCCAGCATAAAACGCTGAAACGGGGCTCTTGCAGCAACAAATGCTTCCTGTATCTCTATATCCTCATTAAGATAGGGCGTAATGGATTTTTCATAGACTTCATTAAATACTGGCTCCATAACAAAAAAAGTAAGAAATAGTGCCAAGCCAATGAGTATTTTTCCGGACGGAGCTTGTGGCATTCCCACTGCCTGTCGAACAATCGCTAAAACAATAATAATGCGGGTAAAGGAGGTTAACATCATTAATCCGGCGGGTATAAACGTAAAAGCCGTCATCAACGCCAGTATTTGCAACGTTAATGAATACGTTTGCTTACCATCGCCGCCTGTTGTTACAGAAAAAGCTGGCAATCCTAAGTCTGCGAAAACAACATTAGGAACAAAACAAAAAACTGAAAAAATAATTAGTACATTGCCAAGACGCATACGAACTCCGCTCGAATTAATGCCCGCTATCAACCACCAATAGGCCTTTAGATCGACTTTGTGCCTTTAAGCGCACTAAGCAGTTTGTCTGAAAACTTATCTGTTGAGGGGCTAGATTGACCATCTATAGACAGCGGCTGATCCAAAACATGTAATGTCTGGATTCGCCCTGGTGCAACACCAATTAATAGTTGTTGATCGCCCACCTGTATCAGAACCACCCGCTCCCGCGTCCCCATATGTAAACCACCCACTATTTTCAAATGACCTTTAGCCGAAACCTGAAAATTACCGAAGCGGCGCACCAACCACGCAGTTAGCGCAATAAAAACAAGGACCACCAACAAACCAAATGTAACATTCAGCATATTTGCGATTGATGATCGTTCAGGTACGAGAGGGGAAGTCATCTTGTTTTCCCTATTTTCCGCATTATGCGTTATTTCTGAAGTAGAACTATTGCCTTGTGCTACCGTTGCCTCCAAAGCATAAAAGCTCGTTTTAAAAGGCGCCAACACTAGCAGCAATATTAGAAGGAAGCGCATCATCATTGTAATTTTTGAATTCGTTCCGCAGCACTGATAACGTCGGTCAAACGAATACCGTATTTTTCATTAACAACCACAACTTCAGCATGTGCGATCAACGTACCATTAACTAACACATCCAGTGGCTCACCTGCCAAGCGGTCCAATTCAACAACAGAGCCTTGATTGAGTTTTAAGAGATTGCGTATACTAATTTTGGTTTTTCCCACTTCCAATGAAATGGAAACCGGTATATCTAAAATAACGTCAAGACAGGCATCCTCAATACTGTCACCACCTGAACCTTCCTCCAGATTGTCTAGCTCCGGTTTTTCCAGTGTGGTATCAGCTGCTTCAGACGCGGCCTGTTCCGCTAAGGCATCACCCCAATCAGCTTCCCCTTCAGATGCCCCTTGTTCTGCCAATGCATCGGCCCACGCATCACCTGTCTCAGCAGCACTATCTGCATCGGTATCATCTGCATTGGCATCCTCCATAGTAGAGTCACTCATTGATCATATCTCCCCCAAGATCACGTAATTCCCGGGCAGGATATTTAACTTGTTCCATCACCTGAACTGCATTATTTCCTTTTGACGTACCAAACTTTCCCCGTAATACGGGAACATCCTCCGCACAGATGGTGGCATACTCAGGCATTTCGATCGGAATAATATCACCTCGCTTTATATTCATTAGATCTCTCAAACCAATCTCTGTTTGCGATAGCCGGCAAGTCAGGTTAACCGTGGTCTGCTCAATCTCATCGCGTAACGACAACAACCAACGGTCATCCGTATCATCTATGTCACTTTGAATACCAGCATCCAATATTTCGCGAATCGGTTCTAACATGGAATACGGCATCGTTACATGAAAATCACCACCGCCACCTTCTAATTCGACATGAAACGTTGTCACCACAACCACTTCTGTAGGGCTTACAATGTTAGCAAATTGAGGGTTAACCTCCGAGTTAACATACTCAAAAGTAAGATCCATTACCGGTCCCCAGGCTTCCTTAAGGTCGACAAAAACCTGCATTAATATCATGTGAATAACACGTAACTCAGTGGGTGTAAATTCTCGCCCTTCAATTTTGGCGTGAAAGCGCCCGTCACCACCAAAATAATTATCCACAATCGTAAAAACCAGCTTTGGGTCCATCACAAACAAGGCAGTACCACGCAAAGGCTGCACTCTTACCATGTTTAAACTAGTGGGCACAAACAAACTATGAATATATTCTGAGAATTTCAACATTTGCACGCCGCCAACTGAAATTTCAGCGCTACGCCTTAACATATTAAACAAGCTAATTCTAAAGTATCTGGCATAACGCTCGTTAATCATCTCCAGCGTAGGCATGCGCCCACGAACAATTCTATCCTGGCTGGAAAAATCATAGCACCGAGCATCCCCAGACGGTGTGTCATCATCAGTATCGACGTCGTCATTCGAAACACCATGCAGCAAAGCATCAATTTCATCCTGCGATAGCAAATCATTAACAGACATAAGTATCTTCCATCTTTTCTGGTTATCTCTACACTACCGGTGAAGTCACGCGATTTAATTCCGCCAGGTTATGGATGTATTATTTACATGGCATCACTATCCTTGTTCTATTTAATAGCATTGATATGCTCAATTAATATTCACTGCATGACAAAACTGGTAAAATAAATGGCTTCAATACCAGGGTCGCCTGTTTCAGATTCCAGTATCTCCTGAACCGAGCTTAACGCTTCTTCACGTAATGCTTCTTTGCCCTCCTGCGTACTAACACTTTCATATGTCTGACTACTGAACAAGAGCAGTAAATTATTCCGGATTACCGGCAAATGAGCTGCAACTGACTGTTCCGTCTCTACCGATCGTGTCATTAACTCTAATGTAATTTGTAGAAAACGCGCTTTACTACCTGCGGCAAAGTTAACAACAAAGGCCGGATTCATTGGAATATAAATGGCGATACCTGCCGGTTCCTCCTCATCGTCATCCCCATCAGATTCCTCGCTGTCTGCACTACCCCCCAAAATTCCACCAACATATAGACCACCGACCGTTCCACCGATAATCAAAAGCGAGGCTAAAACAATGATTATTATTTTTAATGTTGACGAGCTTTTTGATTTCTCTGCACTGTCATCTGTGGCTGCCATAGTAGAATTTTCTCTTATTTAACGTTAGTTTTAACTCGGAATTGCAATTGCTATGCCACTGCTCGTATCATTCCCTTTCACACACAATCAATAACTTACAAGATTTAAGCGCCTTAGTGACAAAAACTTGACCGACGTAATAAAATGAGCAGACAGAAACCTGCCAACCCATTGAGACAATGCTGTTTGGTCGTACCAATGATGAAAAATGACGGTATTATGGAACCACAATCAATAAGTGTTGCACAGCGAACAATGCTCCCCAAGCTATACACCAATAGTATTTTTATCGATATGCCACAAACAAACCGGTATGGTTTCAGTCGAAACAACATTTTGAATGCGACTGTAAAATGGCCCTTTACCTTAACCGAAAATGAACCACCGCCGCTAAATACCAAAATTAAGTCAACTTTATTATTATCCGTCATGCGAAACCGATCAACTAATCGTACACCGTGTACAGCCTTAAAGTATCAAGTAAAAAAACAGGCACCAACATATGTTATACTTCAACCGCTACCCTTTACAGTACAAGACTTTATCAAAAAATACCGTTGTGCCCCTGATAAGCCATGCATCAATAGTGCTACACCATCTGCATTGATCCTCGCCACAAATAATTTTTACGGTTTTTTAGCAAATGTACCCATAACGCCTGAAATTTCGGTATAATTAAACCTCATTTTCTCCATGACGACGTTAAGATTATTTTGCAATTAGAGCAGCGATACCTAAATATGCCCGTGGCGTTTGGGATTTAAGTTTAAGTGTGCTTCATATTTTCTTCATGGCACCAAAAACCAAAAGTAGGCGCTTTTAGGCGAGGCGAAATGATGCGTAATAGCCGTTCTATTGCAAGGAATTTCAACGCAGTCATGGTTATACCTTACAGACCCCTGGACTTTGGTTTTTTCTTGAGTACAATCCTTCCCGTCGAAAATAAAAAGGAAGAACAAATATGTTATGTCAAATCCGAAAATTTGCTGTCAGTTACTCTTGGCTTTTGTTGTTAGCGATAATGCCAACGGCAGCAGTAGCATTCGACTATTTACAAGTACTGCCCACAGAACCTTTAGTCCCCAAGCACAACCCCTTGTCAAATTCAAAAATACAATTAGGCAAGCAGCTATTTTTCGACAAACGTCTTTCGATTAATCAAGCTATATCTTGTAACGATTGCCATAACATTTATCTTGGCGGCGACAATGACCAGCCGCGAGCCACAGGCGTTTCCGGAGTGAAATCAAAACGTAATGCCCCTACCTTATTAAATATCGGGTTTCAGACCGTTTACCACTGGGACGGACGATTCAAGAGCCTGGAGCAACAGACAATAGCTCATATACAAGATGCCGATATTATGGGAATCAGTAAATCCTCCCTATTAATCGAACGACTGGAACAAGATAAAAAGTATCAATCTGGTTTTGAAAATGCCTTTGGAAGCGAAACACCGATCACCCTGACAAACATTGCAAAAGCATTGTCTAGTTTTGAGCGTGCACTTACCACACCTAACAGCCCATTCGACCAATACCTCCAAGGTAATAAAAACACGCTGTCACATGCGGCGATACGCGGCATGAAACTCTTTAATGACACTGGCTGCTTGGCGTGCCATTTTGGCACCAACTTCGCTGGACCAGCACCTGGACCCGCAATGGGATTGGGTGACGGGTTTTATGAACTGTTCCCAAATTACATAGGCTCTAGCTACGACACATCGCATCAATTAGTGGATGATTTAGGCCGCTATGAGTTTACAAAACAACAGGACGAAAAGTATATGTGGCGCGTGCCACCCTTAAGAAACATTGCATTAACAGCACCCTATTTTCACAATGGGTCTGCCAAGACGTTAAAACAAGCAATTATCATTATGGCTAAAACACAAACTAACGTAACACTATCAGAACAGGAAGTGACTGATATCGAAGCCTTTCTAAATAGCCTTACCGGGGAGTTACCCGCTATCCTACAGCCTACTCAACGTGCGATTAAACACGCACAAAAACACTATAAACCTAATCCATAAAGCATCTTGATATTTTTTATGTGAAATATGTAGATCTTTTCTGAATCAGTACCCTGTAAAGTGAATCAGAAAATTCAATATTAGAAAGGTGTCAGGTAGTCCGCGCTACGGTTTCAAAAAAAGTCAAATAGAACGATACGGAATAGCTATTGTTCTTTGTGCTGTTGTTCAAATAATTCTCTTCGTTCAACCAGTCATCTCAAGGCTGAGAATTTGAACTATACTGATACATTGTAAGGTACTAATTTAAACCAGCAACCCAGTGTGTGCGGGTGTTTAGCGGGCAGCTAAACGAGATACAAAAATAGTACAAAGCATGACGTTGTTGCAATGACGTTGTTGCAATAAATAAAAATCTATAGAAAATTGCATGTTTGATCTGAACCGCTATTATACCGTTAGGAACGTGCACGAAATAATATCCGAGTTTAAGTTTAATAAAGTTATCCAATGACATAGAATGTTTTTTTCGACAACAGACTAAGCCTGTTGAATTATTCTACAAAACATGAATAAGAAATGAGAAGACTGTACGAAACTCACGACTCATGAGTTTTTCTGATGGTTTCCCAGCAAAACCACCTATAAGAACTTGATTTATAATAAAAAACTCAAGCCTACTGAGTTTTTGTCGATTAACTGTTCGGGAGTTAATCGAGAGAAACCAGGTATCTGATGTGCCAGTTCTATACTCATAGAGGCCGAAACATTCGAGAATGTGAAGATGAATGGACCGCACTGAGTCGTTCAGAAATCGCCAGAAAATTAAAAAAAAAGAGTTCAAGGTAAACCGAAATATCGTCCGGAATTTACTCAAAGCTTATGGTTATGTAAACCGTAAAATGAAGAAAACCCGGAACACAGGCGAGTTCAAAAAAAGCGATCGTCAATTCAAAAAGATTGCACGTTTGATAACCCAGCATAAAAATGCAGGAAATCCCGTTGTCAACGTAGATACGAAAAAGAAGAAAAGATGGGATAATCTTTACCGAGACGCGCAACAGTAGTGCCTTGAGGTGGAGGTTGTTTATAATCACGACTACACATATTTATCAGAAAGCGCTGTGATTCGATAAAAAAATAGTGGAAGATGATAGGTTGCAAATGATATTGGAATACAGATCAGGGTTGCTCACTATCCTCCTTACACGTCGTCCTTACACGTCGAAGTGGAACCCGATAGAGCACCCGACTGTTTCCGCATATTACGTCACGCTATGCCTGGTGTTGTATTCAAAAGCTATAAACTGGTTAAAGAATTGATTGAAAACACCAACACACAAATCGGGTTAACAGTGACGGCGAATAGACCCAAAGCGTTTGAAATTTAGCCATTAAGTTAATAATAAATCACAACTCAATATCCAGATGTGATAGTTTTGTGAAAATTTGAGCCGATAATCGAGGTATGAACACTCATTCAGTTGCCATACCCCACTGCCCCAATACTATGAAACATATTCTAGTAGTAGAAGATGACCACGATATTGCGCAGCTTCTCACAATGCATTTGCGCGATATTGACTGTGAAGTCACCGTCGCCAGTGATGGTAAAGTGGGGTACACTCATTTGCTCAATAGACATTATGACCTTGTTATCCTTGACATCATGTTACCGGGCATTGATGGCCTTGAACTTTGTAAATCTCTACGTAACCAATCGGATTACACCCCTGTCCTCATGCTTACCGCCAGAAGCTCTGAACTCGACAGAGTATTAGGGCTGGAGATCGGTGCTGATGATTATTTAACAAAGCCATTTAGTATTAGGGAATTAATCGCCAGAGTTAAAGCAATTTTCAGACGTATCGAGTCAATTAGCGATAAAGAGACGACAGATAAAAATCAGCAAATCCGTCATTATGCTGCGCTGGTAATTGATACTCAAAAACGCCATGTAAAAATTAATGACAATGAAATAGACTTAACCGCAAAAGAGTTTGATCTCCTCTGGCACTTTACTCAACATCCTGGCCAGGTCTTCACACGCAGTCAACTACTGGACAGCGTCTGGGGCTATGGTCACGATGGTTATGAACATACCGTAAATTCACACATCAATCGTCTGCGCGCCAAAATTGAAAAAGACCCATCCAAACCAACATACATACTGACGGTATGGGGTATTGGCTACAAGTTCAGCGATAAATTTTCAACTTAGCTTACTCATGCTTAATACCTTATATAAAAAACTCGCCGCCGCCTTGTTTGTTGTACTTAGCATTATCGGCGCCTGCTTACTAGTGCTGTACTTGTATTCTGCCGAAATGTACCAGCAGGAAGTTAATCAAAAGCTCAATACCTCTCTTGCTGATCACATTATTACAGAAGACCTGTTAATGCAGGAGGGCAAAATAAATCACGCCGCTCTGGATGAGATTTTTCACATGCTCATGGTAATAAACCCCAATATTGAGGTCTATTTATTAGATGTTGATGGCAATATACTGGCCTACTCTGCACCCGACGAAAAAATCAAACTCTCACAGGTAAGCTTAACACCCATTAGTAGTTTTCTGGCACAACAAACCCCTCTCCCGATCAAAGGTGACGATCCGCGCCACTTAAACCGGCAAAAGGTTTTTTCAGTGGCAACCATTTCATCAAACGGCCCTTTGGAAGGGTATCTTTACGTTATATTAGGCAGCGAAGCATTTGATAGCGTAACGGAAATGATTCGTGGCAGTTACATTTTACAAATCAGCCTATTAGGCCTCGCCATCAGCCTATTGGTTGCCTTGATCGCTGGTCTGAGCTTGTTTAGCTTACAAACCCGGCGTCTAACCTACTTGTCCACGGCTATGTCATGTTATTTAGATCAATCAAAAATTCCGACAATCAATGCATCACCTATTCAAAACCGCTACCCATTGCCCGGTAAGGCTTCGGATGAAATTGACGCCCTGGGCCAAAAATTCAATGTTATGGCTGACAAGATCGATGCACAACTTGAAGAACTTAAGGCCAATGATGCCAAGCGACGGGAACTCATCGCAAATGTGTCTCATGACTTAAAAACACCGCTTACGTCGCTGCAAGGTTACCTGGAAACATTGTCGCTAAAGGAAAACACGATTACTGCCGAGGAGCGTAAACGGTACCTCAAAATCGTCACCAGCCATAGTCAACGCTTAGGTCAGTTGGTCACTGAATTGTTTGAATTGGCAAAACTGGATTCTGTGGAAACCCTATTAAATGTTGAAGCTTTTTCACTGGGTGAGCTAATTCAGGACGTTGCCCAAAAATATCACTTGACAGCGAACCGAAAAAACATCAATTTAAACACCGAATTTGGTCAAGATGTACCGTTGGTATATGGTGATATAGGACTAATACAACGGGTCCTGGAAAACCTTATCGACAACGCTATTCGGTATACCCCTGGCGGCGGCACTATCACTTTGGCCTTAAGTAATAACCAAGACAATATTATCGTTAAGGTAATCGATACGGGCTGCGGTATTCCCGAAGAAGAAATCCCTCATATCTTTAACCGTTTTTATCGCTCCAAAAGCAATGCAAATGAGAAAAGCTATAACTCAGGTTTAGGCTTAGCAATCACAAAACGTATTTTAAACCTACATGGCAGTAATATATCCGCCAATAGTCATATCAACAAAGGTACTACCTTTTCATTTCAATTACCGGCCCGTAGCTTTTAACCGAACATCATCAGTTGGACTACATGTATAGCGTACTCACCCTTTCAGTGAAGACGACAAAACAAACCATCACCCCTTATTTTTACACTCGCCATTGATTTAAGAAGGTGTCATAGAGCAATGGGGCAGCACTGGTTGCCCCCCGTATTTCGCAAATTGCTGCCGCAAATTGCAATGCCCGATTAAGTGTCTCCTGCAACGGCCAACCATATACTGTGCCAGCAATCATGACTGCGCTAAAGGAATCCCCAGCACCAACGGTATCAATAACCGACGCCCTAACTGGCGGCCCCTTGGTAACACCATCAGATGACACACAAAAAGCGCCCTTATCGCCTAGCGTCACGATCAATGTTTCCAATTGATATTCATCAAACAATTTTCTAGCATAGCGAATTAAATCCTGCGCATGCCAGTCTGAAAATTGCATCACAGTTGCCAATTCTTCGTCATTCAATTTGAGCCATTTTGCTCGAAAAATTGATTGCATTATATGCTCCATGGTCCACCAGGGAGGCCGTAAATTAATATCCACAAAGGTGGCTGGCGTTAGATAATCAATCAATTGATTTAACATTTTTTGCGATGCAATGGTTCTTGTCAACAAGGAACCGTGATAGAGCAAAGGATTACTCCCTCCTTCCAAATGAGGAATTATTTGATCCGCATCAATATGGTCATACGCCTGATTCTCCTTAATCGTATAGGCAGGCTGGCCATTATTCAGGCTCACAGTAACTTGCCCGGTAGGAAAATTACGATTGACTTGAACGCCACGGGTATCCATTCCCCAGTTCTGCATTGCGTCGAGCACCACGTTGCCCAATTCATCATCTCCGACACTGGTGACCATAAACGGAGACAAACCCAGCCCCTGTAAATGCCAAGCAACATTAAACGGCGCTCCCCCCATTACCGAAGCGCCATCCGGAAAACAATCAAATAAAACCTCACCGACGATGATAGGCGAACCAGTGTTAGTGGAAAGCAATAGTATCCTCCTTTTGTACTGCCTCTGTTATACAAAACAGCCAAGTGGCGGCGCATCTCGTCACCGTGCCAGATATACCCATAACGTTTGAGATTCAGGTGTAAATGTGCATCATATTTATTTCATAGCAAGGCAAAACGACGCGTAATACAAGATTGTGGTGTGTATACCGTCACACAGTCTTGGTGAATGTGTTGAAAAAACTAAACTTGATTCGTCGTTAAACGGTAACCCAAACTGGATACAGACTCCAATTTCCAGTGCGTAGCCTGCTCCAAGAATAATTTTTTACGTAAGCGGCTTATATGAATATCAACTGTTCGTGTACTTATTTCCGCGTTCCTGCCCCACACATTCGCTAATAAATCAGCACGCGTTCTTAATTGGTTTATATTTTTAAATAGATACTGGGCAAGCTTAAACTCCTTTGGTGTTAACTTAATATCTTGTCCTTTGTAAGACAATTTATGTTGGCTACTGTCAACACAATAATCACCGACATTAAGAATATTGTTGCTTGGAGGGGTAAATCGGGCACGCCGTTGCAAACTACTGATACGTGCCAGCAGTTCACTTGACTCCACCGACTTGGAAATATAATCATCTGCGCCTAAACGTAAAATTTTAGCGATATCTTCACTTGAATCACGGAAGGTCATAAAAATCACGGGGATTTCCCAGCCCAAATTGTTTCGTACCCAACGCAGGATGTCATCGCCGAGAATATCGGGCAACACCCAATCAATTATCAACAAATCGAATTGCTCATTATTGGCGTTATCAAGAAAAATCTGTCCTTCCGGAAAAATTTTACAAGCATGCCCTGCTTTCTCCAGCCAAATCGTCATCAATCGCGCCTGACTGGGGTCATCCTCAATGATTGCGATATACATTCGTTTAGTTTAGTACAGACACATAAGCTTTACAAAATCGACACAACAGATTTGATCAAAACTCAACCAGCATCGAGCAAGCGGCCTAAAGAAAGAGTGAAATAATCCTTGCGATCACAGGGGTGTTTGGGCATCTCGGCTTTATCATCAGGTTAATCACCTTTCTGCTCTAAGCGTTCCCAACGCTCAAATGCCGCATCAAGTTCGCGGTTTAACGCCTCCAAACGCTGAATAGTCTGCTTAATAATGACATCTGGTTGTTGGTAAAAACCGGTGTTGCCCATGCGTTGCTCGATATCCTGTTTTTCCTTTTCCAGTACATCAATGGTGGATGGCAAGGATTCCAGGTCTTTTTTTTCATGATAAGATAACTTTTTGATTGCCGAATTGATTGCCGGCTTACTGTCAGCCGACTGATCCGCCGAATGGCTAGAATTCACCAGAGGTACCACAGACGCATTAGTCATAACAGGGGATGAGGATTGATGACGCGAAGATTGCCGTACCCAATCGGAATAACCACCGACATATTCACCAATGTGGCCATTTCCTTCGAGCACTAAGGTACTGCTAACAATATTATCCAAAAAAGTCCGGTCATGGCTAACCAAAATCAAGGTACCGTCATAAGTGCTGAGCAACTCTTCCAGTAGTTCCAGCGTCTCCACATCCAAATCGTTGGTGGGTTCATCCAGGATTAACAAATTGCCCGCTTTAGTAAATAATCGCGCCAACAACAAGCGATTCCTTTCCCCTCCAGACAGTGATTTCACGGGTGATTGAATGCGCCTGGGCATAAATAAAAAATCCTGTAAATAAGCAACAACATGGCGTGTTCTGCCGTTGATAGTCACGGAATCGCCACCCAGTGCCAAATTATCAATAACGCTTTTTTCAGTATCTAATTGCTCCCGTTGCTGATCAAAATAAATAGCATTGAGATTCGTGCCAAGCGTTACCTTGCCCCTTTGAGGGGTTAATTGCGCTAATAACAGCTTTATCAGTGTACTTTTTCCAGCACCATTTTCGCCAATAATACCAATACGGTCACCACGTAGAATCGTGGTGCTAAAATTGCTAACGATATTGGTATCACCATAACCAAACGATACATTTTCAAGTGCTGCTACAATTTTTCCCGACACCCCACCGGACTCCACTGCCATTTTGACACTGCCCTGCCGTTCTCTGCGATGCGACCGCTCGTTACGCATCGCTTTTAATGCTCGCACACGACCTTCGTTGCGCGTTCTGCGTGCTTTAATACCTTGTCGAATCCAGACTTCTTCTTTTGCCAGTTGTTTATCAAATTTTTTATTATGTAATGCTTCAATCTCTAATTGTTTTTGTTTTTCGTGTAAGTAACTGTCGTAATCGCCGGGGAAATCGGTTAGTGAGCCACGATCGAGTTCCACAATACGGGTGGCCAGATGTTGCAAAAAAGCACGGTCATGCGTAATAAAAATGAGTGCACCATTATAGGATAACAAAAATGCTTCCAACCACTGTATGCCTTCCACATCAAGATGATTAGTGGGTTCATCTAACAACAATAACTCAGGATCATTCACTAACGCTCTCGCCAATAATACACGACGTTTCAGGCCGCCTGATAAATCAGCGTAGGGTTTTTGCAATGGCAAGCCCATTCGGGTTGCAATATTATTTACCTTGCTATCAAGACTCCACGCGTCGTTGTGCTCTAATTGCTCTTGCAGTTCCCCCAAGCGCTTCATTAATACCGTTTCATTGATATTGGGTTGGGTAAGCTGCTGAGAGACATGGTGGTATTCCACTAACTGAGCCCCCACATCAGCTAAACCACTGGCAATCACTTCGTAAACATCAAGCCCGTCATCCAGATACCCCTCTTGCGCCAAATAGGCTAACCTCAATTCAGGTTTTCGCCATACTGAACCACTATCGGCGGTATGCAGATTTGCAATTATTTTTAAAAGTGAGCTTTTTCCGGTGCCATTTCGCCCAATAACACAAACACGTTCAGCAACATCAAGCTGTAGGTCAATATGGTCCAGCAAGGGTTGATCACCAAAAGATAATGAGAGTTTTTCAATCTTAATAAGCGACATCAGTTTTATAAATTATCGTTAAAAACACCGCATCAGGCGCAGTGCAATTATTTTCAATCGTTACCCCCTGGCGGGGCGGCCATAAGGGTCTGTAAAGCAATAACGTGAACATTTAAGCTTGTCTATCCTTGCGCAAAAGCTTACAGACAACGAGTATGCGCCCTGAAAAGAAGTGCCCTTGGGGTGTGTCCATTTCCGCGCCGTGAAGACGAAACGATTCCGGCATCTGTCCAACTTACTTTCTTTACAGACCCTAACTGGCTGAATTAGGACTACTTAAACCTTGGTTTTAAACCAAGGTTTTAATAAACCCGAGTTATTAACACCAGGGTTCTCGAAACCAGGGTTCTCAAAACCAGGGCTGCATGGGCTATGGGCTAGGCTGCATGAATCAGGACTGATGAATCAGCGTTGGTAGCATCATGGGTAATTGAATTTGATCGGTGTCGATCAAACACCTGACACAGACAGGAGTTCACCAGCCTCTGTTATTATCTGGTCGATTTGCCCAGCGGATAAAGCCAGCAGCTGTTGTAACTGGCTTGTAGATTCTAACACGGTTTCGGTTATTAACGGAGATTTGTTTTTATCAATGTCTGTTAACAGACCATGAGCAAGCGACAATATGGCAATATCCCTTTCTTTTTCACTGTTGAGAGCCTGAAGCGATGGTCTATGGTGAAAGTTTTCCAATAATTCGATATGCAAGCGAGGCAATCGAAATTCCTCAGCAGCACGACCAGTAACTTCATCATGCGTAATATGAAACTCTTCCTGCTCCAAAATAGTCAGGCTTTTATGCTGCGACACGGAGAGAACTAGAAGCTTATCATACGATCGTTGAAAATTAGCGGCTAATACCAGCATGCCAACGTCATGCACCAGGCCTAAAAACTCCAAATCATCAGTAACCGCCGGACAGCACTGCCGCGCGATTAGCTTGCATAACGTGGAAATATCCAACATATGATTCAAAATAGCCAACCCGGTGTCGCTATCGGCTGGCAACAAAGAACGAATCGTGGCAGTGACAACTGCACTGCGAACACTTTTGAGACCTAACAACTGAATTGCAGTGGGAACATTAGTCACTTCTGCTGCACGGCGGTTTAAGGGGGAGTTGGCATAACGAATAAGCGTACTGGCAAGAAACGGATCATGCATTATTGCATTTTCCAGTTGTTTAAAATTCGGTGAGTCGCTATTAACAATTTCCAATGCAACGGCGGCATAAGCAGAAGCCTTAGGCATTTCCAGTTGATTGATGCTAACGTCCATTATATTACCTTATTTATATTTATCGGTAACTACTCCACTTGCTTTTGACTTACCGGATTACCGCATCAAAATTTGGCATTGATACGCATAAACCTCGCGTATCTTCTTTATTTCTCGAACAAATCAAAAGCAAACTGAGTAGCTACTGTTAAGTTTAAAAAATTCCGCTGAATAATGATTCTGTTTTTAGCACGAAAGAAACTTAAAAATTAATCGACTCGAAAACAGGTAATGCGCCGGGGTCTTCGAGCAATTGATGCGCGACGATCAAACCGGCCGCCGTCCATACTTGCTGATAATTGGATCGCCGCCCGATAAGTGTTCCCTTCTTGCCATCGTAATATTCAGGCCAGCCGTCCTTCATTAGTTTTTTGAATCCGATTTGCAAGGCCCGGTGTGCAAGATCATCGCGCCCATTACGGAGAGCGGCCCCTGAAAATGCCCATAACAAGCACGGCCAATGGCCACCGTTATGATATGACCAGGGAACATTTTTCGGATCACTACCCGTAGTATAGGCCCACTTCTCCCCTGTAACGGCAGGATAACAAATTTTCACAGGCATCTGTCCCACCAAATCATCCCAATGGGTGTCATACAAATTCATAATTTGCGTTGACTGGTCGTCAGTTGTTAGACCAAACATAATGGATAACAGATTTCCAAATACAAAAAACCGGAAATCCATACGCCCCGGTCCCAGGTTCCCCACCAGATAACCTGCATTTTCCGGAACCCAACCATCAATCCAGTCTGGAATGGTTTCGGGGTAAATATTTAACAAATTAACCGCATCATGGCCAAACTCTTCACTACGAAAACGATGAATTTCATTTAAACGTTGCTGATCCAACCAATAATAGATGCGCACATATGACCTTAATGTTTGTAAGCGTTTTTTTGCCGTGGATAACAAGGCTTCATTGACAGCCACTGGCTTCAGCAACTCTATCGCAGTTTGCAACATACCGTAAAATAACGCTTGAATCTCGAGGGGATGACCATAAACCCCCATACGACGATCAATCATAAATGAGGCATCAGGCACTAACATGGCGGGCGAGGTTTCAAAACTCTCCTGTAAATACATTTGCAACACCATGCGCATGCTGTCTTGAAATTTTTCACTGTGCGCCAACGCAATATCGCCAGAATTAACCACATAAGCACGCAACAGCAACATCCACCACATGGCCGAATCGACGGGCGCTACCCGGCCAATTGCGCGATCACCAAAATCGGCACTCGGTTCGCCATTTACATCAGACTCTCGCGGCACCCGAAAACTGGCAGGCATCAAACCGACCGCTCGCTCGTGCCCGTCCATAACCGACTGCTGCCCACGCAAATCGACCACTAAGTTCAAAAAATTACGCACAATCTCTGTTTCACCTTTCATCAGAAACACAAGTGCGCTTGGCACAAAATCACGCACAAAACATTCTTCGTAATTTGGTGCCACGACACTGGTATCCAGTGCCGCCGCTGTGCCAACCGGCTTACCATGATGATACAGAATAGAACGGTTCAGCAAATCGTGTGCTGAATCTAAAACAGATTGAATGTAAGCAGAATCCATAACAGTCCATTTGGTCGCAACATTATTTTAAGTAAACTAAATGCCATCTCTGACACTTAAACCAGCTAATCCTCACCCATCACATCTTAGTCCAATCACAAGAGCAATTCACAATCTATACCCATTTTTTCAACACAGCACCAAATTTATGGTGAAAAACCGACCGATAAAGAGTATTTATTTTCAATCAACACGTCATATAACCACAGCAGTACCCAGGATTATCGCTGAATGCTGTTCCGATATTCCGGTTCAGCGGTAAAACATGCCGTACGGAAATGGGAAATACATGCAATACCCGCTTGTAATCATTCAGCAATTAATGGAATATGAGAAGCATACAGTGGTGGATGAATGTCGCTGGTAAGTTAATAAACTTAAAGTGATCGATTTTTTAAAACGTTGTACGCTGTTATTCACCGCAAAATTCACTATAAACAACAACTGATTCAGGCAAATCTAGCGCTGGAAAACACACCATCGTCTCATTAGACACCCCCTTGTCAATTAGCGACCCTCTGATCACTCGGCATCCCAGCATGCACTCATTTTCATGGTAAAACGTTATCACCATAAAAAATATCAAGCCCTCTCCAGGCTACTTGATGGTGATGTGCTTTTCGATGAAATCACCCGCATGCTTTATGCTACCGATGCATCAATATACCAACAACGCCCCCTCGCCGTTATAAAACCCCGACATCGAAATGATTGTATTAAACTGATGCAATATGCACATGAATACAAACTGCCAGTCATCCCACGGGCTGCGGGTACGAGCTTGGGCGGGCAAGTGGTCGGTAACGCCTTAATAGCGGACTTTTCCTGCTACATGAATAACATTAGTGAAATTAATGTTGAAGAACGCATCGCGCGGGTCCAGCCCGGCGTAATATTGGATGTTTTAAACCAGGCCACCCGCAAATTCGGATTGCATTTTGCTGCCGACCCATCAACCACAAGCCGCTGCACCGTTAGTGGCGTCATCGGTAACAATGCCTGGGGGGCGCATAGCCCAATGTACGGCACCACCCGGGACCACGTTGCCAGTATCGATGCCGTGTTAAGTAACGGCGAAAACATCTTGTTTGGAGCTGTCAATAATGACTCATTGAATCAACTCCTGACTGAAACCACCCAAGAAGCAAAAATTTACCAGTATCTCGTCAACAATATCAATGAAAACCGCGAATTAATTCTAGATGCTTACCCTCAGCAAAGCTTACCCTGCAATATGGGATATGCACTGCATGTCCTGGCAAATCAACAACCGTGGAACCCCCATGGCGCACCGTTAAATTTAACCGCATTGTTGTGTGGAAGTGAAGGCAGCCTGGCACTGACAACAGAAGCCACATTAAAACTGGTCCCTATCCCCAAACACCGTCATATGCTTTGCTGTCATTTTGAAACCTTACAAAATGCGTTAGAAGCGGTCAAATTTGCTGTAAATCAACAAGCCAACGCCATCGAATTATTGGATGATACAATACTGAATTTAACAAAAAAAAATCTCGAACAGCAACGTAACCGGGATTGGATTAAAGGCAACCCAAAAGCGGTTTTATTAATTGAGTTTTGCGGAGACAACCCTAGTGAACTCAACGACCATGTTGTTGCACTAATGGAGGGTCTCGGTCAATCCGGCCTTAGCAATCAATTCACAACATTAATAAATGAACAAACCGACAAAGCGTGGGCAATACGGCGCGCGGGGTTAGGACTTCTGATGGGTACGGCTAACGCAATAAAGCCCGTCACCTTTATCGAGGACAGTGCGGTACCGGTACCTGAGCTACCCGCCTTCATATCGCAATTCCAACACATCCTGGACGAATTTAAAACATCCTGTGTTTATTACGGTTCAGTATCCATGGGACTGATACACCTGCGCCCGGCCATCGACCTAACATCTGCCACCGGTAAACAACAAATGATGCAACTTGCCGATGCAACGGCTGATCTTTTAAAACAATATGGCGGCAGCCTGTCAGCGAAACACGGTGATGGCCGTGTTAGAGGCAGTTACATTAAAAAAATGCTAGGCAAACAAGTTTATAGCTTAATAAAAAAAATAAAACGTGCCTTTGACCCTCACGATCTATTGAATCCCAATAAAATCATCAAGCCGCTAGCCATCAATACTAACCTTCGAAGCGATATCGTCCTTAGTCAAGACATTCACAATCACAGCAATACCACTTACCTAAATTGGGAACCACCCAATGGTATTATTACCGCAATTGAAAAGTGCAATGGCGCAGCAACATGCCGCAAACCGGCTGGCAATGGCACCATGTGCCCAACGTATATGGCAACATTGGATGAGAAGCAATCTACCCGGGGAAGAGCCAACGTAATACGACAAACAATTCAAACTCATGGTTTTGAATCAGGCATTGCACACGACAACCTGAAGGAGGTATTGGGTTCCTGCCTGTCGTGCAAGGGATGCCGTTCTGAGTGTCCTGCTAACGTTGATATGACTCGCTTAAAAATAGAACATTTACAACACTACATAAAAAATCACGGCACAAGCCTACGCACACACATCATTAGGCATTTTGATCTTTTAAGTCACTTAGGCAGTTACATGCCAGCACTCGCAAATATTACACTAAACAGCTATTTCATTAAATCATTGTTAAGGTACCACGCCAAACGAAATTTACCGACATTATCCCGCTTTGCGTTAAGCCGCTGGCATCGACATCATGTACAGCAACATAAATCGGCTCCGTTAGGAGACGTTATTCTTCTTAACAATGCCTTCAGCGAATATTACGATGTCAACATTGGTATGGCAGCTATAGAGTTTTTAGAATGCGCCGGGTTTCGTGTTACGGTTTCGCCCTGCTTTAAGTTGTTACGCACAGCGCTTAGCCAGGGACTGATCAGTACTGCCCGAAAACGCCTCATGAAATTAATTGATTACTTACATCCTCTGGTTCGGCAACATACCCCCGTTATTGGTTTGGAACCTGCTGAGTTGTTAACCTTAAGAGACGAAGCAACTACACTGATAAACATCAAAAGCGATCGCGAAAAATTACATACCATTAATCAACAGGTAAAACTTTTCGAAGAATTTGTCAGTGAGCAGCGTTACAAAATTGAAGCGCAGGAGTTACACTGGAAAAACCACAAGATCACCATGTTATTGCACGGGCATTGCCACCAGAAAGCACTGATCGGTATGCATAGCTGCCTGGATATGCTGTCAATGATCCCCGACAGCGGTGTGCAATTAATTCCATCCGGATGCTGCGGCATGGCTGGCGCATTTGGTTTTGAACAAGAACATCATGACCTATCATTAAAAATCGGTAAATTAATACTGTTTCCAGCAATTCGTAATGCCGCAAAAGACACGCTCATCGTGGCAACAGGCACCAGTTGCCGCCATCAGATAAGAGCAACAATAAACAGGCGTGTATTTCACCCTGCCGAAATAATGCGTAATGCTTTGCTCTAACGAACAACGGTGATAAATGCCTCTGTCAAATCCGTTTGAACCTAATACCTCAGTTGAATCTACTACGAACGTCTGTAGCACAGCATCTAAAAGATTTTTTGGGGTTTTCTGAGTTCACTGTAGGGGTGATACGCTGTCGTCCAAAAAATCTTTTACCTTCAGCGCTCTCGCCACGCTTCAACTAATATGTGCATTGTATTTTATCCGCTTCACTCAAAGGGTGAGCACTGAACCCCGGCTAATCCCGCCCCGGTGGTTGCGGCACGTTGGCGGGACAGCGGATGTCTAAGTCAGGGAACGTCAATTCAGGATTGTTTTCGAGTTCATCGACTAAATTTTCCAGACAAATTGCCCTTTCCAAGTCTTTATTTAAGCCAAAAGTGGGATATTGTGGGATATTTAGGTTGATGCGCATAAGCATTGCTCAATGCGTTAAGACAGGAATCACTCCCCAGCATCGCGCCTTTGCGATAGAAGTGATAGGACTTTTCGAAGTCTTCATCAACTTCATAATGAGCGGCGAGTTCAAGGGCTGCATCACGATGATCTTGCTCAACCGCGCAAGCCAGCATTTTATACGCGTCTGGTTTACGTCGAAGGGGATGGTAAAGATACTTTCCTAGCATAAACTGAGCATCCGGATCACCCAACTGGGCGGCTTTGCTCATGTATTCCAGGGCTTTGTCCGGGTTTTTTTCCACCCCAATGCCTTTGCGGTACACCAGCGCCATGTGGGTATAACCATCCGGAATGTCGAGGGTTTCGATTTGGCGCCACCAATACAAGGCTTTTTCATCACTTTCTTCAATGCCATTGCCCTCGTAGTAATGCACAGCGAGGTTGTGCATGGATGGCCAATGCCCCTTTTCCGCTGCCTCTTTGTACAAGGCGGCGATGTGGGTCTGATCTACAATACCGTCCGCCCGGCTTAAGGTAACGGCCTGATCATACTGAGCCTGGAGTTTCGGGTCCAATTTGGGGTATTGCATGCTGCTCAGTGTGGGGCAAGTGGTCATTGTGTTGATCCAGTCAAACATCGCGTTTACCTTTGGTTTTTGCTGTTGGGTTTCATTTTGGCAGCCCGGCAGGCTG
>JAADGF010000030.1:0-38703 GCA_013152545.1 Gammaproteobacteria bacterium
TCCTAGCCTTCGGCTCTGCGATTACCTGGCAAGAGGACTTTCACCTCTCTAGTTTTGTGCCATGCCCGGCACACACGCCATGCTCAGCGGCTGGCTAAAGTGGCGGGGGTTTGTGCCACAGTGGAGCACAGAGGAACGGCATAAACAACCGACGCTTTAGCCAGTCCGCTGAAGCTAATTGTTAGCACAAAATCAACCGGCCAATGCCTTGAGAACAGCCTCTGGTTCTTTTTTAACAACATTGAGAAGAACCAGTGCTGGTCCACGTGGAACACGATCACCTCTCTCCCAATGCCTCAGTGTACTGATGCTGATACCAAATGCGGAAGCAAATTCAGCCTGGGTCATGCCCATTTTTTTTCGGATATTTTTTACATCAACCGGAGTAAATTCATGGACAATAGCTTCGGTGTATTTACCCTTGGAAAAAGCAATGGCCTCATTCAAGCCTTGTTTTATACTATTGAAATAATCTGACATATTAACCACCATAACTTTTAGCCAGAACTCGAACCAGCTTGGCTAGCTCGTTTCGTTCAGCTTTTGATAAGTTTGCCTTTTCACTCTTGCCAAATAGCGAAAGCAGGAACAGCGGCGTTGATTTACCATGATAGTAGTAGATAACCCTGACACCACCGCTTTTTCCTTTGCCGCCCGATGCCCATCTAAGTTTTCTGATACCACCCGTACCTCGCATAATAGCGCCGGACAATGGGTGTAAGGCCAAGTAGCTGATAACAGCCTGTTTTTCCGTTTCCTTTAGAAGCGCCGCAGCTCTGCGACAAAACTCTGGCAATTCAACGACTGTGTGCATACGCCTATTATAATCCATTGGATTACTTTGTCAAGGTGGGCTGCCTATTTGCTTTTTGTGCTAACGCCCGTGTTGTCGGGAAAGGTTCCCGCGTAATGGGTGAGCCTGTAGGGCTTATCCTATTAGGCGGAAGCCTTTCCCCTTCGGGTGATGAGAAAGCAGATCCAAAGCGTGTTGGCGCAACGTATCAGGAAAGGCCTCTCGTCGAGACGATCGACTAGCGCGCCAGTGCGAAAACGCTGAGCGANNNGGATTCGAGTGTGATGGGGTTTACCATAATGTTTCCTCCTAGTATGTGGAAACTAGTAAACCATGGGGAGCTAGGCTCTCGTAAGCTCACGGGTTGTCTGATGGCCTTTTTACAGGCTGCATTGGACGATCCGTCACAGGCGGCTTGTGGTCAGTGCAGAAGCTGCAACCCCGCACTGCTGTTGGATGAAACCTATGACGACGATTTAGCCAACCGGGCTGGGCTATTTTTGCGCAGAAGTTATCAACCACTGTCGCCAAGAAAACAATGGCCAGCAAAAGACATGTTCGAGCATTCTCCCCTTGGTGCATTCAAGATTCCTGAGCCACTTCAGGCTGAGGAAGGTCGTGCATTAAGTCTTTGGCGGGATGCAGGTTGGGGGCAGCTTGTAGCACATGGAAAATACCAGACCAATAGGTTTTCTAACGAGCTGGTAACCGCCTGTGTGGAAATGTTGCAAGATTGGTCTCCAGATCCCGCACCGAAATGGATTACCTGCATCCCATCACTGAACCACCCTGAACTGGTACCTGATTTTGCTGCACGACTGGCAAATACACTTAACTTACCATTTGTTCCATGCATCGAAAAGGTTCGTGCGAATAGACAGCAGAAATTTATGGAAAACAGCTACCAGCAGGTCAAAAACCTTGATGGTGTTTTTGCGATTACTGACCAGTGTCTGGACGGAGAATGCCTGTTAATCGATGACATGATCGATTCCGGGTGGACTTTCACCGTGGCATCGACCCTATTGCGTCAATCGGGTTGTACTAAAGTATATCCAATGGCATTAGCCTTAAACTCGCCAAGGATAGACTGATAATGAACAACTTTTTAACAGATGATACAAAAGCAATCATTCTGCTCTGTGGTGTTTTCGGAAAAGATCGCTCCCAAAAGCCACTGTCGTTGACAGAATACTCATCTCTTGTTCGCTGGCTCATCGAGGTGAAAATGCGCCCCGGTGACCTGCTGCAAAAAGATAATATTGTTGATGCCCCTATGTGGGCTCAGGTATCGCCAAACAACGGTTGGAATCACTGCTCGGACGAGGAGTTCAGCTTGGCTTTGCTGTTGAAGAATGGCAGCGCAGTGGCATTTGGATTATCAGCCGAAGTGATGCTGATTATCCGGTTCGATATAAAAAATACCTTAAAGACAAGGCTCCACCGTTATTGTTCGGTGTTGGGAACCGTTCTCTGTTAAGAGGTGGCGGGCTAGGTATTGTAGGCTCTCGTAATGTAGATCAGGAAGGTGAAACCTTCACCTGTCAAGTTGCTGAACTCTGCGCTTATAATCAAATGCCGGTTGTTTCAGGGGGTGCTCGGGGGGGTAGATCAGATTTCTATGAATGCGGCACTGCTTTGTTCAGTCGAACATTGATGACTTTTGATTCTTTATTTTTACCGAAGGCGATCTCTAACTCAACATTCATCGTGACCGCCCGGTAAGGCATGCCGCGAACTTTTTTCCACTCACCCTTCACTGCTTTATGATAAAGCGCGTTGGCATCAAGCGCTTCAATCTGACCATTTCGACCGACAATACGGTATTTCATCTTGTTTTTCATTCTGAAAATGCCCGTCACTTCCAATGATGACGGCATTTATTTTATAGGCTGCATTTCGGTTACGTTCAGCATTATGTGCGGCACGTAATTCCTTAACTTGTTCTTTGTCTAAGTAAACGTTTTTCATTGAGCGTAAAGGAAATCCCAATTATTATCAATAGGATAAATCTTAAACACTTTGGGTGTATGTCGGTGGCGCTTGACTATCAAAATCAAAAACAGTTATTTGCGATAGTAGGTACTGCTTGAAGAGCCCGGGCTTGTTCAACAAAGAGTCCTTTAATGTTGCACACCCCTATCATTAATATTAACATCGCGGATATGGATATTCACCCCCCCCCCACATCACAGTGTTGTCTCTTACTGCATTGCTTTTTGGTATAACCATTATGCTTACAAACATCCCGGTTAACAGCTTAACAAAAAGGCACAATAACGTATTATGACAATCGATACCTTGGCAACATCAGAATTTATGTTAAACGATAACATAACTTACCTAAACCATGCAGCGGTGTCACCCTGGCCACAAAGAACAAACCGTGCCGTAACTGACTTTGCACAAGAAAATTTAACGCAAGGGGCACTGCATTACCCTCAATGGATGCAAACAGAGTCGAACCTTAGACATCAGCTGGCTAAGCTGATAAACGCACCGTCCTGTGATGACGTCGCTTTATTAAAAAATACCTCTGAAGCATTGTCCATGGTTGCCTATGGGCTTCACTGGCAGGCAGGTGATAATGTTGTCATTACAAACCAGGAATTCCCTTCTAACCGCATTGTATGGGAGTCACTCAAACCTAAGGGTGTGGAGGTTCGTTATGCCGATATTAACGCCGCTGACAACCAGGCACCTGAAAACGCAATTAGCCGTCTGTGTGATGCACGCACCCGGCTTGTCTCTGTCAGTTCTGTACAATACGCCACTGGCTTGCGTTTAAACCTTGAGCAAATTGGAGCACACTGCAAGAAAAACAATATCCTGTTTTGTGTTGACGCCATCCAAAGTGTCGGCGCATTAAATTTTGATGTGCAGCAAGTGCAAGCCGATTTTGCAATGGCCGATGGCCATAAATGGATGTTAGGCCCTGAAGGGCTGGCCTTTTTTTATTGTGAGGCGGGTTTACGTGACCGCATCAAATTGACACAATTCGGCTGGCGTATGACGGAGGATTATTTGAATTTCGACCAGCACGATTGGCAACGGGCAGCCACTGCACGATGTTTTGAGTGCGGCAGCCCCAATATGATGGGGATTCACGCCCTTGATGCCAGTGTTTCTCTGCTGTTGGAAGCCGGCATGGGCAATATTGAGTCGCGTATTAATGAGAACACCCAGCTTATGATGGATTACATACAAAACGACAACAACTTGCAACTGGTATCATCACCTAACGCATCCCGTCTAAGCGGTATCGTTAGTTTCAGGCACACGAAACTCAACAGTGGTGATCTGCACAAACAGCTTATGCAGGAAAATATCGTCTGCGCTGAACGCGGCGATGCCGTACGCCTGTCCCCCCACTTTTATACGCCGCACGCTAAAATCATTAATGCATTCGAGGTGATAAGTGATTTATAAGCTCTCACTAGTCGTACACCGTTAAGATTATTTTAACGATGCACTAGGGAAAGGCTATCCGATATGGAAAACCGATTATGGAATTCACTCAACACCCACGGGCTGTAATCCCAGCGTTGTTGACAGGGTTTTTACGACGGTGGCGCCCAATCGCTCAGCAAATCGATCCAGGTAGTTTGAACGAGCGGTAAAGTCCACTAACTTGTCAACACCGACAATTTCACGCGCCACGTAACTGCTGCTACCTAAACCATCGACCAAGCCCAGCTTCAGGCTTTCTTCGCCATTCCAAAACAAGCCGCTAAATAATTTTGGGTCGTCTTGCAGGCGATCGCCTCGGCCCTCCTTAACTACTTTGATAAACTGTTGATGCACACCATCCAATAGCGATTGCATATGGTTCAAATCTTCTTTTTTAAGCGGCGAAAATGGGTCCAGAACCCCCTTGTGTTCACCCGCTGTTAACAACCGCCTTTCGATCCCCATATTTTTCATGGCGTCCACAAAACCGAAACCATTCATTAACACCCCAATTGAGCCAACAATGCTGGCCTTATCGGCATAAATTTCATCGGCAGCGGCGGCGATATAATAACCGCCGGATGCACACATATCCGTGATGACGGCGTAAAGCTTGACCGCCTGATATTTCGCCCGCAAACGCTTAATCTCGTCGTAAACATAACCCGCCTGCACCGGGCTCCCCCCGGGACTATTAATACGGAGAATAACGGCTGCCGTGTTTTTATTTTCAAATGCCGCCCTCAGCCCACCGACGATACGATCCGCATTAGCATCGGCATCAGCGGCAATAGTACCCGAGACGTCAATAATCGCAGTGTGCTTCCCTCCAGTAATACTTTTTTTGTCGAAGTCCGTTGGGATATAAAACAAGATGACCCCGACGTAAACAAACGCGAGGGTTTTAAAAAACACCCCCCAACGTCGCGAACGGCGTTGCTCATTCAGGGAGGCAAATGCCAGACGATTAATGAGATTTCGATCCCAATGAGCATCGGATAAATTCGGCTTTTTATTCATTAATTCGGCTTGCTGTGATGACTGTTCAGATTTTGCTTTCGTAGAGTTTTGCGATGCAGCTGACGATACCTGTGGCGAAATCGTGTTTGATTCATCATTATTACGACCAATGTCTGGCGACTGCATCCAGGGATCGTCATTATCGGGATCATTACGCTTACCGGATGACGAGGTTTCGTATATTTGACCGGGATCACCTAACGGCGTGTCCGTTTCAAGCGGCATAGACCGCCCCTGTTTTTCACCGGCACCGGTTTTTTTCGGTTGCGAACCGTCCGCTGCATCGCTAGCCGACGAGTCTTTTTTGGTGTCATTATTATCATCCATAGGTAAGATTTCCTAATTATTACTTTGTATCGGTTACTTGTAAATGCAGTTACCTGTATTTATGAATAAGGTGCACTTGTTCGTTAACTACCCGTAAGTTAAATACCAGTAAATTAACTCAGTAAACTAACGGATGTAAATAAACGACTATAGATAATCCAACAAACGCATCTTAACAAGCGAACGCAATGCACCTCTAATTCATCATTTTCTTATGTCACATGCACCCGCCGCCGCTCTCTAAAGTAGCAACTATTCCGCCCCTTTAGCAGCAATTTCCACGCCATCCAACCAACTCAGTAGTTCGCTGATTTCATTAATAATCGCAATTGGCTGGCACTGATAAAGCCGCTCAGTTTCGTGTACCCCATAGCTGACCCCCAGCGCGGCCATACGAGCATGCCCTGCCATTTGCAAATCATACTCAGTATCCCCCACCATAAGCGCCTGCTGAGAGTCCATGCCTAACTCCGCAAGAATTTCCTCCAGCATTTGTGGATGCGGCTTTGAACGTGTCTCATCTGCACACCGGGTGGCATGAAAAAAACCGCGAAAACCTGAGTTATCCAGCCCTTTTTCAAGACCCCGACGACCTTTCCCTGTCGCAACTGCTAAAAAATAACCTCGATTCACCAGTTCTGACAACACCAGCCCTGCCCCAGGGAAAGGCTGTGACGATTCGCTACTAAAAAAATGATAACGGTAACGATCAATCATGCGCTGATAATCTTTATCCGATTGCCCCGGAAACAAGGCGCTCAGCGCTTCAAGCAACCCCAAACCAATAATATTGCTCAGCTCAGCGTGTTGCCGCTCTGGCAACCCCAGATCATTGATCATGCTACGCAGACAAGCCACAATATTGGCTTCAGAATCTATTAAGGTGCCATCCCAATCAAAGATGATCAACTCTATACCCGCTTGCACTCGTTAGTTATCTCCCTTTTCCAAGCTCATGAAGAACATGCGTTAACGTCTCCCCTAAGGCTGACACCACATTAATCGATTGACTCGCCTCCGGCAATGTCAATTTCAGGGATTTCGCGTGTAAAAATAATCGATGCAAACCATGAAGTTTCATCATTTGGTTAAACCCATTGTGACCATACTTCTCATCACCAGCAATTGGGTAACCGATTGAAGCAGCATGAACACGAATCTGGTGCGTACGACCACTCAAGATTTCTACTTCCACCAAACTCGCATCACTAAACACACGAATTGGCCTGAAAATACTAAGCGCCGCTTTGCCTTGCGGATCGACTCGCACAACTCGCTCCCCTGATCGCAAAGTATTTTTTAACAGTGGTGCATTGACTTGCTGCTTACCGCCCTGCCACCGTCCCTTCAACAACGCGACATAACGCTTTTGCACTTGGTTGCAGCGAAACAGGTCGTGCAATTGTCGCAAGACACTGCGTTTTTTTGCAATGAGCAGACAACCCGAGGTGTGTTTATCTAACCGATGTACCAACTCCAGGTTTTTTGCTTCAGGATAAATCATTCTCAATGCTTCAATCACACCATAGCTCAAACCGCTGCCGCCATGCACAGCCAAACCAGCGGGCTTGTTAATGATCAACATAGCCGCATCTTCGTAAACAGTGCTTTCCCGAATCAAACTTGCAACTCGCTCATTGGGAGGGTTAATGTGACTACGGGGCGCGGTTCTCACTGGCGGAATGCGCACGCTATCGCCCACCTGTAAACGATAATCCGCTTTAATGCGGCCTTTATTAACGCGCACTTCACCTTTACGCAGTAGTCGATAAATTCGGCTTTTAGGCACACCTTTTAGTTGGGACATCAAAAAATTATCAATGCGCTGGCCTGCCCGCTCCTCGCAAATGGATAAGATAACGATTTTTGGTGTCACAGTGTAAGAACTTTGCAGCATTTAGAAGGAAATCTGAAGTTAATATATTAAGTCTTGACATTGTAGAAGGCCGATATAACTGCTATAGTCAGCTAATGCTTGCGTGCGATAGCCTTGATTTAACGCAAAAAAAGCGAATTCCAGCAGGATTCCAAACATCTGTTCCTCTACTATCGGTTTATCGAGCGGTTATCGAACAGCAGGCTTATCGAAGCGGCTGTCAAAAAACCGAGAGCGATGGATGCAAGACACGAAGTATACCGTTATTCGATTAGATTAATAGTATAAGTAGAAAATTAACAATATAAATTTATAGAGCGCTCCCTTGCGGATCAACCGCCAGTGCCGTGAGCCTTAGCAGGCTAAAATCGATATTTAGCCGATGAAAATAGTGTGCCGTATTTATTCTTAAGAAAAAATATAAGCATAAAGCACATTACGCCAATGCTCTCGTTAACAGTATCCCAGTGGATGGGAAGCGGGGTTGAGCGCCCAGAGAGAGCATAAAATGAAAAGAATGTTGTTTAACGCAACTCAGCCGGAAGAGTTGCGCGTTGCGATGGTCGACGGCCAGCGCCTTTACGATCTGGATATCGAATCCGCAGGAAGAGAACAAAAAAAATCAAATATTTACAAAGGCCGAATTACGCGTCTCGAGCCCAGCCTGGAGGCCGCATTTGTTGATTACGGCGGCGCACGCCATGGCTTCCTACCCCTCAAAGAAATCTCAAGAAGCTATTTTGACCCCTCGATAGACCTTTCTGGTGGACGCATCAACATCAAGGAAGTTCTTAGAGAAGGGCTTGAGGTTATTGTTCAAATTGAAAAAGAAGAACGCGGTAACAAGGGTGCAGCGCTCACAACCTTCGTGAGCCTGGCGGGACGGTATTTGGTATTAATGCCCAACAACCCTCGTGCTGGTGGCGTGTCCCGCCGCATTGTGGGCGATGACCGTAATGATATCCGCGATGCATTAGGGACATTGGACGTCCCCCAAGATATGGGCATTATTGTGCGCACAGCCGGCGTTGGCCGCAATGCCGAAGAACTTCAATGGGACTTAAACTATTTACTTCAGCTTTGGGGTGCGGTTGAAAAAGCCGCTCGCGAACGTGAAGCGCCTTTTCTTATTTATCAGGAAAGCAATGTCATTATCCGAGCATTAAGGGATTATTTGCGAAGCGATATAAGCGAAATAATTGTTGACGAAAAACAAACCTGTGATCGCGTACAAGAGTTTATGCAACTCGTAATGCCTCACAATCTGGAAAAAATCAGACTGTACCAGGAAAGCGTTCCTCTATTCACCCGCTTTCAAATAGAATCTCAAATCGAAACCGCATTTCAGCGGGAAGTCCGCCTACCCTCAGGGGGTGCAATTGTCATCGATCATACGGAAGCGTTGGTATCCATCGACATCAATTCGGCGCGTGCCACCAAAGGCGGTGACATTGAAGAAACAGCCCTGAACACCAACCGTGAAGCGGCTGAAGAAATTGCCCGGCAATTGCGCCTACGGGATTCTGGCGGACTGATCGTCATAGATTTCATCGATATGCTTTCCAATCGCAACCAACGCGATGTGGAAAATACGTTAAAAGAAGCGCTGAAAATGGATCGCGCCCGCGTTCAGGTTGGACGTATTTCCCGTTTTGGCCTGTTGGAAATGTCACGCCAGCGTTTGCGCCCTTCTCTTGGTGAATCAAGTCAAATTATTTGTCCACGATGTCAGGGGCAAGGCACGATTCGAGGCACCGAATCCTTGGCACTTTCAATTTTACGCATTATTGAAGAAGATGCAATGAAAGAACACACAGCTAAGCTGGTGGTGCAACTCCCCGTGAATGTGGCAACCTATCTGCTCAATGAGAAAAGAGAAACACTCACAGAAATCGAAAAACGTCAAAAAGTCAGCATGGTGCTGCTGCCGAATACCAGTTTTGAAAGCCCGCACTATGAAATTCAACGACTACGTGCCAGCGAAATACCAACATCCACCAGTCAGTCCAGTAGTTATGAACTGACAGTTGAGCGTGAAGAAGCACCAGAATCCATGGCGGAAACCCACAAAGCACCAAGTGAACAACCCGCCGTTAAATCTGTGGTTCCTTCTCAACCTGCGCCATCACAAACCACTGCCGCGCAGCCTAGCTTATTGAAACGCTTATGGTCCAATTTTTTTAATGATGGCATCCAAGAGCAATCCGAAGAAAAGCAAAATACACCTAACCGGAGACCGCCGCAACACCGCCAACGCAATGCCTCCAACACAGCATCACGCGGCCCTAATCATAATAATACGCGGCAAAATTCTCGCAAAAGACAACCGCGCCGTGGTGAAACCAACCGAAACCGACAACAGGGCGGGGAAAATCAGTCAACAAAAGAAGCAGCGGGAGCGGAGCAACAAAAAACCGTGGTGGAAACATCTACACCAAAACGGCAGGCAGACGTAAAGGCTACCGCTGCGAACAAATCGTCACCACAAGCACTCCAGGATGAAAAACCAACATCCAACGAAGACAATACACAACAGCAGCGCGCACCCGCGAATCGCAACGTACGCCGCGGCCGACGCGGTGGACGCCGCCGCCGCCGCGATGGTGAAACAAGCAATAACGACACGACAACAAATGTCGATCACTCCCAGCCGGGATCAAACGCCGGTGCCAACGAATCTGCCACGTCGATTGATGAAACACCAATCACTCATGCGAGCAGTAACACCCGCAAACAAGCAACACAACGCACTCATGAGGCCTCCTCTACGCAAGAGCAAGCTGACACATCACCCACACCAAAACAACGCTCGACGAGACAACGTTCGACCACTAAAGGCGCTGGCAGCAGGGACCCTCAATCTGGCGATGCGTCACCAGTCATCTCCTCCTCGACACAGAATACTAACACAGACTCAAACAGCGCAATCCCGGCCCGACAATCTGAATTGGCATTAGAGACACCGGTCCGGCAAACCTGGGACAGTGGCCAATCGACACCAACGTCTAGCGCTATAAAAACACCAGCAACACCAAACGACACCAATTACCATACGAACCAAACTGGCAACAAACCCGCCAATGTCGCGCAAAACAAAGCACGTCCAGCAACACAAGCTGGAAACGCTGCTGCGACGCCAAACAACACTCAAAATCGGCAGCAGGGTGCACAACACGCATCATCACCCGCAAATTCCTCCAACTTAAACAAGGAAATGGCAAGAGGCGCTGAAACGAAAAAAGCCATCTCCACTGAAGCCAAAGCCGAAACAAAGAACGATAGCAAACAATCGTCGTCGCATGCGCATACGAGCAATAAAAGTCCTGACAAAAGCGAACCAAAACAATCCGATTACAGGAATCAAGACGTGATTCCGTTAGCACAAAGCGCACGGCAACCAGGACCAAGCAACCCCCAACCAGTAGCCGCTCAATCGGCGAGTACAACAAAACAAGCGATTGCAGCCAGTGCAAGGGGGGAGTATAGCAATACCGAAAAAGGCCACAAGCAAAAACAGGAACAACCGCAAGCAGTGACAACGACAGCAACCAGCGAATCAAAATCGGAAGATAGTTGAACAAAGCGTGTAAAGCGAGGCAATGTACTCAGCGAATATCTTACACTCGACGATTCATGCGTACCGATATTTTCTGGTGTATGAGGTTAAGCCGCAGGTTGCACTGCGGCAGCACCCACCCGCACGAGACAACGACATTACCGGGCCATTCATCTTTGGCAGCACGGATGTGGACTGGAAATGGCGTTTTTGCAGTAAGAGCTTTCTATTCTCGGACAGGCGCCTAGAGCAACAGTTCGTGGCGTTTTTTTATTTCCTGCAATAACCCCTCAGAAGCGGCTTCAATTAAATCCAATACACGCTCAAACCCTAAAGGGCCACCATAATACGGGTCCGGCACTTCTGTTACATCAGCATGAGGTGCAAACTCCATGAACAACCTTAGATGTTGTTGCGAATCCGAAGGTGCCAGTGCTGCTAAGTGCCGTTTATTATCATTATCCATCGCCAGCACATAGTCAAACTTGTCAAAATCCTCCACGATAGCGCGGCGCGCGCGTAGCGAGCTGAGGTCAAAACCCCTTGCTAATGCAATTTTTTGTGAGCGTGGGTCAGGGGTTTCACCAATATGGTAGGCGTGTGTACCAGCTGAATCAACACCGATCTTTTTCTGCAAACCAGCATCCATAACGTGCTTAGCAAAAACACCTTCTGCCGTCGGTGAACGGCAAATATTACCCATACAAACAAAGAGAACATTAACCATCAACAATTCCTTTTCTTTATGTCTTCGAAATATTTTTGATAACATGGCTGTTAATCCTAATATGTGCGCATCAGTTTTTAATGGATATTATCCTGCGTGCATAGCTATTCCCGAACGCCCCCCTAATCATTCGACGACATATAACGCGATTCAATAATTGCTTTGACACGCCGCAAATCCTCTTCAGTATCTACGCCGATACTCGAGTCGTTGCTGGATATTTCCACTTGAATTTTATAGCCATTCGCCAACACCCGTAGTTGCTCCAACGCCTCTACTTTCTCCAATGGATCAGGGGGTAATTTTACATAACGTTTTAAAAAATCAACTCGATAAGCATACAAACCAATATGGCGGTAATAAGGGCATTGTAATTCATCGATAGCAATTGCATTAATATTTTTTTTGGTAAAACCCGGGTAATGACGTGGAAAAACATCCCGACTCCAAGGTATGGTGGAACGGCTAAAATACAGCGCATACCCCTGGTTATCCAAAACCACTTTAACTACATTCGGATTAAACAGTTCTTTATTACTCTTAATTGGAATACACAGTGTTGCCATATCCGCTTTCGACGATTCCGCAAGTTTAGTTACGACGCTCTGAATATTTTCGGGAGGTATCAATGGCTCATCACCCTGCACGTTAACAACCACAACATCCTCACTCAAGCCTTGTTTTTCAACGAGTTCGGCAATACGATCCGTACCCGATGGATGATGCGTCGATGTCAGCACCACCTCTGCAGCAAAGCCTTTAGCGGCATCAACAATACGTTGGTTATCGGTTGCAATAAAAACACGTTGCGCACCACTTTTTTTTACTTGTTCATAAGTATGCTGTAGCAATGGCTTTCCCGCAATGGATCTTAATAATTTTCCGGACAATCGCGTGGATGCATAACGTGCCGGAATGACGACCACAAACGACACTACCCTACTTCCTCATCTGCGGCTAGTTCTCGTGCCTCCTCCTGCAACATAACCGGAATATCATCTTTGATGGGATAGGCCAAGCGATCAATTTTGCAAATTAATTCTTTGACCTTTTTATCGTAAAACAATGGTCCTTTACAAACGGGACATACTAAAATATCAAGTAATTTTTTATCCATACGGTATCCTTCTACAATTGACTTAATAAATCATGTAATTGCTGATAAAAGGCATCATCAAGCTCTGCCTCAACGTGTAGATACCAGCAATTGGCGTTTGCAAATTTTCGGCATTTTACGGCGTCTTTTTCGGTCATGACAATAGGAGCATCATCGTCAAAATTAAGATCTTTCGCAGTATAAGAATGATGGTCATTATAAGGGTGTTGACGAATATTCACCCCCATTTTTTTTAACTGTTGAAAAAACCGGGTATTATTGCCAATCCCCGCAACGGCATGTATTTTTTTATCATCAAAAAACCCCGCATATTCGATCCGATTCGAATCACTTAAGTTATAAAACCCACCCGGCACCAAAGCCATGCTAAACTCATGATCATTGGTATTACCATTATTAACCACCAAATCAACAGATTTCAACCTAAACGGTGTTTCCCTGAGTGGCCCCGCAGGCAAACAAAGACCGTTGCCGAAACGACGTTGACCATCAATCACTGCGATTTCGATGTCACGCGCCAAGGCGTAGTGCTGCAAACCATCATCAGAAATAATCACATCACAATCGTGAGATGCCAGCAACGCGTTAGCAGCACTGACTCTGCCTGGTCCCACATAAATGGGGCAAAGACAGCGCTGTGCCATTAGTACCGCTTCGTCCCCAACAGTGGCTGGGTCAGACTCAGAGGTAACTGGCTGAGGCCATTGAGAAGCATTACCGCCATATCCCCGACTGATGATGCCAGGCCGGTAACCCTGTTGCGTTAACCATTTTACAATTGCCACGACCAACGGCGTTTTACCCGTACCGCCAACAGAAATATTGCCGACAACGATAACTGTCACATTGATTTTTCGCTGGGTTAGCAACTTATATTGATAAGCATAACGCCGCAGTGTGGCAACAACACAGTAAAGAAGCGTCAACGGCAATAAAGCCAGGGTTAAAACAACGCCGGGTTGATACCAATTACGTTGGATATTTTTACTAATCATAAAATGATGACTGAAAAACATGACACAAAACAACAGCGCTAGCCAAGCAATAAACGATTAACGCGTTGAACCCATGCCACTGGTGAAACTTAACGATCGCCAGCAGTATTCGAAAACTGCATTTTGTGCAAGGCGGCATAAGGGCCGTTATTTTCTATTAGCTGTTTATGACTGCCCTGCTCTATTATTCTGCCGTTATCTAACACGACAATAACATCTGCTCGTTCAATGGTGGATAAACGATGTGCGATAACTAACGTTGTACGACCTACCATGAGTTGCTCTAAAGCATCCTGGATATAGCGTTCCGATTCGGTATCCAGTGCAGACGTTGCTTCATCTAATATCAAAATGGGGGCATTTTTCAATAACGCTCTTGCAATGGCAATACGCTGACGTTGCCCTCCAGATAACAACACACCTTTATCACCAACAAGCGTATTTAAACCTTCAGGAAGCTCATTAATAAATGCCATTGCATGTGCAGCAGTCGCTGCAGCCTCGATCTCTTGTTGCTTAACAACACCATCACGACCATACGCAATATTATTGGCCACAGTATCATTAAACAAGGTGATATCCTGATTCACCAATGCAATTTGTTTACGCAAATCCGCTAATTTTATCGATTGTATGGGAATACCATCCAACAAAATAGTACCTGCCTGTGCTTCATAAAAACGTGGCAATAAACTAACGAGCGTTGATTTACCACCACCGGAGCGACCTACAATAGCAACAGTCTGGCCAGGTGCAACGCTAAAATTAATATTTTCCAATGCGGCCCGTCTGTCATCACCGTAGGAAAAACCGATATTCTGGTATTCAATTTTACCGTTAGCTCGCAGCAACGATTCTGTACCCAAATCGATTTCTCTATGTTGATCCAAAAGATCAAAAACGCTCTGCGCCGCCGCCATACCCTTTTGCCATTCGGCCGTAATTTTGGTTAAACGCTTTAGCGGCGTCATTAACAAACCGGCAGCAGTAATAAAAGACATGAACGTACCGACGGTTATCGAGTCCAGCAGTGCATCATTAGTTGCCACATAAATAACAGCAGCCAGTGCCAGGGCAGCAACAAATTGCGAAATCGGTACACTAGCAGCACTGGTCACCGCCATTTTCATATGTTGACGGCGGTTAAATTCATTAATTTTATAAAATGCCTGGTTTTCTTTATCTTCACCACTAAAAATTTTTATAACACGATGGCCTTGCACAATTTGATGCGATATCTGGGATACACTGCCCATGGACATCTGTATACGGCGACTAATCCGACGAAAACGTTTGCTGATAAAAACTACTAGCATTGCTATAACTGGCGCGATAAAAATAAACAGTACTGACAACAACCAGTTTAAATAAAACATCCACGCCAATAAACCAATAATAGTCAACGTATCGCGAATAATGATGGTAATGGCATTAGAGGCGGCACGCGCCACTTGCTCAACATCATAAATTAATTTAGAGGTTAAATGCCCAACCGGGTTTTGGTCGTAAAACCGGGCAGGTAAACCAAGCAAATGAGTAAATATTTGCTGGCGCATATCCCGTACTACGCAGCGCGACACCCAGGCCATACCATAGCTAGCGGCAAAACTACCGATACCTCTCACTGCAAATATGGCCAATAATGCAATAGGGACAATGCGTATCAAATCACTGTCCTTCTCCACAAAACTACCATCCAGCATAGGCTTCATTAGCGCTGCAAATGCCGTTTCAGTAGCAGCAACCACCACCATGCCAATGACGGCACCTAAAAACCCTAGCCAGTACGGTGTAACATAGCCTAAAAAACGCCGAATAATATTGGATTGAGTATTGTCCATTAAGAATGATTGACTTTAACCCAAGGCATTAATTAAATCGTAACAACTAATGTTTCAGGTGTAATTATAAAATGAAGTATCAAATGGAAGGATTATACCGCGCAGACTGCGTAAACAACAATTCCTCATCCTCTGTTACCGTATGCCAAGGTAACAGAGGATGAGGATAGAGTGGAATTGTGTGCTGCCGCTCTCAAAACCAGGCGAACAGTCTATTGTGATTCGCTAATTTGAGCTGTTGCGAAACTTAAATGCACAAAACCAAGTTGTCTCGCAGCATCCATCACCGTCACCACCGCTTGGTGGGCAGTTTGTGCGTCGGCACTGATGATTATCGGTGGGTCTTCACGCCCATTGGCTACTTTAAGCAATGCCTGCTTAAGTGTCGATAGCTGTGTATTAATAACGCGCTGGCTATTAATATAAAACACCCCTTCCGAGCTGATAGTGATCTCAATAGTCTCGTTCTTTTTTTGCGGTACGTCCTGAGTCGCTTCGGGTAAGGTGACATCAATTTCCGATTCGCGATCAAACGTGGTTGACACCATAAAAAATATTAACAAAAGAAATACCACATCAATTAAAGGCGTTATGTTGACATCAAGATCATCTTTCTTCTGTCGTAGTAAATTCATGATAACACACTCATTTCGTGGTTGTTTTTTTAACGGGCTTGGTGGGGCGAATACTGGGGTTTGCCCCTGAAGCAGCGCCTTGCGGTCTTGCCCGGGTTTGTTTGGTGGCATCCGTGGTTTCGCGCTCACCATGTATGACTTCTACCATTTTAATGGCTTCCGCTTCCATAATAACAACCAACTCTTCAATACGACCGCGTAGATAACGATAAAGCATTAAACTTGGAATTGCGACTGACAAACCCGCCGCTGTGGTAATTAGCGCTTCTGAGATCCCTCCAGATAACACTGCGGGATTACCAACTCCTTGTGTAGTAATAACGCTGAATACTTTAATCATACCAATCACAGTCCCCAACAACCCCAATAATGGTGTCACTGCGGCAATGGTTCCCAGCGAATTTAAGTAACGTTCAAGCTCATGGACTTCATGCCGCCCGATTTCTTCGATGCTCTCTTTCATCACCTCTCTACTGTGATGCATATTGCTTAACCCTGCCGCCAGCACACGACCTAACGGTGAGCTTTTGCGCACATTCGTGATTTGCTCCTCACTCAACTGCCCCAAACTGTGCCAGTGCCAAATTTGTGCAACCAGATGTTTAGGGATGATCTTTTTGCGTTGTAATGCCCATAAACGCTCACCAATAATGGCCACGGCTACGATAGAGCACAAAATGATTGGAACCATTAACCAACCACCTGCTTTTACGATCTCAAACACGGCTTTGCCCTTCCTTTTTCAATTGATGAATTTCGTCACTGTATCAAAGTCTTGCGTAAGCTCCTAGTCTAATACGGTGTAATTAGCCTAGGATGTTTTCGGAAACCTTATTTTCAAAAACATTAATACAGCATCTTTAACCTACATTCATTACATTATCGCTTCGCTGGCAGCGGTACTGTCTATTGGTGCCAATAACGCTGGTTTTCCTGGCGATACGATACTGGAGTCAAATTAACAGTATCACCCATTGTAAAAGATATTGCCCCTGATGAACTCGTATCGAACAATTTCGCACCACTGTTTCGATAACGCTCGACAATTTCATTTTTAGGTAAACCATAACGATTTCGATAGCCCACCGAAAACAATGCATATTTCGGGCGAACTGCTTGTAAAAACGATTCACTGGACGAACTGGTGCTACCATGATGCGGCACTACCAGGACTTGCGCTTGCAATGATTGTCCCGACTGGTTTGCGGTTTGCAATAAACGATTTTCTACCAACTGTTCAATATCACCCGTCAAAAGCACACTGCCTTGTCGCGTAACGATTTGCAATACACAGGAATAATTATTATCTTTCATGGCTTTATAACCATCATTTGGGTGAATCACACGAAAAATAACACCGTCCCAATGCCATTGCAAACCACGCCGACACCATTCCCAGCGCCGTTCGACAGTCTTAACAGCTTGGGTCGCAAGCACTTTATCCACCATTACTCGTTCATTAATTGACTCATAACCACCGGTATGGTCAAGATCATCGTGGCTCAGAATCAACACATCAATCGTATTAATCCCTTTTGTCTTTAAAAATGGCACAATCACGGCGCTGCCCGTATCAAAATGCTGGCTGAACCTTGGCCCAGTATCATAAACCAATACGTGATGTTGCGTTTGGATCACAGCGGCTAATCCTTGACCAACATCCAGCAACGTGAACTGAACAACACCATAAGGTAACGGCGTTTTCGTGGCATAAATTAACGGCGCCAGCCAAACCAACCCCAACCAGCGTGCCGGCAATCCTTTCGGCGCCAACAACCATAAAATCCCGATAACTGCCGGTATAATTGCCCATGAGGGTGGAGTATCGACCGCCCACTGCAACACATCAAAACCACTTAACGCTGATAATAGCGGCCATAAAACCGCTAAACTGAGTTCAGCCAATTGCAAAATGGACGCCGCCAGCCCGGGAAAAGTAACAGCAAGCACACTACCGAGTAAACTTAATGGTATGGTCACCATACTAACCCAAGGAACCGCAATAAAGTTAGCTAACGGTGAAACGATGGGGACATTCTGAAAAACAAAAATCAACACCGGTGCCAAACCAACGGTTATCACCCACTGCACACGCCCCCATTTCCACCAAAACCCCGTGTTTGGCAATCGTCCAGCCATAGCATATAAAATAACCGCAACGGCACAAAAAGATAACCAAAATCCCGCATTAATGGCGGCCATGGGATCAAAAACCAACACGGCGATGAGTGCAATGGATAAGGTGCGGCTGGGAGCCATCTCGCGTTGCAGCCATATCATTGACATTACCACCGCCACCATCACAAACGCACGTTGCGTGGGTATCGCAAACCCAGCCAATGCGGCATACCCAAAAGCGGCCAATAAGGCCAATGCAGCACCTGCTTTTGGCGCCGGTAATCGATGTATCGCACCGGGTATATAGCGCCAAATGCGAGCACCGGCAAAATACATCAGCCCCGCAATAAGGCCTATATGCAAACCGGAAATAGCCATTAAATGGTTCGTGCCGGTACGCGTGAGTACATTCCAGTGTTCCGGCGTCAATCCCTGACGGTCACCCACCGTTAATGCGATCACGAATCCGCTATAATAGCTACCGTTCATTAACAACCTAAGTTGGTCACGCAAATATTCACGACTGCGGTGAAGCGCATAGTATACTGATATATCCTGCTGCACATATCGGTTTAATTTTTTTGTTCCCTGACGCTGGACAACATAACCCTTGGCAACAATATCTTGTTGAAATAACCAAGCTTCGTAGTCAAACCCACCTGGATTTGTAAAACCGCGCGGCCTTTTCAAACGCACCACAAATTGCCATCGTTCACCCACATGCACTTGCTGCTCTGGCCGGTACCAGCTTAATAAGATTCGAAACATCGGGGCATCCGCTCCAAACCCGGCGTTCAAATCAATCGCGGGTTCAACCGAATTCAATTTCTCAATCGACAATACATCCAGTTGAAATTGCGTACGGTTCGCATTAACGTTAGGCAGCGACGCGACGACCCCCGACAACAATAAATCGATCCCTTCTAAAGTGGGGTCAAATTGATCCGCTATTTTTTCATGAGCAACAAAAGCAGCGTAAAGAAATCCGAGTAAGGCGAAAGATAGCAATCGAAGCTTTGGAAATTGCACAATAACTGGTATAACAACACAACTGATCAATAACCAGTACAATGCAGGTAACGCCGCTAAATGTTGGCAAATTAGCACTCCCACTAAAAAACCAATACTTGCAATTTGCATGACGGATATAACGCGACTAATGTAAATCGAAACAGAGAAATATCATTACGTCGAGTATCCACCTCGTTGATGTGCTTTGAATACTTTTAACCGAATCATTTTTTTAGCTGAGCACCATAAAAAAAACATACGATTTAAGCACTTTCGGAAGCGCTTTCTGAAAAAATAAGCGAAATGCCAAGACGATACATTAAACGCTATTTACCGAATCACGACAAAATTCGTAATTACCAACATTTACGGTTTCTCGGGCCCTTATTGCATGACCCTAATTTACTGCATTTAAATCGCCGTTCTGTGTCTGGCGCCTTTGCGGTGGGCTTGTTTATGGCGTGGGTACCAATACCCTTCCAAATGGTGCTTGCAGCTATTACAGCGATTTTTATCCGGGTTAATTTGCCAATCTCCGTTGCACTGGTTTGGATCAGTAATCCGCTAACCATGCCGCCGCTGTATTACTTTGCCTATAAAATTGGCACGTGGGTTCTGGATGAAAACCCCCAACCTATTCATTTTGAATTATCCACGACTTGGCTAACCCAAAGCTTAAGCGCTATTTGGCAGCCTTTTTTATTAGGTTGCTTAATCGCAGGGATTGTTTCAGCACTTTTTGGCGTCCTGACGATTCGCGGTTTGTGGCGCATACATGTGATACAAAACTGGAGAGATCGAAAAACACGGCGCAAGCGACACAAAAATAGATAGCGCTCGATTCGAAAAAATCAGACTCACTGTTACAACACAGCTATCCTGGCTAACAACGAATGATAACTAGCTTGTAACTACCCGACTTATCTTTGATTTGCCTGTGTTCTCGAACAAACCAAAGATAAGCTGAGTGGTTACGCAGGGTGTAATACCCCATTTTCCAAAACATGAATTCGTTCCATGTGACTGGCCAATTCACTGTCATGTGTCACCATAATAATGCTCGTGCCCTGCCCTTTATTCAGAGACAACATGAGTTCGTATATTACATGCGCAGTTTTATTGTCGAGGTTACCCGTTGGTTCATCGGCAAGCACACAAACAGGATCTGTCACCAGAGCTCGCGCAATTGCCGTTCGTTGGCGTTCACCGCCGGACAACTCAGCAGGTTTATGTTGAAACCGACTACCTAGCCCTACCTTATTGAGGATTTCTTTCGCTTTTTCAATCACTAGCTTAGGCGCTTCGCCTCGAATCAACAACGGCATACCAACATTTTCAACAGCGGTGAACTCAGGTAACAAATGATGAAATTGATAAACAAAACCCAGGTATTGATTACGTAACTGACCTCGGTCGGTTTCCCCCAACGCAGACATTTTTTTCCCCTGGATATACACTTCCCCACTGGTGCTACTATCCAAGCCCCCCAATAAATGCAACAATGTACTTTTACCTGAACCTGAGCTGCCCATTATCGCCACCTGCTCACCAGCATGTATCGATATATTGATGCCTTTTAGTACTTCGACCAATAAACTGCCTTCGGAAAATGTTTTATATAGGTCACGACACTCTATTGTCGCAGCCACAGCAGAGTCAGCTGTTAAATCACCATTTGATGCACCACTGAAAGTACTGCCGTGCACTTCACTAACATTGGTCGGCAGATCAGCTGGTTTATTCATATCGCAAAGCCTCTGCTGGCTGGGTGCGTGCTCCGCGCCATGCCGGATAAATAGTAAACAAAATACTTAATAAAAATGCCACAGAGACAATTTGTAGTACATCGTCCCAATGCAACTCAGAAGGAAAATCACTAATGTAATAAACTTCTGCTGGCATAAAATCAACGCCAAACAAACGCTCAATGAATGGCACAACAACCTCAACATTGAGCGCCAACGACACGCCCCCAATGGCACCCAATACGTTTCCAATCACACCGATTATCGCGCCTTGAATAAGGAATATCACCATTATACTGCCCGGTTTTGTTCCGAGAGTGCGTAATATGGCGATATCTGCCTGCTTATCAGTCACTACCATCACTAATGATGCCATAATATTAAAGGCAGCCACTGCCACAATTAACATGAGAATAAAAAACATCATCCGTTTTTCGATATTAACGGCACGAAAAAAATTCGCATGTTGTAAAGTCCAATCACTTAACCAATACAACCCTGAAAGTGATTGAGATAATTCCTGGCGAACTTTAGGCGCATCAAACAAATCATCAAGCTTCAGTCGCACACCAGTCACCGAGTCATCCATACGGAATAATTTCGCAGCATCATCAATATGAATGAAAGCCATCGCCGTATCATAATCATTGTGACCAACTTCAAACACGCCAACGACAGTAAAGCGTTTTAGTCTCGGTAAAATTCCAGCCGGGGTTGTCATCGCCTGAGGTGTAACCAAGGTGACCTTATCTCCGGTAATCACGCCCAGAGAACGCGCCAACCCCTTACCTAAAATAATATTATATTTTCCTGGTTGAAGATCCGATAACCGGCCATTTAACATTTTTTCCCATACATTCGACACCTGCGGTTCTTCACTGGGCAAAATCCCTCGAATGATGATTCCTTTCACTTCTTGCCCATAGGTCAACATACCTTCCATTCGGATATAAGGAGCCAACCCCACTACACGGGGTTGCGACTTGACAATTTCATCAGCCAATGATCGCCACTCCTTCAACTCACCCTCGTAACCACTCACGGTAATATGCGACGCCATGCCAAGAATGCGCTCTCTCAACTCAGTAACAAAGCCATTCATAACTGACAAAACGGTAATGAGCGCTGTCACACCCAGGGCAATCCCTAACATGGACGAAAATGAAATGAAGGAAATAAACTGATTACGCCGCTTGGCACGGATATAGCGCAAACCGACAAATAATTCTAAAGGCTTAAACATTTTGTTATTAGAAAAAAGTTAGTTGCCCAGGTTCTATCTTCCAATAACACCGATTCATCATACCTACGGTATCAGGAGCGACTAGAAGGCTTATTTTAGGTAATAAATCCTACTATATGGCAAAACATTCGCGCTGATACTAACATGTCAACGCTTTGATGTCATAAATATTGAAATCGAAGAATACGATTGAACGCCTCAATAATAACACGGACAAAAGCAAGAAAGACGAGAAATAACCACAAATGCTGCGGACAAGAGCGTCGCTTTACTGCCCACTACCGATGCATAACCAAGGCAATTTAGACAATAGCCATCGCTATACCCAAAGCGTTTGAGATTTCGGTGCTAAAGTGCGCGTCATATTTTATTCATAGCACCAAAGGTAGGCACTTTTAGGCGAGGTGAAATGACACGTAATAGTCGTTCTATTGCAAGGAATTTCAACGCCGCTATGAATGAAATAGGGTGTGCAATTTACCCGAAATCTTAAACGCAACGCTTTGGGTATATACAAGCTTCATAACGGTAATTCCAGTTGGGACTCTATTTGAAATATTAGCTTCGCTTCGCCCCTGTTTTTATGAAAAATAGAATTTACCGAAGATGTTATACTTTCTGATTTCCTCTGAGATCGAGTGGTTGTCGTCGTTAACACACGCCTTACTTCATCGGATATTTTAGCAACCACCACATCCATTCCTTCGGTGAGTTCTGCCAGCCGAAAATGCAAGACGTTAATTCCTTTCTTTTTTAATTCCGTTTCTTTAGCAAGATCATTCAAACTACGCATTGCTCCTAATTGTAATACATCATCAATATCTATTGCTAACTTTGCCTCTGCACAATAAAAGCTTACAGTATAGGGGCCAATCGTTTTTGAACGTTGAAACTGCGCACCTAATATTTGTTTGGAACAAATTTGCTTCCAGAGTTGCTGTTCGGTTTCAGACATATTCTTTCCCTGCTGCTCGTTGTTTGCGTTTATAATGATACCCAAAATGAATTAATGATCAGAAATTCACTATTAGAGTTGACAATGAATGTTCAACCATCACCTCCCTTTTTCCCCTCTTAAAATATCATCTAAAAAATAAGGCAGGTGTAAAGACAAAACCCATTGTTTGTCCAACCGTTCATTTAGCCAAACAACGTGAAACTAAAATAGTCATGTACTTGCACGGCAATTATTTGGGAGGAGTCCGCACAAACTTTACCCTGCCTTTTCCCAAACCGGGGAGAACAGATGAAACTTAATAATTACGTAATACCCCTACGGCAACACCTTCGATATCCAAACGCTGTTTTTTAAGGTTAATTTTAATTGCCTTGTAATCCGGATTTTCTGCATGTAAGTATGCGATGTTCCCTCGCCGTTGAAAACGCTTGACAGTGACCTCATCACCCAGTCGTGCTACCACTATTTGCCCGTTTTCTGCCGTCGGCGTTTGATGTACCGCCAATAAATCACCATCCATAATGCCCACGCCGCTCATACTTTCACCTTGTACACGTAACAGGTAATTTGCATTTGGCATAAAAAACTCGCTATTGATCTGACAATAATGTTCAATGTGCTCTTCAGCCAAGATCGGGCTCCCGGCAGCAACCCGACCAACAATCGGTAAACCAGAATCATCCGCTAAGTCACCCAGCAACTTAATCCCTCTCGACGCGTTAGGGATTAACTCTACAGCACCCTTACGAGCCAATGCCTGCAAATGCTGTCGAATACCGTGAGTGGAACTAACCCCCATCGCCGAAGCAATTTCCACAACGGTGGGGGGCATTCCGTTAGCAGCAACTTCATTTCGAATAAACGCGAGTATTTGAGCTTGTCGTTTGGTTAAATTTTTCATGCCGCTTATTTAATACTGTCTATATGTGCAGTGCATTTAAAAACAGTATAAGTGACTTGCTAAACATATTCAAGCCCCATCGACGATATTCACACAACGAATTGCTGGCGCTCAGGAACGTGCACACAATAACGCCCCAAATTTACAAGCTCTCAGAAATAGTTACACTGCGACAACGGTGAACGGTATTGATAGCGTGGAATGACTCGCTCGAACCAAACGGAATTTTACAGAAAACAAAAACCTGATACCTCTTCTGAAATTTGAAGAACATACGCCGGACATATCGGCCACTGGCTAAGGACCTGTAAAGCAACAAGCTGGACAGATGCCGGATATCGTTCGTCTTCAAGGCTTCCGCCATCCATGGCACGCCCCTTACCTACGTCCATACTAGGCAAGGCACGAAAATACACCCCCACCCCAAGGGCACTTCTTCCAAAGCGCATCCCATGGTATGTAATCTTTTGAGCAACACGCAAGGATACGCAAGCAATATGTTTACGTTATTGCTTTACAGACCCTTACCATCGAAAAAAACATCATCCAATGCCGCTCTTAATATCTCTTCACCTTCAATATTAATTAATACTTCACGCCGTATTCCATCTTTTCCAAACAACAATAATTCCCCAAGAGTCGCTTGCTCTTTTTGTATAAATGCCTGCCCCTCATTAGTCCCGCTATCAACCACTAAAAATTCCACGCGGGTAGCGTAGTCCGAGCGTACTTGGTTTAATATTTCCATCAAGTTCAAGCTGTATATCGAATTCTTGTCGTGTGCTAACACCACAACGTTGGAACCTTGACCAATAATAGATGTGTCATGATTAAACCCTTTTGGCAGCATCGTCACCGCAATGGCCATAAATACACCAATGGCAAGCAATGTGATGAGTAAGGTACGTGCAGTAGATCCGATTTGAGTAAAATGCATGATTTTGCCTATGTTTGAATTCCGTAAGCAAACCATATTAATAGAGAAACGGAATCATGGCCAGTCTCCAAAATATCACTTTTCTCGGATCGAGCAAATATTCTTAATTAATGAAATTCTAATTGACTTCATTTTAGACTTGATCTAACCTGGCTATTATTAATCACTCAATCGTATATATTAATCGGTTTAATGGTTAATGATCAAGCAACTGTACTAATTTTAAACACTTGCATAATTCCTTGGCTAGAAGCCGGTCCGAGGATAGGCTCCTAGTTAAGGAGTATTTTGTTAAAAAAGGAAACCATTAATTATGGAAAAACATATTCGTCTATTAACAATACCCCTACTCTTATTATTTGTCGTTATAGGAACGGTACACGCCGGAAAAAGAGGTGGCGGCGGTGGTGGTGGTAGCGCCTTTTATCAAGTAGCGCCACAAGTACCAGTTCCCGAGTCAAACCCGTTGACTCCCGAAAAAATCCAGCTCGGACGTCAATTGTTTAGGGATCGGAACTTATCGGACCCTAGCGCTGGCAGAACCCGTGTTTCATGCAGCACCTGCCACAGCGGCATGATGCGCTTAGGCTTTTCTGATGGTCGTGTACGTTCAACAGGCGTCTTTGGTCGCCAGGGAAAACGTAACTCTCCCACTGTGTTTGACACAGCATTTCTCCATAGCCAATTTTGGGATGGCCGTGCAAAAAATTTAGTTGATCCTATTAGCGGCGAAATATTACCTGGTACCAGTTTGGAGGCACAAGCCTTAGGTCCTATCTTGGATCCACTGGAAATGAATAATACGCCCGAAAACGTAGTACGTTATGTACTCCGCGCTTATCGTAGCGCATTACTGGGCGCCTTTCCCGAAATACAACAATACTTAGACACTCAATACGAAGTCCCCATTGTTTACCAAGCAGTTGGAAAAGCAATTGCTTCCTTTGAGCGTACCGTTTTAAGTTTTAACTCGCCCTATGATGCCTATGTTGCTGGAAATGCTAACGCACTAACTACGCAGCAAGTACAGGGGCTTGCACTGTTCGAAGGTAAAGGTAATTGTATATCTTGCCACGCAGCGCCTTATTTCAACGACGCAGTATATACTAACGCCGATAACACAGGGTTTCATAACCTAGGCGTATTCCGCCAGGGCTTCGAAACCGATACCAATGACGCTAACGGCGGTCCATTGTTTCCAAACACTGATTTACCCGAATATGAAGGATACGACCTGGGTCGTTATTATGTCACCAACGATTTCGCCGACATCGGCCGATTCAAGACACCGACACTACGTCAACTGCTCTGCACAAGCCCTTATTTCCATAACGGCAAATACACCAGTCTGCGCGACGCTGTTGAGTTTGTAGTACGGGGTACAGTAGCAAACGCACGAGACCAGTTTGAAGGTGACTTTATCGGAACAATTGAACCGATGATTCAATCAATTCGAAACCAAGACTGGAGCGAGCAGGAAATTAACAATCTAACTGCTTTTGTTCGCTCACTTTCTGGAAGTTGCCGCTCGATGTAATTAATCGTTACGCATTAAAATGAGTCCGTCACCACGCATGACCGGTGACGGACCCACTCTATAACACCCATAACGATTGAGATTTAGGGTATATAATACCGCTTTGGAGCGCTCGGCGTTGCCTCCTAAGTTGCTCTCTCGACAACTCAACTGACTTACATTTACGATAAACACTGCAATATCACCGTTTTGGTACTCACATTGAGTTTGATGCAAAAATCATCCATTGGAGAGCATGCAGTGTGCCCACCCATTGAGTGAAGCGGGTAAAAACACAATATTGCAATTGTTTCAAAGAGTTTAATGCAACGGATTAAACGTTCAACTGATGAATTTAGGGTCATGATCCTAACCTCATAAGTAACAACAGAAATTGACTCAAAACCTGTTTCATTCAACATATTATTGGTTGTTTTTCGAGCTATAGCGTTAAAAACAATAGCTAAATGCAGTTTTATTGACATTTGTTGTCACTTAAAGCCTTAGAATCACCTCATCTCCTGCTACACTTCTAATCCTAAGAGTAGTCCTAAGAGCCAGTTGAATCTATTGCGAACATCTGCCATAGCGGTATCTTAAAATGCGGGATTTTTGCGCTTAATACTGCGTTCGGCCACGATTTCTGTGGAACCTGTTCGAGAATAGCAGCCGTCGCGAGGGGACACGCCGCCATGTTGAGTCCATTTTTTCGATTGCATCGGGCACCTACTTTTGGCATTTGAGGCGAATCTTGAGTCAATTTCACGTAGTGATCGAAAAAATGGGCCAAAATGGCGTTTACGCAGAAATCTTCAATTGAACATGATGGATGGTGCGTTATTAACACTGCCCAGGATTAACAATGAATACCCAGACCACAAAGCTTGATTTAGTTCAAATGACGCGATATCTAACGATGATAAGACCACCTCCTCGCGGACCTGGGGCACGGCACCGGCACAATACCGTATCGAGGGGCACTTTAATGTTCTGGGGCCGCAATAGCCGCAGAGCAATATAATTTAAATTTTTGAATTATTAAACCCAATTGACGTAAAAGAAAATGTAGATTTTTCTATTTTCTAGCCTATTAACCTCTTTTAAAATTAATGGAAAAGCAGCGGTGGAAAGAATTGTTAAAAAAATACTGAATGAAATAACGGAAAGAAATATGGAAGCAGAACAACGACATTTACAACAGACATTTAATGAAGAAATCCCACTAACGAAAGCGATTGGCATTCAAGTCGTGGAATACACGGGTAGCTCCCTGACATTGTCTGCACCGTTAGCAAATAACACAAACCACAAACGTACTGCTTTTGGAGGCAGTCTATATTCAGTTGCCATTCTGGCTGGCTGGGGTTTAATTTATTTACGGCTCAGAGCACTGGGTCTGGCAGGCAATATTGTCATACAGGAAAGCCATGTAAGGTATATACACCCCGTTTCAGACGATATCGCTGTCACCTGCCATATTGAATCAGAAGCTTATTTCCAAAAATTTATTAATTTTTTCAATCGTAGAGATATTGCAAGAATAAGTTTAGTGTCTTTGATTGAACAAAACTCAACAATCGCACTGGAGTTCGAAGGTAATTACGTTGTAAACGCTTAACCCAACAACCAGCAACTAAAGCCCTACAAGGTTAAGCATAGAAATTAAATAACGTTTGCGTTCTGATTAAGAAAAAACAACGCTTTAGTGGGTATAATACAGCTATTGGTGACACCTAATTTAATGATAAACTGATTTCAAAAATTACCAGTCGTATCAAAAAAAATTGCACGGGCTTTTGTGGTGAACTGAACTTTCTAAATTCAACGCTTCTGCTTCGCACCCTTACCTTCGCATTGACGCGGCCTGTGTTCATCACCTGGAATGCAACCATATCCAACAATTCCCGGTAACGATATTCCGATACCGAGTATGGCAACAAACGACCAAGATGCATGAATAGATCAAAAATATCCTTTAAGCATAATCTTCGAACCAATCTCCATACCCCAGAATCTGTTAAGCTTTTATTTCATCACTGTTGCACCCCTTGCCGGGTAAAAAGAACGGCGCCAGCAACGATGAAAATAAAAACGTAACAGCCCCTGTAGAACGTGGTTTTGACATTTTAATTAAAGGAGATTGAAGCTTGACCGGGAAATCGACTATAGCACCGACGACAACAATAACCATTGCTACGTTCATCTGGCTATTTCCGGCCATCGCCGTTGCAGAAGACCGTCATTCTACTCTTGATCTTACTCAGCACCCTGTCGGCTGGCTCGCCATTGCCGTTTTTATTTTGGCGTACATCTTTGTAATGGCTGAAGAGTTCACCCATCTGCGTAAATCAAAACCTGTCATCCTCGCTGCCGGACTGATCTGGGCCATGATCGGCTATGTCTATGCTAGCCACGGACTAAGCGAAATAGCCGAGGCAGCGGTACGTCACAATCTACTGGAATACGCCGAGTTGATGCTGTTTCTGCTAGTGGCAATGACCTATATTAATGCAATGCAGGAGCGCCAGGTCTTCGATGCCTTGCGCGTATGGCTAATTCATAAGGGTTTTGGGTTTCGCCAACTATTCTGGCTTACCGGGTTCCTAGCCTTTTTTATCTCACCCATAGCAGACAACCTCACCACTGCCTTGCTAATGTGTGCAGTAGTAATGTCAGTGGGCGGGGACAGCCAACGTTTCATCAGTCTGGCCTGCATCAACATCGTTATAGCAGCCAATGCAGGAGGAGCCTTCAGCCCCTTTGGTGATATTACGACACTAATGGTATGGCAGAAAGGCATGATCGATTTCAGCACCTTCTTTACGCTCTTTATTCCTGCATTGGTGAATTTCCTCATTCCCGCTAGCATCATGCACTTTGCGGTGCCCCAACTGTACCCGCAAGGCGACGGTGAACAGCTTGCGATGAAACGCGGCGCACGGCGCATTATGGCTCTGTTTCTCCTGACCATTACCACTGCTGTCAGTTTTCACAACTTCTTTGGCCTACCACCAGTGCTGGGAATGCTCACTGGACTTGGGTACTTGCAAGTGTTTGGTTTTTATCTCAAGAAAACCGTCACGACTAGTAGCGTAGTCACTGGGCATTACGGTGACCCGATCCCTTTTGATGTCTTCCGTAAAGTCGCACGGGCGGAGTGGGACACACTGCTCTTCTTTTATGGTGTAATACTCTGTGTCGGCGGTCTTGGCTTTATCGGCCATCTGGCACTGGCATCCGAATTGATGTATGGCCAGTGGAGTGCCACAACGGCTAATGTAGCAGTAGGAATTCTCTCCGCCATCGTCGATAATATTCCCGTAATGTTCGCAGTGCTAACGATGCAACCGGAGATGTCCACCGGGCAATGGTTGCTAGTCACCCTCACCGCTGGCGTGGGTGGTAGCCTGCTCTCCATTGGCTCTGCCGCTGGGGTTGCATTAATGGGGCAGGCACGGGGGCAATATACTTTTTTCAGTCACCTTAAATGGAGTCCAGTCATTGGCTTGGGTTATGCCGCCAGCATTTATGCACACTTATGGGTAAATGCCCGCTATTTTTAAGCACGATATGACCGTGGCGTCCAATGGCAGCTTGTCAACGTACTTGTATTTATCCCGCTCATAAGACTAATTTCATGCACATAATATCTTGAGAGTCCCAGGGTTATCGCCTACCTCCCCTGGACACCAGAGAGAATGAACTAAACCCCGTCTCCACAACATTTTTTGAGTTTCTTTCTGCGGCCGCAATTACACGGGGCATTTCGACCAATTTTAGTGCTCCCATGTTGGATTAGTCCGTAATACTAACCCACCAGCTTTAGCTGGTGGCTGTTGAGTTCACTGAAGCGCCAAATTTATAACTCACTGGCATAAAAATGCACCAATTGTTTAAACCCGTCACTTCCGTGTTTTTTTTCAAGGGCCTGCATTTTTTTGCGCATTTTTTTACCCATTTCGCGTTTCCCTTCGTTAAACTGCTGTAATGCTTCACTTAAATACTCTATTTTCTGCCCTGCCAAGATTCCGGCATCGTCATCTTTAACACGACCTGCGTTTTCATGACATTTTTCACAATACTTGCGGTGCAGCTTCTTCCCTGATTTAGCCATGTCCGGATCAAAGGGTTGCACAGTCCGTAAAAATTTTTGGTTACTGTAGTGTTTAGCCAATGCCTGTATTTCATTATCTTGCAGGTTTTTAACAATTTTTTTCATATCAGTGTCTGGCTTACCATCACGTTTGACGACCCTCGCCGGTCGTTTATTTTGAACAAACGCCTGTAAAGCCTCCACAAAATATGTTTCCGACATGCCAGCAATGATGGGGGTCTTACGGTCTTCGCTAATACCGTTTTTACCATGACAATCTGCGCATGCTTTAGTTAACTTATCAAGCTCAGGAACTGCGGCAAGCACCGCTGAATAAAGCAATTGTGCAGTAATCAATACCGAAAGTATTGCTGAAAAACCCAGTTTTCTTTTATTACACCGCATTTTTTGCCACTCCGGTATTTAAATATCGTTAATATTCTGATTGCGCATATTGATCATCTTCATCCATATCAGGTAATTCATGGGCAATGCCTTTATGGCAATCAATACAGGTCTTACCCGATTGTTGAGCCCGTAAATGTTTTTTACGTGCACTACGATCTTGTTCATCAAAGTCCATTTTTTCAAAACGGTGGCAACTGCGACATTCCCGGGAATCGGTGTTTTTCATATCACGCCATACGACCTTAGCGAGTTCCAAGCGTTTGGACTCAAACTTTTCTTTAGTATCAATACTCCCTAACAACCAGTGATATACATCATTAGCTGCGCGAATTTTTCGTATCAGCTTGGGGGCAAGTGCCTTAGGAACATGACAATCGGCACAAGTCGCTGGCACACCTGATATATTGCGGTTATGAACAGATTCCTTATATTCTTCGTATACAGTTGACTTCATCTCATGACAGGAGACACAAAATGCTTCAGCATTGGTTGCATCCATCGCTGTGGAAAATCCCATCAGAAACAGCATACCAGCGATAAAAATTAACACCGCAAAAAAAATTGTTGTTTTTTTATTGATCATCAATGAAAACAAATATTCTGTTTTTACTTTTTGGCGAGCACGACGCTTCATCGACTTTTACCCCAATCATGATTCAAAGGTTTAATGTCACAACTCAGTTTACCGTTCATTTTCGATGGTGGCGTCAAAAGCGCGACTCATTGTTTATTGGTAATATTAAAACCCATAACGGATTGATGCAGAGACGACATAGACACCGTAATCATTGGCCCCATACCCCAACGAGAGTAGCTGCGAATAAGTATCAACCTCAATACCATCGACGGAATAATCGTCTTCCACATATTTTTCATAGGCTGCGCTCAGTTTTATTCGTAAACTCTCTCGCAATTGGTAATTTGCATACAATTGTAAGCGTTGTAAACTATTATTGGCTTCGGGTAACGACTCGTTGGTCAACTGAATATCACCCGATAATACTTGCTTCTCAATAGCACTGGAATATAGATAATCAATACCCCATTCAATCGGCTGCCGCGCACTGGTATGTTTTACCCCAACCCCCAGTATGTAAATTTTGTCTTGGTTTTTTGAAAACCAATCAGGATTCGAAAATATCTGGCTCCCTGCCTGTTTAGAGGTGTAACGTTCCCAGGTATAAAACACAGAAAAACTAAAGCTTTTTGTCAAGGTACAAATAGCGTCAAGGGAATAGCTATAATAATCTGCATGGCTTAGACCCAAAAGAGAATCAGCGTAATCATCATCGGAGTAATTGATATTCAAACCAAGGTTAAGTCTATTGAGCGGCCTATAAGACAGCACAGCGCTGAACGCATCACCCTCTTTATCAGCAAGATTATACTTGCGCAACAGCCTGTTTTCCGGTTCTATAATTTCACTGAGAGGTCGGTAGTTATCCCCGTCCCGTTGCGCCTTAGCCAGCTTAACCGCTGCATCAAAAGTCGTGTTTAATTTGTATTTCCATTTTACCCAAACGTTGCGCTTTTTGATTTTTTCAACCGACTGGTTGTCACGTTCATTAACACCGTAATCAACGCCCACCATTATTTTGTTATTGTTATCCAAACGGTGGCGCATTGTTGCTTTTGCCGAACGATTTCTAAAACTATAGCGGGGATTCTGCCTTTGTACCAACGATTGTAAGGCATCAGTGACAACAGAGTCCCATATGGTGCGATCCGTTTTATTATTTTGCTCATTGTGCGCATAGTTCACCTTCCAGGTTAATGTTGGCCGTGGACGCGAAAACAAATTGACATTAAACGTCCAGGTTCGCGCCTTGCCTTGTAACGATTTCGCGGGAAGAGCGTTGCCACCAAGCATCGGGTTAATGGTGTAAGGAAGAAAATTTTCGTCCTGCAACATTACCCCAGCAGCGCTATACCAGGTTACCCGCATCGTCGAACTAAACTGATATCCTCCAGAAAAATAAAGCTGATGAAACTCGTTATCCGGTACCAATGCCCGTCGACCAAGGCCAGTATTACTCTGTAAATCGGCATAGGGGTTTTGCCACGACAATGCACCATTGCCGTTTTTAAAAAATGATCCATAATAACCCATGCGGATCTGCCAGGTTGGTGAAGAATACGCCACATCAAACTCCAGTTGGTCCGTCATATAATCAATGGGTGTCGGCAGTAATACCGACAACGAAGTAAATGCGTCACTGCCGCCATACGCCACACCGATGGCCTTCATCCCGTTTTTATAATCCCGATTAAACTTAAGGCTATAAGTTTCGCCAAAATAACCGGAATATAGCGTGGTGCCTAACGTGTAGGAAGTTCGCTCAGAACCAAGTTGCAGCGTCTGCAAACTGCTGCGCAATGCCTGCATCACATCCGTCGTGTTACCCGGCACCCAATCAGTCGGAAGCACAAGGGATTCACTGCCGTCGGCCAAATAAGGGGAACGGGCCGTATCGGTGAGAAAGTACGGTATTTCACTGTACCCGAGCCAGAATTTATAACTGCCCTGCTGCCCCCCTTCTGCCGATAACCACCGTGAATCAGTCCCAATATTGCGAACGCGAAGATCCCAAAAATTCGCTGCCTCATCCTGGTAATGTGTATTGGCATTACCGATTAAGTAAAAACCTTTGTCATCAAGCCCGGTTTCACGACCAAAGCGGTAGGCATCATCAGAAACGTAACCAATACCCAGTTCGACACCCCCCCATCGACCTTCTTGGTAGTCACACCATTTGCATTTCCAGTGCTTTGCCACATAATGCGCTGATTGATCAACGGCAACACTGACTGTCGTTTGCATCAACAAAAAAAAGCAGCTACTCGCTAAACAATAACACTTAAGTTTCATTTTCATTGGTTCTTATAATGCTATCCTGATTGGCTAAATCACCGTCAGCGACTTAGTCAACTGTGTCAGTTGTTAATTGTTAACGTAAAAACTTCACCCCCGAAGGATGATTGGAGCCATGAATAGCGCTATGACAATTTAAACAGTTTTTCCCCACTAAAAACTTACCAAAAGCGCGAAAAGTACCATCAGGCAATGCGGTTTGGCTAGGCGCCAAGCTAGGGTGTCCTTGCGGAGAATGGCATTGCTTGCACAAAAAAACGGCTCGATGTAATAACAGTGCCGCGTGGTTAGACCCGTGAGCCTGATGACATAAGGTGCAATCTTCAACCACAGGCGCATGTGGCCAAAGCACCGGGCCGCGTTTTTCCGCATGGCAGGTATAACAGGTTTCATTAACAGTCGCTTTTATCAATGCGCTGGGTGCAAATGAGCCGTGCGCATCATGACACGCGGTACACGCCATGCTGCCAAAACGCAAAGGATGCGAAGAACGCTTATAAATATCCGCACGCTGTCTTTTATGGCAGGTGAAACAGACTGTTTTCTGCTTATCTTTTACCAATACAGTATCTTCGGCAACATGGGTTTGATGGCAACGCGCACAAGCAACGTCGTTGCTTTCGTGTTGGCTACCGAACCAACCTGCGCCAGCCGCATTTTCATGACAACTAAGACACTGTTTGTTTTGTTGCTCAACAGATGTAACACTATCAACGCCAAAGTGAATAATACTGCCGCTAAGCTTGGCGCCCTCTTTTCTGGCTTGTTTGGCATGCGCTGCCCCGGGACCATGGCAGGATTCACACTGCAAGGCAGCAAACGGCGTATTGCGATCAGCCCCACGGCCATGTTTGGTTTTAAAAATTGGTAAAATGGGCACTTCATTGTCTTCGTCGTGACATTTAATACAAGTGTCGGCCCCCTTTTCTGTATAACTAATGGCGTATTCGGCCTGAACGGGTGACACTGACGACGCATTCTGCACTGCCAGTACTATTGGTGACATTAATGCTATCGAGAATGCCACCGAGCATATCGACAATAAAAAAATTAACGAAAACATTAAGGGATAAAGCATAACAGTAATAACATGAAGGTCTCGGCTTAGCATGTTTTAGTTTCTTACCAAGTATTAATTAAGTGGTTTTTAAACAATGGTACATTTAACCCTTGCCGACTGTTACAACGGTGCACGTAATAAGCGTACAATTTCATCACGGTTAAGTGGACTGGCATTGGGATGCGAATTCTCTTTTAGCTCGCGCCCGAACTCATCAACAAATCGATCCAATTGTTGACCCTCCACATAAACACGGCTGCCTGCTGTCGCGGTTTTTAGATTAATAAGATGCTTTGGAATGAGCGGGTCATTCACGTCAATCACTGACAACCCTGCATCTGTCGCCACATAAGCGTAGTCATCCACGCCAGGTGGGGCCGGATGGCTAATCAATTGCACATCCTGTGGCTTACCCTCCATTTGTTGAGCAGTTATAACACCCGCCGCGATTATCGTCTCAGGCACGGTAATGTCGAAAATGTGTAAGCCTCGCTCACCAGCGGCAACATAGAGGTAATCGTGTTCTCGTGACGGCGTGTTTTCATGTGCCTCGACATAGCGAGTGTAGGTATCCACACCGTTAGCACCCACTAATTTTATGCCACCAACAAGCCGGGGTTGCGAAAAGTCTGGTAACAAATCCACGATACGTACACCATAACCCGGATCAACCACGTAGGCACGGGAGGAAAATTGATTATCCTTTTGAAAGTGCGCATATAAAACAATATCTGTTGCCTTGATGGTGGTAAGAGCACCGGCAATGTTCGGGGTACTGTGATCCGCCACATCCACAACAATCAGGCCCTTATCCCCTGCTGCGACAAATAAATCCACTCCCCACAACGCAATGCGCTGTGCATTGGGAATATCGATGCTCGAAACACGTCTCAAATTACCCGGCTCAGTGGCGTCATAGATAGTGACCCCTGCGTCACGCATCACCGCATATAGATAACCGGCGGCATAGAAAAGATCGACCACATCCACACCCTGGATGTTGGATAATGGTGTTTTGGTAAGTTCCGCGATGTTCGCAGTGCTGGCATCACGCAAATCAAACACCGATATACCTTGTGCGCCATAAGCCACAAACATAAAATCAGTGCGGCCACTAACAATGTTCGGTACGGTGGCAATGGCACTTGGGTTATTACGCTCACCAATATTAGCGGCAAACACGGGCGCGGTCGGCTCAGCCCAGCGTTCGAAAACCTGTACTTTACCGCCGCTATCCACGAGATAGGCAAAGCTGCGCGCTAAGATATAGTTTCCAGAACCTAACCCCAGTGCTGGTGGCGAACGATGGCATTCGACACAAGTGCGCACCTCACCCACGCTGCGCACAGTATGAGAATGCGTCGGGTTGTGCGCCAACCCTGATTTCCCCTGAGTGGTTTCAGGCATCACAAAATCCAACAGTTTCGTGCCATCTTTGGCAATGACTTCAGCAATGGGATGACATCCCACAATGAAAGGGGAAATTTTACGCTGTCCATTGACACCCATGGCAAAATGCCTCAAGGCGACGTACATTTTATTATTGGTGGAGGCTTGCCATTCTTCTGTCTCACCCGTTAGTAAATTTTTCCCTTTGCCGTTTTGTACACGCTCAAAGTGACAACCAAAACAATTCGGCATCCAAGAGGCATGACAAGAAAAACATTCCAATCCACCATCATCCTTAATGTGATTATGATCCATCGCCTTAGCCGCTTTAGGGTTATACTGCGTGGAGTTCTTATTAACAATATCGATGAGTTGGGGAACTTCATGTGCAACATTATCCACTTTGGAGATTAACACCACACTACCGTCGTTATTACGGCTGACGTTATTTAATAGTTTGCCATCTTTATCGCGCAAAGACCCCCGCTCGCTCGGTGTACCATGGCAGGTGCGGCATTCAATTTTTGTAGCTTGATCTTGATGGCCATAGATATTCCCATCACCCATCACACCAGCTTGGGTATGACAGTCAATGCAATGCATGCCACGTTCGTGATGAATATCAGGCGGATTGGTTTCAGGATCAGCGTAATGATAGTTGCCATTAAACTTTACGTCAGTGGTACCCGTAATGCCCGGCCCCGACGCTAAACGCGGTGGCATCTGTGTACGTCCCGTGATGTTTAGCCCAATGCGCGCACCTCGATGGTGACAATGCACGCATTGCTCGGTTGGAATCGCTTTTGTCAAACGATGACGCAGTGGATGACCTTTTTCTACTTTGTTAATGGCGGTATCACTACTACGCGAAAGCCCGTCATTAGCGTAGATCATGTGACAGGCCGCACAGCCATCAGCTCGAAACAAACCATCCCTGGAATCATCGTCTATTGCTGCTGCACCACGATACCCTTTACCTCGCGTCCAAAGATGACAGCGTACACAAGCTTGCTCCGGTACGGCACGAAAGTGGGTCTTATATTCTTTGAGCTTTGGGTTATCCGGGTCGGTAAAATCGAGGTTATTATCCCAACTGATCAGATCAAGAAGACGCGGCACCGCCCCTTGATCGACGGGAACTGAATTATCATTATCTTCAACAGCAACAGTACCGTAAGTTGGGGTTTTACTCGAATCAATGCTCGATTGATACAAACCACCAGAATGGTGACCAGCGGTATGTGCCATCAAGCTTTTTTTTACACGTTCTACGTGTCCAGTATGGCAACGTCCACAAGTTTTTTCGGCAACCCGCAGGTTAGAAGGATTAACAAATTGTTGATAGGCTAAATCGTCATCCAGCGGTGGCACAGAATCATCATAGATCACACGGCCATTGGTTTGCACATGTGCTTGTTGTTTTGTTATCGTTGAGTAATCACCACCATGGCATTCAGTGCACGCGATGCTGATATTGGGATGAATGTTTTCGATGTTTGCATGGCATTGAAGGCAACCCGGTGCGGTTTTTGTGTAAACCACAGACTCTGGTTTCGCTGGGCCGGTTTTTGGCTCTCTATTGTCGCGGTCATAACAACCGGCCGACAACGCAGCCAATAATAAAGCTGCCGAAAAATACTGTATTGCTTTTAACAGCATGTTTTTCTTCCCCTTCCCTAGCAAAGTAAAACCTGTAAAAACTCTTTTTTATCATCTGATCAACACATCCTGCGTTCTGATCAGCTTTTTTCAGACGACTCACCACCCTCCCCTGCAATTGTATTAAAGTACCTTAATGCGGTAAAAATTCAATCAGCTTTTATTACAACAATACACCGCGTACCACATTATAAACCGACTATTCATTATGATGCGCAATATGCCACACAGTACATAGTGTGTACGTTTTTACCCGTTATTACAGTAATTATATTTCAAAAAAATAATTTTATCGCATTTTTATTTAACTTAACACATTAGTTGAATTATCGCTCTCATAACGATTCAACTGATGTGTTAGGTTTAACCTAGAATCCTCAGTTGACCGCTCCATTCTGATACTAACTTATTGATATGAATAGCATTGAAATCAATTTATTGCATCACCTGCTGGGT
>JAADGF010000030.1:38761-56180 GCA_013152545.1 Gammaproteobacteria bacterium
TTGGAATAGAATCACTATTCCGCGTCGTTACGCCTTGTCCTTCACCGCCGCAAACGCACACTTCACCCCGTCCAACTGAGGATTCTAGGTTGAAGCGAGATCACACTACCATTCATTATTTGTTAGCTGTACTATTAAGTTAATTATGATACAAGCCCAACAACTTATCTCTTTCGGTGATGGAATATGATCATGGAATGTATAATCCTAAATTAATCGATTGATATTATTGCCTCGCCCCCAAAGCCTTGGCCTGTTGTACACGCAATTGATTTTCTTGATTCGCTTTACCCTCTTCCCACTCAGTATTCCAACCATGGATGTTATTAAGCACAATATTGCAAAGCGCTTCGATATGATCGTCTCTATCGTTTAGAGCGGGTATATAGTGGTAATCTTTACCGCCTGCGGCTATAAATGCTTCGCGGTTTTCTTGGTCTATTTCTTCTATCGTTTCTAAGCAATCAGCAGAAAAACCCGGACAAACCACATCCACTTTTTTATTACCTTCACCGCCGAGACTTTTTAACGTTTCGATGGTATAGGGCTGTAACCATTCTTCACGGCCAAAAATAGATTGAAATGTTAATTGCCATTGATCTTGTTGCAACTGTAATTTTTCAGCCACCAGACGAGCGGTTTTGTGGCATTGACAATAATAAGGGTCTCCCGTGGTTAAAAAGCGCTTAGGTGTACCGTGAAAAGAAAATAGTAGTATGTCGGGACGTTGGCGAGCTTGCCAATTTTCCTGAATGCTTGTTGCTAATGCGTCAACATAACCGGGATTGTCATGATAACTGTTGATAAAACGAAATTCGGGCACATAACGCCAATCCTTAACCGCTTGTGCCACGGCATCGAATGTCGATGCCGTGGTGCTTGATGAATATTGCGGATAAAGCGGTAACACCAGGATATGTGTCGCATTCGCTTCGCGAAGCTTTTCTAACGCAGAAGGAATCGATGGATTACCATAACGCATGCCTAATTCTACCCGATGCGGCATTTTTATTGCCTGTTTCAACGTAGAGCGCAACCCTTGCAGTTGGTTAATAGATATACTTAATAAAGGTGACCCCTCTTTGGTCCATATCTTTTGATAAGTTTGAGCAGATTTTGCTGGCCGAATCAATAAGATGACCTGTAATATAAACCACCAAAGTAATCGGGGATAATCCACTACACGATGATCCCATAGAAATTGTTTTAAATATGCCCGTAGCGCCGAACTTGTTGGCGCATCAGGCGTTCCAAGGTTGGTGATAAGGACACCCAGGCGTGGCTGAAAATCATGCCTAAATGTCTTATCATTAGCGTGCTGGCGATTGTTTTGACGACTGTTTTGACAACTAGAGTGTTGATAATTAGAGTGTTGACAATGCGAAGCTTGGTGCGAAGAATGTTGATGATGTTGGTCACTGTCGCTTTGAGCACCTTTGCTTTGCTCAAGATTATCGTGAGCAATCGTATCTTGAATAATCTTATTTTGATCGGAGTTGTTCATTGAATCCCTTAATATATTATGCTACCAAGCTTAGTCGAAACGCCCTAGTATACCCAATCTGGATCAATCATGGCGAATTTGGGAAATATTTCTCGCATATAGCCCTATGTTTCTCCAAAGTGATTACTACCGCAATGCAGCAAAGCAAAACCATCAAAACAACCAGTCTCCACGCGATAACAGCCATTGGCATTATGGCCATGAGCTCGTTCTGGTATTCTCCGGCATGGGCAACAACAGCCACTATTCCGGCTAATTTGAAAAATATGGTGATTGAATCGCCCGTCCAGCTAAAGTCCTTTGAGCTGATGAACCACCAACGTGAACCGTTTAATCGAAAAAACCTGGAAGGTAAATGGACATTTATATTTTTCGGCTATACACACTGCCCGGACATATGCCCTGTCACCCTTAGCGAGCTAAATACCGCAGCAGATCAAATTTCTGCTAAACAAAATACCGCTAAAGCAGCTAACGACATACAATATGTGTTTGTCAGTGTTGACCCAGGACGGGATACCATTGATGAACTGGCCGAGTATATCAGCTATTTTAATAAAGAATTTATTGCAATTACGGGAATGAAAGAACAGCTGACTCAGCTGACCTCACAGCTCGGTGTTAAATTTAAGGTGGGCGACGGCACTTCAACGCAATATTTTGTCAGTCATTCCAGTCGTGTGCTTTTAATTGACCCGCAAGCACGTTATTATGCGCGCTTTCGGGCGCCGCATTATTCCGAAGAGATCATCGACGGATTCAACAAAATTCGCGACTTCTACCAAATCCAAATGAACCCTAAATGAACCAAGCAGATCAGCCATAATGAAAAATTCTCCCAAATTCAGCGTAGCAACACCTTTATTGTTAGTCGGCATCGGGCTATGGGCTTTGATGTCTGCGACGCAAGCTACTGCTAGCATGCTTGTCAAAAATGCCTGGGTCCGGGAAGCCCCCCCTAATGCCACCGTTTTAGCCGCTTACCTTCAAATTGAAAATAATGCCAACACAGCAATACATCTGAACAAAGTTTCCTCAACGGCTTTTAAACAAGTGGAAATGCATGACACCGTGGTTGATAAAGAGGGCACCGCCACTATGCGGCGACAAACACAGGTCACTATTCCCGCTAACGGGCAAGTGGCATTTGAACCCGGCGGCTTACATTTAATGCTGATCACGCCTCAAAAGCGCCTCAAATCCGGCGATAAAGTGGAATTATCGCTGACATTCAGTGATGGTAGTCAACATTCAATTACCGCAGTGGTAAAAAAAGTAGCGGCAAAGCTTCTTGGCCCGCAACACCACCATAACCACGATCATGCACAACACAAGGCTAACGCGAACAAGCAGCACTCGCACCATCATGACGATTCACACAAAAATCATCACATGCACCCCGATAATGGTCACAATGACAGCAATGATGACAAAAGCCGGCATCATGGTCACGACCAGATGTAGCCGACGTCAGCTTGAATCAATTCGTTGAATCATAGCAAGAACGTCAACAGACTCTAAATATTATTGGCTGCTTTAAAGAGTACAATAGACCATATGCAACAATTTCGAATCGCTTAACCCACTTACAGTAGATTCAATCGAAACGCAGTTAATTTAGGTGAAGTCTACACTCGGCATGCACACACAATAATGAATCAATCATTAATTTCTCGTCCACTATAATAATTTATAAGCCTTGACAACTCATCCCTCGAAATACAAAAGTGCCAGTCTGCTCGATTACCTAAAAGCATGGCCTCAGTACTTGTTGCCTCACTATGCACTGTGCAACTCCATGCATAAATTCACCCGCAACGAATCTACCTTGGTGAAAAATAATTTTATTCGCTGGTTCGTTAAACATTACAATGTTGACATGTCGTTAGCCCAATGCGAGGACCCAACCGCTTTCCGGCATTTTAATGATTTTTTTACGCGCCCGCTAAAAACCGAGGCCCGACCGATTTGCAATAACCCTCAGAAAATTGTTTGCCCAGTGGACGGCACAGTGAGCCAAATAGGCCGTATCAATAACAGCGCAATTTTTCAGGCTAAAGGCCGGTATTTCACCTTACATGAATTGTTGGCCAGGCAAGATACCTGGGTAGACAAATTTATTAACGGCAGCTTTAGCACATTGTATTTATCCCCCAAAGATTACCACCGCATTCATATGCCTTTTGATGGCACATTACGACAAATGACCTACATTCCTGGAAAATTGTTTAGCGTTAATGCAGCCACTGCCCGCGCCGTACCGCGGCTTTTTGCCCGAAATGAAAGAGTAGTTTGTTTTTTCGACACCGCCATCGGACCGATGGCCATAATTTTGGTAGGGGCGTTATTTGTTGGCAGTATGGAAACAGTCTGGCATGGCCTGGTAACACCACCCCATGGAAAAAGCATCAGTCACTGGTATTATAATCAACAGCATAATAGCCAAGCGGAATCTGACATGAATTCTAATCAACCTCAGCATCAGCATTTGAAAAAAGGAGCTGAAATGGGACGATTTAACATGGGCTCAACGGTGATTTTGTTATTTGGTCCTGAAGTAATTCAATGGGAATCAGCAATTCAACCTGAATCAACCATTCAAATGGGAAGTGAACTGGCAACCTCGATCGAAATCGCCGACAAATCCTTGAATAAGGTCGACACAGATATTGGTTAAAACAAATAGCGTTTTAACTGATCATGCTAAAATCATCCGTTGGACGGTATATAATCTGTGTTTTTCGCGATAAATATCATCCTAAATAATCAGTTGAATCGTAGCGGGAGCGACGAGGAGAAGCCTGTCCCAGAATAGCTGCCGTCGCGAGGGAATGCCATATTGAGTCCATTTTTTCAATTATATCTGGCGCCTACTTTTAGCATTTGAGGTGAATATTGGGCCTACTTAACACAGTGATCGTAAAAATGAGCACGCAGTCGGCTTTCTATTCCCGGACAGGCCCCCTTCTCCTAAAATACTGAAAATAAAAGACTTTTTTGGTTTTTGTCGACGACAACGTATCCCCTCTACGATGAGTTCAGAAAAACCCAAAAAGTCTTCTAGCTTCTGTGCAATAGGCGTTCGCAGCCGATCCAACTGATTAATTTAAAATCATCAATGCAGACAATTGACCGAGTTACCAAGTTAGTGCAGTTTTTCAACCCCCTTGTAGCTCATTATTTCCTGCAACGAACGAAATACACAGGTATCAAATTCGTGAAATTTTAAACCAATACCATTATCAGTAATTCGCACAACACGGGCCCGCAGCGAGTGTTTAACTTCCTGATGATTACCCATCAAATGAAATACCAACTCCACCTCCGCATTTTTATCCACATGACGACTGGTGGCGAAATTTATAAATGCACCGCCTAACCCTACATCATGCGACAAGCATGAAAATATTTTTTCACCTTGCCTGATAACATCAACGTCTAAACGCAATTCTCTGCGATCGCTCCAACGATTTTCCATTATATCCCCCAGGATATCGCTATTTTACTAGAACCAACACCATTCGTACTGAAATTGATATTGATTACCCCAAAACTAGGAATCGAAACGGTTACAACTAACGCTTACAACATAAAAATATATAAAATATCATTGTTATCTCTTTATACAGCTATAGCCTGCAATACCTATAAAATATACTATGACAGTCTGCTTACCAGTAACAATTTTGTAAATTTTATCCGCACCGCCTCGAACTCCCCGCCCCTGTCTCGCCGCCACCGCGAAGAAATATCTCTAATTTATTAAAAAAATCGCTAACGACCTGTGATAAAACAGGAAATATTGTAAAATCACCGTTTCAGCGTATGTTTTTCGATTAAAGCAAGATATGTCAAAAAAATGGCAGATGAAAATGATACACGGATTACGACCTTAGGGAACTGTCCTAAAGTACCAACTTAGAAACCAGTAAGGTCTGCCGGGGTTTCATTTTTATTATTACTCAGCTTAATTTTTTAAACCTAAATTCATCAATAATGGCTCAGATTGAGTTTGATTTGTTCAATAATTGGGGGGGAAAACGCGAAATTTACCGATAAATGAGCATTTTTGACGCAGTAACTGGGCAAATCACAAATAAGCCGAGTGATTAACTCGGTTATTCCGTTTCCTTAAGCACGGTTAAAAGGGAATGCCAACACATCATCTAATGTTTTCGCCGATAAAATGAATTGAAGCAAACGATCAATCCCCACCGCCACACCGGCGCAATCGGGTAAACCAGACGTTAAAGCAGCGATTAAACGTCGGTCAATGACCACCGGCGTCTGTTTTGAGGCATCGCGCATTACATTATCCTGCTCAAAACGCCGTTGCTGTTGTTGCGGGTCACAAAGTTCATGAAAACCGTTCGCTAACTCAACACCATTCAAAAATAACTCAAACCGTTCCGCCACTCGCGCATCTTCATTCGACAGGCGTGCTAGCGAGCACTGTGACGCAGGATAATCATAAACAAAGCTTAATTTTCCCTGACCCAGCTTAGGTTGCACCACATGTGACATTAAAAAGTCCAAATACAGATCATGATGAGTGGAGTCCCCTCCTGCACCCTGCTCCGAAGCGATAAAACCATGTTGCTGCGCACAAAGGCGTAACGTCTTCGTAGAATCAGCCAGCGGGTCAATGCCAAGGTGTTGCCGGAAAACAGTGCGATAGCTCAGCTGTTCATGTTCCATCATGGTGTAATCTGCACAGTTACTGAGAACACCATTGACGAATTCGGCGACTTCCAGCATTAATTGATGGTGATCCTGACCTGTCCGATACCACTCCAACAAGGTAAATTCAGGATTATGCTGAGCCCCTAGTTCAGACTGACGAAACACGCGGCCTAACTGATATATGTCGCCCGAGCCCGCTGCTAACAACCGTTTCATATGAAATTCAGGTGAGGTAATAAGATACAACATTTGCGAAGACTGTTCGGCGGATACACTGTGAAATTTTGTGCAAAAGCTTTCGATATGCCGATCGGTGGTTCCCGCATGAGATAATACGGGTGTTTGCACCTCCAACACATCACGTTGCTCGAAAAATTCACGAATCCAGCGATAAACAGCCGCATTTTTTGTCAAAGCCAATAGGCTGGCCGTGGGCCGCCAGTCTTGGTTGTTACGACCATTGTCCATCAATTATGCATGTTACTGCGCATTACACAAAACACGCGTTTAACAAACTCATCACGGCTACTTCACTCTTTTACGCGGCTGACATACTCACCGGTACGGGTATCCACTTTAATAACTTCCCCCGATTCCACGAACAACGGCACACGCACCACTGCACCAGACTCAAGGGTTGCAGGTTTTCCACCACCACTGGCCGTGTCACCACGCACACCAGGATCGGTTTCTGTAATTTTCAGCTCAACAAAATTTGGCGGCACCACATCAATGGGCATATTGTTCCAAAGTGTAACCGTGCACATGTCCTGGTCTTTTAACCATTTACCGCTTTCACCAATGCTGTCCGCATCTGCCGCCACCTGCTCAAAACTTTGCAAATCCATAAAATGCCAGTATTCGCCATCGTTATATAAGTACTGCATTTCGTTATCCACGACATCAGCCGCTTCCACCGATTCCCCAGACTTATAAGTGCGCTCTACCACCCGACGTGTTTGCAGATTGCGCAGTTTAACGCGTGCGAACGCCTGGCCCTTACCCGGTTTGACAAATTCACAATCGATGATATTAAACGGAGCGCCATCAATCATCAGTTTCATGCCGGAACGAAATTCATTAGTAGTATAAGTAGCCATTTGGTCCTCGATTTGGGAACATAGTCATTAATCCTAGAAAACTCAGTTGGCCTCAGGAAAAACATGCAATGCATTGATGTACTTAGTAAATTCAAAAACGGCGCAACTATCTAATGCAGTGCATCAAGTGTTGGCACCTTACATTGGCGATAAACTGGTTTTTAAAATTTACTAGGCGCACCACACGATTGTACAGACGTCTGTACTCCAACTGAGTTTTTCAGGATCATTTGCTCAACAAACATTGATTCAATAAAAATACCCAACCGTAAAAAAGCCCATGACAATGGTTTTTAATATCGGTTTTTAATATCGGTTTTTTAATATCAGCCTTTAACAAATGTACGTTACAAAAAAACAGCTATGATACAGATATCTGCCCCCAATTTGCATACTTGCACAACAAAAACTTGCATTGATAATCGCGGGGGACACAATGCACCCTAATCATGCCCTCCCTTCCCTTTGGCAAAACCAGGTGGCTGACGCGATTCGAAACCCAGCTGAGCTATTGGATCTGTTGGCACTGCCAGCCAAGCTGTTACCCCAGGCAATAGCGGTGTCACAACAATTTCCGTTACGAGTACCTCGGGTTTACGTGAATCGAATGAAAAAAGGTGACCAATATGACCCACTGCTGTTACAAGTACTCCCCCTCGCCGCAGAAGCACAAACATCAGCTGGTTTTAAGACAGATCCTGTGGGTGATTTGACAGCGCAATCAACACCAGGACTCATCCATAAATACCACGGTCGGGTATTACTGGTGGTCACAGGCGCCTGCGCTATTCATTGTCGCTATTGTTTTCGCCGCCATTTTCCCTATAGCCAATCAAATCCACTGGCGAATAACTGGCAAAAAGCACAACAATATATCGAATCTAATCCCGATATCAAAGAAATCATCTTAAGCGGCGGCGATCCGCTATCATTATCGGACAATCGCCTGGCTCAAATCATTCGTCAGCTGGAACAAATTCCTCAGCTGAAAACTTTGAGGCTACATACGCGTCTGCCAGTGGTCATTCCAGAACGAATCAATCCGGCCCTACTCACCTGCCTCCAGGATAGCCGTTTCAAAATCGTGATGGTTATACACGTCAACCACAGTAATGAACTGGATAAAATGGTGAAAACTGCATTAACCGCGTTACATGCTGCAAAAGTTACGTTATTAAATCAGTCAGTATTACTAAAAGGTATCAATGATAATGTCACGACCCTTAAGATACTCAGTGAAGCTTTATTCAACTGCCAGGTATTACCCTATTATTTACATCAGTTAGACAAAGTCAGCGGAGCCGCACATTTTGAGGTAAGTGATACCCATGCCTGTCAATTGTTAACGAATTTACAACAACAATTACCGGGATACCTAGTTCCTAAACTGGTTCGTGAACAGGCAGGTGCCTTGTCAAAACTACCACTTTATTAGTGTCGTGTATTAATGCACTACACTAGGGGGTGTTGTTGTTGATTTATGTAGAATCGTCGCACAACGTTTCGTTTGCCCTCGTGCTACCAGATAAAAAAATGAATGTCGGCATGCGTACAAAAACAATCAAGAATACCACAGAGAAAATAATCGAATTTTTCGATTTTATATGATGAACAGTAAGGCCTCAAAACGAAAAAAACCCGGGAAACAGCCTAATGCCCCATCACTACAGAGTACAGAGGTGCGGAAAGTATGCATAATATATTCATCAGAACCATATTGAAGCAGTGGACTTATTTAAAGCGGTGCCAGCCGTTAAACAAGAGGCAGGCGTAATTCTGTGATAACAACAAGACCAGCAGGTTTGCTCCATACACCTGTCTTAAACAAAGGAATACCAGGTTCTTTTAATACGCGTCCCAGCGCCGTAACGACCTGGCTCAACGAGTTACCAATGGGTAACAGCAGGGAGTGCGCGCAACGCATTTTACTGATGCTCAAAACAATCAATCAGCTCGATATCTCCCCCAAAACCCGCCGAAATATTATCGACAACCTTCATCGGCCTATTACTGAAATCAGCTTGGTTCTGGAACGCCGCTATGCCAATCAGCGCTTACCATTAACGGCAAAAAGCCGACAAATTGCAGCATTGACTATCGCGCTCCATACCGAAATAGCGATTAGTTACAAAATCTTAATCGAACACTATTGGACAAAAAAATTATCCTTTTTAACAACTAAATCAATGGCAATGTATATTCACCATACGATATTTTACCTCGGTAAAATTTTGTTAACGGGCTACGAGATATACTCTACCCACCCACCTAATACTTGGATCCACATTCATCAATTATACTTATATGCCGAAGATAACAATCTGCATACTCAGCAGACTCACGGCGCCAATAACGACATGATCATACCAACGTGCAGTATCGAAAACTTATACAAACAAACTTTATTACTAGGACTCGTCAGCCCCTTTCGCTTACAGCAAGCTGAAACTCGAAAAGTGTATCTGGCGCTAGGCAAATGGAGCAGTCTTTGCAAGGTATTGCCAGCAGAGAATTTTTCCGGCAATTCTGACCAGATTTTACTAAAATTGAATAGTGATCATGCACCGGGATATCATTTTTTGGACACATCCATTAGTCACAATATGGTACGTACCATTGACAACAGTGCATTAATTCGGCAAATTAGCGCATTATTGGTCGAAAAACAATCATTCAACGATCAAGTCACGGATGAAATCGCCTATGACGTAATGAAATTATTGCTCATTACCTGGAGCGGCAAATCAAAGCGGCTGTTTGCCCGAACACCGCAAAAAAACCGCCTTTCAGCAATAATTGGCCTCAGCGCCATTCATTTTACAATGACCAACCTGCAACGCCCAAACGCCACATTAGCAAATACTATGACCCGTACTAGCCCCTTTGAATCAATCGTACAATCACATGCTAAAAATAAGTTGAGCGAAGTGGGCAATATAAACCGAAGCCATGAGCCAAGCGTTGACACACGAGCGGAATTTAATAGACCCGTCTTGCTGAATACCGAAACCATCGACACCATCAGACCTGACGTTTGGAGCAACGACTTCGGCCCTATCGGCCAAACAGAGCACGACCATCCCAAGGTAACCAAAAATATCAATGACACGGTCACTGTTACAAGCTATACCAACTATTTACCGCTCAACGTAGACAATATCAATGAAAGCGCCGGAGGATATTGCCTGTTCGGCTACGCCGAACCAAAAACAACGCTGCCGAAGTTACAGATTGGTGAAGTCATTGGCATACGAGGCAACCCAGATAACACCGACAACCTCACTATTAGCATCGGCGTGGTCACAAGACTAAAGAATCAACAGAATGGCATTCAGTTCGGCGTACTAAAACTAGCACCTTACGCGGATGCAGTAGCCACCTGTCCCTATCATAAACGTCTAATACAACGGCAACATGATCGTAGCCTGCTGCTCCCTAGCATTAAATCCGTCAACCAGACAGCAACATTGTTACTAAACCCTTTGTACAAAGAAAATGACGAGTTGCTGATCGACAAACAGGGTTATAAGTTACGTGTAAAACTTTCAAAGTTATTGACCACCACCGGCAACTTCAATCGCTTTGAATTTGAGGTTACCAAAGTCATCGGACTAGAATCAAACCCAAAACAACAAACGCAACAACACGACACCCTAAATCAAGACTCAGAATGGAGCCTGATTTAACAATATTTACATAACAACAGGTTTACAATAACAGTTTTACAACAATAGCTTTACAGCAACAGGTTAAATTTAGCAATACACGCGAGAAATAGTATCGCTAAGGGTCTGTAAAAAATAAGCTGGACAGATTACGCCGGATATCGTTTCGTTTTCAAAGCGCGGAAGTGGGCACGCCCCAAGGACATTTCTTTCAGAGCGCAGACTCGTTGTCTGTAAGCTTTTGCGCAACGCCGAAGACGCAAGGGTCGACAAGCAAAATGTTCACGTGATTTCTTTACAGCACTCTGTAAGTTAGTGCTTAACCACATGAATCGGGCAACATCAGAAAATACCGGCTCGTAAAATTTAGGCATTCGTAACAACACCCATTGTACTGTAGTATACAAAGTGAAAATTGACTCGGCAAACGAACCGCAAACACTAACCATATTAATTAGGAGCACATAGTGACTGACGCAATTTCGGCAAGCAGTAATTTAATCCACTTGATCATTCTAGTGGATTCATCTCATGATGCCGAGGTGTTAGCCATAACATTCCGAAATGCCGGTTATGCAGTTAGGCCACAACATATAGAGGACGAAGAGGATTTGCTGACCGCACTACAAGAAAAAGGCTGGGACTTAATGATCGCGGCACCTCAAGTCGGTGACTATACAGCAACCCAAGCTATGGAGGCAATTGCAAATGCTGGTAAAGATATTCCTTGTATTGTCTTCGGGGACAACCCAGACAAACAAGCTGTATTGGAATTGATGCATGCCGGCGCAACCCATTGTGTTGCTGCGCAAGACCAAGAGTTATTTTTACTGGTGATCGAGCGAGAATTCAGTCATCTACGTGATCGACGCGCCCATCGAGACTGCCGTAGCTTGCTGGCCGAAAGCGAGAAACGTAACCGAGCACTATTGGATAGCTCACGTGACCCGATCGCCTATATCCATGAGGGCATGCATATATACGCCAATCTTAGCTACCTTGAAATATTTGGTTATGACGAAATAGATGAAGTAGAAAGCATACCCATCATGGACATGATCGCAACCGAAGATCAACAGGATTTCAAAGAATTATTACGCACCTTAAGTAAAGGTGAAACCCCAAAGGAGCAATTTTCGTTTAACGGACAACGAACCGATGGCGAACTTTTTAGCGCCAGTATGTCATTTTCACCCGCCACCATTGAAGGCGAGCTATGCACCCAGGTCGTTATACACCAACAATCCGACAACAAGGAACTGCAACAGGAGTTGGATCAATTACGTAAACAAGATCTATTAACTGGGTTATTCAACCGCCAGCATTTTATGGATGAACTGAACAACGCCGTAACCGCAGCCTCCCGAGGTGACAGCAATAGCGCCCTGTTATACATGGAACCTGACAATTTCAAGTCCATTAAGGACACATTAGGTATCGCGGGCAGTGATTTAGTGCTTAGTGATATTGCGGTCGTTTTAAAAGAGCACACTAGTAGCGACAGTATCCTGGCACGCTTTGCCGGCACTATTTTTACTGGTATATTTCGTTACAATAGCATAAAACAAATTGAAGCAATTGCCGAAAAAATTCGTGCATTATTTGAACAACACATCTTTGATGTAGAAGGTAAAACCGTTACCACAACGTTCAGCATTGGCATAACACCCATCACCGAAACAACCCCTGATGCTAAAAAATTAGTTATGCAAGCCGAAGGCGCCTGCGCCACGGCAAAGAACAACAAAGGAAACAGTATTCACATGCACACGGTGGCAGACCAACTGGCCACGTTAGAAGAAGAAAAAGCCTGGACAGAACGCATTCGAATCGCCTTAAAAAATAATCAATTTGTACTGCATTACCAACCCATTGTAAGTTTGCATGCCGAACCCGGCGAACGTTATGAAGTGCTAGTAAGAATGTTGGATACCGAGGGTAATATCATTATGCCCAATGATTTTTTGCCTGCAGCAGAAAATGCACAGCTTATGGGTGAAATTGACAAATGGGTGATGAAAAACACCGCTAAAGCCGCACTCGAGAAACGCAGAGACGGACAACAAGTACAATTTTTCGTAAAACTTTCCAATGAAAGTATAGAGGACATTACCATGCTCTCCTGGATCAGCAAACTGTTGAAAGCGGCAAGGCTACACGGTAATAGCTTTGTTTTCGAAGTTAGCGAACACACAGTCCTTAATAATTTAAAAACAACAAAAAACCTGGCCCATGGACTTCAACAACTACATTGCATGCTTGCATTTAGCCATGTGGGTAATGACTCGGGTTTATTAAAACATATTGCAAGCTTTGGCTTGAGCTATATCAAAATCGAAGGCGCTCTCATTGAGTCATTAACTAGCAGTGATGCATCTCAGGAACGGGTAAAATCAATTACAGAAGTATCCCGTGACAACGGCATACAGACCATTGCAGAGCATGTGCAAGACCCTACCTGTCTCGCCGTATTATGGCAGCACGGGGTCAATTTTATCCAGGGACGCTATTTGCAGAACCCCGAAGATAAAATGGCTTACGATTTCACCAGTGAACAGTAGCCGTACCCCCTATTTACAGCGCGCGCATCATCACCTCATCGCGGATAGGTTTTCCGAAAAAAGCATATTGAGCGGTTTCCTGACAAAGCGTTGCAACACAGCTAAAAAGCGGCTCATAACGTGCTGTTTTTCGAAGAACCCTGTTCGTGATCGGTATACCTACTACCCACGCCTTAATCAACAACCACAACCGCGCAGGATAACAAATCAGCGCCAACAGGTGAGGCCTTAATATAATTCCCCCTCCCCTAACTAAAAACCATACAAAAAGGGCAAAGATAAGACTTGGTTGATTTAACCTAACACATCAGTTTAATCGTCGCGAGAGCGACTAGGGCGCTGAAGGTAAAAGACTTATTGGGATTTTTTGAACGACAGCGTATCATCCATACGGTGAGTTCAAAAAACCCCAATAAGTCTTTTAGATTCTGTGCCATAGGCGTTCACAGTAGATTCAACTGATGTGTTAGGTTTAAATACCATTAACACCGTTGACCTGCAAAACAGAATTGTATACTTTACAGACGACTACAAATAATAAATCATTCGTAGTAGACTTCGCCAATCAGATGCATTTGCAATCGGTTCCACAAATTTTTCACACAGGGAGACTTTTAATGTCGGGCATTCAAACATCTAGCTATAATTGGCCAGTTCGTTCACTCGCCACAACTGTCATTTTATTGACGCTTTTTGTGTCTGGGTGTGTATCTAGCTCCAAATATGAGATCGCGCTGGAACAAAACGAAGCACTGCAAGAAGAACTCGCATCACTCACCAACCAATTAAAGCTCCAGCAAAATAAAGTCAATGCCCTGGAAAAACAAAAAAAACAACTTGAATCTGAACTTAGCTCAACCACCGAAAAATTACAGCTGACCAACCAAGAACTCGATGCGAAAAATCAGGAATTAGCCGATGCACAACAGCAACTGGCAGATATCAACAACCAACTTATTGCAAAAAACCAGGAATTAAACGCGACTAGTCAGGAATTGATGGATAAACAACAAGCCCTGGCAGACACCACACAGAAATTACAGGCTACTGCAGACTACGTCTCGAAAACCAACAAACTGTATGATGATCTGGTAAGTCAGCTTTCAACGGAATTGGAAGCGAACCAAATAAAAATCCAAGAAATGAAAGATGGTGTTAATGTCAACTTGTCGGAAAATATTTTATTCTCTTCGGGGTCAGCCAAACTAAACGCATCTGGCCAAGATGTTATCATCAAAGTCAGTGAAAAACTCAAGGACATTCCTCACCAAATCATCGTGGCAGGTTTTACGGATAATATTCCGATACGAGGCAGCTTGACTAATTTTTACCCTACCAACTGGGAGTTGGCAGGTGCACGAGCAGCCAGTGTGGTTCGATTATTGGAAAAACAAGGAGTCGTTAGCAGCAAACTCACCGCAGTATCTTACGGCGAAAACAAAGCAGTGACCTCAAATGACACAGCTGATGGACGATCACAAAATCGCCGTATTGAGATCCATTTGCGTCCTGCGGAATAACCATCTCAGTGACGATTTCAGTAACTTCATCAGTATTGAGTGGTTATTTTTGTCGAATAAGGATAAATTAATCAGCTGAATCGTCACCCGAGTAGCGCACATAGCGCTAATACTCTAAAACAGTCAAAAAATCGTTTCAATTCTGTACCATCGGCATTCGTGCGACTGCATGGGGGCGAGCAATACAGGCGCAATTGCCAGGTAGATTCAACGAAGGCTCAACGGAAAAAGGTACAACTGATTAATTGAAAATGATACATAATTGGAACACATCCCCTAATGGCACGCTGATATGGATCAACTAATAACCAATCCTGCGATACAATCCGCCGTCATTCCATTTTGTAGCGCCTTGATTGCAGCATTGTTACTACGCATGATCGGTTCGTTATGGGCGAGTCTAGGGTTCGCAATGGCCTTCTACCTCTCCGTGTACCTCACTCTCGGCATTGAGTTCACACCACTCACCAGCACCCGAAAAATTGTCCTGCTCGGATTACTGGCCATCGTGGTAGGCTTGATGATTGATTGGCTATGGTCACAACGCCGTGCCGCCACTTACGTTATTGCCGCATTAGCAGCTGCGGCCGCTCTATGGGTAATCTGGCCCGTTGTCTCGCGAACGCAAGGCAACGAACTTTGGATAATCGTCGCCGCATCCATGTTCTACAGCAGTGTTATTGTTATTTTATTCGAACGACTCAAACAGGATTCGGCAAGATCCGCTACCGGTATGCTCGCGATAGGCATCGGCACAGGCATAAGCACCCTGCTTGGTGCTTCCGCAAAATTGGGGCAAATGGGTGGCGCTATCGGTGCTGCGGCTGGCGCCTATGTTGTTATTTTATTTTTTTGTAAAGAATTGCGATTAGGTAGCAGCTTTACCTTAACTGGCGCATTGTTAATTAGCTTAATCGGTATTGCGGGTGTCATCTATGCCAAGCTCCCCTGGTATGTACTTGTTATATTAATGCTAATACCAGCCATCTTAGCCCTGCCTTTTAATACACGCCCAGCCTGGCTACCCAAACCAGTCGCCTATGCTTTAGCCGTGTTACCCATTGCAGGTATGGCTATCTATCTTACTTGGTGGATCGCTGGTGCCCCACCGATATAGTGTAGAATCACTTTAGCGTTTAATGCTTAAGAAATTAATTTTATTTCCACAACAGCTAACCCATACAATCGCTTAAAAATTTATTTTAAAATTGAAATAACAAGCGCCAATTCACTTAAAAAACGGAGCACAACCACCATGCGTAATATATTATTAATATCTGCCCTATTTGCGATGTCATTTTCCAGTTATGCAGCACCGGAGACATACACCATTGAACCAACTCACACCTACCCGCATTTCAGAATAAGTCACCTCGGCTTTTCTACATTGCAAGGCCGTTTCAATTCAACCAAGGGCAAACTAACCATCGATACTGAAAAAAATACCGGTACCATAGATATCATCATTGATGCTACGTCAATCGATACCGCACATAAGAAGCGCGACGAACATTTGTCATCACCGGATTTTTTAAACGTGGCTGAATTCCCCGAAATCACTTATAAATCCACTAACGTCGTCATCACTGGCACTACCGCAAAAGCGAATGGCAAACTGACTATCATGGGCGTCACCAAACCCGTATCATTAAATATCACAAAAATGAAATGTGGAGTACATCCCTTCAATAAAAAACAAATCTGTGGATTTGATGCAACAACAAACATTAAACGCTCTGATTTTGGCATTAAATACGGTTTGCCTGCAATCGGTGACGAAATGGAGCTGATTATCGAAGTGGAAGCGGTAAAAGATTAACTACCGACGAAACACTGGAGCGAGGCTTGGTTGTAACGTTACAAATGAACGAGCAACGACCGCGCGCCCATCCTGCTAATGCAGTCCCTTAACCGACATCCTTGTCAGCAACACCGAGTAGCAATTTTTCAAGTACAAAGCATACCTGTTTTTATCCAACAAAGCGCCTTACAGGGCGCCTTGTTGGGAAAAAACAGCCATGTAAAACGAAATATCAACGAAACAATCCCTGCATTTGCGACATTTAAGTCCGGAATGCCGACAGTTGTTAAAAAACGCAGGTGATTTAGCCGAAGTCAACGTGTTGGAAGATCCACGCTATCACGTTGCTGATGATCAGCTTACGTAAGCCTATCGTATATTATTTTTTAAGTGAGAATGAAAATTCAAGTCCGGTCTAAGTAAGTCTGGCCACAGACTCAGTAGTAAACCTCGGATGCATCTCCACGTGACCGGAAGCCAAGATAGTCCACATGTTTAAATCACTACTGTCCCGTTAACCTCACAGCAAAACCATCTGATTTGGATCGAATTTTTTATGATATATAGGATCACCTCGTAGCAAGG
>JAADGF010000006.1 GCA_013152545.1 Gammaproteobacteria bacterium
GCAACATTTACCGAGCGAAATTGCGTTATCGAGTATTGTGAAGGCAGAATTACTTTACGGTGCTCGTCACAGCCAACGTGTTGAAGACAACCCGCATTCGTGGCGATACTCCCAGCTTGCTCTCGAATCTACTTGCGATCAACAAACCTTTTGGCAAGATGAGTCGCCTGCAGCCATTTTCGAGAAATGCAATATTTTCGCCCCAAAAGAATTTATGTTTTTCCTATGAGTAGCATCAATATTATCGACATTGAAGCCAGTGGTTTGCACTTTGATTCCTACCACTATTGAAGTGGCTGTGCTGGTGAATGGCCAAACTCACTCCTGGCTTATTAGGCCGGAAGCTAGCTGGCGATACTGGAGCGCGATTGCCGAAAGTATGCACGGGATCTCACGTGAGACGCTGGAGAAAGAGGGGGAGAGCGCCTCAAAAGTGGTGGGTGAACTCGTGACGTGTTTGGGGGGCTCAAACGGAGTGATTTATAGCGACGCCGCTCACTGGGATTCCGGTTGGATGGATACACTTTTTATTGCGGCTAAAGTTTTACGACACCTTCACGTTGGATCGATTTACGGTCTATTGGAAAAGGATCAAATACTCAGGTTTGACAAAGCAAAAGCGCGGCTTGCTGAGTCTGGAAAATACCGACATCACCGAGCCAAAGAGGATGTGAGAATGATTTACGAGGCCTACGTTGAGGTCAGTTGCTAAAATTACGCATCACATGCGTAGTTGCGTGTAATTTTATTAACTGGGATTCCAATCCGGTTTTCTTGTGTTGGAATCTGCTGCAGTTGCACGGTAGAAACCCCCTACCTGCCAATGCCAACTTATTGTTTTACAGGTGTTGGGGGCGCCTGAATTGATCAGGTTGCTGGCGTTAGTTAAAAGTGTAAAGATCGTTTCTTAGCGCTTTGCGAAAAATACTCAGTAATACAACAGCGCCAATCCTTGATGATGTTGGTTTAACTTAACAGTTTGACTTTTATTATGATAAAAACCAATAATTTCACTGGTTACGGTTTTTTTTCATATTCTTATGCGAACTACCTTTTTAAAAAACACCATAGACCTAAACGTAAAGTATCTCTCTATAAGCCCCTTAGTTAGGGGCTTTATAGTTTTGTAAGATGTAAAATAATAAGTGTAAAGTTTATATTTAATGATAAAAACTAGTGGACAGGTTATTGGTACGTTAATTTTTTACACTCTATCGCGGACATGACTGTAGCCTGTCTCTAGACTAATTGGTAGCTAAGGTTATTAGCCGTTTCTGTAAGTAAAGCAGACATTGCCGGATCGTTTAGAGCCCGATGAAACGCTGGCAATTTCGGTATTGCTCGTTCGCCACGTTCAAACAATGCTACTGCAGGGGCGTTGCCATACATTGAGGAACAATATAGTATGCCGTCAATTCTAGGATAGGCATCATACAATTCTTGCGCCCATCGCCGAGCGCGGGGGCGTGGTCCTGAATGAATCGCGGACGAGGCGCCTAGAGTGGTGGTAAATATCCCTGTTAAATCTAATAGCTGTATGTCAGTGGCAAACCGAAACGCAGATAGCCAAGGTGACCGGGAATGGCGGTCTATGATTCTTGTTGCTTGGTAGACCTCTGCAACGCAGGCGGGTCCGTTCATGGTGAGATACATAATGCCACGGTTTTGGGTTTGACTCTCACCATTTGCATTAGGACAATGATGGTCGAAGCGACTGGATGTCGGCCCGTAATATCGAAACTCATGCCAAGGAGTAGGGTACAAACTGCCGGTAAAATGTAGGCGCCACATCAAAGATCCCTTTGTATACGTATTTATTGTTGGTGGAATCTTTTTAAGTACGCTAACACCTGGCGGCTCAGGAAATTTAGGCACCCTTACAAATCAGCAGCCATGAGTACAACGGGCTCTGGCGAGTATCTTGCGATAAGCCAATCCCGTGGTGATAGTATTGTCTTCAATTCTTTGGAATAAAGATCTTCACTGGGTGTTAAAAAGAATCGCTGTATGGCTATTGGATGAACATCATTATTAATTGTGGGTAACACTTTTTCCAGTCCTGGCAGAGTGCTAGTGCTGGTAAATTGAAAACGGGGCAGTACCTTTTTGTTATTATCACCGACAATGGCATACAATGTTCCTTTGCTGATGCGCTGACGTATTCTGCTTTCATCAACACTCAAAAGGTGAGCGGCCTCCATTTGGGATAGCGCGCTGGCAATCATAACACCGACCTCACCGGCAACAATCGCCATATTTTCACTAAGTGATGTGAAATCTGTGATCTCCGGGAACCCACCCTCTTGTAGCAACTTAATTTCAGTTTCAGAAAGATCCTTGGAAGAAGGAGGAGTACTATACAAAGGATGGCGACGAATAAAGGTTGCTGCTGCATTTGCTACAGCGGTAGTTCCTCCTTCGATTCCCATTTCACGAAACAGATCTTCTGCGTTCTGAATTGTCATATTATCAACTGTTAACATTGTTAGTATTTGTTAATTATAGTCGGTAATGGAAAAAATTACCAGCTCTGGGCCCAAGCAATCCTGTCCCATAAACCTAGAAAACTCAGTTAAAGATTCGCGTTGTTGCCCAACATATTGATATTATAGAGAAAGCCAGGCAAACCGGACAGTAAAATGACTAACCCAAAGGGAGGGTATCCATTCCCCCAAACAAGCGGTGAAAACACCCAGGTGTGAGCGCGGACACATTTAATGGAAAATCCACATCGAATGGGATCCGGATGCGGAAGTGACACCGATCGGCCAGTTACCCTTTTTCATCCAGGAAAAGTAGGGGACACCGAGTACTTAATGACTTAACGCCCATTTAAGTGCGCAGATTTACTGAGCCACAACAATAATGTAAAATATATTCTTGAAGCCCCTTAACCATGGGGCTTTTTTGTTTTTAGGGTGACGAATATTTCTTACTCTATTTTTTTATCATACTGAATTTATGCCTTAATATCCGTTAGGCTATCAGCTTCCGGATATCTTCTTGTAAACCAGGATCTATATCGTGAGTTTGCTTAACAATGTTAAATTGCATATTGGTTTTTGCAATTTCTAGTAGGGTATCCTCAATCTGGTAATTATTTCTTTCTTTTAGCCAAGTAAGTACTTGAGAAAGATGCCAAATCGCAGATTTTCCTTCATGAATGGGTGCTGGAAAGGGCGTTCCACTGGCGAGCATCAGTTTTCTCATATTTTGGCGTGTAAAACCAAGTATCTCCGCCGCGTCTGTTAGGCCGACCAAATCAGGTGTTGCCTCTATTAGCTGTGCATCAGGAATAACACATTTTATATTGGCTAATGCACTTGAGATGGCTTCAAAGGCAGAGGTAGCCTCACGGGTAAAATTCAGTGCAATGCGGCCATTCTGGCCGATACCAATCAGGGCATCATCGCATCCTTGCGCTCCAAGTCTCTCAACATAAATCTCAGGATTAATGGACGCATCTTGAAGGCTGAATTTTAATGTGAATTCATACTTTTTCATCGTTCAGTCCTCATCGTCAGAAACATCTACATTATGGCTTGTACAATTATCAACAATCCGGCGAATCTGTTTGGCATGGTTTCCCAAATTTCTTGGGGTGCTCCAGATACTTGTAATACAAAATTCACCACATCTACACTCTTTATCATTATATGGGCAGAAAATCTTACCCCAGGCATGTGAGCCACCGACCTCGGTTCGCCAGCCATTTTCTTCGGCGTATTTGAGAGCTTCTTCAACCTCCTGTTTTGGATGTTTTTTTCTAGGCATAAGTAAGTTTAACTTAATTTAATATTAGGCCTGAAAGGTAAAGTTGTCAAATGACAACCAATGAAACATGATGCTGGAGCAATCTGAAATATTAACATAACCCATTGTTATATAGGGATCGTCACAGCCAACGTGTTGAACCTAAATAAATCAGTTGGATCTACTGCGGGTGCCTAATGTACTGAATCTAACGCGTTTTTCCATTTTTTAAGACTCACCCGTAGAGTGACTNACTACGCGATCGCCTTAAAAAATGGAAAAACACGCTATCTTCAGCACCTTAGACCCCCTCGCGACGATCCAACTGATTTATTTAGGTTGAAGGCAACCTGCAATTGCTAAAACAATTTTTTAACCCGCTTGCCAGCCTACCGTTTGATGATCGCTGTGCAATGGAAGCTGGACAAATTCGGGCAGACCTGGCAACTCAAGGTAAGCCTATCGGGCCGAATGATCTGTTAATCGCAGCAATAGCCCGTGCTCACGATTCAGTATTGGTAACACAATACAGGCGAGTTTTCACGGATTACGGGATTGAGGTTGGAAGACAGGGAAATTGAGTAGGTAGTGAGTGGTTATTCTAACTTGACAAAACCCATGGCATTGTCGATATGTGTGAATAATGATTAAGCCACAATAATACAAGAATAGCGATGACTCGCAGGGACAGGGAATAGGGGACACTGAGTACTTAATGACTTAATGAGCTAGC
>JAADGF010000114.1 GCA_013152545.1 Gammaproteobacteria bacterium
GCCTGATGGAGACGGCTCTGCTGTTTGTATTTTTCTCCAATATTTGTTTGTCTGAGTCTGATAATGTGATTTCTGTTGCTACTCGCATAACGCAATGACTCCGTTATTCAGGGGATAGCAGTATTATATCAAAGTAAAACCTATAATATAGGAACAATTCAGGACGCTACACTAGTTAGTGATTTCCCATTGCCCAAAGCCGAAGAAACCTGTGCTCGTGCGACGTTTAGTAGGACCAACAAGTTTGATGCATTCAAGAAATGCTTCATTTTTGGTGACCCAAACAATGCAGTTCGCTGTACCAGAAGTTAATGTCCAGCCTACATGAGCACCGGTGGTTCCATTTTGATTCTGATTGTCTTTCGGATCCCAGCCCCATACATAGGAAACGCCAGAAATTGATTGATTCCATCCATAACGTGCACCGCCTCCTCGTTCGAGAAATTGTACTGGCTGAGCAACATAAATACGTCGGTTTCCTGATGCATCAACATCATTTGGATTATTTGCTAAATCTTCAACAGGTGTTTGCCAATATGCACTATCAGAAAAAATCTGGTTTTCGTCATACCAAAAACCACTGTGATCACCCGCCCAGAAGTTCCACCCAGCAGCACTTGAGTACCCGGCCGAGAACCACAAAGCCATCAAACAATCATTCATGGAAACAGGTACTCCAATAAATGCTGCATTGGTGAGATTTTGACCCGGGTTGGTTTGCGAATTGTGCCTACTGGTCAAATTGGCGCAAAGCTCAGTACGGTTTGAAATAGAGTCGTTAAAACTTAATGATATCGTATCAGCCGAGACGTCATGATAAATCTCCTGGACTATATTGCTGTATATCGTGTCACCTGGATAGATATCAGCAAAAGCTGTCAATGAAACGGGCAATAGTAAAATTAATAATATCGTTGAATATTTATAATGTTTTTTCATTTTCAATTCCTTTTGGATGTATACCCGTAGCGTTTGGGATTTAGGTCTGAATGTGCGTCATATTGATTTCGTGGCCAGGCAAAATGATGCAGACATAGTCATTCGATTGCAAGATATTTTAACAGGCATTGGTCAGCCTATTGAGCAATTTTTTATTTAAATAATGTCTGCTCAAAAAACCATATAACCTTATGATTTAATTTAAAAAAATCACTCCATTTCTGGCGCGAAGTAAAAGTACAGCGGGGCACAATATTTCACTGAAAATTTGCAAAAAAACGCTTTTTTTCAGGTTTTCTCAGCAGACTTCGAGGGATGGCTCCCGGCCCCAATACAAGTCGGCCTCATCGATCCGGAGAGCAAGGTCTCTTACTCTGCTGCGCATACATAATCGATGGGGTCATAATCGATTGATTTTAGAAAACCTGCTATTTTGGCACCAGTTAATTATTTGAGAGGAGTTTGCCGATGGCACGGCTACCCCGTTTTGTAATCCCCGGTCAACCTCAGCACGTTATTCAACGCGGCAATAACCGTGGAATAATCTTTTCCCATGATAAAGATTACCGATTTTATTTAAAGAGTCTTCATGATGCTTGTGCGGAGCATCAATGCGTTGTACATGCCTATGTCCTGATGACTAATCATGTTCATTTTTTGATGACCCCAAACCTGGAAAACAGTATAAGTAAAGTGATGCAAAGTCTGGGGCGGCGTTATGTCCAATATTATAATTACACTTATGACAAAACAGGCACTTTATGGGAGGGTCGTTATAAAGCTACGCTGATCGATTCAGAACAGTATTTATTAACCTGTAGTCGATATATTGAGTTGAATCCGGTGCGCGCTAATATGGTACGGCATCCATCGGAGTATCCATGGTCCAGTTATCACTACAATGCCCTGGGGAAAGAGGATTCGTTAATTTCCCCCCAATTATTGTACAAACGATTGGGCCGCTCTCCAGGTGAGCGGCAAAAATCTTACCGGCAGCTTTTTCGTACACGCCTTGCGGAATCGGCATTAGAGGACATCAGAGAGGCGACGAATAAATCGTGGGTGCTGGGGAGTGATCGATTTAAAGCATGCAAGACAAACTTGGTGATTTAAAGAAAGAGCAGTTAAGAGAGGTATCCCGGCTGCAACGTAGACCTTTGACTCGCTCTCTACAATGGTATGAAGAAAACACCACTGATCGAAAAATAGTCATGGCACAGGCTTATGCTTCAGGTAAGTACATGATGAAAGAAATTTCCGAATGGTTTAGTGTTCATTATTCAACAGTGAGCCGTGCAGTAAAATCATTTGAAACTAGTGCTTGAATACAAGACCTGACCTAGTTCTTTCGTGGTTCTTTCGCATATCGATATTGATCTTTTCAACTTTCAATGCTTAAATGTGTATGATTACGCTAATGTATACACATGGTGAAATATGCGAACTAACATTGTAATAGATGACAACCTGATTGGTGATGTTATTAAACTAACCGGGGTAAAAACTAAGCGAGAAGCTGTAGAGCTTGGACTTAAAACATTGATTTCTCTAAAAAAACAAGAGGATATCAGGAAATTTCGTGGCAAATTAAAATGGGAGGGTAATTTGGATGATATGAGAACGAATAAATGATCCTGATTGACTCTAGCGTCTGGATCGCCTATTTCAATGGTGTGGACATTCCTGAAACCAATAAACTCGACACCCTGTTAGGTAATGCACCCTTAGCTACTGGAGACATTATTCTTACAGAAGTATTGCAAGGGTTTAGACGAGAAAAAGATTACAAAATAGCAAGAGAATTGCTCACTTCCCTTCCGATAGAAAATTTACTCGGTACCTCTATAGCCATTCAAAGTGCTGATAATTTCCGGTTGTTAAGAAAAAAGGGAGTAACGGTAAGAAAAACCATTGATGTAATAATTGCTACATTTTGTATTGAGAAAAAACATTCACTATTGCATTGTGATAAAGACTTTTTGCCTTTCCACAAAAAATTAAAGTTGCTAAATGCTATGACGGACATATAACGCCGAGGCTGCTGTATTAAACCCAAAGAAATTAAATCATCCCGGCAAAAGGCTGCACTTTCACCCATTCTCCGACCCCAACTTTTCCGTTTCTGCGGACAATTCAATAAAACAATTTTCCTTACCCATGGAGCTTCAAATACCAGAGCCTTGTGCGCCAGAAGAGACATGGGGGTCTACCATTGAAATTAGTAGATGGTAAGCAGGCATCACAAGAGCTAAACTTAAATCTTGACAAGGGTGTGGCTCAAGGGGTCGGTCATCGCAAGATTAACCCGACTTTGAAATGCCGCCCTTGTCATTCTACATCATCTATCTGGACTCTACCGGGATGATGTCAGTCGTAAGACCGTGACTCTGTACGTAGACGTGACAAGATAGATGTCCTTTTAATCTATAAGAGGAGACCGCCATGTCACGGTACACACATACATTACAGGTAAGCGTGGATACGGGTTGTTACCGCCACCACGCCGCTGTGGGTTTATCAAATGGGGAATACCTGGGTTCGTTTGAGTTTCCACATAACAAAACAGACTTTGCAGACTTCCTTTACAAAAACAGAACGGTATAAGAAGTACAGTAATGACAACGTTTGCGTGGCGATAATGTCTGGCTGCGATTGCAAAATAAAAGTCAGCAATTAAAGGGCAGGTTTGTGTACTCATTCGCTCCACAAAATTCAACGTGCTCTACAGGCGGCTCAATCAGGGGTTTCAATTTGAACGGTGGTTGTGAAGGTCATTAGTTGCTTGAACCCTGAATGCTTTGGATATGGAATCGGGTTTGTCTGTTCAGACAAACGAGGCCACCTCTGGTTTTAAATCGTGAGGAATTGAGGATGGATATGGGCTGCTTGCCTTGCGCGTGATCCATGTACCAGCCCGGGTCACCGAATGCGCAAAGTGCCAGACGCGACCGCTGTGATAACAACTCCGGGTTCATTAGCCAATAATCTGAAACAAACGTCCGTCACAGTGGAACCTTATAATCGCATGG
>JAADGF010000084.1 GCA_013152545.1 Gammaproteobacteria bacterium
CATGTCACCAAACGTCCACTCGTAAGTTTCGATAATGCCATCGGAGTCGGTTGAGCCCGTACCATCAAATGTGATTGCCGTACCCACTGTACCCGCTGCCGGAGCGGTTGGTGCAGTAATTTCGGCAACTGGGGCTACGTTGTCCGCAGCAGTGATCGTAATAGTTGATGTTACCGTATTTGGCGCACCTAGATCATCTATGACCGTGAGACTAACTGTATATGTGTTAGCATCTGCATAAGTATGTGTCGTTGTCGCTCCGGTGCCAGTAGTTCCATCTCCGAAATCCCAGCTATACGATGCGATCGAGCCCCCGGCATCGAAGGTTGAGCCTGTGCCATCAAAAGTAACTAGGGCACCAGCGGTACTTGTTGCCGGTGCTGTTATCATTGCAGAGGGAGGCGTATTTACTGATGCGCTAACAGGGATAGTGACGGTGAGCATTGTGACGCCATCTCCAGCTTCAGTTCTATCGCCATCGCTGGCAACAACACCAGCATAAATTATAACGTCTTCTCCAGTTGTTCGTACGGGGGCCTGCCAATCAAATGTCCAGGAGGTAAAATTGGAGGCGCTAACATTAGGAACGTCAACCGGTCCTCCAATGCCCGCTTCTTTTCCACCATTCCCATCACCAAACGTGATTTCTAGACTGGGTAGGTTTATGCCAGTGCTGTCGTGTGTTGGGTTTGCACTTGCCGCGTTATTTAGCGAGAGTACTCCATTGTTAGCTGCAACACTGAAACCGGCATTAGCTGGAACGGCTGGATCAATAGCCATTGGCCCGTTTGCCATTCGCAAAGTAAAAGTATGTGTTGAACCCGCAGTAACTGCAACTGGGGTGCCACCGGGTGTTGCCGTTGCGCTTTCAAGAAAAACATCTGGTACTTGTATGAGTGGGGCAGGTGCGACCGCTACGACGTGACAACCGCTGCTTTGGCATGTATTTGCGGGCAATATTCCTGACTCACCGAATATTCCGACCTCTTCTGCCATGGCGTTATTGAATTGAAACAAACTCAGCACAAATGCAAAGACTAAAAAATTTTTTATACCAAAACCAAAACTTCGACTATTTTTCATCACGCTCCTCCGGCTTTATATATCCTTATGTTCTATCTATAGAACTAGCTTTTCATTATGAAATGATTGGAATTACAACGCAAGGAAAGTCGAAGGTAAATCATTGATAATATTATGTAAAAAGGAAAAGTTTCAATGAAATTTAAGCGGTATTGTGTGCTTGAATTAGGTTAAGTTGTGCAATAAATGAGCGTAAAATGGTTGTATCTAATGCCAGCGTCGGTTAAAAAATAATATGTTAATTTAAAATCCAGTTTTAGCTTTCATATGTTAGTTTTCATAGTTGCGCCGCCGAATCCGCCTTAACAATTTGCCCGAAGACAGCCAGTGTTCCTTAAGCCGCAATATACTGGCAAAATGTATGCGCCCTGTAAGCTGAGCAATTGGATAATTGCCCACAACGCAACGACCTCACTCAGGGTGCTAAGCAAACAACCTAAATAAACAGTAAACGATTTACGCGAAGGGGAATAAGGACATGCCAATTATTTTGAAGTTTGTACCGGTGCCATTTGTGCTAGTTGTTTTGCTATCAGCATGCGCTGATGCAGCAAGAGATACTAATAACCCAAACCCAATTAGCAGTGTAAGTGTACCCTCATTTATAACGGACACGGGTGATGAGCACCCAGGTAGCGTTGCGATCAGTTTTATAGAAGATTCGACTGACACCATAGACATCCTGTTATTAGCGGAAGACACAGACGGCGATCCAATTACCTGGACTATAGCGACTCCCCCGACAAAAGGTGGCGTTGTGATAGACCAGGGTGATTCGCCCGGCACGTCAAAGACCATACACTATACGCCAAACGCCGATGCCAAAGACACCGACTCGTTTGTGGTGTCTATCGTCGATGGAACAGGCGGTGGCAACACCGTGACTGTTGATGTGTCGATTATTCCCCCCAGCTACAACGTCAGTGTGACAGTTTCCGGTTATACAACAGGCAATACCCTGGTTTTACAGAACAATGGGGGCGATGATTTGTCGTTAACGAAAGATGGTGTATATGAATTTAATTCGCCAGTAAATAGAGGCACATTGTACGGTGTCACTATAGCAACGCCCACGGAAGTTATTAAGACAAGTTGCACATTGAGTAATAGCAGTGGAACAATGGCGAATGCAGATATAACGGATGTAACAGTGATTTGTGATGATAATACAGCGCCGAAAATAATTAGCAAGGCGCCAGCTGCGGGCGCGATTGATGTTTCAATCGAACCCGTTGTCAGTGTTGCATTTGACGAAGATATCTTACCAACATCTATTGGCTCGGACGCAATTGACATAATCAGCTCAACTTCCTCTGCTGGTGGTGCCGCAGATTATGACGTACAAAGCAGTACCTTAAGTTTTGTCCCAACCGGGCGTCTGGATTTTTTAAAACCTTATACTGTTGTAGTATCTTCAAATATATCGGATATTTCCGGACAGTTTTTAGAGAGTACTTCCTGGTCCTTCACAACACGGGATGCAGCTTGGGGCAGAGCGGAAAAGCTCAAGACCGACAATCTGATAATAGGCGGAGTGCAACCTAAAATCTCAATGGATAGGACGGGCAATGGTTTCGTTGTTTGGACTCAATTTGATGGCACACGAGATAATATTTGGGCAAATCGTTTTGATGTGAAAGCCAAGGCTTGGGGGGTTGCTGAATTGGTTGGGACTAGTGACCTCAAAGCATTTTCTCCAGAAATTGTGTTAGATTTTTCAGGGAACAGATATGTGGTTTGGCAGCAATCCAATGGAACTGGGCGAGAGCTTTGGGCTAATTTTTTTGATGTTAGTGCAAGCGAGTGGAGCGGGCCCAGGCAAATAGATGCGCCTAAAGCTTCAAGTATTTTTCATCGGCTATCGCTGAATATATTAGGGCAAGCACTTATAAGTTGGGAGGTTTTTGAAGGCACGCCGCCGCAGAAGAAAAATTCGGCCAGCTATTTTGATCTAACCTCGAAAACATGGAATACAATCAGATTAAATGTGCCGAATAGCCAGGGATTTATTTCTGATCCAGGCGTTGCGGCAAATATTTTGAGCCACAATATTGTATTGTGGAATGAAGCTAATTTAACAGAGAATAACTATTGGGCAATCTACTTTGATAGTGGTAACAGTTCGTGGGGTGAGCCAAAAGTGATTGTTGATAACAATCAAAACAATGTTATGCTATAGAAATAGCAACGAACGGAAGCGGAGGGCTTGCTGTCTGGTTCCAAGACGAGATTACGCAAGTTAGCATGTGGATAAAGCGCTTTGATAGGGCCACTAAGACTTGGGGTGCGGCCGAAAAAGTTGAGTTAATTAATAAAAAAATTGGTCTCGCAGACTTGAGTGTTTTTTTAGATCCGAATGATCGAGGGCTTGTTGTTTGGGAGCAAAGTGGTATTGAATCCACACCGGGAAAGGTAGACCTCCATATTATGGCTAAGCGTATCGATGCAACTAATAATAAGCTGGGTACCGTAAAAATAATTGAAATAGTGCAACGGTATGCAGTTGAACCACATGTTGCCATGAATTCATTTGGAGATGCAGTTGCTGTTTGGACCCAGAGAGATAGCGTTGGAACTAACGTCTGGGCGAATCGCTTTAATGCTGACGCTAATGATTGGGGTGTAGCTGAATTGATTGAAACGACTAATCAGGGGAATGTCCATAATCCGCAAGTTGCAATCAATTTAAGGGGGCACGCTATTGCGGTGTGGTACCAAAAAGATGATACAGGAACGAATGCCTGGGCCAATCGACTGGAATGAGTTAACGGAATCAAAGTGATGGGCCTTCCATTCCCCAAAATCAGATATTGAATTGTCGAAGCGCCCTGCTTACGGTAGATTGTCCTACTGTAGGGCTTTGTAATTCGAAGAG
>JAADGF010000066.1 GCA_013152545.1 Gammaproteobacteria bacterium
TACCTTGGCGAGTGAAAGATCAGGTGACGTTGCTGGCGAAAAAACAGAAGGCCGCTTAGAAAGCAACTTCGCTGATACTTTGGCGCTTACCTTGATATTACTTCGAAGTGGTGAGAGCGAATGAGGTTAGGATAAGAAAATCTGTCTGGAAAAACGCATGCAAATGGTTTCCTATCAGGCTGTACCGCTCACATCATTTTGTGGTGAGATAAGTGATCTTGAAACTACCAAAGCCATTAAAAGGCCATAGCCTGCAATCTCAGCAATTTTTTTAGGATAAAACAGATAAGCAAAGAACAAAGGCGTACCCAAAATACAATGTGTGCATCGGTTGCCGAAACAAAACAATAAGGGTATCCACCTCATTCTCCACTCTACTATTTTTGCAATATTTCTTTGCAATACTATTTGTTACAACACTGTCTTGTTACAACACTGTCGTTACTACACGGCAGAAGCGGCGGGGCTAGCCCCCATGTAAGGCGTATTCATCTCCATTCCCTTTTCAGCCGATTCAGAATTAATTTCAAACAACGCATAGAAGGGATCCCAACCAACAATACCAGTAAGGCTTGGATAAATTGCAATGAGTGGCAATATTAGCAAATAGTCCAGAGGTACAGGCTGAAATGCAACTGAAAAAATCAAGCCGTAACCTAGAATAATACGGGCTACCCGCTCAACATAGTGCATATTTTCAAATTTTATATCGTTCATTATTACTCCTTGAAGTGTCGATTGATCGAGGTTCCGTTTCTCAGAAAAAACTGATTAACTGATCCCACGAGAACAAGAGTAATAAAAAAAGATGACAGAATGTTGATGTTAATATGAATTAATTATGAATGTGAAACACACGACAACATACGCTACTTCACGTTAAAGCCTAGGAACGCCCACTTATCGTAATAACATCTAAACACTAAGGGTCTGTAAAGAAATAACACGCGAACATTTAGCTTGTGTCTAGCGTCTTCGGCGTTACGCAAAAACTTACAGACAACGAGTATGCGCCCTGGAAGAAGTGCCCTTTGGGGTACGCCCATTCGCGCCTTGCCGATATGGAAATAGTACGGGACATGAACACTGGATGGCGGAAGCCTTGAAAATGAAACGATATCATCCGGCGCAATCTGTCCAACTCATTTCTTTACAGACCCTAACCGCCACGGCGATATAATCACATATCCAACTTATAACCCACGCCATACACGGAGCGAATCACACTATGCTCAGGCGTCACCTCTTCGAGTTTTTTGCGTAAATTTTTAATGTGTGTATCGATTGTTCTTTCATTCACGATACGATGATCATCATAAAGCTGATCAATTAGCTGCGTACGGGAAAACACTCTTCCCCCACTTGCTAGTAACTTACGTAGCAACCGGAACTCCACAACAGTCAAGTTCAATACTTGCCCATAATAAGTTGCTTGATATTTATCATTGTCGATTTTAAACACCTTTTCACTATCGTCAGATTGCGAGTTTAGCCGCACTCTTCTTAATACCGTTTTTATGCGGGCCACCACTTCGCGTGGGCTAAATGGTTTACAAATATAATCATCTGCACCAATCTCCAAGCCCAGCAGACGGTCTACTTCCTCAACTCGCGCTGTCACGATAATGATAGGGACTTCCGAAAAACTCCGTATTTCATTACAAATAGACATTCCGTCTTTACCTGGCAACATAACGTCGAGCAGTATTAACGACGGCATATGCTCTTTCACCCAAGGCACCACATCCAACCCATTATCGATATGGTGACTTTTAAAGTCTGCCTGCGCTAAATAATCATGCAGCAATTGAGCAAGCTTTGGTTCATCTTCTACAATAAGTATCATAGCAGTTCGACTATTCATTATGATCGTTTGATTTTCTGTTCATTAGACTTGTTTATCCTGTTGCTAGCCAAGGGCAGTGTAATTTTGAACCACAAACCACCCAGTGTCGAATGGTGAGCTGATATTTCACCATCATGAGCTTCAACTATATTTTTACTAATCGACAAACCCAACCCCGCACCACCTTTTTCACGACTGCGTGACTCATCTGCGCGGAACAGGCGTTCAAACAAACGCTTTAAAATATCGTCCGACACGCCGGGCTTGGAATCCTGCCAGTGCACTGTAACCATACTATCATTTTTTTCACAATGAATCTCAAGCCTGCCGCCGGGGTCAGTGTAGCGCAGTGTGTTTTGAAGCAGGTTTGAAAACAGCTGATGCAAACGTTGGGCATCGGCAAAGATAAGTATTGATTGGCACTCTGTGAACTCTACCGACAATTGGATGTCTTTGTGACGAAATCGTTCAATGAATGTCGTAATTACTTCTTCAATCACACCTAATAACTCAACATCCTCTTTACGATAAGCTAAAGCCCCAATATCTGACATAGACAATTGATACAGATCATCAATAAGCTGATTAACCCTAATAATTTCTGCATGCAATGATTTCAGGTTATGAACATCTGGTTTTCGCACACCATCTTGAATCGCTTCTACCTCACCTAAGAGCACAGCCATCGGTGTACGTAGCTCATGGGAGATGTCTGCAATCCATTGGCGTCTGGCATGTTCATTTTGTTCAATCGTATTTGCCAAAGAGTTAAAATCGGTCTGTAATTGCCCCATTTCATCTGTACTGGTTACCGCGATACGTATACCAAAATCGCCAGCTGTTAACGCCCGTGTGGCCACAACTAACCGACCAATCGGTGCCAGTAAATTTCGCGCTAATAAAACCGCAAGTCCAGCCGCAAAAAAAACACTAATGATACTAATAAGAGTGGCTGCCGCATTTTGCTGTTCATTAAAATGAATATCGACGGTATCAGTAAGCACCGTGGAGGGTGTAATACTCAGCCACCCCACCGTCTCCGCCTGACTAAAAATAGGGTGTAACACCGCATCTGAGCCGAATTGACGATTACCCGCCACGAACGTACGATCTAAATCCAGCAACGCCAGCCTTAACCCCAAATCAGTAAAGTCCAAGGTAGGCTCACTCATTTTCTTTTTTTCCTCAGCCTTATCTATCTCCTCATTTCCAGTGTTCGCCGGACTAAATAAACGGCCCTTTACAGAATGCACATGTGGTGTTATAAGTCGATGCCACATACCTCGTTTAAACTTAACGAACTGCCAGTCGCCATGTTTTTCATATTCCTTACCAATAAAGGTGGCCAGGGTTGCTAATCGTTCGACTTCGACTTTGTTAATGTAGTCCAAAAATCCCGATTGAAAACTGTAGCGTACCGCAACAGCCATTGTGCCAATGACAATAATGCTAGTAACGAGTAAAGCAAAAAACAATTTTAACGTAATACTAAGTTTCATTAGATTTAACGCCGCTGTAGGTTTTATTGTTGTTAGAATAAGAACAACAGCAGCCTCAACCTGGCAACTGCAAGATCTCACTTACACCGACACAGTTTACGATTTTGCAGACAAATAAGACAAGAAAAATTGGTTAAAATTCGAGAAAATCAGGCGCCACCCTAAACACAACAGGTATTGAGCATTACTAAAACATTAACCGCAAATCATTTATAAGACATTCACTTTTTTCAAAATTCTCGTCACATAACACTCCTCTTATGCAATAAATACGATACACCAAACTAAATATACACATTAATACAGTTAAAAATGGCGCAGATCGAAATTGGATAACACAAACCCAGCGAAGAAAAATAGCGTTGCGTAGTAGAAACGATAGATAAACGGCTAACGGTGAAACAGATTTGATTTGCCGATGAGAATTGTAGAAAAACTCAGACATTAGTCAATAGCTTTATTAAAACTTCATACAAATTTCATATTTTGGCCGCAACAATGCCATCACATGATTTAGCACCCGTGAAATAAGTAGGAATTACACTTGGGACTTGGGTCTGCTAGCTTGATTCCGCTGACTTGAGTTGTTTCCACCAAAAACGCTTTTTTTCGCCTGACAAGAGAATGAAATGCCTCGCTCCCTGCAATAATGTGACAGCGGCTACCACGATTTCAATTGCCACGCTCCAGCATGGAGCAAGTCTAAAACAGCCGTTTCTACTTGGAGTTTATCTTGCATAATTTTTATTACTGAGCAACTTCCCCATTAAAAACAGTGATATTCGATTAATTCACTATAAATATGACGATTTTAAAGCAATGAATACGTTACACAATAGGATGAATAACGGGTTTATGACCAGCTCACCTTAATGAAAGTCTGAATAAAGAAATGATTAACAGCATCGCTGGACAAATCAAAGACAAACCGAGCAATTTCTTTTATTTTAGTGTTTTCACATGCTTGGATCGTAAAAAATATTAATAACACCAGCCAACGTTAGCGCTAAGCATAACCTAAATATACGCCCGTTTGTCCTAGCGCGTCATTTAAAAAAATACTATTCTGCCAATTATAAAGGGCTATATACCAACATCAATTGAAGAATTTAAATTATCAAAAAATTTACCACAAATGACTGACAACAACGTATTACGACTAAAAACGTACCTATGTTAGACAAAAATAAACTCCGTATTTTACTGCAAGCACTTGGATCAAATTCACAACGAATTATAGACACGTACAGGACAAGCTCTGCCAACTATATAACAAGAATGAAAATAGCCTTTGCTAATGGTGATACGAACGAATTAGCTCATATCGCACATACGTTAAAAGGCAGTAGCATAACCTTGGCCGCTACCAATTTGTCTGAAAAATGCCATTTGCTGGAACAGGCCATCTATAAAAACAATCTCGATAATATAAGTGTTTTATTAAGTCACATCGAAACAATACGGGACCATACTGTCGAGGAATTAATGAAGTTCGAAAAATCACAAAACATTAAATAAATGCAGCAACAACCTTTAATGAAAGCATGGACTATATAATGAATGCCGATACCGACAATCGTGGAATAATTCTTATTGTAGATGATGACCCTACGTTACTTGAACTTCATGCAATTTTTCTAGAAAATGCAGGATACGAGACCATCACCGCCGAAACCGGTCAGCAAGCATTAGCGTTATTTGATACTCATCAGGACAAAATTAGTAATATTTTATCGGATGTGCTTATGCCAGACATGGATGGTTATGATCTTTGCAAAAAAATAAAATCCACGGAAAAAGGCAAGGTAATCCCTTTCATTTTTGTCTCTGCGCTAAGTAGCTTAGATGAACAACTAAAGGGTTATGAAGTGGGTGGGGATGATTACATCACCAAACCAATACAACCTGAAATTATTTATAAAAAACTGTCTGTTTTAGTCAACATAACAAAGTCCAATCAAGATCTAAAATCAGAATTGCAAGAATCCTTTAAGACAACGATGCAGGCAATGACCTACTCCAGTGATTTGGGGCAGATATTGGAGTTTTATAAAACAAGTTTAAGCTCACCTAACTACAAAGAACTGGCCACTAACCTGTTTCGTGTTACTGACTCGTATGCCTTAAGCTGCACATTACAGATCCATACACCGGACAAAATTATCAACATTGGCGACAAGGGGGAAATATCCCCACTGGAATCCAATGTAATAGAACTCGCAAGAAAAAAAGGCCGTTTTTTTGATTTTGGTGCCAGAACTGTCATTAATTACGACGATTTTACCTTGCTGGTTAAAAATATGCCCCTCGATAACAAAGAAAGGTATGGTGAACTTAAAGATTCGCTGGGTTCACTTTGCAATGCCATTGAATCCCGTCTACAAGTATTATTATATGATAGTAAGTCAAAACAAAAAGAAGAAATTTTAGCCACCGTACAAAAAGCAATCGATAATGTTGAAGAACTGTTCCAGGAAATTCAAAAAGAAAGCACCGCAGCAATCGAAAACATGAAAAAAGAACTCGATGAAGCATTAATGCGGCTAAGCTTGCTGGAATATCAAGAAGAAAATATACTAAGCATCGCTCAAAAGTGTCTTGACAACACCAATGGTATTCTGGATAAAGGCAATCATTTAAGTGATAAATTAAAAGAAATTTACCATCGGTTGGGCACGCTTTTTTCGGGAGCTAAGGTGAGTTAATAAACGCCTCGCAGGTGAATTTTCCAGAAAAGAGACGGCGAGCAGCGATTCTGAAAAACGCCGCTTATTTGTTCTAACACAACTCGCACAGCTACTCGTTATTTTTATACCCACTCCATACTTTAAAACCCCACAACAGGTCAATAACCTTTATAATAAGAAATACACAATTAAGGACTGTTAAGTAAAACAGTGTTTAAAACAATATTCACTGGAAATCGTCATGTTTAGTACCGCTGAGCTAGGACAAAAGCTTTCTAAAAAAGAGTTTAAAAAAATCGAAACAGTGCTGCGTCGAGAACTCCTCGAAGCACAACGGCAATTACGCGAACGGGCACTGACGCCAGTGATCATCATTTTTGCGGGCGTGGACGGTGCCGGGAAAGGCATGACGGTAAACCGACTCAATGAATGGATGGATACCCGCTGGCTAATTAACCGCGCCTACCGTGAGCCAACGGACGAGGAAATAGAGCGCCCTGAATTTTGGCGATATTGGCGTGATTTACCCCCCAAGGGACGTATCGGTCTGTTTTTAAGCGCTTGGTATTCAAAACCAGTACTTGATCAAGCTTATGGCAACACCAGTATATTTCAGCTTGATAAACGTATTGATAGAATTCTAGCGTTTGAAAATGCACTAGCAGAAGATGGTGCACTTATTCTCAAATTTTGGATGCATTTAAGCCGAGATGCACAAGAAATTCGCTATAAAATGCTTGAAAAAGACCCCTTGTTAAGCTGGAAAGTCACTAAAAAAGACTGGGATCACTGGCGCCGTTATGACACATTTATAGCAGCAGCAGAACGTGTTGTGATGCGAACCAATATGGCAAACGCCAAGTGGACTATCGTTGAAGGCAGCGACGATAAATTCAGTGGCATTTCTGTTGCCAACACGATTCTCGATGCATTGCGCAAACAGCTCGATAAATCCCAGGAAAACAACAACACTACCACGCCTATGCCTAACACAACCACACTCACCCACAGTGGTAACCCACAAAAACTGCAATCAGTGGTTAACGTGAAAGGTAAGCCTCAGCGCGACAATAAGCCCGTACAACTACTATCATCAAAAACCGTGTTTTCCCACCTAGACATGTCACCCTGCCTAAATAAACCCGATTACAAATTACAACTTAAAACATTACAAGCCCGACTCAATTTGCTGCATCGCAATGCCCTACAGATTGGAATTTCAACCATTGTAATATTCGAAGGTCCAGATGCTGCAGGCAAAGGGGGCGCCATTCGTCGTATGATACCCGCCCTGGACCCACACATTTATCAGGTTCTTCCGTTCGCTGCCCCAACGGAAGAAGAACGTGCTCAGCATTATTTATGGCGATTCTGGCGGCATCTTCCCCGCGCCGGTCACGTTACTATATTTGATCGCAGTTGGTACGGCCGCGTATTAGTTGAACGTGTTGAAGGGTTTGCAACTGAACAGGAGTGGTGCAGAGCATATTCCGAAATAAATGATTTCGAAGAACAACTGGTTATGCAAGGTTCTGTGTTGGTGAAATTTTGGATTCATATCACAAAAAAAGAGCAACTAAAACGATTCAAGGCGCGCCAGAAAACCCCCTATAAAAACTGGAAGCTCACCGATGAAGACTGGAGAAACCGGGCAAAATGGAAAGAATATGAAATGGCTGCTCATGACATGGTGCAATATACCAGTCTTCCGACATCCCCTTGGGTGTTAGTAGAAGGTAATAATAAATACTTCGCACGTATAAAGGTATTACAAACACTGGTGAATGCTATCGAAAAAGGCATTGCGAGTGTAGTATCTTGAATAGAACACGGTTCAGTGATTTGTTTGATGCACTACACGAGCACATGCTAACATGCGTAAAAAATATGCACCACACACTACTGCACACCGCGGCTTCATTGGAGAACAAACTAACACCAACAAAACAGCAAGCCCTCCCCCCCTGTCAACTCAGTAATTTTAACGATCAACCCAAGCAATTTACAGATCTGAGACGATTAACCCGAAAAATTTAATTGAATACTAACGACGCATATGCCCGCAGTTGTGTGCGATGGGTCGTAAATCCACAAATGTACCTCGAGTGCTGTAATCAAAGATGAATGGGTCTTTTAATGTTTAGATACTACAGTTATAATTTCTCAGTCGGCGTGCGTTTAGCATCCATGTTTCCCATGACGATTTCATGACGAAGCCATTCCAAGCCTATTGGATGTCGTAATTTCCGTCTGCTGCTGCGCATTATGCAACCAAGTTGCGATGTAGATAGATCGACCTGAATTGGCTGGCAAACAAAGCTATGTACAAAAAAATTTATAACCTGAGGCGAGATCCGTTTTCACCCACCCCCGACCACCAATTTTGTTATTGGCATGATAGCTACAAACGAACTTTGTCAAGCTTACGCGGCATCGTATATGCCCAAGAAAACGCGGTAATGGTTATTGGTCAAGCAGGCACTGGAAAAACCACTCTCCTCAATCATTTAGTAGGCTCATTAAATCCACAGCAAATCAAAGTAGCAAATCTAACGACAGCAACCCCCCATTCAGGTAACATTATACATCAGGTTGCACGTGGATTTTGCCTCAACCCTAGCGGTCTCACTAAAGTAGCGTTGCTCAACAACTTAAACAAAACGTTACAGCAGTATAAACGCACCAATACACACGCCCTCCTGGTTGTTGACGATGCACACACTCTAACCAAGAATGCGCTACAGGATATTCGCAGAATGGCCAGTATGTACGCAAACCAACAAGCGCTTCTACATATATTTTTATTTGGATCAGAATCATTAGGTGATCGAGTCATGGCGATGGGCATGGAACAAGCCAACCAGCGCTCACTGATAACACTCCACCTGACGTCATTAAATATCGCAGACACTCGTCTGTATATACTCCATAGGCTATCCAAGGCTGGCTGGGACAACAACCCCCAATTCGCGCCAACAGTGTTTCCTCTTATTCATGCCGTAAGCCGTGGAATACCACGACTAATTAATCGAGTGTGTGCTCGGTTTTTACATTATGGCAATGACAATAAAATCCATGAACTGGGAGAACATGACATCCGACAGGTTATCAATCTGCTTCATCAGGAATATTTAGCCACAAAAACACATCAACCAGACAAGCAATACCGCAATAAGGCTACAATACACAGAGACGAAAACGAATATATTGATGAAAACCCACCTCAGCACCCCCCTAAAACCAGCATGTTATAACTTACTCCGCTGCTGAATCATACAAGCAAAGCCACGGTAACTCGGACAGAAACAGCACATCAGGTGAAGTTAACTCTACTCTTTTCAAGCTTACATGACACCCTACTCCACCGCTAAACTTACCGTATTCCAGTAGCCTCTCTAAAATACATCCACAATAGCCCCAACGGATGAATTTAGGATAATAAAAGCCACGTACAAAACGCTAACGGATTTACTGCAACGTGTTAATCTTACCTAAAGCAGCAACTGTTGACACAAGATGAGAGATCGCTTGCCGTGCACTCATTAATCCTTAAAAAAATATTCAAAAAAATCCTTTATCTTCAGCATGGTAGCAAGTCTCGCTACTATTCGGCAGGTATGCTAATGTGTTAAATAAAATGCAGATTCGGCATTACTGGTTAATACACTACACTTAGGGTCAATAAAGAAATAACGTGAACATTTTGCTTGTCTATCCTTGCGTCTTTAGCGTTGCGCAAAAGCTTACAGACAAGTTAAGTATGCGCTCTGAAGAGTACCCTTGGGGTGCGCGCCCTTAACGTATTTCTTTACAGCCCCTTAAAACCAAGGCATTGTGCGGGTTTTCTCTGATCCAGTCTGGTTTTTTTGTTTCAAGGAATACTCGTCACACACTTAGCCACTGGCTACAATTGGCTGTCGATAAAAGATTCCGGCATCTCAGCGGAACAATTGTCCTGGCTCGAAATCAAAGTTACGGTACAATTTCGTTACGTTATATTCTGAATTTCTTAACAGTTTCAATAAATTAACATGAAAAAAAGCCGTAAATCCATTGCCAAAATTGTGTTTCCCATTGTTATCATCATTGCAGGTGTGGGAACAGCTTGGCAACTCATGGCAAACAGTCCAAAAGTTAAGCGCCAAAGTGTGGAAATACAACGCCCAAAAGTGACGACTCTGACGGTAACCCGTCAAAATATCCGCATACCGATACAAACCCAGGGAACCGTTGAACCACGCACCACCATTCAATTATCGGCAGAAGTAACAGGGCGTATCACAGAAGCTGCAACACAATTTGTTAATGGCGGGTTCTTCAACAAAGGCGATGTATTGTTACGTATTGATACTGAAGAATACAAGCTAGCCATTATTAAAGCCGCTGCCACAGTAGCTGGCGCCAAACAACAACTGGCTGCGGCAGAGGCCGAACACAAACAAAAAGTAAAAGAATATCTCGGCGTTAGTACTGACAAAATAAGCGATTATGCACTGCGTAAACCACAATATGAAGAAGCCAAAGCACGCTTAAAAGCGGCTAAAGCGGATCTTTCGCTAGCGCGTTTGCAACTACAACGATGCGACATCCTAGCCCCCTTTGATGGCAGAGTGCTAAAAAAGCAAGCCGATATAGGACAATACGTCCGTCCTGGTGTGGTACTAGCAGATATCTACGCAGTAGACATTGCGGAACTGCGTTTACCTATATCTCAATCACAGGCCCAACTTATCGAATTGCCAACGTTGAACCAACGCCAATCAACCGAAGAACACGCTGTCACCGACGTTGTAATCCGCGGGTACTATGCTGGGACTGAACATCGCTGGGAAGGACGTATTACACGCTCGGATGCGACAATTGATACTCGCAATCAACTATTATATTTAATCGCTCAAATCAACGACCCTTATAATATGCGTATTGGGGCTGAAAATAACGTGCCGCTCACCATGGGCAGTTTTGTAACAGCCGAAATCATGGGACGCCAACTCACCGATATTATTGTTATCCCCAGAACGGCAATACATGAGCAAAACACTGTGTGGTTACTGGATGAGTCCCTAAGCCTGCAATTTCATACGGTGTCGATTATCTACCGGGGAGAAACCCATGTTTATGTTAACCAGGGTCTACAAGACGGAGATCGTGTTATCACCAGTCCGCTGGATGCTGCTGTAGATGGCATGCAACTGAGAATAGCAGAATTCCCCAGCATGCCCCCATCATGAATAAACACGCCAACGAAAAAAGGAAAAATTAATTTTGAATCAAGCACTTGCCTGGTTTGCTGGCAACCGTGTCGCAGCTAATTTGCTAATGCTAATGATACTCATCGCAGGCATGATGGCATTACCGCAGATTCGCAAAGAAACCATCCCAAATTTATCGCTGGATATGATTGTAGTTCAAGTGCCTTACCCTGGCGCATCCCCTGCTGAAGTCGAGCAAGGTATTTGCACCCGTATCGAGGAAAGTGTTTTTGACCTTGACGGTATTCGCAAATTATCATCCATTGCCCGGGAAAGCTTATGCAGTGTCTCCATCGAAATCGAAAAAGGATTCGATGTTGCAAAAATTCTCGATCGCGTAAAATCACGTATCGACTCAATTACCAGCTTTCCAGCTAACGCTGAAAAATCCGTCGTTAAGGAAATTTCGATCCGCAGTCGCGTTATCAATCTCATCATTGCTGGCCCTGCAAATGAACGTACGTTAAAACAAATAGCTGAACGTATAAGGGATGATCTTGTCGAATTACCGTCCATCACACAAGTGGAAACCATTAATATCCGGCCCTACGAAATTTCCATCGAGGTCTCGGATAACGCGCTGCATTCCTATAACTTAAGCTTTTCCGAAATTGCCGACTCAGTACAACGTTCGTCATTGGACCTAGCAGGCGGTGTCGTAAAAACCCCCACTGGTGATGTATTGCTGCGTTCCCAGGGGCAAGCCTATTGGGGCAAGCATTTTGAGCAAATGCTGCTGCGCACGGAGCCAGATGGTAGCTCTATCACTATCGGTGATGTTGCTGAGGTAATTGATGGTTTTGAACAATCAGACCTTGAAGGCAAATTTAACGAACATCCGGCCGTCATGCTGTCCGTTTTTCGCGTTGGTGAACAAAGCGTTTTGGATATCAGCGAGCAAGTCAATCACTACTTAGAAAGGACCCGCCCTCTGCTCCCTGATGGCATCACAGTCAACACATGGCAGGATCGTTCAGAAATGTTCAAGAGTCGGTTAGACCTCCTAATCCGCAGTGCAATAGTAGGCCTGGCACTGGTATTTTGCCTATTGGTGCTTTTTTTACGACTACGATTAGCATTGTGGGTGAGCGTTGGCATTGCCGTATCATTTATGGGCGCCCTGTTGGTACTGCCTTATTTTGACAGCTCTATTAATATGATATCAATGTTTGCATTTGTACTGGTGTTAGGCATTGTTGTCGATGACGCCATTATTGTTGGTGAAAATATTTTTTCACAACATCGCAAGGGCATCTTTGGACTACAAGCTGCAATTAATGGCACCCAAGATGTAGCCAGGCCAGTTATATTTGCCGTCTTAACAACTATCGTCGCCTTTATGCCAATTCTGTTTTTGCCAGGCACCTCCGGAAAGTTATGGGGCATCATCTCTATTGTCGTTATCGCCACGTTAATCTTTTCACTGATAGAATCCCTGCTTATACTGCCGGCACATCTATCAACAATAAAAGGACCCGCAAAACACCGCTTCAAATTCACTCGCTATTTTGCTAATAAACAACAAGCGTTTGTCAACCTGGTGGAACAGTTTATTCAAAAAATATACCGCCCCTTCCTTGCGATGGTGCTGCGTTGGCGCTATACCACCATATCTGTTTTTGTCGCAATGTTTATGATTTTTTCAGTCGTGGTGGTTGGTGGTTGGTTACCATTGGTCTTTTTTCCCAGTGTCGAAGGTGACATGATTGTAGCAAACGTGCGCTTTGCTGAAGGCACCCATATACAAAAAACGCGCAATGCAATCGAGCAAATGGAGCGCACGGCACAAACCCTGCGCAAGGAGATTTTGGGCGAAAAAGGCTCAGACGAGTTCCGCGGTATCGTCACCACCATTGGCGCGCAACCAATGAGCCACAGCGGTAAAAAAGGTGGCAATGTCGGCGAAGTCGCTATCGAGTTAGCCCCTGCAGAAACCCGCGTAATAGCGAACGCAGAGATCGTACGCCGCTGGCGAGAAGCCATTGGCAATATTCCCGAAGCGATAGAACTCAGTTTCAACTCTAGCTTGCAAAATAACGGTCCGGGTATTGATATCGAATTATCAGGACTAAAAATAGAGGCAATTCGAAATACCGCCAATGCACTGAAAGCCCAACTTCGAGAATATCCCGGCGTGTATGACGTACAAGACTCGTTTGAAACCGGCAAACGTGAAATTCGTATTCAGATCAAACCCCATGCTCAAAACCTGGGATTGAACTTCGATGATCTTGCACGCCAGGTACGCCAGGCCTTTTATGGTGAAGAGGTACAGCGTGTTCAACGCGGTCGCGATGAGGTCAAGGTTTTTATTCGATACCCTGAAAAAGAACGCAGCTCATTATATATGTTGGAGAATATGACCATCCGCCTAAGTAATGGCGCCGTGGTACCGCTCTCAAATGTCGCCAATATTGAATATGATCGCGGCCCCGGTGAAATAAAACGCATTGATCGAAAACGCATTGTTCGTGTTACCGCTTATATCGAGGATAGCAAGACCACTTCGGGTAAAGTGATGGAAGATTTGAGATCCGGCTTTTTTTCAACATTTTCAACGCAGTTTCCATCTATCCGGTGGAGCCTTTCTGGCAGCCAGAAAAATCAGAAGGAATTAATAGATGCCATGATTAACGGTTTTATAATGGCGATATTGGGTATTTACGCATTAATGGCAATACCGTTTAGATCGTATTTACAACCATTGATCGTGGTAAGCGCCATTCCTTTTGGTTTAATTGGTGCCATAATCGGTCATTTGCTACTAGGATTAGACGTTAGCCTATTATCGCTGAGCGGCATGATTGCGGTATCTGGCGTAGTGGTAAACGACAACCTAGTATTGGTTGATTATATCAATCGAGCCAGACAACAAGGTGCCTCTGTTGCAAAAGCCATACGCGAAGCAGGCGCTGCGCGCTTCAGACCTATCCTGCTGACCTCCTTAACAACATTTGCAGGCTTAACCCCCCTCATGCTGGAAAAAAGCGTTCAGGCTCAGTTTTTAATTCCAATGGCCGTGTCCCTGGCCTTTGGCGTCATGTTCGCAACCACCGTCAGCCTGCTATTAATTCCAGCCGCCTATTACATTTTGGAAGATGTAAAAAATATTACCGAACAAAAATTATTTCGCAAAAAAAATCTTGCTAATACCACAGCTAAAATCTAATACCGTCCTTGTTATATACCCATGTGGATATTAAGCAAACAAAAACACAACTAAAATTGCTTTTCTTCCAAAAAAAGCCGTTAAAAGTTTCTGGAAACAAATGAAAAACGAATCACATTTTCATCTGCACCTGAATCACTATCCACTTTCTCAACAGCCGCTATAAAGGCATACCCGGTGTCAGTGTGAAAAACAATATCGACCGAAAATCGATTGCTATCACTATTATTGTCGCCAGAAGTGGCTGCCAGTCCAGCACCTAAACTGACTTTTCTATTAAAATAATAGTCCCCGTCAACGGCAAGTGTTGTACGATTGGTGTCACCATTATCATCATCCAACTGAGAATAAATCAATTGCCCCTCAACATTTACCCAACTGCCATCATATTGATTGACCGTTTTTGTACGCAACACAACGGCATCAATATTGCTGTCTGATGAAGACTGACCAACATTAGCGTCAATATCAGCGCTCTGCCTTAAATAACCAAGCCCTAACCTTGTATTATCCGTCAAATAATAATAAACATTAAATAACAATTCACTCTGTGTAATGTCAGCAGCAGTATTGCCGCGACCAACACTGCTATCCGATGTTTCGTATCCTAACTCAAAGCCAATGGGCGAGGTTTTTTCCAAGTGCTGATACCCTATTTCAATAATATAGCCATCACCATTTGCGCTATCAAAATCGGTATCCAAAAAACCAACACCCGCATTAACATTGCGGGATCGGGCAAAAAAATTAGCCTCTTCCAATGGATAATTTTCATCACCCACAGGGGTTAAATATTTCGTGAAATTGACACCAAACGCATTCTCGTCCACACTGGCTGCTTTCACATCCCTGTCACTGGATTCCAAGTAAAACGCTAATTCGTTCTCGAAAGTGGACGCGATACTCGGTTGACTCAAAAAACCACACAACACTGGTAAAACAGCGATACCAACAAACTTCATGAAAACCTCCCTCTAATTATTTACGACCAATAATTGGTTGTTTTTTACACTACCTCATTTACCGGATGCCAATGTTGAGAAAATCAAAAACTAACGCCTGGCAATCAGCAACAGCCTCCATCGACGAAAAAACCATGGCATACCCAACCTAGACTCATCAATTGAGCACTGACAAGTTACACTAAACTTTTGAAAAAATTGAAATATTATGTTTTTACGAAAATATAATAGCAGAGCATTATATTACTTAAGCGTTTTAAAGATCGCTTGAAACCCACCCCACCTTCTGTTTGCAGTATTTTCTGCAAAGACAGTATGTGATATTGGTAAATTTTCCACCGTGAAAGAAACCAGTATACAACGATACTGACATTCTAAACGTCACGGATGATATACGGGTTGAAGGGCATTTTCGATAAAAGGCGTAATGTCACTTATTGTGGCTGTATTCAGTGTAACAATATTCGTAACTATTCGAAAAAACCAATATCAGCCTGATATACTGAAAATAACACAGGGAAACGGGTTTTCAACTACATTAGATTAGTTTAAACATTGAAATTAAATCAACGGGCAGGCAGCACTGTGGATATCTGATGCTTATAGATTAACTGACTAGAACCATTCTTTAAAAAAATAGCGTATTGGTCAAAAGAATCAATGCGACCATTTAATTTGACACCGCTAACCAGAAAGACATGCACAGGAAAATTTTCTTTTTGACATTTTTTCAGAAACGCATCTTGTAATGACAGTTCTTTATCTTTACCCGTCGTTAATTTTTCTTCCACTTTTCTTTGCTCCCTCTCAAGTATACTTCAAACATTAACAATTCCTGCCGCAAGCGGATCGAGTATTTAGAGAAATATCCGCGTCGCATCGCTCAATATTTATCCACGGCAAGCTGCAGGGAATATAGCCCGTCGAGATTAAACCAACCGCAACCCGGAGTGTAGGTGCTACATGCACAAGACACAATCACTTGCAACAATACGCCTAATTCCACACTGGGTAAACCAACATTCAACCTAAATTAATCAGACAACCCTCCTAATACAAACAATAATCAGCCAAACCGAGTACATCAACCCTAATGAACTCCGCTGCAAGACCTAAACGCCTATCAAATCAAGGGAGAACACTCGCTTATTGCTAATCACGATAATAATAAGTGGTATATCTTTCACTCTTATAATTTTAAGTTTATGCTGCCCAAACAATTTTCACCAAAACAAAAATAATCGATACCCAAAGCCTTTGAGATTTCGGTTTTTAGTGTGTGTCATATTCATTTCATGGTAGCACCAAAAGTAAGCGTTTTTAGACGAAGTCGATTCTTTATGAAAGCGATTCTTTATGAAAGGCGAAATGACGAGAAATAGCCGGACTATTACGAGGAATTTCAACACCGCCATGGAATGAAGAAGGCGTACAATAAAACCGAAATCTCAAACGCCACGGGTATAAATGTCACGTTCAGGATGTTGGTCGGCATAATTCACAGCCTTACTTAAAAACTATGGATATAACACACAAACAACAGACTCAATAACGCCTGCTATCATAAGTATAGGGAATAAATACTGTTAACTTCATATCAGGATGAAGATGGCACTCAACATCATACACACCAGGACTACCAAATTCGATAATCTGGCTAGCACCGGGACCAATATCGGTGAATAACTCCTTGTCTTCCTTATAAGAAAAAGTCAGTTTGTGATTAACACTATCCAAATTAACAAACCTTATAACATCATTGTTTTCCAACTTAAGAAATAAATCGGAGAACTGGTGGCCTTCCTGTTTAACAACATGCTCGCGAGCATATGCCCAAGTCGTACTGATTATAACCAGAAAACCACCCAGCAAGAGATTACACAAACATTGTCGAACTCGGCCCACCTGGAAATGTACAGTAAAAAAAGCATTAATCGACATCCAATTGCATGCAGAACCAAGTCTAGCGACTAATTTATTCTTGTCAAAAACAATTTTATTGGCAGACATACATTCTCCGTTAGGCGCCTCTGCTTCACCATTGAACAAATCGGATAACAATGCCCAATAGCATAGCAACGAGTAAATCCAACTCACTTAATCGATAAAAACATAATGCTTAATAGCTACTGAAAAGGCAAAAATAGAACGGTAAGTGATAAGCCTGCAAGTCTAATTGAGAACAAGCAATTTGTAACACGTCTTTTAGTACACTGCGCAGTGTACGACGGAGAAACGCGATACTCGTTTAAGCCATTAACAATGGCTGGGAGAGCAGCATCATAACACACTGAACCACAAAGACATTTAATCAATTACGTCAACACAGGAAATGCGTAACATGCTGAATATACGATTTTTTTCAAATCACCCTAACACTGTTGCATTGCAATAATAAAAGCATCAAGCGTTCTACCATGCTCTATCGGGAAATACTCATCGGCGGTTAACAAATTACTCATTCTATCAAGGCGAAAATTGCGGAAATCGTGCCGCAATTCACACCAAGCGCCTAATGTCCAAACAGCTCCCCAAAAAAACAAACCTAGCGGCCAAACGGTTCGTGTGGAGTTCTCGCCATCAGCACGAGTATAATTGAAATGTATTTTTTTTCTTTCCTCGGTTGCGACTCTCAGCTTAGCCATTGCTGAAGCAACATCGACAGGAATTTGCACCAGAGGTGCAAAAAGATGCGTCTCAGATAAACTGTTTTTCAACGTATCAGGCAATACCGTTTTGATTTTATTAAGCACTTGATCCGCTGCCTTGGCAAGTTGCGGATCTGCCCAGCTATTAACAATGCGCGCCCCCAGGGTCAACGCAGTAATTTCTTCTTTTGTAAACATGAGTGGCGGTAAATCATACCCGCGCCTAAGCACATAACCAATACCAGCCTCGCCCTCAATGGGCACACCTGATACCATTAAATCCTGGACATCACGATACACTGTGCGCTCCGATATTTCCAATTCCTCGGCAAGCCACTTCGCCGTGGTTATTCGTCGGTTTCGCAGTAATTGAATAATCTGAAATAAACGATCTGCACGACGCATATTATTATGATCTGTCAGACATAAAAAGGATAAAAGAGTCAACTATTTGTAATTCATTGTCAACCCGATAAAGAAAAAACACCATCAAGTCGATATATTAAAGCAATTGCACCGCTTTTAAATTCACTTAGCACATTAGCGTTTGCCTCGTCCTTTCTGCATCCAACAGCAATTTAGGTTTAAGCAAAGAAATCACAGCTCTCTCAAACGCCTTCTTTCAACACATGCCCCGCTCACTGACTCTGATTCCTCTGACTCGGATTTCTGATAGTCCTTAGAAATCACTATTGTAGCATTTACGGCACTCGATCAACGACATGATTGGTCACCTCCCGCCCAATACACAGCCTATTGCACATAAATCCCACCCCACTAAACCGATAGTCAAGGGAAACGTTAATGCGACAACTCACCTGGACTCTTGCCCGGAATAGCCAAGCAATTTTTCACTATTTTCATACCAACAACAAATTATGCCGATGGTTGCTTTCAGTATTAATAATCCTAAATTAATCAGTTGAATCGTCGCGAGAGCGACTAGGGCGCTGAAGGCAAAAGACTTATTGGGATTTTTTGGACGACAGCGTACACCCATACAGTGACTTTTAGATTCTGTGCTATAGGCCTTCGCAGTAGTGTAGTGGTCTAATAGCACCGGATACTTTAATAAGAGATAATATAAATCGATTATTGAGGTGTTAGAATGGGACAGAAACGAAATTACAGTATTCTAAAGAATATAAAAAAGAAGCGGTAGCATTGGTAGGAGATCAGGGTTATTCAGTGCCAGAAGCCGCTAAATCACTGAGTATAGCCAGTAATATGCTGTATTGCTGGAAGGATCAGATTGAAGCTCAGCTTGAAGGTAAATCATTGTCGCTAGAGGAGCGTGAAGAGCTAAAGCGATTGTGTAAGAAAAATAAGAATCTGCGCATGGAGAAAGCGATTTTAAAAAAGGCCAGTGCCTTCTTCGCGAAAGAAATGAAATAAAATTTAACTTCATTAGGGACGAGTCAGTGGATTACCCAGTGATTACTTTATGTCGGGTAATACAGGTCAGCACCTCCGCTTATTACAGCTGGAAGAAACGCCTAGGAAAGCTGATTACTGCTGAGCTGAGGTGTTGCATCTTAATCGTCGTATAAAAGAGCTGTTTAAGCAGAGCCGGAACAGCTTAGGTAGCCGCGAAATGATGAAGAAATTACATGAAGAAGGCTTTCAAATAGGTCGCTATAAAGTACGCAACTTAATGAAAAAACTGAGCTTAAAGATCACACAACGCGTCGCATACAAGGTG
>JAADGF010000023.1 GCA_013152545.1 Gammaproteobacteria bacterium
GGCTGCGCTTCAACCGCGTTCCCGGATAGACTAACGGTATAAGTCGCTTCATCCGGGTCGTTACTGTTAATGATCACCTCGCCGGTAAATGTAGTCTTGCCGCGACCACTACCGGGTGAAGGGGTCAATGAAACAATAAGATTAGTGGATTTTCCCGGCTCAATGCTTATTGGCAAAATATTACCCGCTGTCGGCGCAACGGAAAATACTGAATTGTCCGTGGACATTGAGTCGATCATTAATGTTGCTGTGCCCACATTATTAACAGTGAGCACTTTGCTAATCGTGACACCTGCTTCAACATGGCCAAACTCAATGCTGGGCACGGTATTGATATCAGCAATCAACGCTATCGGGGAATCGATGCCATCGCAGTTCTCGTCGATTACCGTTGCCCGGGATATCAATGGCACCCGGGTTAATCGCTGCATTGGTGTCGTCACAATCACCCTGGTTTTCGGTGAAACCATCAGCATCACGGTCAACATCATCAGGATCAACAATCGCGCAGTGCGCCAGCGTGCATTGTAATACACACTGACGCGCATCATTGACCGAAATGATGCCGTCACCATCGGCATCGCGCGGATCGTCTACGCTATCTGCAGGCGTATTACGTGCCAAGGCAATTAAGGAAACATCATCACGATCAATGTCTAAATCCACATCAACATCGCAAACGGCTGCCCGCGATACGTTTGAATAGATAAAAACAAAAGCAAGAATTAGCAGGTTAGCTGTGCGAATTATCCGTCGCGTCATTGTTGTTCTCCAACGTTATCATCAATTATTCTATATTCCGCTCACTACGCGCAACCCTTTCAATAATACTGCACCTTCAATACTGTACCTTCATTCAGTGACCACAAAAGCATTAACACGCACACACATTTAAAATGTGCATGGTTACATAGAAATACAACTAAGAAGGATGAAATGAAAACCGATGAGACGAGATGATTAATAAAACAAATCCCATTAGCATGAGCAGTAAACTATCAGGTTCTGGCACCGTCACCACTGACGGCGCCATTACAGTGATGGTGCCGACCCCTGCATTCACATTCAGTATCTGTGCATCCCGTCCTTTGATATCAATAACACCAAAGTTGGGGTGTGGTGCAAAGCTTAAATCACTCATGCCACTGGACATTGCATCAAATGACAAGGTTGCCAGCGTAAAACTCGCCGGCTGAATTGCGGCTAATTCATCATCGAATAGAAACGAGATCTCCCCAAATTCCAACATGCCTGGATTACTGGTATCGGCAAATTGAATCGACGGGAAAAGTAAGTCATCGAGATATGGGCCAAATGAAACAGTTGATGCTGTTACTATCGAAGCATCATAAGCGACGAAGAGATCATAGGTTGATACGATTTCGCCTGCATCAAACAACCCGGACACCACAATATCAACATCGATAGTGTCACCAATATTCGTTGTTGTATTAAGCGACTGAAAATTGATTGAAAGAGCCGATACTTGCGCGGTACTGAACAATGCAAACAGAAAAACTAAAAAGCGAACCGTCGAACGCTTAGTCATAGTAACTCTCCCTCACCCATTGCGATATTGAGCCTATCGCTTGTTATTATTCGTCAGCTAAAATGAGACAATGTCGACAACTGATAAACAATCAGCCATATATTTATTCTTATCAGACAATGCTATATTGGCTAACTTTTATAGTTAGCTGGAGGTCTTACACGTTCAGTGCCAATTCGTTAAACCATTAATATTTCAGTTTTTTATTGTTCATCAAAGACGTTATCCTTAATTGCTCGACGATTGTGTAAATTTATTCGACAAACAATTACCCATCATTTTGATTAAAACATAGGCACTAACACCACTAAACACTGCTCAATTGATATAATACAAGCGTCGAATCCGTGTTTTGTTTAATGAAACCGTAAAATTTACCGACAGTATTTTTTTTCACAAATTAAGTCTCCCCTTGCAGTCACTCAACGTCAATTACACATGTTATTCAATTATCTGGTTTGGGATAGGCACATTGAACCGCACAATGAGATAAAGATAATTTAAGCCCTGGAAAATAATAGCCACTCACGGCAACCGCCCATTGACGGCATACGTTCAAGGTGCTTAAGCACGGTACAAACAACAGGAATCTTTAGTTAAAACGGTCATGAACAAAAGATAAAAAAAGGCATGTTTTATGCAAAAACAACTTACTTGAATTCATTAAAGCAAAAATATAAACCTTATGACTGAAGATCACAGACTGTTTACACGTATCCCTTTCGAGGCAAGCGCTAATATTATTAGTACGACGGAAGGTCGCTGGCAATGTCAATTAATCGACATTTCACTGAAGGGCGTACTGGTATCGAAACCCGATGGCTGGGATGCTGCATTAGATGACCCGTACTTGCTGGAACTTGATTTAGACAACAACGACATTAAAATTTGCATGCAAGTATCAGTGGCCCATATTGAGAACAAGCACGTTGGATTTCGCTGTGAACATATCGATATTGACAGCATTTCCCATCTACGGCGTTTAGTTGAGTTGAATGTCGGGGACACTGAAATTCTCAACCGGGAGTTATCCGCACTGGGACATTAGCAGTATTCCATCAATCAGTCCTGCAAGTTATTAGGCGCAAACAAAAGACGAAGATCATGTTTCTGTGTGTAACTAAAGCATGTCACCTAAAACGCTACATTCACCTCAAACTAAGGCAAGTGCTTCGCTGATTTTTTTGACACCCATAACGTCCAAGCCCTTAATGCGCTGCTTAGGCAAGTTAGCATGAGGCACGATGGCACGCCTGAAACCATGTTTGACGGCTTCTTGCAAGCGTGCCTGACCGCTGGGCACAGGCCTGATTTCTCCAGACAAACCCACTTCACCAAATACGACCATGTCGTGCGGCAACGGCTGATCTTTAAAGCTTGAAACAATCGCCAATATTAACGCCAGATCAGCACTGGTTTCCATTACCTTTACCCCACCGACCGCATTTACAAACACATCCTGGTCACCAACATTCAAACCACCGTGTCGGTGCAATACCGCTAGCAGCATTGCCAAACGGTTCTGTTCCAGTCCCACTGCCAAACGCCGGGGGTTATTAAGAAAACTTTGGTCAACAAGGGCTTGAATCTCCACTAACAAGGGGCGCGTGCCTTCCCACACCACTAATACGATACTACCTGAAACAGGCTCCTCGCTACGACTGAGAAATATTGCTGATGGGTTTTTTACTTCCCGCAAGCCTTTTTCGGTCATCGCAAAGACTCCTAATTCATTAACAGCACCAAAGCGGTTTTTTGCGCTGCGCATGGTGCGGTAACGGCTGTCATTGGAGCCTTCAAGTAAAATAGAACAATCAATCATATGCTCAAGCACTTTCGGGCCAGCTAAAGTACCATCTTTAGTGACATGCCCGATTAACAGCAGTATGGTGCCGGTTTGTTTCGCAAAGCGGGTCAGATAGGCGGCGCTTTCACGCACCTGCGCAACACCACCAGGTGCCGATTGCACGTCGTTGAGATACATCACCTGAATGGAATCCACCACCATGATTTTGGGATTAACCTGATTGGCCGCTTCACAAATGGCAACCACATCGGTTTCGGCCAACATTTTGAGGTTTTTTGTTGTTAATGCCAAACGACTGGCTCGCAGTGCAATTTGTTGTAATGATTCTTCACCAGTAACATAGAGCGCATTCATTGATTGCGCTAAATCGCAAAGCACTTGCAGCAAGATGGTACTTTTACCGGCACCCGGATTACCGCCGACAAGAATCGCTGAGCCTGCCACAAATCCGCCGCCGAGTACCCGGTCAAACTCATCGATACCTGACGATCGGCGTGAAGTGGACTCAAGCGTTATTTCATCCAGTGACTGGATAACAGATCGGCTGCCACTATAGCCTTCGAAGCGCCCCTGGCGCGCCGGGGTTTTTCCGCTAACAACAAATTCAGTCAGCGTATTCCAGGCATTACAATTATCACATTGGCCCTGCCACTTATTATAATCAGCGCCACAATCATTGCAAACATACGCTGTTTTTCGTTTTGCCATTATATTGAAACGTTAAGGTTTATTTATTACGTTATTATTTATTACGTCATTATTTATTACGTAATAAACAATAACGATTCAGCGATGATTCTTCAGCTCATGATTTTTTAACGTAATAATTCTGCAACGATGCAGGCAACTCAGCGTACCTCTACAAACTTAACCCGCTGGGTTACATGGCACAGCAACTCATAGGCGACGGTGGATGCATATCGCGCCACCTCCTCCACCGGCAATCCGTCACCCCACAATACCACTGGGTCGCCCACATTCGCATTTTGAAAACCACGCAAGTCCACGCAAATCATATCCATGGACACCCGTCCGATCAGGTCGGTCCGTTGCCCATTGACAATAACCGGCGTACCCGATTTGGCATGCCGGGGATATCCATCACCATACCCCAGCGCAACAACACCTACCGACATATCTTCCGGACAAACCCAGTCACCACCATACCCTACTGCATCGCCTTTTTTGAAATAGTTAATTGCAATTAACTGACTGCTCAAGGTCATCACGGCGCGCAACTGATAATCGGCCGCCACGTCCTGATTAAACGGTGTGACACCGTATAGCATCAGGCCAGGCCTGACAAAATCCATGTGGGTCATCGGCCAGTTTAAGATGCCCGCAGAATTCGCCATGGATTTTTTTGCATCAATGTTATTCGACGCCGTATTGAACAAAGCCAGTTGTTTGTCCGTGGTGGTATCCTTGGTGTCATCCGCATTCGCCAAATGCGACATGATGCAAACATCTTTCACTAAGGGTATCGCTTGCAATCGTTGCCACACTGTTTGCACGATACTGGGCGGAAACCCCAAGCGATGCATACCGGTATCAACTTTCAGCCAAACATTTAAACGCGAGGCGGCATTGGATGCGGTGCGAGCGTACTCTTCCAAGGTTTCTAGCTGGGAAATATGGTGTACTACTACCTCAAGATTTTGCAATCCGGCCTTGCTCAACTCAGACACCGCTAACACGCCCTCCAGTAACACAACAGGTTTTCGAATACCGGCATTGCGCAATTGCAAAGCTTCCTCCAACCCGGCCACACCAAATTTATCTGCTGCGTTCAGTGCTTTAGCAACACGAACAAGACCATGGCCGTAAGCATCGGCTTTTATGATTGCAATGATTTGGGAACTTGGGGCAACTTGCTGTACGCGTTGTAAGTTATGTTGTAACGCGCTAAGGTTAATCGTCGCCTGGGCGGCGCGGCTCATACGTGCCCTTCTTGTTCATACATATTACTCGCATAATTTTCAAAACGCGTGTATTGCCCTATAAATGTCATACGCACAGTGCCAATCGGTCCATTACGCTGTTTACCAATAATAATTTCCGCAACGCCTTTATCCGGGCTGTCTTCGTTGTAGACTTCATCCCGGTAAATAAATGCAATCACATCGGCATCCTGCTCAATCGCACCGGACTCCCGCAAATCAGACATTACCGGGCGTTTATTAGGGCGCTGTTCCAGACTGCGGTTAAGTTGTGATAATGCAATGATGGGCACATTCAGCTCTTTCGCCAGTCCTTTGAGTGAGCGAGAAATTTCGGAGATTTCATTGGTGCGGTTCTCTTTGCTGCCATGCACTTGCATTAGCTGTAAATAATCAATCACAATTAAACCTAAACCATGCTCACGCATCAAACGCCGGGACCGCGACCGTAGCTCATTGGGCGATAACGCTGGCGTGTCATCAATAAACATGGGCGCTTCTGCCAATTGCCCCACGGCATGAGTAAGACGAGGCCAGTCATCATCATTAAGTTTACCGGTACGCACTTTATGTTGATCAATACGCCCGAGGGATGAAAGCATCCGCATTGCCAGTTGTTCACCCGGCATTTCCATACTAAAAATTGCAACGGGCAAACCATGTTTCACTGCTGCATTTTCGGCAATATTGACAGCAAAAGTGGTTTTACCCATGGACGGACGTCCAGCAACAATCACTAAATCTGACGGCTGTAAACCGGAGGTGTATTCATCGAAGTCCTTGAATCCAGTGGAAACACCGGTTATCGGGTTATCCTGCTGAAATAAGGTATCGATACGATCAACCGCCTTAACCAGTAAGTCCTTAATGGGTACAAAATCCCGACGACCCCGCGCACCTTGCTCTGCTATATGAAAAACCAGTTTTTCGGCATTATCAAGCAGTTCCGCACTGTTACGCCCCTCCATTTCGTAGCAACTGCTACTAATGTCATGTCCTACTTGGATAAGCTGGCGCAAAATGGAACGCTCCCGTACAATTTTCGCATAAGCGATAATATTGGCAGCACTCGGTGTATTTTTTGCGAGTGTTCCGAGGTAGGCTAATCCACCAGCATTGTCCAATTCCCCATTTTTCTCCAGCCACTCAGAAAGCGTGACAACATCGTAAGGACTGCTTTTTTCAACAAGACCGTTAACCGCTCGAAAAATCAACCGATGATCGCGGCGATAAAAATCGTCCTCCAAAATCAGATCGGAAATTTTGTCCCATGCAAGGTTATCCAGCATTAGCCCACCCAATACGGACTGTTCAGCCTCTAGGGAATGGGGTGCAACTTTTAAAGATTCAGCCGCTAAATCGACGGTTTTTGTTGAAACGACAGGTTCAATCATTTTATACAGCGTTTTTTTAGTTGTTTTAGAATTATATGACGTTGACTTACAACGTTTGTGACTCACAATACGTCTGTGGCTCAATATTCTGACTTACTTCTGAATCATTCAGCATTTGATCAGGTGGCCTTACCTTGCACGGCATCGAGTCTTACGAATTGCTCTGATTCCACCCCGGTATTCCCTACACCACGGCCCATTCCAATTCATTACAGAACTGCAAGCATAGCAAATGTAGCGGCAGAAAGTGAGGTGATCGACTATATTTTTTTGTCCATTTTCTAGCAATTATGGCGTAAATTGACGTTAACTGATGGAGGATGAAGGGGTAGCTGAAGGGGCGTGCTCATTAACAAGCCTAGCTTGCTGTAAACATTAAAGAATCGTTTAATCTAAAATCATCAGTTGGACAGCATGTAGCGTGCTCGCTCTTTGAGTGAAGCTGATAAAAAACAATATATCAATTATTTTAAAAGGTTAACGTGATCAAAAAATGATCAATTGATGGGTTTCAGTTTAACCAGGAACGAATTTAACATGAACGGCCACTGTATGCTTATTTTCCACAGCGTATTCAAGTAATTCGACGTTAACAAACGCAATACCGTGAGTTTGCTCTAATCAAGAAACTATATCCAAAGCGTTTGAGATTTCGATGTAAAGTGTGCGTCATATTTTATTCATGGCACCAAAAGTAGGCGCTTTCAGGCAAGGCGAAATGACGCGTAATAGTCGTTCTATTGCAAGGAATTTCAACACCGCTATGAATGAAATAGGGTGTGCAATTTACCCGAAATCTTAAACGCTTTGTGGGGTATATATTATTTATAAAGCCCATTATCGACGCTACTGTGTTTCCTGAGGAGCTACATTAATAACAATATCTACAACCATGTCGCTATGCAGTTCAACGCTAACAGTGTGCTCCCCCGTTTGGCGAATTGCCCCCGCAGATAAACGAATTTCTTTTTTCTCTACAGTAACACCCGCAGCAGTGATCGCATCGGCAATATCAGCCGTACCCACTGAGCCAAACAATTTACCTTCATCGCCGGCCTTCTGTAAAATGGTAACGCTAATCTTCATTAACGCATCTTTACGGGCCTCAGCGGTTGCCAATTTTGCTGCGGCAATTTTTTCTAATTCAGCCCGGCGGGTTTCTAGCTTTGCAACATTTTCGTTAGTCGCTGGAATAGCGATGCCTTTAGGTATCAAAAAATTACGACCGTACCCCGCTTTAACCTTAACCGCTTCACCAAGATTACCGAGATTGTGAACCTTCTCAAGAAGTATTACATTCATGTTTCAAACTCCATTAATTGACTATTCAATATTTTCGAACTGCAAACCATAACGACACAAGCAGCGGATTGTCTGTTGCGCAACACAGTCAGCCAGCAGAGAGGCGGTCAGCGTTTGGTTGTGCTCGGTGCCATTCGCTTGCGAAAGTCTAGCCATGTATCTATATAACCGGTAATAGCCACCAACTGAGACATTAAAAATACCAAGCCATACAATCCAACCAACCAGACCCATTGCATGTTTTTCATCGCCACAATCGCATGCACCACTGCAACACCCTGCAAGATGTATAACATCATCACAATGAGCAACATATCTTTCATGACATAAGACATACCAGCTAATGGTATTAAAGCCAATGTTGCAATAACAAGCGAAAAAATCGCCACTTTCTTGCCTAATTGCAAACGATGAAATTCTTCTCGAAATCCACCAGGATTATACAACGCCGCCTGCCAGGACCGCGCAATAAACAGACTTAATATAGCATTTAATAAAAATGCCATGGTGACGAATCCCGTCATAATGGTCGCCAGACTCTGTAAACTTTCGGTAAAAGCAAGCTGTTGGTCTGCCATCATCGCTTCAATGGTATGCGCAAAAAATGCCTTAAAGTGCGACTGCCACCACAGGACCGTGTCACCCACCACTAAATGAAAGACAATGATAAAAACCAATCCGACAGCACCTGCCGCCGCAAGCGTAACGGGCAGCGAGCGCGTATAACGCAAGATAATGCTGAACACCCACAGCAATAACAACAACACCATTAACGACGCAATACCCGGCATGAATACGCTAATGCTACCAGTTACCAACGTAATCGTAACCAGCAACACTCCACAGGCAACAACTAATATCAATCCCGCCGCAGCACCTTGCCGCAAACTCACAAACGCCACAGCAGCAGCACTTAGCAGGCTGAACAGCGGAAATATCATCGACAACATTGCAAACCCCGCAGCAACAACAATTGCCTGGGCTTGACCGCGCATTATGTAAGACGCAAGCGCTTTCATCATTTTCATTTAACTAACTAATAGGAAACAGAAAGTAGAAAATAAGCAAAATGTGGCTATGGTCTTTCCGAACCGTTGTTTATTTTCAAACTGATATTTGCAAACTGAGCTTGCAAACCCAAACTTGTAAATCAACAACAAAGCGCACCGCAGCAAATGACCACGCTGTGCCCAATAATCACTCAGTTGCTTTAATCTGTACTTAACATCAGTTCTATTTATGGGCGTCGCTGTACGGCAATAACGCCAGCGCCCGTGCGCGTTTTATCGCTCTCGCCAGTTGGCGCTGATATTTGGCGCTGGTACCGGTTATACGACTGGGAACGATTTTCCCGGTTTCAGTAACATAAGCCTTTAATGTTTGCAGATCTTTGTAATCAATTTCCTTAACACCATCGGCGGTAAAACGACAAAATTTTCTACGGCGGAAATAACGGGACATAATGTGCCTCTCAATATTCGGTATACTAATTCCAAATTGGATAATGCGCGGTCAGGACATGCGCTGGACAAATTCAGACCTAAATCACGCTGACGCGGTGATTGCTTCGCCGGATTCACCGTTATCAGCAGCACCTTTATCAGCAATACCTTCGCTTACAGCAGCGGCGGGCTCGTTACGCCCCGACTCATCAGCATCGTCCTGGTCTCTGCCTTTTTCATCTTTTTGCCGAACTAACGGCGAGGCTTCAGTCACGGCTGCTTTGCAAACCATAAACATGTCACGAATAACAGCGTCATTAAACCGGAAGGCATTTTTCAACTCTTCTAGCGTATCGAGATCGCATTCAATGTTCATCAGCACATAATGTGCTTTATGGATTTTATTAATGGGATAAGCGAGCTGCCGACGACCCCAGTCTTCCAGTCGGTGTAACTTACCGTTGGCTTCTTCTACCATGGAGCGGTAGCGCTCAATCATTGCGGAAACTTGTTCACTCTGGTCAGGGTGGACCAGAAACACAACTTCATAGTGTCTCACGATGTTCTCCTCGTGGCTTATGCCTCCCATGGACATTGACTTTTAAGTATCTGTTCTCATTGAACAAATGACTAAAAACCCTGAACCATGGTGAAGCAAGGAGTTTAAATTAACGGTTTTTTTTCTTAACGAAAGTGCGATTTTACTGTAGTTTCATAAATTTTGTCCACTTTTTATAAATTGCCCTTAGTTTGAAACACGTAGAATCGGTACATCGCCGCGACTTTCCTGGTTCCCCAAACGGGTCAACGCTAGCAACAAAGATGAACAAACCAAAGGCAAGTCGGATAACTATTATACAGCTAAAATATCAGGCTGAGTGTTGCAATACTTATATTTTATCTATTGTAAGTTAAGCATTCCAACACGGCTGCATTTAGTCGGTTAGCCAAGCTTGGGCATTATACGCTGACGCCGCGCCTCGTAAAGGCAAATTCCTGTTGCCACCGACACATTGAGGCTATCCACGACACCCTGCATAGGAAGTTTGACTAAATAATCACACACCTCTTTGGTTAGCCGCCGTAAACCACTGCCCTCCGCCCCCATAACTATGCCAATATGTCCGGTTAAATCGATTTCGTATACCAGTTGGGTAGAAAGACCGTCTGCACCCACCAACCAAATTCCTTTCTGTTGCAGCTTTTTTAGTGTGCGGCTTAAATTGGTCACTGCTACTAACGGAATCGAAAAGGCGGCTCCGCTGGCTATTTTTACCACACTGGGGGTAAGTGTTGCAGCACGGTCACGAGGAATAATAACAACATCTACGCCAGCACCATCCGCACAACGCAAACATGCGCCTAAATTATGAGGGTCTTGCACACCATCCAGAATCAACAATAACGCGGGATGCTGCAAGCCATCAATAATTGCTTCCAGCGCCTCTTCGGCATAAGGAACAGGTATTTTGCATTGTGCAATAACCCCCTGATGCTTGGCCTGTTGAACCATTGAATCTAACTGTGAACGCGCCACACGCTTAATAATAATCTTATTTTTTTCGACCAGGCTGATAATCTTTTCGATACGCTGATCACGCCGTTTATTGTCACAATACACCTCATGCACACAACCGGGGTTAGTCTTCAGCGTAGCATAGACAGCGTGTAAACCATAAATACATTGCATGTTAGGCATACGGGGAATCTTGAGCTAAGTCTGGTAAATAAAAGTTCGGTAAAGTTAAGTAGCAGGTATTCTGCCTCCTACCCTTTAGTTTTTTTACGCTGTAATTTTTTACGTACCACGTTAGTCTTAAGGTTGTGGGACGCGCGTTTTCCCTTCACTTTTTTAGCCGCTGTTTTTTTACTGCTTGATTTCTTTTTCCCAAGCTTCTTGGTTGAGGCTTTCTTCTTCACTTTAGCCAACACTGCCTTGCTGAGCGATGGAGCAGATGAGGATTTAGTCACTGTTTTTTTGGCTTTATTACCAGTTTTAGTGCTGGTTTTAGTGTTGGTTTTAGTGCTGACTTTGGACTTTTTCTTGCGTGTTGATTGTTTTTCTCCAGTCTTAGCAGCTGCTTTTTTAGTCATTTTCTTACGCGGTTGCAATGGCTTTTTTCCTGATCTTTTAGCCGATTTTCGTTTCGGTTTAGCGCTGTTTTTTCGAGCACCCGAACGATGTTCTACGTAAGAGGAGACCAATTCAAAATCCATGCGTTTCTCATCAAGATCAACACGCACAACTTTAACATTAATTTTATCTGCCAAGCGGAAGGTTTGCTGTGTGCGCTCCCCGACCAAGCAATGTTTAACCGGGTCAAAGTGATAATAATCATTGCTTAATGCAGTGACATGCACTAGACCCTCCACATAGATATGTTGCAGTTCAACAAATAGACCGAAACTAGTCACCCCCGAAATGATACCGTCAAAACACTCACCGACCTTGTCCATCATATACTCGCACTTCAACCAAGCTGTTACGTCCCGGGTCGCCTCATCGGCACGGCGCTCAGTTAACGAGCATTGCTCACCCAGTTTTTGCATCTCATTTGCATCATAATAAAATGGCTTTGGATTTTTAGACGCGCCCTCATTGCTAAACACATATCGTATAGCACGATGCACCAGCAAATCGGGATAACGCCGAATGGGCGAGGTGAAGTGTGCATATTGCGCCAATGCCAAACCAAAATGACCGGCATTTTCCGGCGTATAAACCGCTTGCTTAAGACTGCGAAGCATCACTGTTTGGATCAAATGCGCATCGGGTCGATCGCTAACTTGCGCCAATAGTTCCGCATAATGTTTTGCCTCGGGGTGATCACCACCGGCCAGCTTCAACCCCAGACTGGACAAAAACTCTCGCAAGTCTGTCAATTTATCGCTGTCTGGTCGCTCATGCACCCGATATAGGCTAGGCGTTTTATGCTTACTAAGGTATTTGGCCGCACAAATATTTGCAGAAATCATGCACTCTTCGATGAGCTTATGAGCATCATTACGCAACAATGGTACTATGCTTTGTATTTTTTTATCCGGGCCAAACTCAATCACCGTATCAGTGGTTTCAAACTCTATCGTGCCGCGCGTCTTACGTTGCCTGGAAAAGGCGCCATAGAGTTTTTTAAGGTTATCCAAATGTGGCACAAGTTCTCGGTACTCATGCCTCAGCGCCTTATCACCATCCAAAATCTTTGCTACATCGTCATAGATAAGTCGAGCATGGGAACGCATCACTGCGTCGTAAAATCGATAAGATTTTATAGTGCCGGCCCCGCTGACAATCATATCGCAAACCATGCAAAGCCGATCTACCTCGGGATTAATAGAACATAGCCCGTTAGACAAAACCTCAGGCAACATTGGTATCACACGCCCGGGGAAATACACCGAGTTCCCCCGCTCCACTGCGGCGTGATCCAGGGCCGATTCTGGCTTAACATAATGTGACACATCAGCAATCGCTACGATCAAACGCCATCCTTTTACATGGGACTCACAATAAACTGCATCGTCAAAATCCCGAGCGTCAGCACCATCAATAGTCACCAGCGGCAAATCGCGGATATCTTCTCGTTGCTGAGCATCATTGAAATCAATCTCAGTGCTGAACGCCGTTATCGCCTCTGTCACTTCGTGCGGCCATTCATACGGCAATTCGTGAGCGCGTATTGCCACATCAATTTCCATTCCGGGCGCCATATGCTCACCCAAAATCTCGACAATCTGCCCCATTGGTTGACGGCGGCGCGAGGGTTGCTCCAAGAGTTGCACAACAACAATCTGTCCCTCCACAGCATTGGCCTGGTATTCTTCAGGCACTAATATGTCGTGGGTGACTCGCTTATTGTCTGGCGCCACAAAACCAATGCCTTTTTTCTGTGGCAAACTTTGTGAAAAACCTTGCGAAAAACGTCCCACCACACGCTCAGTATTACGCTGTAATATTTCAACAATCGCACCTTCCCGCCGCCCTTTACGATCAATTCCCGATACATGGGCTACGATACGATCTCGGTGAAAGACCATACGCATTTGTCGAGCGGATAAAAATAAATCAGCACTGCTGTCATCGGGCACTAAGAAACCAAACCCATCGGGATGAGCGATAACATAACCACGTACCAGATCCATTTTATCCATCAAGCCATAGCCATTTCGTCGGTTTCGAATCACTTGACCATCTCGCTCCATGGCACTTAAACGTCGCACCAACGCCTCGATATTGGTAGGCTCATCTAAACCAAGCAATTCTGCCAATTGTTGCCAAGTCAGGGGTTCTCCTTTGTCTCTTAGAAGCTCCATAATAAATTCCCTGCTAGCGATAGGGTTATGGTATTTTTGGGCTTCGCGTGCTGCAAAAGCGTCTTTTTTAGTGGTGGGTTTTGTCATTGAAATTTCGTTTCTGAATGGATATTTTAATAAGCACAATAAAAACAGCCAGTGGTACTTAGCTTATTGCACACGTCGTCTCTGCCATACTCTTCAAGCAACAAACAGGAACAGGCACAAACAACTTATCCCATCCAGCCCCCGTTTTCAGCCCTTCTTGGCCTAAACATGGACGCCATATATGCAAGTTATACATGTCCTTTCCATGTCATATGGTCAGATCCCGTAGCCCTGCAATCTAAGGCAAAATTTGACAAAGAATGCTGCACTCGGTACAGTTGCCGCCGATTATACAAACTGAACGCCCTAAGGCATAGGGAATTCGGTGCAAGTTAATCCCTTGAGGTTAATTTTGAGAGTTGCATCGATTTCTATACGCTATTCACCTTTGCAGACATACATGCAGACAACGCCCAACGATAGCGATGCAATTCTGGCTATTTATTGTAGTGCGAGCCGATAATTCTAAATAGATTTATGACATGATTTAAGTGATAATGTCCAGCTGACGAGTAAGAAAACAAAGCCGAGGTGGCGAAATTGGTAGACGCGCTAGCTTCAGGTGCTAGTGGGGGAAACCCCGTGGAGGTTCAAGTCCTCTCCTCGGCACCATTGTTACTTCAAACCATTGTTACTTCAAACCATTGCTACTAAGGAACGTTCGCGCAATAACGTCCCTATTTTGCATCTCGACCTCTGTTTCAAACTCGGCCTACCCCATTCATGGGGGTCGTCATCTTCAGCCCGTCGTCACCTACTTTTGGTGCCCGTTCGTCAATCACAAAAGCTCGAAATAGAACAACGATTGCTGCGCTTTATTCTCAAAGCTACCACGTCCTCAGTAATTGTTACTCTGCATCCATGCAGTCGTGCTTACACCCTACCTACGCCCTATAGGTAACCAGAACGAACACCCATCATTATTGAGACGTTTCTGTTGCTGCACCAGTCAAGCAATGGATTCATAAAATATTTTCTTCTTGTCAACTTTTTCACATCTCATGCGTTATATGTCGCTAGGGCTGTGGGTACATTCATTAAATTTCTACCAAGAATGAAGTAGTTGCAGTAATTTTTAAAATTTAGGACTGTATGGAGATAAATGCATGCACATATATCAAAAGCTAGTTACCTTATTCGTCATAGTAATTGCAGCATCTACACTTAGCGCATGCAAAACGGTCCACACCTTAATAGTGGATGGCATGAACCGAGAAGTGATTATATATGTACCAAAAAGTGCGACTGATAAAAACAAAATTCCAGTCGTGTTTATGCTTCACGGTACTACCGGTACCGGAGAAAAATTTTATAACATTTCTGGCTGGCGCGAAAAAGCGGACGCCGAAGGTTTTATTGCCGTTTTTCCTACAGCACTTACATATTGTTATAAAGATGATAAAAATCGTGATGGTGATTTTAACGATCCCGGTGAAATACGGGTAACCACAAAATGGGCCAACGGCAATCTTGGGAATCCAGAACGTTTACCTTTGTGCACACCTGATGAAATCGCTTTGTTACCGGATAATAAACGCAAACTGGCAGATCACCCACTAATGGATGATGTTGCTTTCATTAACGCTGTGCTAGATCAACTGGTCGCTGATAAACGCGTTGATGCAAAACGTATTTATGCTTCAGGTTTTTCTAACGGCGCTGGCATGGTCTCGCGACTTTCGCTGGAACTTTCTGATCGCTTCGCGGCACTGTCTGCCTCTGCCGGAAGCGCAACATCACTATCACCGCAACAGATCAGACCTCATTCCTTTGTATTTACCGTTGGCAGTGATGACCCTGCCTTTGCGCAATCATTTAATGTACCCAGCTTGCCTCTGGATGACACCTTGTTTGCACAAATCCCTGAATTTAAAATAGTTGTTGTCGACCCGATGTTATTGCGGCTACAATTGGCTGATATTTACCAATACCAGCAAACAACCAGGGCGGGAATAATCATCAGTCATTTTACCTGGCCAACAAGTCTCATTAGTGAATCAAACAGTTATTCAACAATTATTATTGAAGATCTAGCCCACCAATATGCGAACGGTAAAAATCATCCTGTCGTTCTGGCTGACATCCTCTGGAAATTCTTTAAGTCGCAGCAACTACCCTAAGACAAGGGAATTTTAATAGTTTATTCGATTAGCAAATGTTATTAGAGCATGATATACCCATAGCGATTGAGATTGAGGCGTTCAGATGTGCGTCATATTCATTTCATGGCATCACCAAAAGTAGGCGCTTTTAGGCGAAAGTCGATGCTTTAAGAAAGACGAAATGACGAAAAATACAGTCTATTACGAGGAATTTTAACAACACCTTGGAATGAAGAGGGCGTACAATGAAAGCCGAAATCTCAATTGCTACATGTATATACTGCATGAAAAAATGGAAAAATAAATCGACACCTTCTCAATATAGCAGCAGTCTGCATTCCATGCTGGGGTAGCTTATCATTAAAACCCCACAAGCCAAGCTGGCTTTATAGCAACGCACAATATAGTAATCGGCAAAAAACCAAATGAGAGAAAATATATCGAACCACGAAAACTCACTGTAAATACCACTCACGTAGAATAATAATGATCTCGGCTTAAGGAGGTGCCATTATCATCGCCTTGATAAAATTACCCAGCGAACAATTTCACAGTATGGCCAACTCAAATTCAGTAATATGGACTGACAGTGGATCAATTATAAAAATACACTATACCCGTGGCATTTGAGATTTCGGCTTTCATTGTACGTCTTCTTCATTCCATGACTGCATTGAAATTTCTCGCAATAGTCCGGCTATTACTCGTCATTTTATCTTTCTTAAAGCATCGACTTTCGCCTAAAAGCGCCTACTTTTGGTGATGCCATGAAATGAATATGATGCACAGCAATGCGTTAGTAATATCAGTAAAATAAAGAACAAGGATCTATTGTGTCAATATCAACTCCAACACCGCATCAAGAAGACAGCGAACGCAATCACAGCATTACGCGTATGCTAAAAAATTGGCGAGAAGGTGAGCAAGATGCCGTCAACGAATTAATAGCGGTGGCGTATACCCGCTTAAGTAAAATTAGTCATAATCTTATCCAAAAAGAACATCGATATTTAACACTACAAACCCAGGGGTTAATACATGAAGCGTATTTCCGTTTTATTAAACTTCAAAAACTCGAATGGCGGGATCGGCAACATTTTTTTTCAGTCTGGGCCGGGATTATGCGACGAATATTGGTCGATCGTGCACGTGCAGGGGACTCATACAAGCGAGGGGGTAGCGCAATGCGAATCACTTACAGTGAGGAATTAGAAGGTTCTTCTCTCGATACCAATGTTGATATACTGTCATTATGCCGCGCACTTGACTCATTAGGACAGGAAAACCAGGAACTCAGCCAGATCGTAGAGTTACGTTATTTCGCCACCCTCACCGTTCAGGAAATTGCCGTGGTATTAGACGCATCACCTGCCACGGTGAAACGAAAATGGACTATCGCAAAAGCTTGGCTTTATAGGCGATTGACTGATGAGCAATGTTTTCACTCAACACAAAAATAGAGAGTCTGTTTTCGGCACTCGTTTTTTTGCCAAAAAAACAGCGCGCCGCAAAAATACTTGAGCTTTGCCCAAACGATGAAAAACTTAGGTTAGAAATTGAATCCCTACTAATCGCATCGGACAAATCAAGTGGATTTCTATCGGTATCCCCTTTGCTTTTACCACCTAAAATTATTTCAAAGACTGAAACACCGCAACAAAGAATTTTAGGACCCTATGAAATACAGAAAAAAATCGGTAGTGGCGGCATGGGAACCGTCTATCTTGCGCAAAGAATTGATGGGCATTATGAAAAAAAAGTTGCAATTAAAATTGCCAACCAAAACATCATAGATACTGTGCAACAACAGCGCTTCATCACCGAAAGACAGATTTTGGCAACACTAGAGCACCCGAATATTGCACGATTGTTAGATGGCGCCAGTACTATGCAGGGCCATCCTTATATTGTCATGGAGTACATCGACGGCATACCCATTAACACTTATTGCGGCAAGACTGAACGTAGCATTAGAGAAAAAGTTCAACTATTCTGTAAAGTCTGCGCTGCAGTCCAATATGCACACCAAAACCAGATTGTGCATCGAGATCTAAAACCAGCCAACATATTAGTAACTGTTGACAATGAACCTAAATTAATTGACTTTGGTATTGCTAAATTATTAGGGGCTGAGCCACATCATTTACCAATTACGAATGCTAGCGGCATGTTAATGACACCTGAGTATGCAGCACCGGAACAGGTTCATAATGTTGAAATTACCCCAGCAACGGATGTCTATGCCCTGGGCATCGTCCTATTTGAACTACTCTGTAACCGTCTGCCATTTGAACCTGGCAAAAACAACCTCCTAACAATGCTTCACGACGTATGCGAAAAAGATGCACCACGAGCCAGTGATGTTGCCGAACACTCAATGGCAAAGCAATTAAAAGGGGATTTAGATAATATTATTGCGAAAGCTTTATCAAAAGACCCTAAATGCCGCTACACTTGCGCAGGCGAGATGGCGAATGACCTTTGTCGATATATTATGGGCTGTACGGTCAGTGCAACTAATCATACTTTTACGGAGCGAATTAAAAAGTACTGTCTGCGCAACAAGCCCTTTATCGCACTTAGTAACACTCTGATAGTGTTACTAACACTAGGAACCACTATCTCTACAATACAATGGGGAATCGCGCAAATGGAGAACAAGCACCGAGCAGAGCAACGTCTCAATACGCAAAAACTCGCCTCGGCCATTGTGAACGATATCAGTGAAGTTATATTACCACTACCGACGCCGACCCTGAACAAACATGAGCCACTTAAAAGTGAAATAAATTCACTCGAAAAACACGTTCGGATTGACACCAGTGATCCAAACCCAGTACATGACGTTTCTAACACTGACCAAAAACCGACCCAGATACAGGGCAATTTTTTTTCACAAAACATTGGCAATACTCAGTTATCGTTAGAGACATTATTATACTCAATCAAACAGCAAGCGGCTTTATTCCGTAAAAACCCACAAGATACACCAACGATATTAAAATTGGCGAAAAGCTATCGATACTTAGGCACTACATACGGCACACTGGGTAATATCGGTCAAGCAATTAAAGCAACGCAGCAGTGTGCCAACATCGTGAAAAAATACTTTGAGCCAAAAAATAATAAAAAAATAACGGCCTTAACAAAATGCTATTTGCATCAAGCGCATTGGTACAATGCCAGTCATGACACGACCAATGCCCAGCGTATGCTTCAACAAGCTGAAAACCTGGCAATACAAAACGATACAATTAGCAAGTTGCGACGCCGCACCCTCTTTATGAATGAATGGTCAGAAGTCAAGGCACAACAAGGGGATTACATGACGGCGCTTAGATTACAACGTCGCGTGGTTAATCGCATAAAAAACAAGGTAAATAATACATCATCTCTGGCTAGCGCATACCATACCCTTGGACAACGCTTACAAGCGGTTGACCAACAGAGTGATGCGGCCAAATACTATCAACTATCGCAACTATTATGGCGCCAACAAATTAAAAAATTTCCGGAAGATCTGCGCGCACAAAAAGGACTGGCCGATATACTTACTCAACAAGCACATTATCTATTACAGAAAACAGATTCAAAAGCACGCCCTGTTAACACCGAATCAAACACCAAAGCATGCGCCTACCTAAAAGAAAGCCATGCCTTGAACCAACCGTTTAAACATAAAAAATACCGCTCTATTCGTGTGATAAATCTGCCGGACATCGAATCCACACAACGAAAATTTCTTGAAAATTGTTAATCGAGTACGATTTTCAAGTAGGGATAAATTCAGTAGAGTAGAACCTCGGTACATGTGCGCTAAATGTCAACCAAGCTGTCGCATTTTCTTAAAATTATCCTTATGGGGGCTTTGCCCCTAAACCCCCAAGGTATTTTTACAAGGATAATGATCCTGTTACAATTTCTGTACGGTACAGGCTGAGGGGGCTGAGGAGCCAATGATCGTCAAGGCT
>JAADGF010000107.1 GCA_013152545.1 Gammaproteobacteria bacterium
AAATGTTGATACTTGATCTGGACACAGACAAAATTCATCAACTCAATCCCACGGCGTGTTTTATTTGGTCAAAATGTGATGGTACATGTAATGAAAAGGAACTGGCGGCACTGCTTTCTGATCATTACGAAGTAGATATAAAAACGGCCGAAAATGATGTGGTAAGCACCCTTGATGAGCTGCAAAAATTAGAATTGATTGAACTCGCATAATTGGCCACTGGATATTTCAGTTTCAATTTATAAATAAATAAATAATTAATCAATTGAATTAAATAACCCCCCAATAACTAAAATTGCAAACAATCACCCTGAAAATATTAGATACCCTCATTAGCGTCCACTGCGTGGATTCACTTTCATACAATATTATCTTGAAGGGATTTAGTGCGTTAATTACGCAATCAAGTGACAAACCCTCACTAATTTATAAAATTGGTAAATCTGATGATGAATCTGATTTCGAACTTACCCTAGAGGGATCAACTACCACTTATTATGAAACAGATTATGAGCTGCTCTATTTTTTTGAAAAAAACATAACGATTGAATTACAAAAAATCAGAAACGATTTGTTTGTTATCCATTCGGCGGCGTTGGAGTACAAGGGGCGAGCCTGTTTGCTAGTAGCGTCTTCAGGAAGTGGAAAATCAACGACCACCTGGGCATTGCTCCATAATGGCTTTAATTACTTAAGTGATGAACTGGCGTCGATTGATGTTGAAACAATGCAAGTCTATCCCTATCCCCACGCACTTTGCCTGAAAACAGAACCGCCTGAACCATTTACCCTACCAAAAGAAACCTTATACACGGACCATACCCTGCACGTACCGGCGTCAACAATCCCAAGTGACGTGATTTACATGGGTGTTCCACTGGTCGCAATATTCTTTTTAAAATACGATCCGAATGCAGATGCGCCTAGCGTGTCGTCCGTCTCATCAGCTGAAGCGGGCGCTCGAGTATATTCGAATACGCTCAACTTACTTGCCCATTCTCGATATGGGTTAGACGCTGCAGTAAATATTGGTACCCGATGCAGCTGTTTTGACTTGACCACATCGGATCTGCAAAAATCGTGTGATTTAATCAAGTGCGAAATGGAGAAGATTTAGCCTGAATCAAATCGTACAATTATTAATAAGAAAGGGTTTATTCCAAACCTTCAAAAGCAAAAGGACTGAAAACCGCCTTTTCCAAAAAAGCGCACAATTAGTTTCACTTAAGCTTGTTTCATCACACACCAAAGTCCAGTTTTCTTCGATGATTTGCTTTTGATATTCGACAATGGCTATCGCTTCTTCGCGTGAGAGTAAAAAAAGATGTGCAGTGTTTAGACATGAGGAAATCTGGCTCATGCGACTATCGCCTGTAATCAGCATAGCTTGCTAGGCATCTTGCGTTCTTTACGGCCAAGCTTAATCATCTTGCCTATGAGTTTAGTTGTGCGAACGCCATACTGAGATGCTGAGGTATTGGTTGAGACAACGAAACCGTTTTACGTACCGCTCGCCCTGGTAGCGTTGCACGCAAGGCTGGACGTAGGCTGATCGGTAACTTGGAATAAACGAGCTGGTTTGTGGACATGTTTGACTCCGGAAATATCAGAGCTCACAGCATGGCCTGAGTGGTTTTCCATGTTCAAGTCGGTATCACCTATAAAATGAATATTTTTAAAAGAGTACATTACGTTTGAATTAGTACACAGCATTTTTACCCAACAGGAGTGAAGTTAACGATAAATTTTGAGTGCGTATGTGCAGAACCAAAAAGTGCTTGACATAACTTGCATGAGCAGTAATATCACCAGTTGAGATATGTAAAAATAAATCTTTATTAATACGCTTCGTTATTGTTGTTTGCCAAAATTATAATAATTGGCTAGTTGTAGGCGGGCTATTCAACTAATAAAAAAGGATGAAAACACCATTCATTCGTTTTCGTATTCTCAGTTGCCTAATAGGTTGTCTCCTATTTTCTGTTATGGCAACGACGCATGCTACCACTGTTTCATATTCCGTCGCCTCTCTGGGAGGTAATGCCTGGGAATATTCCTACAACGTAGCCAACGACAGTTTAAGCAATAGCATCGAAGAATTTTCGATTTTTTTTGGTGTAAATCTTTTCAACAATCTGCAGTCTCCGCAAGCTCCAGCGACATGGGATCCCATTGTCATCCAGCCCGACCCCGTCTTGTCGGATGATGGTTACTACGATGCGTTGAACACCGTAATCGGAATCGCACCGGGCGAGACGCTGGCAGGTTTTACAGTACGGTTTGATTACCTTGGCATTGGAACTCCTGGGTCACAGTTCTTCGAGATTATCGATCCCACAACTTTTTCGACTCTAGATAGTGGCATGACTACAGTGGTGCCGTTACCGGCAGCAGTGTGGTTATTTGGCACGGGAATTTTCTCACTATTTTTCGTTGGTCGTCGTTCTAAGATAAGAAAACCACTTGCTTGCACTGAGCCAGCTTGAAATTTGGCGATTAGTGTTAAAGTGCTTTAGCGCATAGAAGGCCGGATATGTCTATCTAAATAATATATACAAAACACATACCATAGAGTATGGGGGAGAGCGCGCCATGAGAAAGAGTTTCCATAGTATAGTGCACTACTGTTTGCAATACCTTTCTTAATACCATCTATCGCAACGGCAGATTTATTGGTCGGTAGTTCTACGCTTCAAGATAAAAAACGCGTTGGCCGTGTTTTATTCGAATACACCTATGTTGAAGTCACTAATTCAGGCGGGCGATTGGAAGGTGTCAAAGCCACGATCAGCAGCACCTCGCCATATACCAATGTTATACAAGGTGCTGTGGACTTCGGTAATATCGCTGCGGGTGCAACTGTCACCAGTCTTGATACCTATACTATACGTCAGGATCGTACTGTTCCTTTCGACCCTACATTACTCATTTTCGAGTTCACTAGCCTGCCGATAGCTGATGCCGGTGCGGATCAAGTTGATGTGCCTACCGGTACTACCGTGTTCTTAAATGGCGGAGCATCGATGGCCGGTTTTACCGGGAGTCTGTCGCTAAGTTTTAACTGGACCATCACCGAACGGCCGCTTGCGAGCACTGCAACTCTGTCAGATCCGCTGGCCGAACAACCCAGCTTTGTGGTCGGCCAGGCAGGTACCTATAAAGTGGATCTCGTTGTTAACGATGGCGTGATGGATAGTGTTGCAGATACGGTCTTTGTATCAACACCTCAGCTGGGTGGATTGAACTGCGGGAGTTTGGTGCTGGGATCAATTGATGCGGAGGGGGGAGTTGATATTTTTCGTTTTGTTGGGGCTGCTGGTGAAGTCGTTCAGTTGACGTTAGCGGAGGTGTCAGGTTTCGCGGGTACTGCTGATCCGCGCGGGACCTTGTTCGCACCAGATGGCACACAAGTCGGTGGCGTTTTTGATGGCAATTCAGCCCCGTTATTTACGCTACCTGTGGCTGGCGAGTTTGTAGTGAGCATCGCGGCTAATACGCTTATTCATACCGGTGGTTATAATATTGGCTTGGAATGTATTGTGCCCGCCTCGGCGACACAAGGTGAATTGGTCCCCGGTGCGTTGTTATCTGATACGATTGGTTTTGCGGGTGAGACAGATCTGTTCACCTTCAACCTAAATTAATCAGTTAAAAACAGGTATATACTTACAAGCTATTGATAACAAGGAAAAATACCATGGTTCTGCCACCCGAAATCATTCACTCAACAAGTGAAGCCTTAGCGATGCAAAAAACAGCCCTGTTAGAGGCGGTAGAAGTGGACACGTTTGATGGCAAAGTGCATGTAGAATGGGATCCGACAGCCGCCGTGACGCCGATAGGACAACTGC
>JAADGF010000111.1 GCA_013152545.1 Gammaproteobacteria bacterium
TTCGGGCGTATTGGCTTTCTCTCGCATTTTAAACGATCAGGAGTTGATCATCATTGCCAATTGCAGTGCCCAAGATAAGCAATCAATTTTTGTTATTGTTGATCATGCGCTTAATCGAAACGGTTCCCTATACCAGGTGTTGTTCAGCAATAAGTCCAACCCGCCACCTCCCGGGCCTGTTCAAGAACGTCATAACGTGTCTGTTCTTGAGGTCGATGGTGGGGTTTCCACAGGACCGGTCCGGGCGCTACAGGTGGCAATGCAACCGATGGAGGTGCAGATCTTGGGACTTAAATAAAGCTAGTCAGAGAGATCAGTCAAGCTTGCCTGGGGCAGGCAGGTTGCTTCATTACCAAGGTCTGTTGATTATTGTGCAAGTAACCTGATCCCTCTTACTCTCGTTATTGCGCCAATCAGAAACTGATAATTTATAAACAATTAAGACCTTAACTAGTGTCCGTCCATAAACAGTCATTTTTTCTAAATGCCCCCTAAAAAAGCGGGCAGTTTTATATTCTCATTTGCTGAAATTGTTCGAGTTCTGAAGTTCTGGGGACACAGTACTTAATTACTATTTATCCTAGAAATTCTAATTATTAGTATTGTGTCCCCGGAATTCCCCGGTATTCTGGAACTCTCGGGCAGACTGGTCTTGTTCTGATGACTTACCGGTCTACTCTGAATACCCTCCGGGAGTATAAACATTGATAACTAAATAGGCTGGGGTGCCCCAAAAAAACCTAACTAAAATTTGTTCTGCGCCCGTGTCCGGCCAGCTGCCTTGATTGCTGCCGCTTTGATAGCTTCTGAAACTTCTTCAGTTACTTTGGTGCTATTTAATGCGCGCACCACGTTAAGCCCGCCAATAAGGACACCCAACATAGACCAGGCTCTAGCACGACGATCTTCGTTGGAGCTACCAGCAAGGCCATTAGCCACAAGGTCTGCAATCATCGTCATTTTTTTCTCAAAAGCAGCATGTACCTTGGTATCAAATCGAACCACCTCTGGTGTCAATGTCGCCATTGCACAGCCGCATTCGAGATCTACCCGGTGTGGCTTGCCGAGGTAGTAATCCACGAACGCCTTAACCCAGTCACCACCATGTTCATTTTGAAATACTGGCACGCCCTCTATGACCTCATCGAGACCCGCCGTTAACGCTATTTCAAACGCACCGTCTTTAGAACCAAAGTGTGAATAAAACGCGCCCGAAGTCACACCGGCAGCCTTGGCGAGCCCGTCGACACCAATGCCTGAATAACCATACTTTCGAAATCCGCGACCTACCGCTTCACGGATTTTCTGCCGTGTCTCTTCTTTATCAACACCTTTATGCCGCATAACGCGCACCTTTGACGATAGTGACCACTATTCAAGAGCTAGATAAATAAGGATCGTTAAATAAAAACGTTCATATAGTGATCGTTATATAGCAAGTACGCCTTTGAAGCAAGAAAAGATACGCCATGGCAAAGCATTAAATTTGACGTTTAAAAGACAATACACTGATTTGGATAGTAATTCTCTTCTAAATATAGCGATCGTTATTTAGTGATTGACAAGTAGCGATCGTTATTTAATAATATTAATATAGTGATCGTTATATAACGAGATCTTGCGTATTTGGTTACCGCTATTTCCAATTGTTCGAATCGTGAAGTGCAAAATAGGTAACCCAACAAATATGAAATTTAACGGAGAGGATAAAACAATGTTTAAGAATGCGATTTACGGATTTTTGGTTTCGATTTATTTTTTAGCCGCCAGCGTATCAACTGCGCAAGCGGTTGATAAAAACTGTATGCCGATTGGTGGGCTAGGTATGCCAAACTTTGTTCCTGAGAAGGATGGCACTATTACGATTATCGCGCCACTGACCGGCAGCGTGTCATCGGCATCTGGCAAGATAACGGCCCAAAGAAAAACAGCGACGGGTTTGGAAATGGACATGGAGCATTATTTTATGACAGATAAAGGCGGTTTCATGCGTACTAAAGACCTTGGCATTCTTACAGAAGTTAACGGTAAAAAAGACCGGTACATGATTGAAATTACCTACGATATTCAGGAAGCATCAACATCCGGCGTATTAAAAGGGTTCAAAGGAAAATTTCAGAGTTTTGGTTTGGTAGATCTTGCAAAGCTTAAAGGGCTGATTCGTTACAGTGGTGACATTTGTAAATAATAAATCCAGTCAAGGCCGATAAATTATGAGTATTGAAAACAATCAGTCTGCACTACCATCGCGTATTCTTTACACAATGATCCGCGTAACTGATCTTAACCGTTCAGTTACATTTTACCGAGATATGTTGGGCATGAAAGAGTTGCGGCGTGAGAATTTCACAGAAGGGCGTTTCACTCTAGTGTTTATTGGCTATGGCGACGAGGCATCTGAGGCCGTGGTTGAGCTTACCCACAATTGGGATGAAGACAGCTACGAACTTGGAACCGGTTACGGTCATATTGCACTTGGGGTCAAAGACATTTATGCAACTTGCAAGCATTTTTCGGATATGGGTGTGAATATCATTAGGAAGCCCGGTCCGATGACCTATGCTGTTGACGAAACCGGCCACAAAGAATACATCGCCTTTATTGAAGATCCAGACGGTTACAAAATCGAACTGATTCAAGAAAATGAGTCTTGAGGACGGGATGTGTAACAAAATATTAAATTAATTTTTAAAAAAATTATTAATTAACTTATTATGAGGAAATAACGATGTCAAATAAAATCAAAGCATTTGTCTATGTAGAAGCGCAAGTCAGTGTTCCTTTTGAGGAGTTTCCTTGGAAAGAGGATAATCCCGACATTAAGAAACAAGCTGGACTTATCAGCAAAACCTGGCTTTCAGGTACCGACAATAAATCAATAGGCGGTTTTTATGCTTTCGATAGCATTGAGAATGCAAAAATATATGTAACGGGCTATATGGCTGAGAAAGCTAAAAAACTCGATATTGGCCTGACCACACGCGTTTTTAGTGCAAACCCGGTTGAAGAAGCCAGTAAAGAGATGAACTCTCCTTTTTATAAATAAAATATAGGGGATAGCGCAACCTCACCCCCTCCCTGACGCTCTGTGCCAAAAGGGAGGTAGTATTAGCCTCCCTCTTTATCTATCAAGGGTGGCAGCTGTGAGTTCGAGGGGAATTTAAGGGGGCACGGGGTCACTATAGTGACGTTGCTGAAGTTTGTGATCGTTTTAACTGGACAGAAAAATTTGTTGAGGATATGCAACGAAAAATATCACCGGACAAAATGCTAAGCGAAATACCCTCGACACAGAAGCGTAACCCCCCAAAACCGTGAAGGAAGTTGGATCATTTTTTGGGTTACATTACTATTGGGTGAATCGAATTATTTGCGATTTTGAAAAGGCAAAAAACAAGACCCTATGACTGCGGACACCGTTACCCGTAGAGTGACTACGCGATCGCCTTAAAAAATTAAAAAACACCTTGGATTCAGCACCTTAGACGCCGTCACTACAATTCGCCTACAGGGAAGTAGGCGAGGGGTGTGAGCACGACTGCATGGATATGCAGGAGCTAGGGTAACGCAGGCGCAGTTACCGAGGAGCGGAAGCTTCAATTGAGTTTTTTAATACTGCTGATATTGTAGATTCATAATCTAATTTTATATTGACAATATTTTGGTGCCTGGTAAACTCAGTTCTATATGTATAAGAGACATCTTGAAGAAAAAATAAACACGCTGAATAAGCGTTATCGCTGCATAACATTAGTTGGGCCAAGGCAGTCCGGTAAAACGACATTATGTCGAAAATTATTTCCAAACTATCAGTACTTTTCTTTTGAGTCGCCAGATATTTTAGATATCTTTGATTCTGATCCCCGAGGATTCTTAAACGGTATTACACAGAATGCGATTTTTGACGAAGTTCAAAAAGTGCCAAAATTATTATCTTATTTGCAAGAAATCTTAGATGACAAAAAAGACAAAAGAAAATTTATTTTAACGGGATCAAATAACCTTAAACTATCTTACAATGTTTCCCAAACACTGGCTGGCAGAACATCAATCCTGCAACTGTTACCGCTTCAAAGAGGTGAGATCCCGAGTAGGCATCAACAGAAAACATTGGAAGACAGTATTTTCTTCGGTGGTTACCCGCGTATTTATGATGAAAAACTTGATCCGACTGATTGGTTAGGCGATTACTTTCAAACCTATATCGAACGGGACATACGCGATAGCGTCAATATTATTGATCTTAAACGCTTCAATCAGTTTATCCGTTTGCTCGGAGGACGAGTTGGTCAGCTGATGAGTTTCTCTTCGCTCGGTAGCGATGCTGGTGTGACACAACCAACGGCTAAAAGTTGGTTTTCTGCGTTAGAGTCAACCTATATCTGTTTTAGTCTGGAACCACATTTTAGAAATTTTAACAAACGCATAACCAAAGCCCCCAAAATCTACTTTTATGATACTGGTTTATTGTGCTATTTATTAAGAATCAAAAATAGTGAACAGCTCAACGTCCACCCACTTAAAGGATCAATTTTCGAAAATTGGGTGATTGCAGAATATATGAAATTTTTTTTTAATAAAGGAAAAGAAGCGCCGCTCTATTTTTGGCGTGATCAACATGGTCATGAAGTTGATATGGTGATCGATCAGGGCACCCATTTGGATCTCATTGAAATAAAATCAGGACAAACTTTTCAGAAGGACTTTGTCAAAAATATTGAATGGCTTAATAAACTACAAAATCGACGTGGTGGAAAATGTATTTACGGTGGATCCAAAAAGTATGCGGTGCAGGATATAAACATTGAGCCGTGGGACCGACTGTCTTTCGAAACATAGGGTCTACATAGGGGGCTACATGTAACAGTTAGAATAAAAGGGGACGCTACCCTTTATTTTAATGCTGCTCATTATTTTCTGGTTGTTGCTGTGCTTGCAACTTAAACATTCAAAGGGTAGCGTCCCCTCTATGTTCCGCTCTTTGTAAACAGATCCAAGGTAGGCGAGGGGTGCAAGCAGGAGCAGTTGCCGAGTAGGTTTAACTGATTTTTTTAGGTTGAATTATACTGAAGATGAGAATTACTACTATTATTGGTATGATCCGCAGTAGTATTGGCTGGTTGTAGTTGATGTAATTTAGTGCACTATTGTTTTAGGTTAGTATGTGATACCGACGAATCAAGGATACTGTAATTGCTTGATAAGATCCATTCAGACAGACATTAAAAAGCCATGAAGCGACCACTCTGTTTTGTTCTCATGCCATTTAACAAAAAACCAAAAGCTGGCGGGGGTGTCATTAATTTTGATGCGGTTTATGAGAATCTGATTAAACCGGCTATTGAAGATGCGGGTCTGGAACCTCTACGTGCTGACGAAGAAGTTACAGGCGGTATCATACACAAACCCATGTTTGAGCGCCTCATACTGTGTGAGTACGCTGTCGCTGACCTTTCCACCGCAAATGCCAACGTATTTTATGAACTTGGCTTACGCCATGCTGTACGTCCTGCCAGTACGGTACTGTTGTTCGCAGAAGGTTGTGGCCAACTACCCTTTGATGTTGCCCCACTTAGAGCGATACCCTACTCATTAGGTTCTGATGGGGAACCAATGACCATTAACACCACTCGAAGCATACTTGCAGACAGATTGCATGACGCTCGTGACGCTAAAATAGATAGTCCGGTTTTTCAAATGGTCGACGGATTTCCGGACATACAACGACTCAAAACTGACGTTTTTCGCGACCGTGTCGCTTATTCATCAAAAATCAAACGACAACTCGTCGAGGCTCGAGAAAAGGGGAGGGATGCAATTCGGGATGTTGAACACACACTGGCTCCTGTCAAAGATGTTGAGGCGGGTGTGGTTATCGACTTGTTCTTATCCTATCGTGCGGTTAAAGACTGGAACGGCATGATTCAACTGGTGGAGAAAATGGCTCCACCATTAGCTGCAACTGTGATGGTACAAGAGCAATTGGGATTGGCTCTTAATCGCGATAACCGAGGTGATGAGGCTGAACAGATTTTGATAGACTTAATTGCTAAACGCGGACCAAGCGGTGAAACCTATGGCATTCTTGGTCGCGTTTACAAAGATCGCTGGGAAACAGCTATTGAGTCCGGTGAGAAAATCCTTTCTCAAGGATATCTAAACAAAGCAATCGATGCTTATTTGAAAGGTTTTGAAGCAGATTGGCGCGATGCTTATCCTGGGATCAATGCTGTCACTTTAATGGAGATCGGCAATACATCAGATCCCAGGAAAGAGAAGTTAATATCAGTCGTTGCCTATGCAGTTGAGCGTCGTATTGCGCAGGGTCATCCAGACTATTGGGATTATGCTACCCTGGTCGAATTAGCTGTCCTGGCCAACGATGAGCAAGCCGCGACAGATGCGCTTGCAGACGCGCTTGCTAATGTGCGAGAGTCCTGGGAGCCTGAAACTACGGCGCGCAATTTACGGTTAATCTGTAATGCACGTGAAAAACGAAATCAGAATATAGATTGGATCAAAGAAATCGAAAAGGAGTTGGATAAAAAAAATTAGCTCACGCCAGAGTTAAAAGAGGCTACAGTTGCTTGTGCTTCAATTAATGGACAGGGAATCTCATGAGTGAAAACAGAAAAAAAATTAGACGCATAATAAATGGTGAAGAAACGCTCCCGGTAGGAGATGCCTTACATTCTTTAGTCGAGAAGCTCAAAGATGATTTGGATTTTGGTGTTGCTCGTAAATTATTAAACTATGCTGATAGTAAATTTCCCGATAATATTAAGATCATACAACAATGTGCACTTTGTACATATAAAGACGAAGAATTACCTCCCCATACGCGTTTCGATGAAGCGCTTACATTGCTTGAAAAAATCGGTCTTCGTGATTCGGAAAAGGCAGTAGCAGATGGTCGAATCAAGTCCTCGACAATTCCAGAAACGTTGGGATTAGGTGGGGCGATTTATAAGCGAAAATGGGAATACGGTGGTTTATTAGAGCACTTGCAACAAGCCCTGATGTTTTATCTTGCTGCCTGGAATTTTGATCCTAAGGTAGATGGGGGTTGGGGCGGTGTTAATGCCGCGTATGTGTTGGATTTGCTTGCCGCACGCGCCGGTATCGTCGCTGCGAGAAGTGGTATAATTTCAACAAATTCATCCGATGTGATCGAGCTAAGACAAAAAGCAGATACACTACGGCAACAAATGCGAGATATACTTGTCACTGTAGCGAGTGAATATCCAGAATATAACAAGAAATACTGGTATCTAGTCACCATGGCGGAAATCTATTTTGGTTTGAATGAGCATCGTGAGGCAGGGGATTGGTTGACAAAAGCTGCAGAATGCAAAGCAGACGATCGCAAAGCAGCTGAGTGGAAATTACAAACCACATTTAAACAGTTCGTTTCACTTGCCCGACTTCAAGGATATTTACCACCAATAGAAGGCCAGCAGATGGTGGAGTGGGCTGCTCCTTGGCAGGCTCTACATAAACTCCTCGGGGATGAGACTGAAACGGCATTATCTTGTTACCGTGGAAAAGTGGGTTTGGCCCTTTCCGGTGGTGGATTCCGCGCATCTTTATATCACCTCGGTGTGCTTGCGCGTTTGGCGGAAATGGATGTGCTGCGTTCTGTTGAGGTATTATCCACTGTTTCTGGAGGAAGTATTGTCGGAGCCCATTATTACCTCGAGATCCAGGATTTACTTCAGAATACACCAGATAATCAACTCGATCGTGATACGTATACCAGACTTATAAAAGAGCGGTTAATACCACGTTTTCTAGCAGGTGTTCAGTGTAATTTACGCACACGTACGCTCGCTAATTTTTGGGCGAATCTGCGAATGATCTACAGTAAGGAATACTCTCGCAGTCATCGAATAGGGGAACTTTATGAGCGCGAACTTTATAACCATATAGGGGAAACCCCCAAACACAATCGATCGCGTACATTACCAGAATTACTGGTCGGTCCAGCGCCACAACATGATTCAAAAAAATTTAAGCCTAAGTATCATAACTGGCGGCGACGTGCCAAGGTACCTGTGTTGTTACTCAATACCACGTCCCTTAACTCTGGACACAGTTGGCATTTTACCGCGTGCTGGATGGGTGAACCTCCCGGTAACATTGGCCCGGAAATAGATGTTAATCAGCGTTATCGACGTTTATGGTACGATCAGGCATTTAAAAATGACCATAAAAACTACCGTCTCGGTTATGCGGTTGCTGCTTCGGCCTGCGTACCCGGATTATTTGAGCCATTAGCCCTGGATGATCTTTACCCGGATCACACAGTTCGACTAGTCGATGGTGGTGTACATGATAACCAGGGGGTGCAAGGACTGTTGGAAGAGGGTTGTACCTTAGTATTGTGCAGTGATGCCTCCGGACAAATGGATGATATGAAAAAACCATCCAACGGTATCATTGGTGTGTCATTACGCGCCAATAGCATACTCATGGATCGGGTTCGTGAAAGTGGATATCAGCAGCTCAGTGCGCGAGTCGAGAGTCAGTCATTACAAGGTTTGTTTTTTATTCATATGAAAAAAGAACTGGAGACAATGCCAGTTGATTGGATTAATTGTGATGATCCGACCATGCCGGTTTCTAACAAATCTAGTATGACATCTTATAGCATAGATAAAGACATACAACATAAACTAGCCGCCCTTCGTACTGACCTGGATTCTTTCTCGGACGTAGAAGCCTATTCACTCATGCTCAGTGGTTATTTAATGACTGAACGTCACTTCAAAGAACTCAATGTACAACATCAGTATGACAAGCAACCAGGAAGTTGGGGTAATTTTAATGCAAACGCTCCCCGTGGTGAGTGGGAATTTTTAAAATTGGAAAGTATACTAAAAGAACCGGAGAACAGTCAGGGATGCCCGTCGCCAGGATTTAGGGAAGCAACTGGCCGCTGGGTCTGCTCTTTTCTTCAGGATATGGCATCTTCACGCATGGCTGAAGGCTATCACAACAATCAGTGCGATCTTTTTAGTGGTTTTTGGAATATGGTTTGTGATTGATAATTGGGAAACACCATTGGTGACAGATAATTTATCAATAACAGTCGGTGCTGTAACTCTCGTCGTATTGGCTGCAATAGGTGGACTCATTTTTCCAGCCATTAAATGGCTCAACCCTCAGAAAGCTGTTCAAGGATATATAAAAAAGTCAGTTATCGCATTCCTTGGCTTTTTATTCATGAATGTACATCTCATCTTATTTGATCCATTGTTTATTGCACGTGGAAAATTAAAGCGCTTGTTAAAATTAAAATGATCAATAGTATGATGAAAGAATAGGGTTAGTGTCGTTACCGTTGCGAAGATATACCTAGTACCAACGTAGCCTTACTCAGCCTCAATTTTCAGCACTGATAACTATAAAATTATTTTTGTGTTCTCACGTGTTTCATGATTGGTTCAAAATGTCTCAAGTGATCCGGCAGTCGATGCAGAATACTTACTTCGATGGCAGATATTTAATGTGCTCGCAGGGAATTCCGATGGACATGCAAAAAATTTGTCTTTTATCTATTATCCAAGAGGTGAAGTCAGATTAGCGCCATTTTATGACTTAGTTTGTACTCGGGCTATTAAATATATTGATTCTAATCTGGCATTTTCAGTTGGCGGTGAGCGAAATCCGGGGCGTGTCATGCAAACACAATGGAACACTCTTGCAAATGACTGTGATGTGGGACAAAAGTATTTAAATGGGTTAGTAAAAGAAACCGGGGGAAATCTATTAGAAAATATGAAATCAGCAAGAGAACAATTTGAGCAACAAAATGTCGCGCTTCAGCGAATAAGAAGGCATTGTTACACAGCAGTGTTATCGTAGTTTGAATGTATAAAAAAAGAGCTGTCCATAAGGTATGCTCTCTTAGAGCACCTCCCCCTGCTTGACATAAATGCCCTGATACAACTAAAGTCATCAGCCGAATTCACTGCCAATGCCGGACGCAGCCCATGCCCCTTAAATTGTTCATCAGCTATTCACATAACGACCAGGCGCAACTCGATGAACTGCTCGAAGGATTGAAACCGCTGGAACGTGAAGGCTTGGTTGCCCCCTGGACAGATCGCCTGATCGGCATTGGCGAAAATTGGCACGCGAAAATCACGACTGCTTTAGGTGATTGCGACCTGGGGCTGTTTCTGCTCAGCAAGCGCTTCTTTGGTTCCGATTTTATCGACGAAAAAGAACTCAGGCCCCTGTTGGAGCGCGCCTGCTCTGAGAATGTACGTCTAGTCCCGGTTCTGGTGGGCGCCTGTGACTGGACCCGTACTGCTTTGGGAGAACTGAGCCCTTTACCCGATTGGAACAAATACATCGAGAATCCAGGTGACGATCAGCCTGCACGTGATCAGGCATGGTTACGTGTGGTGACCAAGATTCGGCAGTGGGCAACCGAGTTTGTCGACAACTCTGATACCACCTTATGGGAAGGCAGCCCATATCCGGGTTTACGGGCCTTTGACGAATGCGAGGCACAAATATTCACCGGTCGCGAGAGCGATATCGAAGCACTGGTGAACAAACTGGAAGAAGGTGCTCGTTTTCTTGCCGTGTATGGCGCCTCCGGTTCAGGTAAGTCGTCACTGGTGCGGGCGGGTCTGATTCCTGCGTGGCGTCGGCGCTTCCCTGCTGTCGACGCAATGCGTGTACTGCTCATGAAGCCCGATGAGGATGCCGACGGCAACCCTTTTACCCCGCTCAGCGCAGTCTTGCAGCCGTGCCTTGGCCCTGGATCAGACAGGGGCGAGCTCAAGCAAAGTTTGCACAATGACCCAAGCTCAATCGAAGAACATATCAACACCCTGCTTCGTGGCCTGCCCAACTCGGCTGAATTGGTGCTGGTTGTTGATCAGTTTGAGGAACTGTTCACCACCATCGATCCATTGCACCGGCAACCGTTTGCAGCGCTACTGGAGGGGGTCTTTGCGCATCCGCGCGCCCGGATAGTGATCACGGTGCGATCCGATTTTTTCCAATGCTTCGAGGACTATCCCAAACTGAGTAATTGGCTCAACAACGGCAATGGTCATTTTCTGATCCGGTCGCTCGGCCCCGAGCATTACCGTACCCTGATTGAAGCCCCGGCCCGACTCGCCGGGTTTCGGTTTGAGCAAGGATTGCTTGATTGCCTGCTTGCCGACGCCAAACAGGGTGCAAGCCGCGAAGGCCTAGTACCACTGCTTGAATTCGCCTTGGCAAAACTCTATGAACCGTTTGGCGAACGGCTTGCCAACGACGAGGATTTGCCCCATCAAGCACGCTGTTTCACTAAAAAAGCTTACCAGGCCTTTGGCGGCATCAAAGGCGCCATTGGGACGGCGGCAAAGGAAGCGGTCACCGAGGTTGAGAACGCCAAAGATGTCCTGCCGCATCTGTTTCGGGAGTTGGTGAGCATGAGTGTCGATCAGAAGCCGACACGACGCCGGGCGGTTCGCGCTGAACTGGAACGCGACCCCGTCAGCGCCGATTTGATAAAATGCCTGGTCGGTGACCGGTCGCATGCACGATTGCTGGTCGCCGAGGACAAGTACGTCGAGGTGGCGCACGAAACCTTATTCTATGCCTGGCAGGCGATGGCCGAATGGATCACCGAATTCAAACATGACCTGCAACTGCGTGACCGCATGTGCTTCGAAGCCCACCAATGGGACGCGGGCGGGCGCAGTGATCCGCACCTCCTTTGGTCGCACGAGCGCCAGGCAGCGCTGTACCAATCCTTGCAGCACCTCGGTCAACCCCTCGACACCTGGAAAAAAGAACCAGAAAAGAGCTTCTTACGGCCCGAGGCCGAACGTCTGTGCCATGAAATCACTGATCCCAGTACTGACCATCAGCGCCGTGACTGGATTGGCGCGCGCTGGGCCGTGATCGGCGATCCACGCCCCGGCGTGGGCCGCAACCCGGAAACGGGACTGCCGCACATTCTCTGGAGCGATGACGTGCCCGGTGGTGAGATTGAATTGGAAGGAGATGCTGGCCGCTTCAAGATTGAACATCCTTTCCAGCTATCCGTTCAACTGGTCACCCGTAGCCAATACATGGCCTTTCTCGAGGCCGATGACGGCTACGACGACGATGCCTGGTGGAACGGCCTCACCCGACCCGAGCCGCGTTGGCCCCCGACAGGTGCTGGCGATAACTACCCGGTGGGGCTGGTGACTTGGGATGAAGCCGTGGCTTACTGCCGCTGGCTGGATCATCAATTTCACCAGTATGAAAAGATTGCGCCGGGCAAGCAGATCCGGTTGCCCACCGAATGGGAGTGGCAATGGGCGGCGACGGGCGGCGATCGCCAGCAAGTGTACCCTTGGATGGGTGATTGGGACGCCACCAAATTAAACAGCGTCGACAGTGGCTTGATGCGCACCACGGCAAGCGGTTTGTTTCCAGCCGGCGTCGCCCCTTGTGGGGCGCTGGATATGGCAGGTAACGTTTGGGAGTGGTGTCTAAATAAGTATGAAAAGGCGGAGGATATTACCCTCGGAGGAACAGAAGAACGGGTGTTGCGCGGCGGTTCCTGGCTCAGCCATCGGGGCAGCTGCCGCGCCGCCTGCCGCGGCAGGGGCATCCCGCTCAACCGTGACAGCCTCATCGGTTTTCGGTTGTGTTTGTCGTCTCCCATCAGGAATGCTGATTACTGTTCCACTGAACACTGATACGCTGTTTTTCTGTTCACTGGCTGCCGCGAGCTCGAACGTGTTGGGCCGGTACGATCTTGAGATCGTTCAATATGCTTTTTCGCAGGCCCCAACTATCAGCGTAACGCACATGGTTGATCCAGCCGGTTATTGAAGCGTCTAACGCTGCAAAACTGATCTTGCCCCGATGATAGGCCGCAACGCGAGTGGACAGCGCACGGCGGGTGTTGCGTACCTTGCGGCCCGGGGGCGCCCCGGTTTCAGTCTTTGCCCGACGGCAAGCACCGTGCGGACCGGGTTATCCCGCGCCATCGCTCCAACCCTGCCTCGGCCCGTAAACCGTAGTCAGCGGGCAATTCCGGCTATATGTCCCGGCAAGCCGGAACATACGGGGCGAAGCACGATGTGAGACGACAAACACAACCGAAAACCGATGTTGTTGTTACGGTTGTTCGGGATGTTCCTGTTGCGGTAGGCGGCGCGGCAGTTGTCCTGATTGTTGATCCAGGCGCCGCCGCGCAACACCCGCATTACGTCTCGGGTAACCCCACTGGCCTAAGTCAGCTCTTAAAGCATGGCCTTGATAGGCAAAAAAAACAATAAGGGCGGTAAAAATATTTTGGGCGCTCCGCGCCCACATGCACCACCGCTGACGCGGTGGCCAGTGAACAGAAAAACAGCGTATCAGTGTTCAGTGAAACAGTGATCAGCATTCCTTGATGGGAGACGACAAACACAACCGAAAACCGAAGCTGCTGTTACGGTTGTCCGGGAAGCGCCTGCCGCGGTCGGCGGCGCGGCAGTCGTCCTGATTGGCGAACCAGGCGCCGCCGCGCAACACCCGCAAGTCATTATCGCCTACTGAGCAAACTTCGGGCGGGTCATACTTATTTAGACACCACTCCCAAACGTTACCTGCCATATCCAGCGCCTCGCAGGGTGACTGCCCAGTGAGATAAATGCCCGCTGCGGTCGTACGGCTTATATTTCCTTCGGCGTTGAGTCTTCCCGGCTCCCAATCCGGCCCCCACGGATAAATCCGGTCGGGTTTGCCCCCAGTGGCTGCTTGCTGCCATTCCCACTCTGTGGGCAAACGTATCTGCCGGTCTGGGTCGAGTGTGCCTTGCACGCGCCGTTGATGATCCAGCCAGCGGCAAAAGGCTACCGCCTCGTACCAAGTGACCGATTCACGTGGTGCGTTGGGTTCGATCCAATGGGAGGAACGGGGCGCTTTGGGGTCGACCCGGCCTGCCGCCGGCTGTTCAGGGGTCCACCAGTCTGAGTTTTGATAGCCGTCGGCGGCATCGATAAATGCCTGGAATTGAATGTTGGTGACGGGGTACTTAGCGATGGCAAACCCGGCAACATCAAATTGTCCAGCATCATTTTCCAGCGCCACGCGACCTGGTGCCACCGGGCACCAAACGACATCAGGCAACGCGCTGGCATCCAGGCCCACGCCCGGTCGCTGGTCGATGCCGAGCTTGCCGGCCGCCAGCCAGAGAGTATTTTGGATCTCGGCTGTTAAGCTTGAGCTGAGGCTTTGTGTGCACAGGCGCCAAAGCGGCTGGGTGAACTCCTCGATTGTCCAGTGGCGGGCATAGGCGATTTCGAGACAATCGAACAACAACAGGGCTGGATCGAGACGCGGTTGAATAGCATCGATGTCGAGGCTCGGGAGCAAGACCTCTTGCGCTGCATCCAAGGCCGCTTGTGGACGTATCTCCGCCAAGGCGCAGAACAGGAACATGAGTGTGCGTCGCCACTCAGGGGTCGCGGCATATTTGCGCAGGCAGGTGGCTAGATCAGTCTCCAGCACCCGCAACCGTTCGGCGGCGAGATACTCCTGAAAGCTCAGGTGGTAGAAGCCCGCCTGTTCTTCACCGCGCGGCAACAACAGTCCGGATTGGGAGATCAGGTCCTCGCGATTCTCGGCGGCGTTGTTGGCACCCCCCTCGCTGGCGCGTTCTTCGCCCGCATAAGCGGCAAGGATAGATTCCAGTTCGGGGTAGCCAACTGCAGCTTTCGGCGTCGACCGTGCTTGTGCAATCGCATCGCCAGTATGCATGCCGAGCGCCACCACCGCCAGCCGTCGCCGGACGGCCTGCTGATCTGCGGTGTCGTGGTAACGGCCATGCAATACCTGGTTGATGACGCTGTGGTAAAGAATATGGATATCGTGTGGCAGCCGCTTGCCTTCATCGTACTTGATGCAAAGGGCGGTCAGCAGCATGGGGCTTGCGCGTAGCTCGCGCAGGTCTTCGCGCTCGGCCAGATGTTGTATCAGTCCTTCACTTTTCTCATTGGCAAGAGGCGGGTCCACGGCGGCAAACCAACGCCGAATGAAGGTATGCTGTAATGGTTCATCCAGTGGTTGCAGTTCGGCTATCTCAAGGCCCAGCCGTTGCTGATCGGCCGACGACACGCCGTAAGGGCGGCTGGTGAGCAAGATGCGGTTCTTCTGTCGCTGCCAGTGAGGCAGTGCGTCCGCTAACCCGGAAAGGAAATTTGATCTTGGCCGGTGAGATTGTTTACCTTCCTTATAGAGGGTTTGCAGTTCATCCACGCCGTCGAGGATCATCAGGCAATCGCCATTCTTGATTAAGTCCCGCCAGGCTGTACCGTTCAGCCCACCCGGTTGTGTTTTATCCAACCATTTAGCAAGGGTGTCTTCTAACTCTTTTTTTGTCCAGCTACCGCTGCTGCCCCTTAGCAGTTCTTTATGGTCATTCAAGTCGCGCAGATAGCAGAGCACCGGGATACGTCTTTTGGACTCGGACGGTGAGGCCTCCAAGTATTCATCCGGCGCTGGGATTGGGTGTTGCGGCACCGTGTCGCTTGCGGCAATCAGGGCCAGCCAGCGGCAAAATGTGGATTTGCCGGCGCCGGGTGCGCCGGGAACGTAAAGGGAGTGGCAAGCAAGGCGGTGTAGCAGCGGCAGGTTGATGCGGATTTTATCCGTTGTTTCGTGGTGCAGATCGTTGGGTCTCTCGATCTGGTGCGCCTTGAGCAGAGCGGGATCCGGATCATCCCATACCACCATCGCCGGAACATACACCTGTTGTAGCCGGACGTTGTGTGCATCTTTTTGGTCCAGACCCAGCAGTTCCACCGACTCGCAACGGCGGCACAGCCAATCGCGATAGCCAGTGCGATTGAAACCTGCCACTGCAGGGGGTGGCTGGAACTCGGGGTGCTCGCGACGCCAACGGTTTAGCGCCCCGGTGATCTCAAGCTGCAGCCCTTCGGGTGTGCTGAAGAGACAGCGTTGACGCTCATTAGACAGCCATTGTCTAAAGTCAGTGAGCGAGGTCTGGTTGCGCTTAATTTCAAGGCCAAGTTCAGTAAGAATTGTATAGTTGCCTTTATCGGCAGCCGCTGTCAGGCGATAGTTTTCAGTTTGTTCAACTGGCCAATCGGCCTCATCATCAACCAAAAAAGGAATGATAGGGATCTTCCGCTCGAAAGCGCGTTCGCACTCCAGGCGCGTGATACTTTTGCCTGCGTCGGTTTCTTGGTCCGCAGGCGTCCAACCATGTCGTTTCGCAACAACCGCAAGCACCAGGTCGCAATTGTCCACCCGTTCCAAGCATTCCTTCAGTGGTGGATTGTCAGCACCTTCCCAGTATTCAAACATGACGGGGAAGCAGTCATTGCTGAGCAGTGTTTTCGCTACTGCTGCCCTGAATTCTTTGAGGTCCTCTGCGGTGGAGGAGACGAATACTCGAGGGGTTTTGTGATCAGTGGGCATTCCCGTTCCTTGTTCATTGCTTATTGCCTAGTCGGTTGGTTATTGAAGGTAATGCGAAATCGCACCAACATCCAGTTTGCGTCTGAATATAAATAGTCTATATGACCCGTTCATTACCGCCATCAATCGGCACCTGCGCACCGGTTATTTTTGCAAACACCGGGCCACACATTTCAGACACTAATTCAGCGACATCGTGGCTTGTTATTTCAACAGACATGATATTTCTTTTCTTGTATTCCCCGACACTCAGGCCGTAAGATTTGGCTCGAGATTCAAGCACTTCATCAGTCCAGATCGCTGTATCAAATACGGCATTGGGATGGACCGTGTTAATTCGAATTCCATCCGACCCCCATTCCATCGCCGCAACGCGCATCAATTGGTTTAGGGCCGCTTTGGACGCAGAATAGGCTCCCGCTCCAGGCCCGGGTGCACTCACATTCTTCGACCCCACGATGACTACTCGCCCTTTATTATATGCAAGTTTTAAAAAAGTATATGTCTTTTTCATCAGCAAAAGATTGGCAGTAAGATTGATATCCAGTGTTTTCTGCCATTCATTACTGTTCATCTCATCAATGCGGCAGCTTGCAGGAAAAACTCCGGCATTGAGAATTACCATATCCAGACCACCAAATTGACGCACACCCTCTTCAATGGCGTTATCAATACTTTTCTCATCCGTTACATCACACACAACACCCAGGTAATCCGCTCGTTGATGCAACTGGGTAACAGTCGCGTCTATATCAAGACCTATCACGGCCGCACCACGGCGCAATAGTGAATCAACACACGCTTTCCCTATTCCGGATGCGGCGCCTGTCACAATAGCGACTTCGCCAGAAAACATGGGTTTATTTCCATTTTTCCCTAGTTTTGCCTGTTCCAGGTCCCAATATTCCACACTAAAAATATCATCAGCCGGTAATGCCTGGAATCCACCTAATGCAGTGGCCCTTTCAATGATGTCCATTGTATGTATATAGATATCACGCACAATGCTTGCGCCTGTTGCATTGCGCCCTACAGTACACAACCCCATTTCAGCATCCAGTATCACTCTTGGCGCAGGATCCAACATATCAAGTTGGTTTTTAGAATTGGCCAGGTGCTGCGAAAAGTATTTTTTGTATTCTGCAACATACGATGCGACGTCTGTCCCCAGCATGGGCAGGCGCTTGGTTCGAATAACATGATCAGGGGTTGCTGGGCCTTGTTGTGAAATGACAGCCAGATCATCTCTATTTGAAAAACGCAATGTTTTCGCATTACACTCAGTATTGATCACAACAGAAAATCCGGCGGCCTGTGAGACCTGCTTTCTTAGTTGTGCCAGCTTGTTATGCAATGTTTTTTCTTCGTGCAATACAGTGGCTGTTTCCAGCTCCCAGGCTTGTTGCTGCTTTAAATAATCTTCACAAAGACCCACTAGATAAATCATGCGTTCATAAGATTCTTTTGCAGTATCGCCGAAAGAGAAGATACCGTGATTCATTAACACCATACCAATGGTTTCATCGCCGGATTCTTTCTCATATATCTCAGCACACACACGTGCCAGATCAAACCCGGGCATCACATAGGGTATGACGATGACCTTGTTTGCATATATTTCCTTTATTCGCTGAAGACCGCCAGCAGTATTTGTTACCGTCACGACTGCATTTGCATGGGTGTGATCGACAAATTTGAAAGGCAGTAGCGCATGCAAGATGGTTTCAACAGAAGGCGTCGGGGCTGCCGCATCCGTCATGTGCGTTCGCAACGCATTGACCATTTGCGGATCAGACAGCTGTTTCAATTTCGACAAGGCAATTAAATGATCTAGCAAAACCGGTGAAAAGCCTGGTTTTTCGATAGTTTCCAGGTCCCAACCGCTGCCTTTGATGTAAAGCACGTCTTCTTCGTTACCCAGCAGGTTGTTTTGTTTTATCTTGACGGAGGTATTACCGCCCCCGTGTAACACCAGTGATTTCTCCCTGCCTAGCAAACGTGAAGTATAAACACGCAAGTCGAGATCATCATGGCATTCATCTGCCTGCTCGTCGTTCCAAAGATTTTTCATAGCGATGCACCACTTCTGGATAAAAAAGCTTATAGTAACTTTAATAGCAATGAAGTCAACACGACAGGGGAAACAGATTATTAATCTACTCCCAGCCCTCTACACCTTTCATATCAGGAAGTAGATGTGCGATACCTTTGTGGCAATCAATACAAGTTAGTACTAAAAGTCTGGGTAAAAGTCTGGGGTCTGACCAAGGCAAATGATTGAAATAAAATAAAAAAGCGTTGAAAACGGCCATCAATTATCCCTTAAACGGCCCATTTTGATGTTAAAAAAAGAGGCCTTTGAAGGAGTCGATTGAATTTTAAGTCTTGATTTTTCTTTTTAGCTGCATGTTTTCGACAAACAGCCGGACAGGGGGCTAGGTCTTGCGTTTTGCCTTTTGGCTGATTAGTTTGCCGTTACCCCAAAATTCCTTTGACACTTTCCTGCAATGCTTTTTGATCGTTTTCTTTTAACTGCCCCTGGTTTTGATGACCAGGGATTTCTCAATGGTGGTTATGACGAGCTTGATGGCCGAAGGCTTGAGCAGCTCTGCGGCCTGTATTTTTCCAAAATCGTACTTACAATGCTCCTGTAATCTCCAACCTAGTGGTTTTAAAAAGTTCTAAACCGGACAGCAGTGATATTTGAAGCGAGTAGTTTCGTTAAGTTATTAAGTTATCGGTGTCCCTACCTTACTTTTTTTTTTCGTTTGTTATATTCTTGTGCTGTTCGACCAGCAATTAACTGCATGCCGTTAGAGATAACATTCTTAGTGGTATCTAAGACCAACA
>JAADGF010000092.1 GCA_013152545.1 Gammaproteobacteria bacterium
TCCAAATAAACAGGGTTTGCTATCGCATCACTACGCCAATCCAGAGGATCAGCACCTTGATTTGGTTGTTGTCCGGCAAAACCATCTGCAAATATAGCATCGAGAAGCAACACACAGTCATCATCAATATTTTCACATTTGGTATTTGTAAAATAGTCTGCATCCAAGTCTAGTTCTGAGATAACTAAGTCTAGTGAAGGATCGAAAGGATTGAGGGTGCCACCTGTTGCCGGTGTTGTTCTGCCACTACGGTAAGCTGCGGTGGTGAATGATTTATTTATGTAATCCCATGGCTCATTCACAGACTGATCTGCATCAAAGAAATATTTATCTGTTTTGTCGAATAAATAGTTACCAAGGTGATTACCTGTGATTGCATTTAATACTAGCGGGACGGCGACAGCATTAAAGTCTGCGATTGCAGCACCTTCACCCAGTTGGTCTGATACGGTATACAATTTTAAAACAGGCAATTCGATCACACCCGGTACTGCGATAAACTGGCGCTTCATATCCATTAAACCACGTGCGACAAACACTTTTGTTAATGGATTAGCCGTTAGGTCTTTGGTGACTTCAATACGTAGCCCATCAGCCCATTGGTTGCCATTATCGAAATTGAGATACATATTTGCGACTTTACTCGTTACAGAGTGATTAAAGTCCATGCGCATAGTAATCGGGTTTTCAGGATCACGATCAGGAATACTAATAGCGAGCGCATCAATAACCAGGCGGCCATTAATATTGCCATTGTTATCATCTGTCCAGGAAACAAAAAATTGCGGTTTATCGGCAAAGGTCGGTGGTACATCTCGAGTAAATCCGTAATAAATATTAACACCCACTTGTGATTCTGATATATCGCTAATACTGAAGTGCGTTGGCTCTTCCGGATCGTAGTTATTTGATGATTTATCGTTGTCAGTTTCCTTGATTAAACCATCGTGAGCGATGAAATTTGTGACATTCATTACCAGGTCTGCAACACACGTCCATTCTGCCACGGCAGAGACCATAAACTTTGTCATATCATAACCATTTTCAAACGGATCCTCATCATCATCACCCTTAAAAAAACAAGGCTCGCCTACATCCTGTTGTACACCGACAGGTGTTTTTGCAAGAGGGCGATCCGCGAAACTGATGCCTGTTGCAACTTGCTGTTTACCGCCTGTCATACTGGCAGGCAAATCCATGTCAAGTGAGAGATTGTCTGCTCCTTTATTACTGTCTTCCGAACAAGCGTTTATAAATACTATTCCTAATAACGCTAATGTACTTATTAATAGTTTTCGAGTGAATATTGTTTGCATAAATTTGTTCATTATCGTCTCCAACTGATCCAATGTTACGAGTGACTGATCCATGAATTTTCATTGCTAGCCCAATATCAGGGGGCGATTGATTTCCATGTAATCTGTAAAGTAAGAGACGGGCAACGCCAGGTCATTTGAATAAAAATTTGAGCAAGAGAAATAATTGAGTTATTTTTAAATTATTCTTCAAATTTACGCGCATTTTGGGTCTACTTAACCTATACACAATATATCTAACACTTTGATCTAATTTAATAACTCAAAGAAAAGTTGGTAACTCATTGATATTTTTGGGTAATATGATAAAAACACCATCACAAGCATTATTATTCCTCTGCCTGGCTTTTGGTTTTACAGCATCTTCGAGTGCGGCAAATGGAGCCAATGGAATCACCGTAGTACCACCTGAAGACCCGACTCAATCAATTACTTATTGGAAACCTTTTACAATCTCCCCACAAAATAATTCACATGTGGCAAATGCCCACCAGGTGTTTTCTGCTCTGTTACGCGGCTGGGACAACTCACGTGTTGAACCGAATTTATACGTAGTTCGCTCTACGGCTGGCCCGTGGGCGGCCTCTTTGTCAGATGGAAATATTCTTTTAAGTCAACAAGCCATTGAAATATGCAACAGCTTTGGCAAAGATCGCTCAAACCATTTACTCGCTTTCGTCTTAGCACATGAGCTTGCACATCAACGGGCAGATGATCTTTGGCATCAAAAATTTTTCAGGATGGTAGGCACTCAAACTCCAGAACTAACTGCTGATATAAAAAGGAAAATAGTCAGCGGATTAAATAGCAAAACAATCAATGACCTGGAAAGGAGAGAAGCACAGGCGGACAATGATGGCTTGATTCTTATGTCAACAGTCGGTTATGACCCCTACAAAATAATCGACAAAAAGGATTTTTTTACTGCATGGGTAGAAAATATTTGGCAAGCGTCATGCGCTAACAATAAGTCGAGCCAGAATTTATCCGCCTGTAATAACGCTAAATCTCGTGCTTTAAGGACTCGCGCTCAACTTGTAAATGTTGCTACACAAGCCACACTTTTTGAATTAGGCACACAATTTTTTGTAGCCGGGAAATACCCTGAAGCTCGGCGTTACTTTCAAGCCTATGGGCGAGACTATCCAAGTCGCGCTGTTCATACCAGTATTGGTTTAAGTTATCTGGCACAAGCACTGGAAATTAAAAGGTTATTGATCATCAGTGGCACAATAGACGGCCCTAATTTTTTCTACCCAATGATGCTTGACGCAACACCACATGCAACGCCTGTGGAAGAACAGTCTAACTCCGCTAAACGAGGCGCGGAAGATACGCTAATGCTGGAACAGAAAAAGAAAATTTCCCATTATATAGAAAATGCGATTAACTATTTTGAAAAGGCAATACGACTTGAGCCGAATCATCGCAAAACGTATTTATATCTAGCGATGAGTTATCTTATCGACAATAATACTTTTATGGCGAGAGGCGTAGTACAGGGCAAATTTATTCCAAAATTTGGTCACGATACATCAGCAGATTTGCTGATTGCGATGACCAGCGCCACTGAGGGTAAAAATACCGAAGCACAAGCTGTGTTTGACAAGATGTTGCAACAAATTAACAAGGGCTTACCAAGTACTACCACTATAGAGAAGGAATTGTTAATTTATTCTGCGTTTTATAATTATTCCGCACTATTGGACAAAATGGAATTAAAATCAGAATCTGCTGCTTTATGGAAAAGGCTGGCGAAACATTCAAAAACAAAGGGGAATAGTATTTTATTCCAACTTGCCGTCAATCAAATACAGCCCCATTCGCTGTCTAAACAAGATCAAATAAATCATCCGGTGATACAGTCCTTACGACTAGGCGATACCGCCCCTATTGCTAATTCCCTATTTAAAAATATAAGTAAAAACGAAATATGGCTTGAAGGCGAACAACTCAATATTTACCGATTTGACAATGGCGCTAGAATTGTTACCAACCCTGACAAAAAGGTAATCGGTGCATGGCAAAATTCGGGAAAAACATCAACAGTAGGTAATATTCGTTTCGGCGACATGTCAGACAGGCCTCTCAAAACATTTGGAATGCCGTCACGACATATGCAAATGGTAACGGGCAAATATCTTGCCTATGATGCCATAGGCTTGGCAATACATATAGTAAGTGGAAAAGTAGCTGGCTGGTTTTTATACGATCCTGCGTGATAAAATACACTAGAGGGCTATCCGAGAATATACCCGTGGCGTTTGGGATTTAGGTGTAAATGTGCGTCCTATTTATTTCATGGCAAGGCGAAATGACGAGTAATAGTTGCTCTATTGCGTGCGAGGAATTTCAACGCAGCCATGGAATAAAGAGGGCGTGCAGTTACACCTAAATCTCAATCGCCACGGGTATAGATGCCACCTAAGCTGGCTATTTAAAGATTGGGGAGATATTTGTCGATATTATAAAAATAATGAAGCAATAGTACCTGTATGAACCCCGATTTCAATGATAACGATATAACTGGTGGTGTTGAACTTGCAGTCGAAGCGGCTAGTGGTGACAAATCTGCACGCACGAAAGTTAATAAGATAGTGGACCCGATTATCACCTATCAAACTGAGCGCTTTTGCAAACGTTTCTGCAATGAAAATCGTTACCTCTACTCATGTACCCTAGCAAACGCGTGGGGAACTCCCAGCAAAGATGCAATTTTGTGTGAATGGGGTAATGCCAGTTATGGGTGGATGTTAAACGACCTGACTAACCCAAAACGACTGCGAAAATTTGACGGAAGAAACAACGCTCATCTAGGCAAGTACGTTTTCCAGATTGCCAATTCACTTCCCTTTTATGAACGCTGGAAAGACTGGCGATTCGGACGAAAGATTCATGTACCCACTTACATTCAAGACATGAATCCGAACGCCGCAAAGATATTTTTTGCCTTGCGAAGCGGCAACAACGTGCCTCTGATTGCACAAAAACTGGCGATCTGCGAAAATGATGTTGATGCTATTGCACAACGTATTATCATTGAACTGACACAACGAAATCGATTGCACTTACTCGATCCACCCAGTACTGTTTCTTTGACTAAAAGTAGTACCGACCAGGAAGAGCGTGAATCCCAAAATGATATTGCCTGGACTGACCTTGCGCCAGAGCAATTGGAAGATAACCTGAGATTAAAAGATGCCTGGCAACAATTAACGCCCGTTGAGCAATATATTCTTGAAGCAATGGTTATTGAAGAGCAAGACGCCAATGATGTTCTCAGCGCATTGGAGAAACTCAATATTCAATTGAATGAAAATGTACCTGCGAACAAAACTGACCGCCAGCAACTATATTATTTTCGTCGAAAAACGCTGGCTAGACTGGCCAAATTATTAGATATTTTATAGGGGTATAATACAACTATTTATTTTATTCAAATTATTTTATC